>JAWXBM010000175.1:0-26025 GCA_034440115.1 Lysobacterales bacterium | reverse complement strand
GCCACGGCCAGGTAACACCACCCATCACCAGCGTGGCGCCTTCGGGGCCGGGCTCGCTGGCGGCTGGTTCGGCAACGTCGGCACCCAATGGAACAATCCGCAGCGGCAATCCGCTGCGCAGATCATGGCCCGCTTCAAGCAACAGGGGTATCAGCAGGTCGGCCTGCTTTTCATTGCCACACAACACCAGATCACAACGTTGCAGAGCATTGCGCAAACGCGCCATATTGGCTTGCACGGCCTGCGGTTGCTCAAACAATTCTTCCAGCGGACGCGGCGCTACAAAATCCAACACCACCGACTGAGTTAATTCAAACGGCAACAGCGCCAGCAATTCCCAATAAGCCACCAGGATGACATCGGGTTTGTGGCGCAGGATCAGGCCCTGCAATTCATCGCGATTGGCAAAGCTGTTGGTGTTGCCCGCCATACCCGGCTTGCGCAAAAAAGCGTGGCTGATGCGGTGACCACCAAGCCTGATAGCCTGGTCCAGTTGCCGGGTACGCAGGTCATTGCCGCTGAACACAGCGTTATCGATCTGCAAGGGCTCCTGCAGGATATGCATTATCAGGCTCATGACGAACTACTCACGCGCCTTGCAGCAACAACAGCGAAGCCAGACCCACAAAAGCCATGATGCCGATCACGTCGGTCACCGTGGTCAGCACCACTCCGCCGGCCAGGGCCGGGTCTATGGACATGCGTTTTAATATGCCGGGTATCAATACACCGGCCAGCGCACCGGCCAGCAGGTTGATCAGGATCGCTACGCCGATGACCAGCCCCAGCTTGAGTTGGCCATACCACACTATTGCAACAGCACCCACAACCACCGAAAACACCAGACCATTCAGCAGGCCAACGGCCAGCTCTTTGCGCAACAAAGCCGGGGTATTGGCCTCGCTGATCTGGCCGGTGGCCATGCCGCGTACCATCAGGGTCAGCGTTTGTGTGCCAGCGATACCGCCCATGCTCATAACGATGGGAAACAACACTGCGGTGGCTACGATCTGGTCCAGTGTGGGTTCGAACATGTACAACACACCGGCAGCCATCAGTGCCGTAATCAGGTTAACCCCCAGCCATACCCAGCGCTGGCGGGCCGATTGCGTCACCGGCGCAAACATATCATGTTCTTCGTCCAGGCCAGCCCGGGTCAGAACTGAATGTTCGGCTTCATCACGAATCACATCGACCACGTCATCGATGGTGACTGTGCCGAGCACCAGGCCGGACTCGTCGACCACCGGGGCGGTAATCAGGTCATGATGTTCGAATTCAATCGCCACCTGGCTGGCCGGCATATCTACCGGAATGGTGCGCAGCTCCAGGTTCATCAGGCTGGCAACGGTTGACTGCGGGTCGCTGGTGAGCAAATCTGCCAACCGTAAGCCGCCCATGTAGCGGCCGTTTCGATCCACCACGAACAGGATGTCAATCACTTCCGGCAACTCGCCGCGAGTGCGCAAATAGCGCAATACCACTTCCAGGGTTACATCCGAACGAATGGTCAGCGCATCCGGGTCCATCAGTCCGCCGGCCGAATCTTCCGGGTAAGACAGCACCCGATTCAGCCGTTCGCGGTCCTGCCGGTCCATACTCTGCAGCACGCGGCTGGTTACCGCCTCAGGCAAATCGTCGAAAATATCCGCCAGGTCATCCAGGTCCAGCTCATCAACGGCCGCGATCAGCTCTTCCTGGGTCATGTCACGGATCAGGCTGGCACGGACTTCGTCGTTAACCTCGACCAGGACGTCACCGTCCTGCTCCGGATCGACCAGTTCCCATAGGGCCAGGCGTTTGGCCAGCGGCATGGATTCCAGCAAGTCACCGATCTCTGCGGCCGACAAACCGCTCAGCATGCGGCTGGCGCGATATTTAACGCCGGAATCCAGCGCTTCGGACAAGCGTTGCAACTGACGCGCTGTTTTCTCCTGCTGAAGTTGCTCGGCCATGCGGTACTCCTGAAAATTATTTCTGTGACTGGTCCAGCAAACGCAGCAGGGAAACATCCTGCCGCTGCGCACCAAGATTCAACCAGTGTGCCAGCGCCGCCGCCGCACGATTGGCATGGGTTTCCAGAATCACCTGTTTCACTTCCAGCAAGCGGCCCGGATGCATGCTGAAAGAACGCAGTCCCAGCGCCAGTAACAAGCGGGTATAACGCCGGTCGCCAGCCAGTTCACCGCAGACGGTGACCGGCATGCGTGTTTCGGTACAGGCAGCAAACATGTAGTGCAGCAGGCGCACCACGCCGGGATGCAATGGGTCGTAGAGGTGCGCCACCTGCTCATCCACCCGGTCGGCCGCCAGGGCGTATTGCAGCAAATCATTGGTGCCGATGGAAAGGAAATCCAGGTGGTAGCCCAGGTCTTCAATCGCCAGCGCCGCGGCCGGCACTTCAATCATGCCACCCAGTTGCATCAAGGGGTCATAAGCCTGGCCGCGAATCTGTAACTCAGCGCGGGCTTCATCCAGCAGGGTCTTGACCATGCGTACTTCGTGCACACTGGTCAGCATGGGCACCAGGCAACGAACTTTGCCGGCGGCGCTGGCACGCAGAATGGCGCGCAGTTGGGTCTTGAACAGGTCGGTGTCACGCAGGCACAAGCGTATCGCCCGTAAACCCAGGGCCGGGTTCATGGAACTGCGTAGCAAACTGAAATCCAGCGCCTCTGAGGTCTTGTCTGCACCCAGGTCCAAGGTGCGTATGGTCAGCGGTTTTCCAGCCAGTGCTGCAATGGCAACCAGGTATTCCTGCAGTTGGGTTGCTTCATCCGGCGCTGCACCGCGCATGAACAGGAACTCGGTGCGATACAGGCCCACGCCATCCGAGTCCAGCTCAGCGGCCAGGCGGATTTCGTCTTCCCGTTCGGCATTGGCCTGCAACAATATGGCTTCGCCATCCAGGGTCAGGGCCGGTTTGCGGCGTATTTCATCCAGCGATTTGCGAAAACGCGAAGTGCTGCGCTCGATCTCGTGATAGTGCTCGATGAAGGCATCGTCCGGGTCGGCATAGACCACACCGAGACGGCCGTCCAGTATCAAGGTTTCACCTTCGGTGAGCAGGCTGTGCGCCAGCCGCACGCCAAACACGGCCGGTATGCCCAGGCTGCTGGCGAGGATGGCGGCATGGCTGTATGGGCTGCCGTGTTCGGTCACGATACCGGCCACGCCGCGCTCATGTAACAGTGCCAGTTCACCCGGAGTGAGCTCGGTAGTCACCACCAGGGTATCGGCCAGGCGATCCGGAATGCTGTCGAAGGAGCGATCAGTGCCTGCCTTGCTCAGCTCGGTTTGGACCATGCGTATGACCTGGGCTACGTCCTCACCACGCGAGCGAATGTACTCGTCTTCCATGTGGCGAAATTCCGCCAGGATGGTTTCCAACTGGGATTGCAAAGCCCATTCCGCGTTACACAATTCATCGCGTATGCGCTGCTCGGCTGCATCGCCGATGGAAGAGTCTGTCAGCATCAGGATATGGGTCTGGATCATTTCACTGGCTGCCGTTCCAGCGCTGCGGGTTACCCTGTCGGACAGCAGTTCCAATTGCTCCCGGGCAGTACGCAAGGCGTCGCGCAGACGGCTGACTTCGGCATCGACATTGTTGGCCAGAATGCGATACTCGCCGATTTCCAGCTCATTGCGCTCAGCAAGATGCGCCTGGCCTATTGCAATGCCACGCGAAACACCATGCCCTGTCAGCGCCAGCGTCATGTTGTTTGATCCATCACTGCCACTGCACTATTCGCCTTCACCGAAATAATCTTCAATCAGGGCAGTAATAGTAGCGATCGCCGCTGCTTCATCGCTGCCAGCAGCGCGCAAGCCCAGCTCTGTGCCGCGACCGGCTGCCAGGGTAAGCACACCCATAATGGATTTACCGTTGATTTCGCGCTCACCGCGGCTGATCCACACCTGGGCTGAAAACCCGGAAGCACAGTTCACCAGCTTGGAAGCTGCCCGCGCATGCAGGCCCAGCTTGTTGATGATGGTGACGGTGCTGCTGATCATTGCCAAATACTCATGATTGGTACTCCCTGATATCACGAATGGCGCCTTCGGCGGCCAGAATGGCCAGCCTGTGGGCCGCTTGCTGGCGGTAATTCCAGGCACGAATCAGCATGGCCAGGTTCAGCCCGGTGACCAGCTCAGCGCCACATTCCGGCAGCAGGCTGGCGACCTGATTGAATGGGCTGGCACCGCCTATGTCGGCCATGACCAATACGCCTTGGCCCTGGTCGGCTGCCTTGATGGCGCGCTTGATTTCTGCTTCGCCGGTATGTTCCATGGCAGACTGTCGAAAGGAGACAAAGCCTACTTCCGCCAGTGACTGGGCCAGGATGAATTCGGCTACATCCAGCAAGGACTGACCAATTTGGCCATGTGTGACCAAGACCAGTCCGGTTGCAATCTCGCTGGAAGGCTCAGTACTCATTGACCGTTTAATTCCCTGTGATAAACCTCAACCGAAGCAAAACTTCGGCGTAATTCATTGGCCAGCCATTCCACCAGATAAACCGAGCGATGCCGGCCACCGGTGCAACCGATACCGATGGTGAGATAGCTGCGTTGACTGTCGCGGATTTCCGGCAGCCAACGCTGCAGAAAACCCAGAATGTCGTCGCGCAAGGCTTGAACGGAAGCTTCATTCTCCAGCCACTCCCTGACGGCCTGGTCGCGGCCGGTCAGGCCGCGTAACTCATCGATCCAGTGCGGGTTCGGACAGTGCCGCACATCGAATACAAAATCCACGTCTTGTGGCAGGCCTTTCTTGTAGGCGAATGACTCCAGCATGATGGTCATGGTGGATTGTTCCGAGCCCACGTGCTTCCAGACCTGCTGTCGCAACTGATGGATGTTCAGCTCACTGGTATCGATCACCCAGTCAGCGCGAATCTGCAGCGGCTGCAGCAGGGCTTTTTCCTGCTCAATGGCAGCCGGCAGGGCATGTTGATCAAAGGTCAGCGGATGGCGCCGACGGGTTTCGCTGAAACGCTTGATGATGACGCGGGTATCGGCGCTGAGGAATAACAAACGCGGCTGTAAACCGCTGGCAGCTAATTGTTCCAATTGTTCTGGCAGGCGTTGCTGGTCGGTGCCGCGGGAGCGCGCATCTATGCCCAGTGCCACGCGTGCATACAGGCTGGGGTGGTTGCGGATCTGCTCAAAAAAACCCGGTAGCAGCGCCGCGGGCAGATTGTCCACACAATAAAAACCCAGGTCTTCCAGCGCGTGCAGGGCGGTACTCTTGCCGCCACCTGACATGCCGCTGACGACCAGCAATTGTTGTTTGCCTTGCCCCTTGCTCGCTGTGTCCGTTTCCTTTGGGGAGGAAGTTGTTACTGCAGGGTTTTTACCTGACCTGTTCAATTTGATCTGCTCAATCGCGCCAGTCTCCGCTGTCCTGTTGCAACAGTTTGACGTGGCGTTCCACAAAAGCTGCCGCGGCATCGTAGCCTTTCATACGCAACATGAAATCACGCACAGCCGCTTCGATCATGACCGCGAGATTGCGCCCGGCACGCACTTGTAAAGTAATACAGGGGATATCCAGTTCAATCACTCGCAGGCTGCTGCTATCACCGCGCAAACGATCATGCGTTTCGCGGGTGGCGGATTGCTCCGGCAATTCCAGCCGAATGATCAGGCGCAGGAACTTATTCAGTTTGATGGCGGCATCGCCAAACATCTGCCGCACGTTGAGCACGCCCAGACCACGTACTTCCAGACAGTCTTGCAGTGCGGCGGGGCAGGCGCCGTCGATGATTTCCGGTGAGATCTGGGTAAATTCCGGCGCGTCATCGGCAATCAGCCGGTGACCGCGCGTCAGCAGTTCCAGCGCCAGTTCGCTTTTGCCGCAGCCAGCGTCACCCATGATGTGTACACCGATGGTGAACACTTCCATAAACACACCATGTAAAGTCGTTCGCCGCGCCAGGGCACGGGACAGATGATATTGCAGGTAGTTGACCAGTTCGTAAGCGGGCAGGCTGGATTGCATCAGCGCTACCCGGCAGGCCGGGCTCACGCGCTCGATGATGGAGGTGGGCATGGCACGGTTATCGCCCACCACAATAGCCAATGGACAAGCGTCCAGCAGGGTGCTTACGGTTTGTTGGCACTCTTCAATGCTGAGTTTATCCAGATAATCCAGCTCTTCATTACCCAGCACCTGGATGCGGTTGGCATGAATCAGGTTAAGAAAGCCAGCCAATGCGGGTCGTGAACTGAGATCGTTGGCAGAGATTTCTGGCCAATTGGCTGCAGAACTGGCGGCTTCGGCCGCTGCAGTCACCCAGCGCAAATCCAGGCGATCTGCCAGTTCTTCAAACAGGGTCAGGGCTGTGAGGGCGCGTGTCACGAGCAAGATACTACCCTATCAGCGGATGAATTCCCTGCTCAGTGGTGGGTATTTGCTTTGTTAGCGGATCGTTTGCTCGATAACAACTTGAGTAAATCACCCGAATTGCCGGCATCACGCAAATCCTGCAGCAATTCCGGGTCACTGAACAACTCGGCGATGTGGGCCAGCAACTTGAGATGATCTTCACCGCAGTTTTCCGGCACCGTCATGGCAAATAACAGGTCTACAGGCTCGCCATCCAGCGCATCGTAGGCCAGCGGCTTCTTCAGCCGGATGAACGATGCCCGAATTGGCCGGTTACCTTTGATGCGGCCATGCGGAATGGCCACACCTTTGCCCAGACCGGTACTGCCCAGGCGTTCGCGCGCACACAGGCTCTCGAATATTTCACGGGCACTGAGATCTTCGTTATTGCGCGCCAATTCTTCGCTGATGATTTCCAGCAGGCGCTTTTTGCTGCTGCTGTGTACATCGCAGCGAATACTTTCCGGGCTCAGCAGATCACTGATTAACATGTTAGTTCTATACTCATACGGGCATTGCCCGTGGGAAACTTGGTTGATGGTTAGCCTAGTGAGGCTTGCTTGTCGTCGCGGGAAACCGTGTGGTCGCTGCGCTTGTCCTTGAAACGCCGGACCTGCTTATCCAGCTTGTCGACCAGGTCGTCGATTGCGGCATACATATCCAGCTCGGATGCATTGGCAAACAATGATTTGCCAGCGGTATGCAGAGTCGCTTCGGCCCCGTGCTGGAGCTTTTCAACACTCAAAATCACATTCATGGAGATAACACTGTCGAAATGGCGATTGATGCGTTGCATTTTTTCCGTGACATAGGCCTTCAGGGCGGGAGTCAGTTCGACGTGGTGTCCGGTGATATTGAGCTGCATACTGGTCTCCTTCAGACAGGATCGGGCCACAAGAATTCAAGCGGTCTAATCAAGTCCGTATGGTATTGCTGAATAAGAGGGACTTTCAGGCGGTTTGATTGCATGGTTTTTCCAGCAAAATATGGCGGCCTGATCGATTTCATCATCATTTTCGACATTTTCGTGAGCAATGTTATACCCACTGTGGCGGCTTTCCTAGTCCCCATTGGTTCAGGTTGAACCAGGTTTCGCTGCCGTCTGCAGTAAACGCGACCGTCTGCGGTGCTGTCGGCGGCGATCGGCGCTGGAGCCTATGCCCAGCGATTCACGATATTTGGCCACGGTGCGGCGCGCGACCTGGATGCCGGAATCCCGCAGAATCTGTGCCAGATCCTGGTCGCTGAGGGGTTGTGAATCCGGCTCATTATCCAGCAACAGTTGCAGCCTGGCTTTGATCGCAGTGGCGCTGACCGGGTGGCCCTGGTCGGTAGTGACATGGCTGGAAAAGAAATATTTCAGCTCGAACACCCCGCGTGGCGTGAGCATATACTTGCGGGTAGTGGCCCGCGACACGGTGGATTCGTGCACATTGACCCGTTCGGCCACTTCACGCAAAACCAGCGGGCGCATGGCAATTTCGCCGTTTTCCAGAAAGTCCTGCTGCATGTCGACGATGCATTGCGACACATTGATCAGCGTGCGGTTGCGCATTTCCAGGCTGGACATCAGCCAGCGCGCTTCCTGCATGCGCCCTCTGAGATAATCCCGGTCCTTGCCGCCGGATTTGCGCAACAAGTCAATGTAGTACTTGTTCAGCCGCAAGCCCGGATCGTTCTCAGGGTTCAGTGTAACCCGCCAGTTGTCCTCTACACGGGTGGCGTACACATCCGGCACCAGATATTCATCGCGGCGATTGTCATAGCGTGAACCGGGCCTGGGGTCCAGCGACTGGATCAACTGCAGTGCTTCAATCAGCTTGTCTTCCTTGGCCCCTGTGTGTTTGCGGATTTCTGCCAGGGCATGTTGCGCAACCAGGTCGAGAAAATCCCGTGCGACCCGCATGGCCAGCTCGCGGCCGGGTGTGTCGCCAGGTAATGCGGCCAACTGTACGCGGATGCATTCGGCGGTATCGCGGCTGGCTACACCGACCGGCTCCATGCGTTGCACGCGATGCAGCACGGCGAGGACTTCGTCCATGTCGACCAGGACTTCCGGTGCCAGGCCAGAGCGTATGTCCTCCAGGCTGTCCTGCAGGAAGCCTTCGTCATCCAGCCCGAACACAATGGCCGCAGCGATGGCAGCATCTTTCTGCGAAAAATGACTGAGGTTGATTTGCCACAACAGGTGTTCACGCAGGCTGCCATCACTTTGGTCGGCAATCTGTGACTCACCTGAGTAGTTGTCGCCACCGCCGGATGATTCACCCCATTGCTGATCGAATGAGTCATCTTCACCCCAGTCGTCGCGTTCCAGGTCAAGGTCTTTGCCGCTTTCATCAGACTTGGACGAATCCTGTTCGGAACCCGCGGCCTGATCCATGGGGTCGCTGGATTCGGCCTCTGTGCGTTCCAGGATGGGATTGGTTTCCAGTACGTCCTGGATGTATTCGCGCAGTTCGATGCGGTTGAGCTGCAACAAGCGGATGGCCTGCTGCAACTGCGGCGACAGGGCCAGCTTTTGCGAAAGTCTGAGTTGGAGTGACTGTTCTGCCATGCTGTTTTGAAGCCCGGGCGGTAAATCCGCTCTGGGCAGCGTACTCCCTGTAGTTAATTCAATTTGTTCAGCTAGCCGCTGAGATCAAAGTCGGAATTCCTTGCCAAGGTAAACGTCACGAACCCGGTCGTTGGCGATGATTTCGGCCGGCTCACCTGAAGCGAGCACGTGTCCATCAGCCAGGATATAAGCGTAATCACATATACCGAGGGTTTCGCGCACATTGTGATCGGTAATCAACACGCCGATTCCCAGATCAGTTAAATGCTGCACGATATGCTGAATTTCACGCACGGAAATGGGGTCAATGCCAGCGAAAGGCTCGTCCAGCAGTATAAAACGCGGTTGGGCGGCCAGTGCCCGGGCGATTTCGACCCGGCGGCGCTCACCACCGGACAGGCTGATACCCGATTGTTCCGCCAGGTGGGATACACCCAGGTCTTCCATCAGCAACACCAGCGACTCCTGGCGGCCTTCACGGTTGAGGTCTTTACGCAGTTCCAGTATCGCCATGATATTGTCCGCCACGCTCAACTTGCGGAATATCGAGGCATCCTGAGGCAAATAACCCACGCCCATTCCGCTGCGGATATTCACAGGTTCATGGGTGATGTCATGGTCATCTACCAGGATGTTGCCGCTGTCTACCGGGATGAGACCGACGATCATGTAGAAGCAGGTGGTTTTGCCGGCACCATTCGGCCCCAGCAAGCCCACCACTCTGCCGGGCTTGATGCTCATGGTGACTTTGCTGACGACGTGCTTGCTGCCGTAGGACTTGCTGATCCCCTCAGTCCGCAGCATTGCTGGCCCTTGCGGCAGAATTCCCGGCAGCTTCATCATCAGCTTCATCATCAGCTTCATCATCGGCAGCAGCATCAGCAGCAGCATCGGCAGCTGAATGGGCCTGGGGCTGGTCCGCCGGGGCGGTAGCTGCCGGCTTGGATTCAAGCGTGGACATCACTTCGGGTTCCAGTTGGATGCGGATGCGTCCTTTGCTGTCACCACCGCTACCCTGGAAATGTTGCTGGTTCATGTCGTAAACCAATAAGTCGCCAGAGATCTGGTACTGCGGGTGATCCACATCGGCATTGCCGGTCAAGGTGACGATACCGGTGGCTACCTGATAGGTGATGCTGTTGGCTGTTGCTGTTACCAGGCCTTCGTTCTCGATTTCCTGCTGCAGCAAGGCGGGTTTGCCAATGAGCAATACCTCTTTTACTTTGCCATCAGTCTTTTCTAAGTCCGCCTGATCGGCCTTGACCAGCAGCGTGCCCTGGCGAATTTCTACATTGCCGCGCAAGCTGGCTTTGCCATTCCCCAAGGTGCCATCGGAGGCATCCGCGTTGATCAGCAAGGGCTTTTGCCGGTCGGTTTTCAATGCCAGAGCTGTTGTGGCTGGCAGCATCAGGGCGCAGCCCAGGCACAGTATCAGGAAATTAGTAAGGCGTGGCATAGCGGGCGCGTACCTGGCTCAGTAGTTGATAACTTTGGTTGATCATGTCGAGTTTCATTCCAACGGCATCGAGTACATCCTGATCCTGCTGAATACTCACGGATGCATCGGTGCTGGCTAATCGGGGTGTAATGGTCAACATCACGTCGCGGGTCTGTATGTTCAACCGCTTGTGGGTTTCCAGGTTGTAGTTCACCAGATCGACCCTACCCACCAGCGATACAAATTCACGGTCGCCGGTGATAATGGCTGAATCGGCGCTAATGTACCACTCATCCTGATCCTGCATGATGCGCAAGCGCGGATTTTCCACCGTTCCGACCTGACTGTCGGCTTTGTTACGCAACATGGGGGCATCAACACGCACATTCACCTGGCCGTCTTTGTTCAGCAATACGCCGGAGAAATCCCATAAGGCATAGCTCAGCCTTGTATCCAGGTCTGCAGGCGGCAGGCCGCCAGGCTCGCGGCCTGAGCGAACGATCAATGCAGTTGCTATGGCCAATACTGCGAGCGCGAAAATTCCATGCCAGGTTTTACGATGGATCATGCGGGCGAGTATTCCTGCATCAACTGGTCGATCTGGCCCTGGGCGGCCAGAATCAGGTTACACAAGGCGCGCACCGCACCCATGCCACCGGCTTCTGTGGTTACCCAGTCCACATTTTGGCGTATCAGAGGATCGGCATCAGCCACGGTAACGCTAAAGCCCACCAGGCTCAATACCGGTAAGTCGATCCAGTCATCACCGGCATAACAGACCTGTTCTGCTCCAAGGCCGGTAGCGGCCAGCAGGGCTTGCAGAGCCTGGGCTTTGTTATTCGAGCCCTGGAAAACCAGTTCTATACCCAATTCCCGGGCGCGCTGGCTGACCATGGGTGACTGGCGGCCGGTAATCAGCGCGACCTGAATACCGCAACGCTGCAGGGCCTTGATGCCCATGCCATCGCGGGTGGAAAAGGCCTTCATTTCTTGCCCAGCCTGGTCAAAATACAAACGGCCGTCAGTCATCACGCCATCCACATCCAGTGCCAGTAATCGAACCTGTTGCGCTTTTTCCACCACGGCAGTTGGAACATCCTTGAGATATACCGACCCATTGAGAGTAACAGACCCCTTGATAGAAACAGACCCATTGATAGAAACAGACATGGCTCAGACTACTCCTGCCGTCAAAAGGTCCTGGAAGTTGAGCGCGCCCTGCAGTTTGCCCTCAGCATCCACCACCAGCAGGCCCTGAATGCGGTATTCCTGCATCATCTGAACGGCCTCGATGGCCAAAGCATCAGGGCTGATATTTTTGCCACCTTTGGTCATCACCTTACTGATGGGTGTGGTGTGGGGGTCTATGGCTGAATTCAGCGCGCGGCGCAGGTCGCCATCGGTAAACACGCCGATAACCTGCTGCTGGTTGTTGGTGATGGCACACATGCCCAAACGTTTGCGCGTCACTTCGACGATGGTTTCACTAAGGTTGGCGGCCTCATTTACCTGCGGTACTTCGTCGCCTTTATGCATGATGTCGCGGATATGCAGTAACAGGCGCCGCCCCAGCGCACCGGCCGGGTGCGAGCGGGCAAAGTCTTCCTTGGTAAAGCCGCGTGTTTCCAGCAGAGCCACTGCCAGGGCATCGCCCATCACCATGGTTGCAGTAGTGCTGGAGGTGGGCGCCAGTCCTAACGGGCAAGCTTCTTTGGCAACGCTGACATCGATATGCATGTGCGCATGCCGTGCCAAAGTCGACGTTGGGTTTCCGGTCATGGCAACCAACGGCACGCCCAGGCGTTTCAGTGGCGGCAAAATTGCGTTCAGTTCATCGGTTTCGCCGGAGTTGGACAGCAGCAATACCACGTCCTCGGCCTTGATCATGCCCATATCTCCATGGCCTGCTTCCGCCGGATGAACGAAAAAGGCCGGTGTGCCGGTGCTGGCCAGCGTGGCGGCAATCTTGCTGCCCACATGACCGGACTTGCCCATGCCGATGACCACGATGCGTCCCTTGCAGGCCAGCATCGCTTCGCAGGCGGCAATGAACTGCGCATCAATGCGCTCAGCTAAAGCGCTGATCGCTGCAGCTTCGCTTTCTATAACGGCGCGGGCCAGTGCCTGGATGGCTTTGGTATTCATAAAGCAACCTTATTTCTTCAGCTTGGAATGGCGCTCACGACTTTTTCCGCCGTTTGCCACACCAGTACCTGGTACGCAAAAAACAGAATGAGCAACAGCACACCGGATGAACGGCGGATCCTGCCTGGCCCGCGAATACCATAAGCCATGAAAAACAGTAATACCGTGAACAGGAACATCACCGGCATGTCCTGCGTGAGTATGGAGCGTTCAAAACTGACGGATTTGATGGATGCAGCAATGCCCAGTACGCCCAATATGTTGAACATGTTCGAGCCAATGATATTACCGATGGCCAGGTCATCTTCCTTGCGTAAGGCGCTGGTCAGCGAGGCTGCGAGTTCGGGCAGGCTGGTACCCAGTGCAACAATCGTCAGGCCAATGACAGTTTCGGATACTTCCAGTGTGCGAGCAATACTGATGGAACCCAATACCAGGAAATGTGAGCTCAACGGCAGGATAATCAAGCCTACTCCCATCCACAGCAACGCCGCACGGGTGGGCATATCAGTGGGGATTTCATCAGCATAATCCTGGGCCAGCGGATCATTCGGCTCCTTGCGTGTACCCAGCCGTATCATCCACAGCACCAATGCAGCCAGGCCCACCAGCAGGATGTTGCCCTCCAGACGGCTGAATTCCAGGTTGGCTGCCATGATGAAACAGACAATCATAATCAGCATCAGCTGCGGATATTCACGTTTGAGGATTTGCGATTCAACCCGCAATGGATAAATCAGCGCGGTAACGCCCAGAATCACGCCGATGTTGGCGATATTGGATCCAATCGCATTACCAACGGCCAGGCCGGGCTTGCCCTGATAAGCGGCAACCGCTGAGACCACCAGTTCCGGTGACGATGTGCCGAAAGCCACAATGGTCAGGCCAATGATCAGGGGCGAAACACCAAAATTACGCGCCGTTGCTGACGCACCTGCGACCAGTCGGTCGGCACCCCAGACCAGCAGGATGAAACCACCCAACAGTTGAACCAGGGATATCAACATTAAAGAGCGCTGTTTTTTGCCATGCGGCCTTCAAGCCGCTGTCCGGGCCGGTTCATTTCGCAATCCATTGCCCTGTTTCCACTATGATTCGTCATGAGAATAACTTGTTTGCTGGCTGGTTTTCATTATGATGCCCGCTTCCGCAATATGGGACCAAGAGGCAGCATAGTCTATGGATAGCTCAACAATAGAGCAAATGATTAACGCCGGATTGACGGACGCTACGATTTCAGTCAGCGGTGACGATGGTGCGCATTTTGAAGCGCTGGTGGTCAGTGCTGAGTTTTCCGGCAAATCCACTCTGCAGCGCCATCGCATGGTTTACGCCACTTTGGGCGCATTGATGGGGCATGAAATTCACGCTCTGGGGCTGAAAACCCTGACGCCGGACGAGCACAACTGAAATGGCACGGATCTGTATTGACGGTGGCATACCGTTGCACGGTGATGTGGGTATTTCCGGTGCCAAAAATGCTGTGTTGCCCATTCTGGTAGCCAGCATCCTGGGCGACGATACTTCGCGCATCAGCAATGTTCCGCATTTGCAGGATGTGACCACCACCATGGAATTGCTCGGGCGCATGGGCGCCTCGTTGGGCATGAGCGAACGCATGCAGGTGGAAATCGATCCGCGCGGCATAAATCACTTTGAAGCGCCTTACGACCTGGTCAAAACCATGCGTGCCTCTATCCTGGTTCTGGGCCCACTGGTAGCCCGTTACGGCCGGGCACAGGTGTCGTTACCTGGTGGCTGCGCTATTGGCTCCAGGCCGGTGGATCTGCACCTGCGCGGGTTGCAGCAACTGGGTGCGGAAGTCAGCGTGGTGAACGGTAACATCGAAGCCAAAGCCGACCGGTTGAAAGGCGCGCGCATGGTGATGGACACCGTTTCAGTCACCGGCACCGAGAATCTGTTGATGGCAGCTACCCTGGCACGTGGCAATTCCGTCATCGAAAATGCCGCGCAGGAGCCTGAAGTGGTGGATCTGGCCAACTTTCTGATCGCCATGGGCGCACGTATTTCGGGTGCGGGCACCAATACCATCGAAATCGAGGGCGTAGATAACCTTTCAGGTGCTGACTACTCGGTGTTGCCGGATCGCATTGAAACCGGCACCTATTTGGTGGCGGCCGCCATGTCGGGCGGCCATGTCCGTTGTACCCGGGCCAATCCGCGACACCTGGATGCGGTACTGCACAAGTTACAGGAAGCTGGCGGCGACATCAGTACCGGTGAAGATTGGGTAGCACTGGATATGGGCGGTCGTCGGCCTAAAGCGGTCAATATCACGACCGCTCCTTACCCGGCTTTCCCCACCGATATGCAGGCGCAGTTTACCGCGCTGAATGCGGTGGCTGAGGGCACCGGCACCATTACCGAAACCGTGTTTGAAAATCGTTTTATGCACGCCCAAGAATTGCGCCGTCTCGGTGCCAATATCCAGCTCAAGGGCAATACTGCAATAATTCGAGGTGTTGCCAGACTCACCGGTGCACCGATCATGGCTACCGATCTGCGCGCTTCAGCCAGCCTGGTTCTGGCCGGGCTGGTGGCGGACGGCCAAACTCTGGTGGATCGGGTTTATCACATTGATCGCGGCTATGAGAATATCGAAGAAAAGTTAAGCCAGTTGGGTGCACGGATACGCCGCATAGGCAACCGTGCTCAGCCCTGAATAATTATTCCTAGGTTCCTTAGCCCTATTGGTGGGCACTGCAGCCCATACCCGGTTTAAAAGGTTGATTGGCCAGTTGCAGTTCGGCAATGCGCATTTCCATCTGGTCGCCATCGGTTTTGCCGTGCTCCAGTCGCACGGTCAGGTAATTCAGGGCCGGAGCATGCCAGGCGCGGGTGTAGCGCGTACTTTCCGCTGAGCGGATGCGTTCTACCGGGATGGTTTCCAGGCAGCCGAGGCTGGTCTCCAGCATGACTTTGGGCAAAATCCTGAACTCTTGTTGCTTGATTTCATCTTCATCAACCAGCATGAAGTTCATATTGTCTTCGCCGGCACGCAAACGACGTTGCAATTCCAGTTTCAAAGACAAACCATCCAGCGCCTGGCCCTGCAATCCTAGTTGATACTGTTTCTTGTCCGTATCAATGGTGACCGTGTCTGCAGGCCAGTCGAACAGGGCGGTCCATTCACTGCCGATTCCGGCCACGGACGCTTTATGCTCAAATCGCAATGGCCGGAACCGCCCATCCTCGAAATGGCCTTCAACATACTCCAGGTCGCGGGCACGCAGCAATCTGGCCAGGCCATGCGTGCCGTTTCCTTCGGTGCTCATGATCCATAAATCGCCTTCCTGCTGCAGCTTGAGCTCCGCCTTGCCCGCCAGCTTGCCGTTGCGGTAGAGGGAATAGCGTGCGCTGTATTCCTGCCAATCGTTAGCCTGCAGTTTGGCCGGCAGCAGCAGAACAAGAGCCAGAAAAAGAACCGATTTATTCAAGAAAACTCCCATCGGGCTGCAGGCGCAAGGCTTGCTGTAAAACTGCATCACCCGAATAAACCTGATTATTACGGCAGTGAATCGCATGCTGGCAGAAAAGTTTTGAAGTTGCCACGATCAGATCATGCTCACGCGGCGCCAGCCGGGCTGCCAAAGTTTCGGCTGTATCATCTGCTGCAACATGAATACGTACTTGTGAGATCAGCGGGCCGCCGTCAAGTTCCCCGGTTACAAAATGCATGCTGGCGCCGTGTTCACGATCACCGGCTGCAATAGCGCGCTGATAAGTGTCGGTGCCGCGATACAACGGCAGCAGGGAAGGGTGGAGGTTGATTATCCTGTTTTGAAAGCGCTCAATAACGGCTGGCCCGAGAATTCGCATGAAACCAGCCAGCACCACCAGATCAGGATTGTGGCTGGCAATCAGTGCTGCCAGAGCCTGGTCGAACTCCTCGCGGCTGTTAAAAGCCTGGTGCGGTAATACCGAGCTCGCAAGGCCGGCTTTGGCGGCACGTTGTAAACCAAAGGCAGTGGCACGGTTACTGATAACGTGTACCAGGTCCGCATCGAACTCACCCCGGTCACGGGCATCGATCAGGGCTTGCAGATTGCTGCCCGAGCCGGAAATCAGCACCGTGACCCGGCAATGACTCACCCTGGCAGATACTCGACTCGCCGTTCGGGCCGCCGGTCTGGCCGTTGCCCCGGCTGGCGACTGACCACGCTGCCGATATCGTGGCAGGCAATGCCGGCGGCCCGCGATGCTTCGATCAGGCCGGCTGCGACTTCTTCTCGAACCAGCATGACCATGCCAATGCCGCAATTAAACGTGCGCAGCATTTCCTGGTCCGCAATTGCGCCTTTTTCCTGCAACCAACTGAAAACGGCAGGCCTGGGCCATGCCCGGGTATCGATCAACAGGCCGCAATCGTCGGGAATAACGCGAATGATGTTCTCGGTTAATCCACCGCCGGTGATATGGGCCAGGCCATCAATACCACCATTGTGGCCGTTAGAGTCCTTCGCCAGCATGGCTAAAACCGGTTTTACATACAGGGTGGTCGGCGCCATCAGTGCATCGCCCAGCGTCACGGCAGAGCCATCGGCATGGGTCAAAACCTCATCCAGGCTTGAGCCACTGCGTTCCAGCACCTTGCGTATCAGCGAATAACCATTGGAATGCGGCCCGCTGGAAGCCATGCCCAGCAAACGATGGCCAGGCTTGATGCGGCTGCCATCCAGTAATTCACTGCGCTCCACCACGCCCACCGAAAAACCTGCCAGATCATAGTCGCCCACGCCGTACATACCGGGCATTTCGGCGGTCTCACCACCGATCAGTGAGCAACCGGATAAGCGGCAGCCTTCGGCAATACCATTGATCACCGTTTCCGCGACCTCCAGCTGTAATTTGCCGGTGGCAAAATAATCCAGGAAAAACAAGGGCTCAGCACCGGAGGTGAGGATATCGTTGACACACATGGCCACCAGGTCGATGCCGATGCTGTCGTGCCGATCCAGTTGGCGCGCCAAAAGTAATTTGGTGCCCACGCCATCGGTGCCGGAAACCAGCAGTGGCTGTTGCCAGCGTTGCAGGTCCAGTTGGAACAAGGCACCAAAGCCACCCAGGCCATTGAGTACTTCAGGCCGCATGGTCCGCGCTACAGCGGGCTTGATGCGCTCTACCAGTTCATTGCCGGCGTCTATGTCTACTCCGGCATCGCGATAGGACAGGCCGGTTTTGCTTGTTGGCGGGCTCGTGTTCAAGGCAGAATCCAATAGGGTTGGTCGGCAGGATTGGGCTTAGGTGAAACAGCCTGCTATGTTATCGTATTCGACCCTTGCGTGGAGGGGCCTGATTTGGCCGATTCGCTGTCAAGATTATTCCCCGGTACAGGTGGCAGGATAAGAATATGCCCAATATGCAACCAGTAATGCGGCCAGAAATGCCGCGAGAAATGCAGCCAGGCGGGCCAGCGATATGAAAGCTGCGGTTGTGAAGCACGGTTGCCTCTGGCTGCTGTTGCTGGTTTTTTTGCCATGGGGTCAGGCCGTGGCGGACGCGGATTTGTACAATGGTCGTGCCATCGTGGCTGATCAGTCGGCTGCCGAGCAGGAAAAAGGTATGCGTGCTGCCTTGCAGCAGGTGCTGGGAAAATTGACCGGCTTGCGCCAATTTGATGATTACCCCGGTGTAAGTTCTGCCTGGTCTTCTGCCAGTAAAATCGTCGTAGCTTTCTACTATGAGAATCGCCCGTTGATATTGCCGGATGGCAGCAAGGTTGAAGAGTTGTTGCTGGTGGCAAATTTTTCACCCAAAGCGGTGGATCAGTTACGCAGCGAACTGCAACTGCCGCGGTGGAACCCCGAGCGTCATTCGCTAACCGTCTGGCCGATTGTCGATGCTGGACAGGGGCGTAATATCATGCCGATTGAACTGGAATATACCTGGATCGGTATGGCCGACCTGGCCAACGATAGAGGAATGCCGCTGCGCTGGCCCGAGGCTGATGAAAACGGTGAATTTGCAGCCGATGTGCAGTTGTTGTGGGGTGGCTATACCGAAGAGCTAACCAGCAGCGAGCCGGACAACGATGAGTTGAACAACACTGGGCCTACAGAAACCCTGGTGATTGCAGCACTGCATGATGGCCCCGAATGGAATGTGCGCATGAACCTGGATTATGAAGGTTTGCGTTGGTCGGAGCGCTTTCGCGGTGCTGATCTGGAAACCGTGCTCGATCAGGGTTTGAATCTTGCCATCGATCAGATTGTTGCTGCCAGCTCGATTGCCGCCACTGAGCAGGGTGAGTGGCAGGTGGAAATCCTGGTCAGGCAATTGGGCAATGGCGATGACTACACTCGCTGCCTGGCCTACTTGCAGGGCCTGAGCGTAATCGAAAACGTGGTGGTGAAAAGTGCCAGCGCCGGCCGAGTTCGTCTTTCACTGGCTCTGAATGCTGCGCCTGAATACTTGCAGCAATATTTGTTGTCTGGCAAAACGCTGGCACCAACCGGAGTAGAAGGGGAATATCAGCTACTGCCATGAGTCTGCCCATGAGACTGCCCATGAGACTGCCCATGAGACTAAATTTACTTCCCAACACCCTGACACTGTTCCGCATGTTGTCGGTAGGGCCCATTGTCTTTCTGTTGCTGACCGGCTCCTATCGCAGCGCCTTTGTGGTGGCTTTTTGTGCCGGTATCAGTGATTTGCTGGATGGCTATCTGGCACGTCGTTTTGGCTGGATGACCCATTTCGGTGGTGTGCTGGATCCATTGGCTGACAAGCTGATGTTGGTTAGCGTCAGCCTCACTCTGACATGGCTGGGTTATTTGCCGGTCTGGCTGGTGGCCCTGATGGTATTCCGTGACCTGCTGATTATCTGCGGTGCCTGGTACTTTCATAACTACGTGGCGCAAATCACCAAGGCCACACCCAGCACCTTGAGCAAATGGAACACCCTGTTCCAGATTGTGCTGGTGGTCTGTGTCATGCTGTCATTGGCTTTCCACCGATTTGACGGGCCCTGGATAAGCGGGCTGATCGTTATTGTGGCAGTGACTACGGTACTGTCTGGAGCGCAATATGTGATGGTCTGGTCGGCGAAGGCAATCAGACAAAGACAGGCACTTGAAAAAACTGTGCCGACGAGCAAGGAGAACAGTGTTGAGGAATGATGCACGCATTCTGTGGGTAGTGATTTTGTTGGTCGTGCTGTTGTGGCTGGTTTACCGGCTGGCACCGGTAATCACCCCATTTGCCTTGGCGGCTGGCCTGGCCTACCTCGGCGATCCACTGGTCGACCGGCTGCAACAGGTGAAGCTGCGCAGTTGGACGCTTGGCCGTAGGCTGGCCGTCAGCATTGTTTTCCTGCTGATGAGCTTGCTGATTCTGGCCCTGCTGCTGATCGTTATTCCCAACACCCTGGAGCAAATCCGGCATTTGATCGAGCGTATGCCGGCGATAATGGCCTGGTTTGCTGATAAGGCCATACCCTGGGTGGAAGGCGAACTGGGAGTGAAATTCCCGAACCTGGACGCAGTCAGCCTCACCACGATGGTGCAAACCTACTGGAGTGAATTAGCCAGTGCCGGCGTCAATGTGCTGGGCTCGGTATCGGCCGGAGGCCAGGTGGTGGTGAGCTGGCTGTTGAATTTTGTGCTGGTGCCGGTTGTGACGTTTTACCTGCTGCGCGACTGGGATCACATGGTGGCCGGTATTCGCAAGTTGTTACCGTCGGCAATTGAACCCACTGTCAGCGTCCTGGCCAGGGAAATCGACGTTACTCTCGGGGCATTCATCCGCGGCCAGTTCATGGTAATGATGTCGCTGGGACTGATCTATACCTTCGGCTTGTGGGCCATCGGGTTGGACCTGGCCTTCGCCATCGGCATGTTGGCCGGCGTTCTGAGCATTGTTCCTTATCTCGGCACGCTGGTGGGCGTGGTGGCTGCTTTGCTTGCCGCGTTTTTCCAGTTCCAGGATCTTGTGCACCCCTTGCTGGTACTGGCAGTATTTGTTGTGGGACAGAGCCTGGAAGGCATGGTGCTGACGCCCAATCTGGTCGGCGACAAGGTGGGTTTGCATCCTGTAGCAGTGATTTTCGCGGTGCTGGCCGGTGGGCAGTTATTCGGCTTCCTCGGCATTCTGTTGGCCCTGCCGGTGGCTTCCGCGCTTAATGTGTTGCTGCGCTATGCCGATGGGCAATACCGTGCCAGTCATTTGTTTCATGCGCCTCAGGTATGTGCTGGGGAGGCAGCAACGGCCGTCGACGAGCAAACCGAGCTCCAGGTAGAGAACAAGAACTGAATGCCTGATGCCAAGCAAATCCCCAAGCAGATACTTTTGCCACTGGAAGCGCGTCGCCCGGATCGGTTCGAAGATTTCGTTACCGGTGAAAATGCCGCAGTGCTTGATACCATGCAAAAACTGGCCAGTTCCGGCGGGCATTGTTTGTTTCTCAGCGGGCCAGCCGGCAGTGGTAAAACCCATTTGCTGAATGCGGCCTGCAACCGCGCCAGCCAGCAGGATCGGCAAGCCTTTTATATCGCCCCCGGGCGTTTACCGGAACAAGCCGCAGCAGGGCTGGCCGACCTGGACCACATGGACCTGGTCTGCGTGGACGATATCGACCTGTGTGCAGGCCAGAGGAGTTGGGAAGAAGCCCTGTTTCATTGCTTCAACCACCTGCGCGAGCAGGGCGGCAGCCTGCTGGCCAGCAGCAGTACGCCGCTTTCAGCGCTGAATTTCAGTTTGCCTGATCTGGCCTCGCGCCTGGCCTGGGGTTTGCGATTGCAACTGCACCCCCTGGATGACCAAGGCAAAGCCGAAGTCATGCAGCGCTGGGCCACGGCCCATGACATGCAGTTGCCGGAAGATGTGCAGAACTATCTGTTGAATCGCGGTTCACGCAACCTGCCTGCTTTGCTGAAAAGGCTGGAGGCCCTGCGCCAAGCGGCCTTATCTGCCAAACGCAAAATCACCGTGCCTTTGGCCAGGGAAGTGTTGCAATCAGCCTCTGCGGAAGATCGACTGTAGGAGCGCGCTGTGCGCGCGATTGAGAGGTTGATCGGCCGCAAGGCGGCCCCCTCCATGCAATAATGCATCAGCTGCCGCACACAACCATCTTTACAACTGCCGTGCGCAACATCTTTGGAGTTAGCTATGCTCACCAAGCTTGAAATCACCCGCAATTGGTTGCCGCGTTATACCGGCATGCCACTGGACAAATTTGGCGAGTACATTCTGCTGACCAACTTTCGTAACTACGTTAAACAGTTTGCCGAGCAGTTCGATTGCGAAATTTACGGTGAAGACCGGGCCATGCAGGCGGCGACGAATGCTGATGGTCTGACCATCATCAACTTCGGCATGGGTTCCAGCCAGGCAGCCACCATCATGGACCTGTTGACGGCCGTAGCTCCCAAGGGTGTGTTATTCCTGGGTAAATGCGGCGGCTTGAAGAAATCCACCGAAATTGGCCATTTTATCCTGCCCATTGCGGCCATTCGTGGTGAGGGTACCAGCGACGACTATTTCCACCCGCATGTGCCGGCCTTGCCCTCATTCAAACTGCACAAATTTGTTTCCGACAAGATTCTGGAACACGGCGTCGACTACCGTTCTGGTGTGATCTATACCACCAATCGGCGGGTGTGGGAGCACGATGAAGACTTCCACCAGATGCTGCATGACATGACCTGTATTGGCATCGATATGGAAACCGCGACTTTATTTATTGTCGGCCATGCCAACGAAATTTCACGCGGTGCTTTGTTGCTGGTATCGGACGTACCGGTCACGCCGGATGGTGTGAAAACCGAGGAATCGGACAAGAAGGTTACCCAAGATTGGGTCGGCCTGCACTTGAAGATTGGCATCGAGGCGATGACGGAGTTGGGCTTGAAGGGCGAGAAGATCAAGCATTTTCGTTATTGAGGCTGTTCGCCACCTGGGTTTGACGCAACTTAAACGATCGGAAGCACGCTGACGGCAAGGGCATCCGGTCCCGTAAACGCAGCCGAGGGCCGAGGGAAGCCGAGGGCCAAGGCCCGGGATTGGATGCCCTTGCCGCCAGCGGGCGAATCTCCAGGCTTCGTGTGCGCTAAACCATCAAGCCGAGATCACTCTGACCTGCGAAAAAAGCCTCACGGCAGCTTTGCCGTGACGCTCCCTGGACTTGCTGGCTTTCAGGGATTTTTGAAGCTCAACTTCGAGTCCATTACAAAACCATCCTTGGTGAAGCTCAAGCGCGTATCACTGCGATCCATAACCTGCTTTTGCACTTCTTGAAATTGCTTCGCAATGTTACTGGCGTTGAAATGCTTGTCGTCAACGGAATCATCCGCGCCCATTTGTCCGGTTATATCCATGTAGGTGGCCATGTCGTAATTGACCGACAGGAATGTACCGTTGGCCTTGCCTGCCTGGTTGATAAAATCGAGCAGTGCATTCTGCTCACCTTCTCCGACGGAAATACCAATCGCTGATGTACTCTGCGCCGCGTACAGCACCAGGTCAGGCATGGGAATCATATCGGCGGGAACCCGAACGGCAGGCTCACCAGCAGCCATATTCAGGTCAGCCAGGTTGGGTAGCAGCATTTGCGCCATGCCAATCAGCATTTCCGGTTGGGTAACATGCAATGCGATCAATCCCTCAGCCGATTCAGGGGCCGATTGGCCGCGACCAAAACGACTGATGGCTACCCTCAGGCCGAGCAGGTTGTTCACCAATGGAGGCAGGGGTTGGTTCAGTTGGTCATTCGCATTTTGAGCCTGCTCATTCACCTGCGCTAATACTGCACACTGATATGGCTGTTCAATGATGGCAGTGGTTTTGCTGCGCAGAAAATCACGCAAAGGGCCGGTCTTAATCCCCAGAGCAAATTCGGCCAGGAAAGAAGATTTGGCATTGGCGACAGGCACATCTGCAACCAGTTTGACTAATTCAGCAGCCAGGGAGGACTCGTTTTCCACAACTATCTGGCTACCCACCAACGTTTCGCTGAATTCCTTGATGCCCGAATAGGCACGAGGCGTATGGGCGATGATGGTGTTGATTTCCTGGCGGCACTGATCCGTATTGAGCTCTGCCAAATCATGCCCGGAGCGACTTACAAACTGTCCAGCCATTGAGTCCGGGTTGGTGATTTCATCGGCCAGTTTCTGGAAGTCGATTACACCTGAGCCATGCGGGGTGTAAGCAAATCTCCGATTGATATCCATCAGCGTGCTTTCAGCGCTTGATGAAGCAGGCTTCTCCAATGCCAGCAATGCAGGCAAAAAGGATGATTCGGCAAATACCGGAAGCATTCCCAGGACCATGTGATCTTCCAGGATGGCTAAATAAAATCCGATTGCATCGGCGGGATCGTCAGTTTTCTCGTCGCCATCAATAACCACATCGCCGTTTTCATCGTAATCGTGCATTTCAGGAATAAAGCGCCAATAGGACTGTCCCTGGAACTCATGGGACGGCACTTTAACCTCGGCGCTGTCCAAAACGCGTTGCACCGTGGCGCGCAAAGTGGCTGCGTCAGAAAGGCTCATGCGCGCGACCGGAAACGCGCTCATGCCGTAGACCACGCTCTGGGATGAGATATCGAAACCCAGACTTTCCAGCCCGGCGCGATTCAATTTGCCATCCAGTTCCAGCAATACGACATGTGCAATACGCGCTGCCGGGTCGTCGGCCAATTCGTCCGGATTGGCCTCTCTCTGCAATTTGGCCTTGTTTAATTCAACTTGCAGACTGGTTAGCGCAGGCTCAAAGCGTTTCAGATAGCTGTCAATGATGGTATCGGGCACTGGCGCCAGAGAACCGCCGAGGTAAGGTGTGTTGGCTGGTACCAGAGTCAACAGGTTATTTTTGGAACTGCTGCCGGCAGCAGCATCAGTGGTTTCGTCTTTACCGCAGGCGGAAATGGCCAAGGTAGAAATCAATAACAGGGGCAAAAGTCGTGCAAGCTTCATGTTGATTATCCTGGGCTGATCTTGTGTCAAGGTGTTATACATCACTAGTACACTAATTTCAAGAGTCCAAAGTAAAGGGCTCCGATACCGGGGCCTCAACTCATGAAACCTGCATGTCAGATTGCTCAGACCGCTTTGACACCGGCAATCAGCTTCTGCGCTACATCCTGCGCATCGCCGTAGCACATGCGGGTGTTTTCTTCGAAGAACAACAGATTTTCGATGCCGGAGAAGCCGGTACCCTGGCCGCGCTTGATAATCACTACGTTTTTGGCTTTGTCGGCGTCCAGAATCGGCATGCCGTAAATGGGACTGGACTTGTCCTTGCGCGCCGCCGGATTGACCACATCATTGGCACCAATGACCAGCGCGACGTCGGTGGTGGGGAACTGACTGTTGATGTCTTCCAGATCATAGATCAGGTCATAAGGCACGCCAGCCTCGGCCAGCAACACGTTCATGTGGCCAGGCATGCGACCGGCCACCGGATGGATGGCGAAACTGACTTTAACGCCCTTGCTCTGCAGCAACTGCACCAGTTCCCAGATTTTGTGCTGGGCCTGGGCAACGGCCATGCCGTAACCGGGAATGATGATGACTTTTTCGGCATAGGCCATGGTAATGGCTGCGTCGCTGGCGTTGATGGCTTTCATACTGCCGCTGACTTCCATGCTTCCACCGCCGTCATCACCGGTGCCAAAGCCGGAGAACAACACGTTGCTGATGGGTCGGTTCATGGCCCTGGCCATCAACTGCGTGAGCAAGGTACCAGCCGAACCCACCACAATACCGGCAATCATCATGGCCGGATTCTGCAATACGAAGCCTTCCAGACCAACCGCCAGACCAGTCAAAGCGTTGTACAGGGATATCACCACCGGCATATCGGCGCCACCAATCGGCACCGTCATAAACACGCCGATCAGCAGGGCGAGGCCGAAGAACAAATAGAACTCGGTGCTGGAGAACTCGGTACGGGCCAGCATAAAGCCCAGAACGATCAGCGCCACGAACAACACGGCATTGAAAATCTGTTGTCCCGGGAAGCGGTAGACCTTTTTCATGATGCCCTGCAGTTTGGCAAAGGCGATCAAGGATCCGGAGAAAGCAATGGTACCGATCAACGCGCCGATAACAGCCAGCTCTCGTGCTGCAAAGGCATCGTGGGTTAAACCTGAACCATTCAGTACACGCAATAACTCAACTGCCGCAATGGCTGCAGCCGAGCCGCCACCCATGCCGTTGTACAGCGCGATCATCTGCGGCATATCGGTCATGGCCACCTTGCGACCGGACCACCAGGCGATGACGCCGCCCAGCAGGATGGCGCTGGTCATGAGCACATAGTTGTGCATCGCGGGTTCGAGGTAGGTAATGACGGTAGCGACCACCATACCGATACCGGCCCAGACAATGCCGCTGCGCGCGGTGCGCGGATGACTCATTTTTTTCAAGCCATAAATAAACAGCACCGCCGCTACAAAGTAGCTGGCCTGAATCAGCCAATGGGCGATTTCTGCCGGGAGTATGTTGTTCATCAACCCTTCTCCTTGGT
>JAWXBM010000174.1:0-3263 GCA_034440115.1 Lysobacterales bacterium | reverse complement strand
TAAATAGCCGTGCTATTCACCTCAAAAGAACGAAAAATCTGCCTCAAATCGGCTTTCCCTCGCTACGATCGGTTAAGTCCGACAGGCTGCTAGTCTGATTATGCAAAAGGAGCTGGCTTTGCGCCAACTACTTCCGGCTAACACCGAAGGTTTGATCTCATATCATGTCTCAATTTGCAACGGACCTGAGCCGTTGATCAAAAATCAGCTTACTTATACAAGTCCTGTGAACTCTCGCTTATGAATCAAACACCCCACCCTTATTGGATGCGTGCCGAAAAACCTCCTCGTGAAGACTGTGTTTTACCTTTCCTGCTAGAGCGCAATGCTGCTGAAACCCCTGATCGCGTTCAGTTCCAATTTGAGTCTGGCGAAACCTGGACTTGCGCTGAAACGCTGCAGCAAACCCGTCAAGCGGCGGCGTTTTTAGCCGAACACGGAGTCACTCGGGGCGATAAAGTACTGGTCTGGCTACCCAGCGGCCCGGCCATGCTGCGAGCCTGGTTTGGGCTCAATTACCTGGGCGCCGTATTCGTACCGATGAATGTGGATTACCGCGGCGGAATTTTGCAGCATGCCATTGTGGAATCCACCGCCAGCCATCTGATTCTGCATCCGCAGTTGCTGGAACGCCTGGATCTGATTGATCAGCTTCCTTTGAAAAATATTTTCAGCATCGGTGGTCAAGCCGATGTGCTGAAGCAGCATGCTGTGCCGGTGATCGAAACGGATTTGCAAGCCAGCAGTCGGTCACTGGATGAACCAGCGGATCTGGAAATCTGGGATCTGCAGATGGTGATTTTCACCTCGGGCACTACCGGGCCATCCAAGGGGGTAATGTGCCCATACGGACATATGTGGAGCACGGGCAAGTCGACTTACAGCTATATGACCGCGGCAGATTGCATGCTGGTTGAATTGCCGATGTTTCACGTTGGTGGTGTATCACCGGTGATGGCAGGGCTATCGAGTCGAGGCAAGATTGCTCTGTATGGCGGCTTTAAGACGAATGAATTCTGGCAGCGGGTACGGGATACAGGAGCTACCACGACTTCAGGCCTGATCGGATCCATGGCCAGTTTTTTGGACAAGGCACCTCCCCGCCCAGACGATGCCGACAACAGTCTGCGCATGATCACGCTGATGCTCAATCAGCAAGCCATCAACGTGGCCAAACGCTTTGGTTTCAGTTATTTGTCGGGCTTCAATATGACCGAGCTCTCGGGGCCGCTGCTCACGGAAATCGATTGCCCGGTGACGGGCAGCCTGGGTAAGCCACGGGCCGGTTGTGAATGTCGCGTGGTGGATGATCATGATTATGAAGTCGGTCCGAATGAGCCTGGCGAGCTGATTGTTCGCACCGACCAGCCGTGGACCATCAATATGGGTTATCTGAACCAGCCCGAAGCCACCGCACAAGCCTGGCGTAATGGCTGGTTTCATACCGGCGACCTGGTCAAGCGCGACGCCGAGGGCAACTTCTTCTTCATCGACCGTAAAAAAGATGCGGTGCGGCGGCGCGGTGAGAATGTTTCATCCATTGAAGTCGAAGCGGGAGTTATCGGCTTTGAAGGTGTTGCAGAAGCTGCCGTAGTGGGCTTACCCAGCCCGCATGGTGATCAGGAAATTCTGCTGGCAGTAGTAGCCAAGCCAGGCTGTACGGTTGATCCCAAGTCATTGGCGGAATATCTGGTGCCGCGTATGCCACATTACATGGTGCCGCGCTACTTCCGCATTCTGCCGGAGCTGCCACGTACGCCCACCAACAAGGTCAAGAAGGTCGAGATTCGTGATGAGGGCATCACCGCAGATACCTGGGACCGCGAGGCGGCGGGTATGCGTTTGCGGCGCACCAAGCTGGACTAAGCTCTGCCGAACCGTTATTCCGCGCCATTAATTCTCAACGGGCGCGATCCGACTTAGCCTTTTTCAGGGACCGGCGTGATCCCATCCCTGGGGCCTTGGATGAAACATCCCTGTTTCATACATCCCTGAAAAAGGGTAAGTCGGCCCGTGCCCTTCGCGGCACGCTGTGTTTATCGTCAAGACGCAGAACTTTTTAGCGACTGCCCTGTGGCCAACGGGCCTGCACCATGCGGAAACGATCGCAGACGAACGCCAGATCGGTGAGGCAGGCATTGCCGGCCGGGTTGAGCCCGGTCACGTGTAAATCGCTGTAGGCCGCAGCATAGTTCAATGGCATCGGTCCGCTGAGGTTGAACGTGGTTGATGCACCCGCCGCAACAAAAGCCTGTTCAGCATTGTCCTGAAACGCCCTATCACTGGAATAGACGTGCGTAGCAATGGCTCCGCACTGTAGCGCAGCCGCAGCAGCACTGGCCAACGCCGCCTCAGCCGAGTCGTGCGTGATAATGAATGAAGCGGGGCCAAAGTGTTCTTGCAACAGTGCTTCGTGGCCGGGATCAGCGGCTTCAATAATCAAAGGGGTCGCCGTTCGAGCCTGTGGGTAATCGGGATGCTCGTAAGGGCCTGAAGCGCGCAAGACCTTGCCCGCCGACTCAGCATTTTTCTGCAAACCAGCCAGCATTTGTAGCGTGGCATCCGACTGTAAGGCGCCGCAAATCGCAGCGGCTTTGGCCGGATTCGAGGCCCGATCTTCCACGCGTGCAACGATTCGCTCCGCTACTTCGGCAGCGCTGATATGGCCTTGATCGCTGGCGATACCCTGGCGCGGCAGGTGGATATTCTGCGGCGAGGTGCACATCTGCGCCGAGAACAGGCACAGGCTGTGGGCAATGGCATCCACCATGCCATCGAGATCGTTAGTCGATTCGATCACCACCGAGTTCACACCGGAGGTTTCGGTGTAGACACGCTTGTTGCGCACGTTCTGCTCCAGCCAGGAGCCAAAGCGCTGGCTGCCGGTGAAGTCCACAATGCCCACATCCGAACGATCGAGAAACTGTCCGGCGATGGGTGCATCGCGGGTGTCCGCGGCCAGGGTGATCAGGTTGGGATCGATGTTGTGTCGCAGCAATACTTCACGCAGAGCACGCACGGAAATCGCCATCGGCAGAATGCCACCGGGATGCGGTTTAAGTACCACCGGATTGCCGGTAACCAGGTTGGCCATAATGGCCGGGTAAGCGTTCCAGGCGGGAAAACTGGCACAGCAAATCACCAGTGCAATACCTCGTGGAACAAAATGATAACGCTTCTCAAGTGCCACGGTGTGCGCACCGAATGGCTTGTGCCAGAGCGCTGTTGCCGGCAGGTCCGTCATGGCTTTGTGCCCATAGACC
>JAWXBM010000173.1:0-6719 GCA_034440115.1 Lysobacterales bacterium | reverse complement strand
TAGACGAGACTGCAGGTCAACTGGACAGCACAGCATTACGTTTTTTGCGCGAAGCGCAGCAGGCTGATGCCGAATGTGTGGCTTTACGTAATACTCAGTAGGAACACGTGCTTGATTCGTCAATCCCAAACTCACTGAACAGATTTCTTTGTTAAGTTCGCCGATTAAATTAGAACCGGCATTTCAGCCTTGAAATAACGGTTCTAAAGAATCTTTTCTGCGACTTATCAGGATTTAGTCTTTATTTTTTAACGGCATAGGCAGGTCCGACCCCAAAACACCCAAAACACCGGCACCGCCATAATTCCGGAGTGCGCTTTGGCCGGGAATTGTATATTCTGAGGACCAGTAATTTATTCGGATAGAATTCATGAACAGGTCAAGATTTCGTGGCGGAATTTCCGCTGTCAAATTCGGCTGCGTCACCGGCCTGATGTTAGCACCCTCAGTCGCACTGGCTGCCGGCGGTGCACTACCGCCGCTGGTGCATGATATTGGCATTGCGCTGTTTCTCTCCGGCCTTCTTGCCATCCTGTTCGCGCGCATTAAGTTTCCGCCCATTGCCGGTTACATTCTCGGCGGAATTATTGCCGGACCGCTGGCCTTAGGGCTGGTCACGGATCCAGCGAATGTCGACACCATTGCCCAACTGGGTTTTGTTTTTCTGCTGTTCGTACTCGGCTTGGAAATTGATCTGAGTAAGATCAAGCAGAGTGGCCGCACGATTATTGCCTCAGGCTTGATCAGCGTGCCGCTGATCGCCCTGTTCGGCTTCGCCGCAGCCAAATTGCTGGCTCTGATCGGCTTTGCCTCAATCATTGAGCCAAACATGGGCGCGCTTTATATCGGTTTGGCCATTTCAGTTTCTTCAACTCTGCTGGTAGTCAAATTGTTCCAGGAGGCGTTTGAACTCGACACGGTGCCAGGTCGTTTGGCACTCGGCATTCTGGTGATGGAAGACCTCTGGGCCATCGTTATCATTCTGCTACAGCCCAGCCTGGAAAACCCACAACCACTCGCCATCCTGGCTTCCTTTGGCGGCATCGGTCTGTTGGCAGGCATAGCTATACTGATTTCCCGTAATATCATTCCACTGGCCTTTCGCTGGATTGCCAAATCGCCCGAAATCATTCTGGTAGGAGCGATCGCCTGGTGTTTCTCCATTGTTTTCCTGGGCGGCATTTTTGACGCCATCACTGTGGCCACAATTGGGACCAACTTCCACATCAATGTAAGCCCAGGCATGGCGGCTCTGATTGCGGGTGCGACCATCGCCACCTTGCCCTATTCCACCGAGATCATTACCAAGGTTAATGTGGTCAAGGATTTCTTTCTGGTTCTGTTCTTTGTCTCGCTTGGTCTTTCCATTCCAGCACCCAGCGGAGTCAGCGTGTTCCTGCTGGCCCTGGCCATTGCTGCGATTGCCATCATTGCCCGGCAGTTGATCCTGTTTCCCTTGCTGTACTGGACCGGGACTGATCGTCGCAATGCCGAGGTCACTGCCGTGCGCATGGCACAAATCTCCGAGTTCAGCCTGGTGGTAGTTTTCCTGGGGTTGACGCTGGGCCATTTGTCGCCCGACCTGGCCACAGCTATCATTCTTGCCTTTGTTTTAACCGCCCTCACCACTGGCCCGTTTTATCATCGTGCCTATGACATCCACGCTTTGATGTCACCCATTCTGCGCAAACTCGGTTTCAAGAGTCCGTCCCGAGCCGACAGCGAAGACCAGCGTGAATGGCGTTTGGCAATTCTGGGCTTCCACCGAATTGCTTCGTCCTTGCTACATGATATTGCGCGTGATGATCCGGCACTACTTAAAGACACGATTGTGGTGGATTTCGCCGTCAACCTGCACGACAAGATTCGCGAATTTGGCGCCCATGTTGAGTACGGCGACCTGTCCAATCCAGACACACTGCATCATGCTGGCGTAGATCGGGCAAAGGTCATTATTTCGACGATTTCGGATGACATCATGCGCGGGATAAACAATGCCGAACTGGTAGCCAGTGTGCGCAAGATCAACCCGACAGCGCTGATCATCGCCAACGCGGTTAACCTGGCTGATGTCGACACGATCTATGCCGCCGGGGCAAATTATGTTTTCGTTTCCCGGCTGGACAGCGCAACTGCTCTGGGCGAGGCGATTGAGTATGCGCTTAACGGCACACTGCCTGAGTATCGTAAAATGCGCGAGGATCAACACGGCAAACCCAATGAACGCTGGGAAGTTTTACCCTGAATACCCATAAATTAGCCCATTCTTCGCCTGGACCAACAGAACAAATACACTTGCCGGGATGCACGGCTATATGCTCTCGCCACCACAGAAAAATAGGCGAGTACGTAGCCGGCAAGGATACCGACCAGGACGCTGTAGAGCCGCAACGGGCCCTTACCCCAAACCGTAAACACGCCGGATAGATTCCCCACACCGGGACCCACCAGTGATAAGCCCACCATGGTCACGATTACACCGGTAACTTCCGGCGGCAGCAAGGCCCTGGCCCGGTGTAACACTCGGGAAAACGCTGCCTGGAAAACGCCAGTAAGCAGCGTCATACCGAACACCAGCGACAGTCCACCCGTTGGTGCAGCCAACATGGAAGCGGGGAAAAACGCCGGACCGAGCAGATTGGGACAAAGGTAGGCCAGCCGATCGGCTGATTGACACCGATGACGATGTTAGCGGGTTGCTGCAAGTCCCTACCTGGCAGTGAGCCGGGCTACACCCATATTCTCAGCTGATTGCATCTGCACTGGTATGAATCGAGAAAATAGTTGAAAAGCCGCTGATATCAAAAACTTCCCAAACCTGGGTATTCAGGGCGCAAAGTGACAGTTTCGCATTGCGCGCCTTGATGATTCTTGCGGCTTCCAGCAAGGTTCTCAAACCGGCACTGCTGATGTATTCCAGATCGGTGAAATCCAGCACCAGGTGCTCCACTCCCGACTCCGCCTTGGCATTCAATTGCTGACCAAACTCCTGGCTGTTGGTGGAATCCAGCCAGCCGGTTGGGCGCAGGATGAGTTTGTCTTCACGAAGCTGTTCAAAAATTTCCAAATCAAAGGACTCCATTCAAGCCATGGATAATGCGCAGTATGCGTGTGTCGCCATATCAGCATTGCCACACCATTCTGATCTAATATTCGGGTCTGCTCATCCTCCAGGCCCGTTAACCCTGGTCAGCCTGTTCAGCATTTTGCTGATTGGCTGTGATTGTTCAGATGTACTGGTCGGATTTGAACCTAAAAACGCATAACAACAGAAGAGAATCAGACATGAATGAGCCGACCAGCAATTCCCAAGGCATCGACTTGCGCTACAGCGTTGAAGAAAGCCATCCCATCCTGCTCTCTACTTTGCTGGCAGCACAAACCGTCTTGCTGATCGTAGCGGGAATTGTGTTAACTCCAGCAATCGTATTGCGTGGTGCCAATGTGCCCGCTAGCATGGAAGGCGGCGTGATATTTTTTGCTTTGTTCATCAGCGGCCTGATCACCATTCTGCGAGCCAGAAAGGTGTGGCGATTTGGTGCTGGTTTTATCCTGTTGATGGGAACATCCGGAGCATTCATAGCAGTCGGCATCAGCGCGCTGGAAGCAGGTGGCATGAGCCTGTTGATGACACTGATCGTGGCTTCATCGCTGATACAGTTTTTGCTGGCTAACCGGCTGGGTCTGTTGCGCAAGATCATTACCCCACTGGTAGGTGGCACCACCATTATGCTGCTGGCTGTCACGGTCATGCCGATTGCCTTCGGGCAGTTCAGTATGGGCACCGCTGGGTAAAGACCATTCGAAGCACCACTGGTGGTTACAGTTACCCTGGTTTCCATACTGGTACTGTCGTTCTTCGGCTCCAAGAGCATTCGCTTATGGGCGCCGTTGCTGGGCATCATTCTGGGCACTTTGATGAGCGCGGCTCTGGGTGGATTAGACACCAGCCGGATTGACGATGCTGCCTGGGTTGGCATTCCGCAGCTGAGCTGGCCAGGTTTTGATGTTTCTTTTGGTGCAGACTTCTGGATGTTGTTACCGGCTTTTATTATTGTGACCGTAGTGGGCGCCATAGAGACTTTCGGTGATGCCATTGCAGTCCAACGCATTTCGCACCGTACTGAAAAGCCCGTTGATTACCGTACAGTACAAGGTGCTTTGTATGCCGATGGCTTGGGCAACTTGCTCTCAGGCGTGGCCGGCACCATGCCCAATACCACCTGTTCAACCAGCATTTCGGTAGTCGACATGACTGGTATAGCCTCACGCAAGGTGGGCATATTCTGTGGCGTGTTCATGGTGCTGCTGGCGTTTTTTCCGAAAGTGGCAGCAGTGATATTGTCCATCCCTCCGCCGGTGGTGGGTGCCTATATTCTGGTATTGATTCTGCTGCTGTTCATGCACGGAGTGCGCATGGTGGCGCAGGACGGTTTGAGCTATGAGAAAGGCTTTATCGTCGGCATGGGATTCTGGTTGGGAGTAGGTTTTCAGCTCAAGGCGATTTTCTATGAACAGATGCCGGAATGGCTGACACCCATACTGGGTAATGGCATGACTTCTGGAACGATGATTACCTTGCTGCTGGTTGCCATGCTGAGTTTACGCAGGGGAAAAAAGGCCACATTCTAAACAACGTTGGAAACCGGCGCCCTGCCCGACATACAGAACTTTGTCAGGAAGTTTTCCACCGAGCGGAAATGGGATGCTTCGCTGGTCAATCGTGTGCAGTTGGCGGTTGAAGAAACCATGCTGGCGTTGATGGAAATCCGTAAAGCCGATTTTAACGGGAGGGCTGGTGCCCCGGCCGATCGGCCTTCATCCAACAGCACCCAGGAGTTGCGACTGGAGTTGCGCGCCGCAGGCGAACTCGCGGAACTGGACATGGCCGTTGCCTCGATTGACAGCAACATGGAAGAACTGATTGACTCTGCCAAAGCAGAAGCTTCGTTAAACGAGTCGCAGCTTCCTTTGCGGATATTGGCGAATATTGCGGAGAACGTGCAGCACTTCCAGTTCCATGGACTGGACTTTATCAGCCTGTCGATCCGGGGCAAGCCGCACTTGAAAAATACTCGCAAACTGATTTGAGTGCAGCGCCTTACAGCAGATTGCGGCTTTGCTCAGCGTTGCTGTTGACGCTTGCCCTCGGAATAACTGCAAGGCTGCAAGCCGATGAACAAGCACAGGCATCGCTCACGGCCCAACATCCAGCGGCAATTCCTGACAGCCAGGGGAGTGGTGAAGAAATTCTGATTGGCATGTCAGGCGCGTTCAGCGGAGCCTCGGCTGATTTGGGCCAAGAGCTGAAAGCCGGTATCACAGCGTATTTTGAACACGTCAACCAAACCACCGGCATCAATGGCCGGACTATCCGCCTGCAAGCCTACGACGATGGTTACAATCCCGACCCTGCCATCGACAATACCCTGACCCTGATCAATGATGACGAAGTCATGGCTTTACTGGGCTATGTTGGAACACCCACCGTGACTCGAGTACTACCGGTGCTGGATCTGTTCCAGGACCGGCACATCTATCTGTTCTTTCCCTTCACTGGTGCCGAAACGCAACGCCTGCCTCCGTACAACCGATTCGCGTTCAATCTGCGCGCCACCTATGCTCAGGAAACAGCCGGACTGGTTGACCACCTCGTCGCTGCCGGTCACCGCAAGATCGGGGTGTTCTATCAGATTGATGCTTATGGCCGCAGTGGTTGGATGGGTGTGCGCATGGCATTGCGCCGACATCAACTGGCCATTGCCGGGGAAACCACTTATTTGCGCGGCGCCAGAGTGGGTGAGTCTTACATGGCGCAAGTGGAAAGATTGAAGAACTCCGGTGCCACCGCTGTGATATCCATTGCCGCCTACGAAGCCGCAGCCGGTTTGATTCGCGATGCCAGAAATTCTGGCTGGCAGGTACCGATAGCCAATGTGTCTTTCGTCAACAGTGAAAGCCTGTTGCAGTTGTTGTTGCAGGCTGGCGAGCAGTCCGATACCGATTACACCAGCAGATTGATCAATTCAGAGGTTGTGCCTAATTATCGCGACAGTAATCTGCCCGCCGTTCGCGAGTATCGTCAATTGGCGAAGGGCACTCAGGGCGAGCCAGGTTCTGCCAAGGTTGGCTTTGTGGGGCTCGAAGGTTATCTCAACGCGCGGGTGCTGGTCGAAGTATTCCGGCGTATGGGTGATCATCTGGATCGCAGCCAGATTCCGGCGACCATGAACAGCCTGTCTGACTATGATCTGGGCATCGCACAGGAACTTGGGTTCAGCCCGGAAAATAACCAGGGCCTGAGTCGGGTGTACTTCAATTCCGTCGCCAATGAACAGTACATCACCATCCAGGATTGGCAGTCATGGGCTCCTGATGTCGAAACTCTTTAAAAAAACCCTGATCGTAGTGGTGTTGTTGTTTGGCCTGGTATCGGGGTCGATTTCGATCCTCTCCGGCTGGTCCTTGCATCAGGTCATGACCAAAGAGTTTGAGGTGAAGGGCCAATCGCTGGCCCGTATCATCGCCGATGCCAGCATAACACCGCTGCTGAATAACCAGCCTGCCACGCTGCAATCCATGATTGATGAGTACCTTGGTATTGTGGGTGTCTCCCACATTACAACACGTTGGCGGCCAAACCCCAATGCGAAGGGAACAGTTTGCAGTCGCTCAGCATTGAGCAGACCGCAAGCGCAGCTTTCAAGACCCTGCGGCAT
>JAWXBM010000172.1:0-13047 GCA_034440115.1 Lysobacterales bacterium | reverse complement strand
CCTTTAAACAAGGACTTTTTCGATACCAAGCATGTCTGGGAAGATGACATGGATTCTAACCAACTGAATTTGTTCAATAGTTAACCGGACAGTAGTGATATTCTATGTTTAGCAGTTTTGACTGTAATCACAAATTTTGAGAGCTCACCGGCCATTAACCTCCAGTCCCTTCGCGCTTCACCGAAAATCCACCAGTTTTCCTTATAGCTGGCACGATTGTTTTGATCTCTCTCTGGCTTGACACGTTCGTACAACCACTGATAGACAGCTGGAAATCGGCTTCGAACAATTTCCAAGCTCATTCCATAGAGGTCAATGACAGCCAAGTCACGGGGCATTTGAGCAACATCTCGCCCACTAAGATAGGGGAGATTTGTTGATCTAGACCTTCAACCAAACCTAGTCCAATAGCAGTAGCTTCTTCCCAACTTACTAGAAAGCCACTGCCATGTAATTTCACTCCTTCCTGAGACAGTGTGCCATTAGAACTTAGGTTTGAAGCGCCCGACACATTGGCTCCAATAGTCAGATCGGCAAATATTTTTCCAGCTCGTTGACTCAAATTCACTTCACGTGATTCGTCAGAGCCCTCAATCTCTTCAACAACCTGCCTTAGCAACCCAGCCCGCTCACCAGCCCCACCCACCGTCATCGCAATCCGCACCGCCGCACCATCGTTGCTATCCACCCAGGGATGATCCGGAATGGCAAACACCAGCGAAAGCGGCTCCTTCTTATCGTTCAGATGCGGTTCCAGCACCCGCCGGTTAAAGGTCTGGCGCAAACTATTGGTGGTGATAAAACCAAACTGCCGGGCCTGCCCCAAACGCATCTTGGTCGCAGCGATATGCCACCAATACATCACGAAATCGGCTGAATCCGGCACTTCGCCTTTATAGACTTTACGCACCGCATCCACGTAGCCATCACCCAGCGCGCGGCGCATGGTGGACGCACCAATAAACGGCGGATTACCCACAATATATTCCGCCTCCGGCCATTCCGCTTTAGCAGGCTTCACATAATCATAAACCGGAATGCGCTGCGTTTCATCGGGTATCAATTCGCCGGTGGTGGGGCTGGGCTTAAAACTGATGCCATCCCACAAGGTGACGGGCTTGCCATCCTCGCCGTAGACCAGGTCTTTGCGCTGGTAAGTAATCAGCGCATCGCGGTGCTGGATGTTCTGGAAGTTGCGCAATACCGGGTCGGGAATATTCAGCGCGCCGTGTATGCGGTAATGCCATTGCAGATAACCAATCCACAGCACGATTTCGGCGATGGCGGCCGCGCGCGGATTCAGCTCCAGGCCGAGGAACTGATGCGGGTCTACGGTCAAACCTTCGGTGCTGAAACTGCCCTGCCCGGCGCTGAGTTCACTGATCAGGTTCAGCACCTCGCCCTCCAACCGCTTCATATGTTCCAGCGCCACGTAAAGGAAATTACCGCTGCCGCAGGCCGGGTCGAGCACGCGGGTTTGGCATAACTGGTAATGGAATTGGCGCAGTTCTTCCACCGCCTTGTCGGGCTTGTCTTTCTGCAGCCAGGTTTCCGCCACCACCTGTACCGTGCGCCATTGCTCGCGTAGCGGCTCGATCAGCGTGGGCATGACCAGCCGTTCCACATAAGCGCGCGGGGTGAAGTGTGCCCCCAGCTTGTGGCGTTCGCGTGGGTCCAGCGCGCGTTCCAGCAAGGTGCCGAAAATGGCCGGCTCAACAAAACGCCAGTCGGATTTGGAGGCATCGATAAGCAACTGGATTTGATCCGCGTTCAGCGGGATTGGATCGACACCGGTAAACAGACCGCCGTTGAATTCGCGTATTTGGTGGTTAAGCAGCGGGCTGTAACCACCCACCCGCATCGATTCCCACAAGGACGACAGCGCCGGTACAAAGTGCTGCGGATTCTTTTGTTGTTGCTGCAACAGCTGGGTGAAGCTGCCACGCGGCAACAAGTCCACGTCTTCACTGAACATGGTAAACAGACAGCGTTTCAGAAAATGCGCTACCCGTTCCACGTCATAGCCTTGCTGTTCCAGGCTGCGGGCCAGTTCAGCCAGCTTGGCGCTGATCTTGCGCGTGACCTGCGCCGCGAGCTTGCTGGGGTCGAGTTTCTGCGGATCATGCCAGAGCAAATATAGCCTGCGCTGAATGTTCTCATCCGTCAGATCTTCCAGCCGAATGCGGTAATGGCCGGGGTCGGGAAAAGGCACATAGCTGCCACCCGACTGGCTGAACTCGGCATACAGCTCCAAGGATCGGCCCACATCGGTAACCACGATAAAGGGTGGCCGCCCTTCATCCGCCGGTAAGGCGCGCACATATTGATCGGCCTGGTTCTGCGCCCGCAGCATGGCCTTGTCCCACACCTGGCTATCGAGCTGCTTGCCGGTCTGCTTGGCTTCGAGCACAAAACAACCGCGTTTGTATAAATCAATAAAGCCGCGATTACTGCTGCCGTCGGGGTTGTGGATATCCACGCGTCGCTCGAACACATAGGCATTCTGCTCGGTGTTGGCACCGGCCGGGTCGGGCTGGGGCAGGGCCAGCAACTGGCACAACTCGGTCAGAAACAGCTGATAATTCGCCCGCTCGCCGCCGTCGGCATCGCACCAGCGACCAATGAAATCTGCGATGTCTGTGGAGGCTGTCGGGGTGAAGTCAGTCATGTAAGGAAGCCAGGTCACATTCTCCACCCAGAATACCCGGATCATCGACCACGCCGGGACTCGTCTGCGCAGCAGAGAAATCATCAATGACAATCTTTGCAGCACGTGCGTTCTGCACATGGCCAAGCAGGGAATATACAAACGCAAGTAAAATCAGACTCAATCGGTTTGTCGTTATTGTCACAATCTCTCCATTACAGTTTTCATGGGGATTTTGGAGAATTATTTTTGTTGCTGGCCAATCTCTCACAAAGATTGGGGCAGGTCTACTAACCAACCTGCCGCGGAAAAATGGGCTAATAATAACTTCCACTTTGCTTAAAGCGGAGGTCAGTGGCTGCTTGAGCGTGGCTAGAGATCAGGGGACTAAAGCCGCATCCTGAACAACGGCCAGGTCCTCTTTCAAATCCAGCGCAATTCGGGCTCGCTCCAGGGCAAGTTTGGAGTGATGCTTTGCTGCCTGCTGCATTTCTTCATCACCAATTGATGCCAAAGAACGCAGGGCTTTTTGCAGCCTTGATGCAACTTCCACGACACCGGCACCATCGCGGGCAATAGCGGTGAAGGCATCGTCGAACATATCGCAGATGGAGATTTGAGGAACTGCCACGCGATCAAACTCAGGCTGGTCATCACCCTTCCCTTCAGCCTTCCCTTCAGCCTTCTCTTCAACCTTGCTCCATTGTGTAAAAAGCCGCTGCAGCGTGCCAATAATGTCAATTGCCGTTCCCGGGTCATTGACTGCGGGTGACAAAGCCCGGCCGGCGATTTCCGATAGCACCACCAAGCCAAATCTGGGGTCGTCGTCAAACAAACGCTCACCTCCGATCTGGAATGCCTTAACTACTGGATGGTAATCGGTATCCTCATGTTCATCACGGTCAATTCGCACATAGGCAAGTGCCCGATCAGGAGCGGCGAAGGTACCAGGCAGCGCCGCCACTTCGACCCGCGCGGCGGACTTTTCCGCCCATGCGTTCAGTGCTGAGACATCGATTTGCTGCACGTAACCCACGCTTGAGGCAAACACGGCATGCCCTTTAGCTGCAGAATCCAGTAGCACACCTCCCAGAGTTAAAGCCTTCTTCCTGCGCTTTAATGCGCCTGCGGCGGCCTTTTCAACCTTGTCGATGGTCGAGCCCATGCGCCCAAGGCGAGCAATTTGGTCAACCCATCCCAGGAACGTGAGAACTACGACAGCAAATACGCACACTGTGAGACCAAAGAGGATAAAAAGACCAGCTGGCTTGAAGTAACCATTCAAAACTGCGGTTAACGCCACGATGCTGAAAATAAAGGCCCCAACGAAAGTCGAGAGCGCATTCTGGGATTCGCCATCGGCCACCACCAGAGTGAGTGAACGCGGGGTAGCTGTCCTGCTGGCCGAGGCAAATGCCGACACCATAGACCCCACCGAAAAGGTGGCAATAACGAGCATGCTGGAAGCCATGATGGATAAAAGTATCTCGATGGTATTTGGGTCAATCTGCGGCACGAGGGTCGCAAGAGAAGTGTCGTCGGCAAGTTTTGCAAGAAAAATCGAAGTGATGGACAACAGACAGACAACCAGTGGCTTGACCCAAAGGTGTTCACGAAAGCGATTGAGTACAAAACGAAGACGATCTTTGGAAATGATAAAAGCCACTATATGCTCCTGTCTCTTTGGTCGGTAAAGTAGTTGCCCAAGCGCTTGCATTTAAGTAGCGTTGATTGCCTGCCAGAAGGTTTATTAGGCACTGCAATACAACATGATGCAAGCCTCGACACGGGCTGATTTCACATGTTTGCGCACCATCCTGTGTCAGAATCCTCGCCATGAAATCACTTTCAAAACTGGTGTTTACTTTCCTGGCGATCATCACTCTGGCCGGTTGCACAACTTCGTTCGCCTACAATCGACTGGATTGGCTGATTCCCTGGTGGGTGGATGGCTATGTTGATCTGACAGGCGAGCAAAAAGAATCGCTACGCGACCAGCTGATGCCAGTATTGCAATGGCACCGGCAGGAAGAGCTGGCGCGTTACCAGGAGATTCTCGACCAGCTTGAGGCCGGTCTGAAGCATCCGGTTGCAGCAGACCAGGTTAAAAGCTGGAGTGATGAACTGTTTCAGGCAAGCCAGCGCGTTGAACAATCCATGCTGAAGCTGGCACTGGAATTTGGCGCAACGATATCTGACCAGCAGATCAGTGAGTTCATTGTCAGTATGGAAGAACAGCAAGTCGAGTTTGAGGATGAGTTCCTGTCTCGCACTGATGAGGAGTACAGCAAAGAAAATGCCAAAAATCTCGGGCGATTGTTGGAGCGCTTACTGGGGCGACTGTCACCAGATCAGAAAGACCGATTGCTGCAAGTTGCCCAGGCCATGCAACGCTTTGATGCCGTGTGGCTGGAAGACCGCAGGCAATGGCTGGATCAGTTACAACCATTGTTGGCCAGGCAAGTTGGCTGGCAGAAAAAAATCATGCAGGCTTATGTGCAGCGGGAATCGAATCGCCCACCGCAATACGCTCAAATCCTTGAGTACAACATGCGTGTAATCTCGCAGGCCATTGCGGACGTGCTGAATACTCGATCCGCGAAACAGAATAGTCATGCAGCTCGCGAGTTTAATGAGTTGCGCGAAACTTTGGAAAAGCTGATGCGCTACAGTGATGACACTTTGGATGCCTCTGTTGATTCCGCGTTGTCTATTGAGGTGGCTCATATTGCTAACCGATGACGAACAGATGGTACCCTTACAGAGATGGACAGCCACACAGGCTTCGCCCCACAACATTATCTGAGGAAGCCCCATGAACTCTACTGAGAACACAGCCGAAAAAGCGCCTGATTACAGTGATCTGTCTGCAGTTTTTATCAATTGCACTTTGACCCCCACACCGAAAACCAGCCATACGGAAACTCTGATGAATGTGGTATCGAAAGTCATGGAGTCGGCGGGCTGCAAGGTAAAACTTTATCGTGCAGTGGATCATGATATCGCTCCCGGTGTATATCCCGACATGACAGAGCATGGCTTTGAAACGGATGACTGGCCCGCTATCAGCAAGTCGGTATTTGCAGCCAACATTCTGGTCATCGGCACACCGATTTGGCTGGGGGAAGTATCTTCCGAATGCCGCAAAGTCATCGAACGCCTGTACGCGCGTTCCGCTGAAACCAACTCTAAAGGACAATACCGCTTCTATGGCCGCGCGGGTGGTGTTGTTGTCACGGGTAATGAGGATGGCGTTAAGCATTGCAGCATGAGCACGCTCTACGCTCTGGGCCATATTGGCTACACCATCCCTCCGCAAGCTGACGCCGGCTGGATCGGTACCATTGGACCCGGGCCTTCCTATGGCGATGAGGATGATGATGGGAACCGTGTGGGCTTTGACTGTGAGTTCACCCAACGAAATGCCACTTTTCAAGCCTGGAACCTGATGCACACGGCAAAATTGCTCAAAGACGCCGGTGGACTTCCTGCTTATGGGAATTCGCGGCTTGCCTGGGACAAGGGTGCACGATTCAATCACCCCCACCCCGAAAGCCTCTGACTGATTGCTTTCGACTGATTGCTTCTGGCACAGCGTCCAGCAACGAAATTTAATTCGATAAACTCAGGTCCATTCTGAATATGACAACTCAAGTGCAGCGAATAATTTCTCCACTCGGCCCAGCGCTCCTGGCGCAAAAATATCAATCGGTTCGCGCCACAACTCGGGAGTTGTGCCAATATCTCGAGCCCGAAGATTTTGTCGTCCAGTCCATGCCGGATGTCAGTCCCACCAAATGGCATCTGGCTCATACCAGTTGGTTTTTCGAAAACTTTATTTTGTTGCCCTACGCGCCGGGCTATGTTTCATTCAACGAGAATTATCACTACCTGTTTAATTCCTATTACAACTCAGTTGGCCAGATGCATCCCCGCGCCCAACGAGGCCAACTGACGCGGCCTTTGGTCAAAGACATCATGCGCTATCGGCAGCATGTCGACGAGTCAATAGAAGTTTTGCTGAATAAGCAGCCCGTTAATGAAGCCATTGAACCACTGCTGACGCTCGGTATTCAGCACGAACAACAGCATCAGGAACTGCTGCTGACCGACATCAAACAGGTGTTTTCCTGCAACCCCATGCAACCCGTCGTTAATCCTCATTTGCGTGAGCCGGCCCAACGTAGCTGCCCGGACCACCAATTCATTTCTCGCGCGGGCGGGCGCATGGAAATCGGTGCCAGTGAAAAAGAGTTCTTTTTTGATAATGAAGCGCCACGTCACGCGGTGCTGCTAGCGGAGCATTCCATCGGATCAAGGTTAATCACGGCTGGAGAGTACAAGGAATTCATCCACAGCGGTGCCTACGGTGACGCCAGCTTGTGGCTGTCTGATGGATGGGCCTGCATCAATGAGCGTGGCTGGAACCGACCACTTTATTGGAGCCAGGACCTCGAAAGTGAATTCACTTTGGGCGGGCAGCGCGAACTGGATATTCATGCCCCGGTGGCACATGTGAGTTACTACGAAGCTGATGCCTTTGCCCGTTGGGCTGGTGCACGTCTGCCAACAGAAGCAGAGTGGGAAACATTTGCCTGCGAACAATCAATCACGGGCAACTTCCAGGAATCCATGATCTGGCAGCCAGAAGCCGCCCACGAATCCAATAGCCAGGTGTTTGGTGACGTTTGGGAATGGACCTCTTCCGCCTATCAAGCCTATCCCGGCTTTACACCTCTGCCGGGTTCGGTAGGCGAATATAACGGCAAGTTCATGTGCAACCAAATCACTGTAAGGGGCGGCTCCTGTGTAACAGCCAGCGACCACATCCGCGCCAGCTACCGCAGTTTCTTCTATCCGGACGCCCGTTGGCAGTTCCTGGGTATCCGTCTGGCTAAAAACAGAGTGAGTAATCAATGAATTCAAGCGCCGACCAAAGCAAAAAACAGGCCATGGCGGATACTTCTGAGCAGAACACAGCGTCTGCTGAAGAATGCACCGAAATCCTGTTGAGCCTGGGGCAAGCCCGGAAATCGATACATCCAAAGTTTTTCTATGATCGCGCCGGATCCGAGTTGTTTGAAAAAATTACTCAACTTCCCGAGTACTATTTGACGCGCACTGAGCTGGACATAATGCACAGCAATGCAAAGGAGATTGCACAGCGCGTGGGGCCACACGCAAGCCTGATTGAATTTGGCAGTGGTTCCAGCCTGAAAATCCGCATATTGCTTAAAACCCTGGATCGACTGGCTGCCTATGTACCGGTCGATATTTCCAGAGATCATCTTTTCGCAGCTGCCAAGGGGCTCAAAAAAGACTTCCCGTGGTTGAATATTCTGCCGGTCGCTGCTGACTTTACCCAGCCATTTCCTTTACCGGACCCGCAGCCCACACCACTCAGGAATTTGATCTATTTTCCCGGCTCAACCATTGGCAATTTTGATCGCGAAGCCGCGCGTGACTTGTTGCGTGTCATGCATCACGAGGCGGGTGATGGAGGCGCGCTGCTGATCGGAGTGGATCTTAAAAAGGATAAAGACGTGCTTGAGCGAGCCTACAACGACCGTTCCGGCGTCACCGCTGCTTTCAACTTGAACCTGCTTAAGCGCCTCAACAAGGAGTTTGCTGCGAATTTTGATTTGGACAAATTTAAACACCAGGCAGTGTACCTGCCAGAACAGGGTTGTATTGAAATGCGTTTGGTCAGTCTTGGCCAACAAGAGGTATCTGTGGCAGGAAAAACATTCGCATTCAGTGCTGGTGAATACATAGTCACCGAGCATTCGAACAAATATACTTTGCATGAGTTCAGTGTCCTGGCAAATTCCGTCGGCTTCGAGGTGGAGAAGGTTTGGTGTGATCCAGCTGAACTATTCAGTGTACAGTTCTGCGTACGTCGCTAACTCAGGGGTTCCCCAGCCAAATGAGGCTATTCAACACATGTTCCGTGGCCTCTGCTGGCCGACGCATCTGTCTTGGTTTCTTGCTGCTGTTCTGTTGGCAACAGTTGGCCTGGGCGCAATCCATTCCCGGCATCACGGAACCTGCAACAGAAGCAAAGCCTTCGCCGGCGGCGGAGATTATCGAAACGAATGAAGCTGACCGTCCCAGTGATGCTCAGATCAAAACACGCTTGACCGAAATTTATGCGAATCTGCCGGGGCTCACCGCGGTCAGCGTTGATGTAAACCAGGGTGTCATATTGTTGTCTGGCACGGTAGATGACAGCCAATCCCTGAAAAGTGCGCAAGAACTGGCCAGCCGGATTGCGGGTGCTGTCACTGTAATTACCCAGATCAGCCGGGACCGAACATTAACCAGCCGCCTGCAAGCTGCTCTGCGTAGCGCCGAAACCCAGTTCAAAGACCTGGCCGGCAACGCACCTTTACTGCTGCTGGCATTGATAGTCATTGCTCTGGCGATTTTCCTGGCACGACTGCTCGGCAAAGCTGAGCGACTGTTCGATCGCATGGCTATTAACTGGTTTGTGCGGGACATGTTGCGCCAGGGGCTGCAGCTGGCCATTTTGCTGTTCGGAGTGGTGATCGCGCTGAAGTTGCTGGATGCCACCGCTTTGCTGGGTTCTCTTTTAGGCGCCGTAGGTATCGTCGGCCTTGCCATAGGTTTTGCCACGCGAGATACCGTGGAAAACTACATTGCCAGCATGTTGCTGAGCATGCGCCAGCCGTTCCAACGTGAAGACCACATCAACATTGAAGGTATTGAGGGCAAAGTACTCAGGCTCACTCCACGCGCCACCATACTCATGAGCCTGGATGGCAATCATCTGCGTATTCCCAACGCAAAAGTTTACAAAGCCACCATTACCAACTTCACGCGCAATCCACTGCGTCGTTTTGAATTCGAAGTAGGCGTGGATACGGAAGTTGATTTGTCATTGCCGCGCGCTCTGGCAGTCAAAATTGTAGGTGAATTGCCGGGCGTTTTAGACTCACCCCCGGCGTTGTGCCTGGTGCAGAAACTGGGTGATTCCAGCATCATTCTGAAAGTCCTGGGCTGGATCGATCAGCGCGAAAGCGACTTCCTGAAAACCCGCAGCGAAGCGCAACAACGGGTGAAGGAAGCGTTTGATGAGGCGGGCATCATCATGCCGGAGCCTATTTACAATGTGAATTTGCGGCGGCAAAAACAGATAACCACAAAGCAGACAGAACCCGCAGAGTCTGAAACAGTGCAGTCGGCCGCCAAAGCTGAACTTGAAACTAAGCTTCTTACTGAGCTTGAAACCGGGATTGAAGCAGGGGCTGACACCCAGCCTGATAAAGCAGTTGAGGAACAGATGCGGCAGGAAAGACGCAGCAGTGCCGATGAAGATCTGCTCAGTAATAATGCTCCGGTAGAGTAAATGATGACGACCAGCTGAATGCCCGACCTGTTTGATCACGAGCAAGATACCAAGCCCTCTGCCAGCCAGCCGCTGCCAGACCGCCTGCGCCCACGCACTATTGACGAGATTGTGGGTCAGGAGGCCCTGGTAGGCCCTGGCGCACCCATTCGCAAAATGATCGACAGTGGAAGGCTGGCGTCGATGATTCTTTGGGGGCCGCCCGGCTGCGGCAAAACCACGCTGGCGCGCATCCTTTCAGCGCACACAGAGCTACATTTCGAGCAACTGTCGGCCATATTTTCCGGTGTACAAGACTTGCGCAAAATATTTGAAGCTGCGCGGATTCGCCAACGCAATGGACAAGGCACTCTGCTGTTTGTGGACGAGATCCATCGCTTCAATAAATCACAGCAAGATGCCTTTTTACCCGTAGTTGAAGACGGCACCATCGTGTTTATTGGCGCGACCACCGAGAACCCATCGTTTGAGCTCAATGCAGCTTTGTTGTCCCGCACCCAGGTATTCGTTCTCAATCGTCTGGATCATGCAGCACTTGAACAGTTGATAGAAAAGGCCGAGCAAGATGCCGGGCGCGAACTGCCTGTTGACGAACAGGCTCGAGCCATGTTGCTGGCCATGGCCGATGGCGACGGACGTTATCTGCTGACCATGGCGGAGCAGTTGCTAGCGCAGCACATCGAGCCGACTGAAAAGCTGGATTCAAATGCAGTTATGCAGCTGATCCAGAAACGCGCACCGCTATATGACAAAGGCGATGATGCGCATTACAACCTCATATCCGCATTGCACAAGTCGGTGCGTGGTTCGGATGCTGACGCGGCCCTGTACTGGTTTGCGCGCATGCTGGCAGGTGGCGAACATCCTGAATACATCGCGCGGCGTATGACGCGAATTGCGGTCGAGGACATAGGTCTGGCAGATCCGCAAGCCCTGCCCATCTGCATCTCTGCCTGGCAGGCTTATGAGCGACTGGGCAGCCCGGAGGGGGAGTTGGCGCTGGCCCAGGCATTGGTCTATCTGGCCACCGCACCGAAATCGAATGCCGCCTATGCAGCTTTTGGCGCCGCCCAAAGGGCCGCTGCAGAAACCGGCTCTTTGACTCCGCCGAAACACATTTTAAATGCCCCTACTCCGCTGATGAAAAAGCAAGGCTATGGCACGGGCTACCAATACGATCACGACACAGCAAATGGTTTTTCCGGGCAGGATTATTTTCCTGACGATATGCCTCGCCAGCAATTTTACCACCCGCCCGAGCGTGGCTTTGAGCGTGAGATCAAGAAACGCCTGGAATACTGGTCCAAGCTCCGCACTCAAGCTGCTGAGCGCAATTGACTCAATAGCCAGGCCCGAATTTATTCCGTCAACCAATTCCAGCTACCGGACGTAATCTGCCTTGAATATGACTACACTGGTCCATTACTGTACCGGACCAAACCAAATGCCCATGAAAATGCTACGCCTCTGCCACGCCCTCACATTGATATTGTTGATTGGCTTACTTGCAGCCTGCCAATCCGAGGATTCCGGCACAGTGATCGAGCAGGACTCAAGCCCAGTAACTTCAAGGGCCGCCATAGATTCGCTCGATCAGGCGACAGCCAAGGCGCGCCAAGCCAGGGTTGCAAATATCGAATACGCTATTGATATTTCTCTGGATCAGGGAAGCGATAAATTTTCCGGCGAAGTCAGTATTCGCTTTGATTTGGCAGGCTCGCTTGATGAATCCGGAACCATCGCCGATCTAACGCTGGATTTTGGTGGTGGCGAGCTACTGAGCAGCACACTGAATGGCAGCGATGCAGAGATTCCTTACAATGGCTTCTTTCTCACACTACCGGCTGCCGGGCTAAAATACGGGAGTAACGAATTAACCCTTCGTTTTACCCAGAATTACGGCCATGACGGCACCGGTCTGCACCGCTTTGTCGATCCGGTGGATGACCGAACCTATCTCTACTCCTACCTGTGGCCCTACTACGCCAACCGCATTTTCCCTTCCTTCGATCAGCCTAATCTCAAAGCACGATTTACGCTGAGCGTGCAGGCTCCCAAGGACTGGATCGTGGTATCGACATCCAGCGGAATGGCAGAGACTCAATCAACCGATGGCATGACCCGCTGGCAGTTTGAAATAACGCCTTTAATTGCGACCTATGCGTTCTCATTGCATGCCGGGCCTTACAAGGTTTGGGAGGCCGATGCGAATGGCATTCCCATGCGCCTGATGGCGCGCCAGTCACTGGCCGAATTTGTCGCGGTAGAGGAGTGGTTCGATGTCTCCCGACGCGGCCTCGCTTATTACCGGGACTATTTCGACATACCCTATCCTTTCGGAAAATATGACCAGCTTATCGTTGCTGATTTTGCCATCGGCGCCATGGAAAATATTGCCGCTGTTACCTTCAAGGAGGGGTATGTGCAAAGGCAAACCAGTGACCGCACCCAACGCGAGCAACGGGCCAGCACCATTCTGCATGAAATGGCACACATGTGGTTTGGCAACCTGGTCACTCATGAATGGTGGAATGGCATGTGGCTGAACGAAAGCTTCGCCACCCAGATGGCTGCCATGGCGGAGCTGACCACCACCGAATTCGACGATAGCTGGCATGGCTTTTTTACTGACGACAAGCAAAAGGCTTACCTGGCAGACAGCCGCGTCACCACTCACCCGGTGGAAATGCCGGTTAACAGCACCATCGACTTTTTCCAGGTTTTCGATGCGATCACCTATCAAAAAGGTGCTTCGGTGCTGAAACAACTGGCTCATTACGTAGGCGAAGAAAACTACCGCCGCGGTGTGTCGGCTTACCTCAAGGCCAATAGCTATGGCAACACCGAGCTGGAAGATTTTGTGGCCTTTCAGTCACAAACTTCTGGTAAGGATATTTCAGCTTGGGCGGATGAGTGGTTGTACCAGCCGGGCTACAACACGTTGGCGGCCAAACCCCAATGCGAAGGGAACAGTTTGCAGTCGCTCAGCATTGAGCAGACCGCAAGCGCAGCTTTCAAGACCCTGCGGCAT
>JAWXBM010000171.1:0-13144 GCA_034440115.1 Lysobacterales bacterium | reverse complement strand
GCGCTTTTAAGCGAAACCCGAAGCGCTTTTAAGCGAAACCCGAAGCGCTTTTAAGCGAAACCCGAAGCGCTTTTAAGCGAAACCCGAAGCGCTTTTAAGTGAAACCTTGAGCACTTTCCGCAATAATCACCTTTCTCGCTAACAGATTGAACATTCAATGAATAGATTTATCATGCTGACAGCCTTGCTGTTTGCCAGTGTTGTAGCCAGTGTCGTGCCTGGGGTGGTTGCCGCCCAGGTGCCTAACCTGCCTACGCCCTCAGTGCCTACGGGCCCTGCGCCTATCCCGGCTGCGCCGGTATTGGGTGCCAACAGTTATATCCTGCAGGACTTTTATAGCCAGCAGGTGCTGGTGGAACATAACGCCGATATGCGGGTTGAACCCGCCAGCATCACCAAGCTGATGACCTCCTACGTGGTGTTCAAGGAATTGGCGGCCGGAAAAATCAAGTTGGAAGACACCGTGGTGGTGAGTGAAACCGCCTGGCGTACTGGCGGCTCGCGTATGTTCATCGACCCCAGCATGAGTCCAACCATTCTGGACTTGATCAAAGGCATGGTCATCCAATCCGGTAACGATGCCTGTGTGGCTCTGGCAGAGCACATCGCCGGTACTGAAGAAGCGTTTGCGGATTTGATGAACCACTATGCCAAAGAGCTGGGTATGGCCGGCACGCACTTCGTGAATTCAACCGGCTTGCCGCATGAAGAGCATTACACCAACGCCCGCGATGTGGCCCTGCTGAGCTCGGCCATCATCAATGAATTTCCCGACTACTACGCCTGGTATTCCGAAAAAGAATTCACCTTCAATGAAATTCGTCAGCACAACCGCAATACCCTGCTGTGGCGCGACCCGGCCATTGACGGCCTGAAAACTGGCCATACCGAATCAGCCGGCTACTGTCTGGCATCCTCGGCCTTGCGTGATGGCATGCGCCTGGTGGCGGCAGTGATGGGTTCAGATTCCGAATCATCACGCGCCAGCGAAAGCCAGACGCTGTTGAACTACGGTTTCCGTTTCTATGAAACCATTCAGTTGTATGAAGCCAAATCGGTACTGGCTACAGCCAAAGTCTGGAAGGGCACCGTCGAAGAAGTGAACACCGGCCTGGACCAGCCTTTGTTCATCACCATTCAGCGCGGTCGTTATGACGACCTGGACGCCAAAGTCGAACTGCAATCGGAACTGATAGCCCCGCTGGCCGAAGGTGCCGTGGTGGGTAATATCAACGTCAGCCTGGATGATCAAGCCGTGGCCAGCCGCGATCTGGTGACACTGGCAGCGGTTGAAGAAGCCGGCTTCATGGGCAGGAGTTGGGACGGCTTGATGATGTGGATTGATGGATGGGGCGATGACGAGTAATTTTTGGTTAATTGGGCAATCGTGCGATGGCTTCGCCGGAAGATAGAACCACTCTGCTGGAATTCCCCTGTCGGTTCCCGGTCAAGGCCATGGGCCGCAACGACGCACAATTTGTCAGCGTAGTCAGCGAGATCATCCTGTCACGCGCTGAACTGTTTGAGGGTGAACAAATCACCACTTCGCCCAGCAAAGCGGGGACCTACCTGGCTTTGACTGCGGTTATCGAAGCACAATCGCTGGAGCAACTGGACAGCATTTACCAGGCGCTCACCGACAGCAATCAGGTTGTGATGGCCCTGTAGTGAATTGCCAATTAATGAATACCCCAATGAATACAGCCACACCATTGTGCATTTCCGAGCCGAATGGCCAGGGTGATAGTGTTAGCGGCAGCCTGATGGTGCGGCAATTGGGGTTACAGTCTTACGAGCCGGTGTGGCGGGCCATGCAGGCCTTTACCGACAGCCGCAGCGATGAAACCCCCGATGAATTATGGTTAGTGCAACACCCGCCGGTATTTACTCAAGGTCAGGCGGGCAAAGCCGAGCACGTGCTGGCAGCGGGTGACATTCCGGTGATCCAGGTAGACCGCGGTGGGCAGGTGACGTATCACGGCCCGGGTCAGATCGTGGCTTATCCGCTGCTGGATCTGCGCCGCCGCGGCCTCGGTGTGAAAGCACTGGTGTGCAAAATTGAAGAAGCCCTATTGCGCGTATTGGCCCAGTATGGCGTGCAGGCAGCGCGTCGGCCTGGTGCGCCGGGTATTTACGTAGATAATGCCAAAATTGCCTCTTTGGGTTTACGCGTGCGGCGTGGACGTTCTTTTCACGGCCTGGCATTTAATATAAAGATGGATCTGGAGCCTTTCCAGCGCATCAACCCGTGCGGTTTTGAAGGGCTGAAAGTGACGGATTTGTCGTATTTTGCAACGGTGGAGCTCGCCGGGGTGGAGCAGTGTTTGGTGCAGGAATTGGCGGATCAATTGGGTTTTGAGCACATTTGCGCCGTAAATGATGGAGTGTTCCCGCATGAATGAGGCGGATAAATTGATACTCAATATTCCGCAGCCCAGATGGGTAGCCGAGCCAATGGTAAGGGCCGGTGAGAAGGAGCAGGGCCAAGCCAAGATGGCGCGCAATACGGCGCGATTTGACAGCGATGTGCCCATTCTGCGCAAGCCGCCCTGGATACGGGTACGTTTACCCGCTGGTAATGCGGTGGGTGATCTGAAGGCGCGCTTGCGCGACCGCAAATTGGTAACAGTTTGCGAGGAAGCCTCCTGCCCGAATATCCACGAATGTTTTAGCAAAGGCACTGCCACGTTTATGGTGCTGGGTGAAATTTGTACCCGTCGCTGCTCTTTTTGCGCTGTGGCGCACGGCCGACCGTTGGCCCCTGATGCCAATGAGCCGCAGCAACTGGCGGCCTCAGTACAGGAAATGGGCTTGCGCTATGTGGTGATTACGTCGGTGGATCGCGATGACCTGCGAGATGGGGGTGCAGCGCACTTTGCTGAATGCATAGATGCAGTGCGGGCCGCCAACCCGGGCATACAGGTGGAAATCCTGGTGCCGGATTTTCGCGGCCGCAGCAAGCTGCAAAAGGCTCTGGATATATTCAGTGCCTCGCCACCGAATGTGTTCAATCACAATATTGAGACGGTTGAAGGGCTGTATCGAAATGTCCGTCCCGGTGCCGATTACCAATGGTCATTGCAGTTGTTGCAGGCCTTCAAGTCGCGCCAGCCGCAGGTTCCGACCAAGTCCGGCATTATGCTCGGCCTGGGTGAAACGCTGCAGCAGGTGGAACAAACACTGAAAGACCTGCGAGAGCACGATGTGGATCTGGTGACCATGGGGCAATACCTGCAGCCCAGTTCTCATCATCATCCGGTGATGCGTTACTGGACACCAGACGAGTTCAAACAGCTCGAATTGCTGGCTTACGAGATGGGCTTTACCCATGTGGCTTCTGGCCCGTTGGTACGCTCTTCCTATCATGCCGATCAGATGGCGCATGATTCTGGTCTGTTGTAGGAGCGCGCTCTGGGCGCGAAGATCGGCCGCAAAGCGACCTCCTACAGAGATGTGGGAATTGGATTTTGTAGGAGCGCGCTCTGCGCGCGACATTTACCGATACGGGGCAACTGATCGAAAAATCGCAACCTTTTGAGGTTATTTATTCGCCGCCGAGAAACTCGCGATTGTTTTCCTTGTCTGAAAAGTGCATAAATATCAGGCGGGGAGAGGATTTTTCTCGAACCAAAGCGGGGTTTGGACCTTGAAATCAGATTTTTCAGAAGGTCGTCCCGCAGGGGTAACAATGGGCAGGTCAAAAAATCGGCCAACGGTTTGGCCAACGATTTTATCTTAGGCCCGATCGCAACAGGAGATGGTTTTGTGAAACGAATTGTGATGTTTACCGGATTGTTGCTAAGCAGCTCACTTGCGTGGGCGGCTGTACAGCCGGCTGAAACGCTGGAGCTGAAGTCCAGCATGGATCAGCGTTATGCGACCAACCTGGCGACCCGTTTCCTGACCAACTGGCATTACAAGGACACAAAGCTGAATGATGAGCTGTCCGAGCTGATATTCGATCAGTACATTGAAATGCTGGACCCGAACCGCAGCTACTTCCAGGCCAGCGACATCGCCGCTTTTGGTCGTTACGAATTCAGCCTCGATGACGCACTGCGTCACTCCGATCTGCAACCGGCCTACGAAATTTTCAATGTCTATCTCGATCACGTGCGCGAGCGCGTGGCTTATTCACGTCAGGAAGCACATCAACCGATGGATTTCACCGTTGATGAAAACTTCCAATACGATCGCAGCGAAGCGCCTTGGGCTGAAAATACCGCTGAGATGGATGAGATCTGGCGCAAGCGGGTCAAGAACGATTATTTACGATTGAAGCTTACCGACAAGGACGATGCAAAAATTTCAGAAACACTGGACGAGCGCTATGACAGTATGGAGCGGCGCATCAATGAGCTGAAAGCCGATGATGTGTTTCAGTTCTTTATGAACGCTTTTGCGCAGTCGATAGAACCTCATACCTCTTACTTGTCGCCGCGTACTTCGGAGAACTTTGAAATTTCCATGAAGCTGTCGCTGGAAGGTATCGGTGCCTTGCTGAGTCGCCTGTCCGAGTACACCACTATAGCCAGCGTGGTGCCGGGTGGCCCGGCCGATCAGGATGGTCGGCTCAAGGCCGGTGATCGCGTTACAGCCGTGGGCCAGGGTAAAGATGGCAAGATGGTGGATGTGATTGGATGGCGCGTGGATGACGTAGTCGAACTGATCCGCGGTCCCAAGGACACCATCGTGCGGCTTGATGTGTTGCCGGAAGATGCCAGTGTCACCGCTCCGCCTACCTCGATTGAAATCGTCCGCAACGAGGTCAAGCTGGAAGAGCAGGCAGCGAATAGCAATATCATCGAAGTGCCGATCGAGGGCACTGACCAGATGCAGAAAATCGGTGTGATCGACTTGCCGGTGTTCTACCTGGATTTCGAAGGCCGCGCTTCCAACAAGCCGGATTATCGTTCCAGTACGCGCGATGTACGGGCACAGATTGAAACGCTGAAAGAGCAGGGCGTTACCGGCATTGTGATCGACTTGCGCGACAACGGCGGTGGCTCACTGCTGGAGGCTACCACCTTGACCGGCTTGTTTATCGACCGTGGCCCGGTAGTTCAGGTGCGTAACTCCAATGGTCGTATTTCCACTGAGGAAGACCTGGAAAGTGGTATGGCCTGGGATGGCCCCATGGCGGTGCTGGTGAATCGTTACAGTGCTTCCGCGTCAGAGATTTTTGCGGCCGCCATTCAGGATTACGGTCGTGGTGTGATTGTCGGTGAGCCCACTTTTGGCAAGGGCACCGTGCAAAGCCTGATCGACCTGGACGACTATGCCCCATCCGATACGGCTTCAGCCGGTCAGTTGAAACTGACCATGGCGCAGTTCTTCCGGGTTAACGGTGGCTCTACCCAGAACAAGGGTGTGGTGCCGGATATCCGCTTTCCTTCTGCCGGTGATCCGCAGGAATATGGTGAGCGCTCTTTGCCCAATGCTCTGCCCTGGACCAGCATCGATTCAGCCCGTTACGAGCGTGCCGGTGATCTGAGTCGCATCGTGGCGGTGGCCGATAACCGCTACCAGGCCCGCTCAAGTACGGACAAGGAATTTGAATGGTTGTTGGCCGATATCAATGAGTTCAATGAAAACTCCGATCGCACCGAGGTCTCATTACTGGAGACGGTAGCGCGCGAAGAAATGGCCAAAGACGAAACCAAACGCAACGAACGCAAAGCCAAACGCAATGGCGTAGATCGTGTAATCGAAGGCACCGAAGTGCCGGACGCGGAAGATTTTGATGAGTTCTCCACCGCAGCGCTGGGAGATGGAGCGGAGGGTGAAGAGGCGGCGGAAGAAGAACGCCCTGACCTGATGTTGCGTGAAGCGGCTCACATTGTAGGTGATCTGGTGGAATTGACCGCTGACAATGAGTTACTCAATCGTCAGTTCTCGCAGTTGCTGGATAAAGCAGCGCTTAAAGCTCAAGTAAACTAAGCCTGAAACACCGGGCCGGGCCACACGTAAAAATGTGGCCCAGCCTTTTTTATTGTCCCACTGTCTGAGGACTACTTCTGTTTCAGCAAGTCTCGTATTTCGGTCAACAACACTTCTTCGTTAGAAGGCTCGGGTGGTTCAGCAGGCGCTTTCTCTTCCTTCTTTTTCAGCGAGTTCATGGCCTTGATCACCATGAAAATGGCAAAGGCGATGATCGCAAAATCAATCACAGCCTGAATAAAGCTGCCGTAGTTCAAAGTGACAGCAGCCACGTCACCGCTGGCTTGCTTCAGGGTCACGGACAACTGGGTAAAATCAGCGCCACCTACCAAAACACCGATCGGGGGCATCAACACGTCGCTGACAAAAGATGTGACGATTTTGCCAAAGGCTGCACCGATCACAATACCAACAGCCATATCCACTGCATTTCCACGCATCGCGAAATCGCGGAACTCTTTTATCATGCTCAAAAGTCTCTCCTTCTGTGATTGCCTGAGTCCGATTCAGAAATTTCTGAATAAATCAGAGATTTCTTGGATACATCTCCCGCTTACCTGCGGCTGACATGATACTGGAAGCAGCCAATTTGTCATCCCACTGATAGAATCTTTCAACATGTCAGTCCAGAATCATCAGCCGCTCAAAACAGGAATCTTGCAAGTCGCATTGCCGGTGCCGCTGCGTGAATTATTTGATTACTTGCCGCCGAAAGACGGGCCATCCGTATTGCCCGGCACCCGCGTGGTGGTGCCGTTTGGCTCGCGCCAGTTGGTTGGGGTCGTGGTTGCTGCACAGGCTGAATCACGTTTGCCCATGGACCGGCTGCTGCCGATAAGCAAGGTGCTGGATCAAGCAAAGCCTTTGTTGGATAGCGAACTGCTCGGCCTGATGCAATGGTGCTGGCAGTACTACAAACATGCGCCGGGTGATGTGTTGCAGGCCGCACTGCCACCCGCGTTGCGTAAAGTCCGGGGAGTGCTGCCCGATGCGCCACTGCAATATGGGCTGACGGCGACTGGATTGGAACGGCTGAGCTTACCCGCTGGCCGCGCCAAAGCCCAGTACGCCCTGCTGGAGTGTTTGCGCTTCGGCGCAAAAACCGAAGACGAACTAAAAACACAGGGCGAACGCTGGCGCGCTAAATTGAGCCGGGTGATGGAGCAGGATTGGGTTGTATCCGAACCTCTGCTAGCCAATAAAGGGGCCGAATACAATTTTGTCGAAAATTTGCCTTTATTGGCGACCGCTTTTGAGCTGACCGCTGAGCAGCAGCAGGCGATCTCAGCTATTCAGTCAGCCGGCCAGGGCTTTTCCAGCCATCTGCTGGATGGTGTTACCGGCAGCGGTAAAACCGAGGTTTACCTGCGGTTGCTGCAACCGGTTTTGCAGGCAGGTCAACAGGCTCTGGTGCTGGTGCCCGAGATTGGGCTGACACCGCAATTGATTCGCCGTTTCCATCAGCGTTTGGGGTGGCCGCCCGCGGTGTTGCATTCCGGATTGTCCGAAGGTGAACGCTTGTCGGCCTGGGAGGCGGCGCGTTCTGGAAGGGCTCGCTTGCTGCTCGGCACCCGCTCGGCCTTGTTTACGCCCATGCCTGCGCTGGGACTTATTGTGCTGGACGAAGAGCACGATGCCTCCTTCAAGCAGCAGGATGGATTTCGCTATTCGGCGCGCGATGTGGCGGTCAAGCGAGCCGCCGAGCTGAAAATTCCGGTGGTTTTGGGCAGCGCTACGCCATCTTTGGAATCCATCAACAATGCTGCCAGCGGGCGCTATCAGCGGCACAAGTTACGGCAACGGGCCACCAAAGCGGCCATGCCATCATGGCAGGTGCTCGATTTACGCCAGCAGATAACCATCAATGGTCTGGCCACAGTTGCCGTTGACGCCATTGCCGCTACGCTGGACCGCGGTGAGCAGGCCATGGTTTTCCTGAACCGTCGTGGTTATGCGCCGGTTCTGATGTGCGGCCAATGTGGTTGGCATGGCCGTTGTCAGCGCTGTGAAGCCAATATGACCTGGCACCGTAGCCTGCGACGGCTGAGCTGCCATCATTGTGGCAGTGAAAAGCCAGTGCCGCGTTTTTGCCCGGAGTGTCGTGCCGATGACCTGGTGGGCATAGGCGAAGGTACCCAGCAATTGGAGACGAGTTTACGCCAGCGCTTTCCTGATACCGTGATCTGGCGCTTTGATCGCGACAGTACCCGCGGCAAAGGGGTATTGGAAGATCAAATCGATCAGGTTCGCGGGGGTGAACCCTGCATCATGGTGGGCACACAGATGCTGGTCAAAGGGCATCACTTTCCGGCTGTTACCCTGGTGGTTGTGGTAAATGTGGACCAGGCACTTTACAGCGCTGATTACCGGGCGCTGGAGCGTTTGGGACAGACTTTATTACAAGTCGCTGGGCGTGCAGGCCGGGCCGATAAGCCGGGCAGGGTGTTGCTGCAAACCTATGAACCTCACAGCCAGGCATTACAGTTGCTGATCACCCAGGGTTATGAAGCGTACTCGGAGTGGTTGCTTGAAGACCGGCGCGCGGCGGGATTGCCACCATTGAGTTACCAGGCGCAGCTCAAGGCTGAAGCCTTGGCGCGTGAGGATGTGATGACTTTTCTCGAAGCTGCTGCCGAATGCTTCCCACCAGGAAAAAGTCAACTGTGGGGGCCGATTCCAGCCCTGATGGAAAAAGTTGCGGGGCGTTACCGAATGTATTTGTTGGTCCAGGCGTCGAGCCGCACGGAATTGCACCGGCAACTGGATGGCTGGCTGGAGCAGTTGAAATCACTGACCGCAGCGCGCAAGGTGCGCTGGGCCATGGATGTTGACCCTCAGGATATGTGAAAAAAGGGCGATCAGCGCGAGCCGTTGCCATCTGCGCCTGCCTCCTCAGGTTCTTCGTACCTTGCCAGGTCGCCTTCATCCGGCAGATTGACCCAATGCACATCGACACCCTTGAATTTGGCCTGAGTTTGCACCGCAGCCTGATAGCGTTGCGCCTTGTTCATGGTGATTACTTCGCTGCCCGTGGGTTCCGGTCTTGGCGTGGTAGCGCAGGCTGAAACGGCCAACAGGACAACCGACAGCGCAGTGATCAATTTGGCTTTGACGATCAGTTTGGTATTCATGTGATTTCTCCCGAATGGCAGGTTTAAAAAACATACGAAGTCTATCGTACTATTTTTCAGGTAAATTGCAAGAGCTCAGAAAAGTTCGTTCCCAAACCAGGATTTCATGACCTTTGACACGCGCATCACAGTACTTGATCAGGGACATTGAGTACGATTTAATCAGACAGGATGAGGCTTTTTCTCGATCAGCGATTGTATGGAACCCGTTAGTTGCTGGCCTGTCTCTCCACAATCGGTATACTTCCCCGTTCACTTAAAGGCATGCCCCCAGAGGAGTTTATGGAGCATTCGGAAACCGCGGCTAATCCAGCCGCAGAAAACACCCAACTGCAGGACCCGGCCCAGCAAGACGCGCATGCCGCGTTCATGAATCTGAGCAAGGCTGCGAATGAACTGATCATTGGCCAGCAGCGATTGATGGAGCGTTTGCTGATCGCCCTGTTGAGCAATGGCCATTTGCTGGTGGAAGGTGCGCCGGGACTGGCTAAAACCACCGCCATCAAGGTGATTGCTGATCGCATTGAAGGTGATTTTCACCGCATCCAGTTCACACCTGATTTGTTGCCAGCCGATCTGACTGGCACGGAAATTTACCGCCCACAGGAAGGCACTTTCAGTTTTCAGCAGGGGCCGATTTTCCATAACCTGATCCTGGCGGATGAAGTGAACCGTGCGCCGGCCAAGGTGCAATCGGCTTTGCTGGAAGCCATGGGCGAGCACCAGGTCACGGTCGGACGGGTTACTTACCACCTGCCACAGTTGTTTCTGGTGATGGCCACGCAAAACCCCATTGAGCAGGAAGGCACCTATCCCTTGCCGGAAGCGCAGCTGGATCGCTTCCTGATGCAGGTTTCGATTACCTATCCCGACGCAAAGGCGGAACAGCTGATTCTGCATCTGGCGCGACAGCAGGCGCGCGATGAGCTGTTCAAGCAAAAGACCGCTCCGGTACTGGTGACGCAACAACAGGTATTTGCCGCGCAGAACGGTGTGCTGGATCTCTACCTGGCACCCGCGCTGGAGGAGTACATCGTGCAATTGGTGCTGGCCACCCGTGATCCGGGCCGTTGGGACCCGGAACTGGCCAAGCTGGTCAGCTACGGTGCCAGCCCTCGTGCCACCATCGGCCTGGATCGTTGTGCCCGAGCCCGAGCCTGGCTGGATAACCGCGCATTTGTCTCACCCGATGATGTGCATACCATGATTCATGATGTGATGCGTCATCGCGTTTTGTTGTCTTACGAAGCCGAAGCCGATGGCGTTACCGTTGATCAATTGATCGACCGCCTGCTGGATCGGGTTCCGGTGCCGTGATCTCTAACCGAACGTCCAGGGACAGAGGCCAGGCAAAAATGCGGGCCAGTATGCGGCATAGTGCCAGCGATCAAACACAAGACCGGGGACGGGATCAATCACGGGATAGTGGCGATGGCATCCACCTGACCGCCGCTGAATTGATTGCTCTGCGTCCCCGCTGTCATTCCCTGCGCCTGCCCATGCGTCAGGCGGCTGCGTCTGCGCTTGCGGGGGCTTATCGTTCGCGCTTTCGTGGCCGTGGTGTGGATTTTCTCGAGTCGCGCAATTACCAGCCCGGCGATGACATCCGCAATATGGACTGGCGCGTCACGGCACGCACCGGACGTGCTCACACCAAGGTATTCCAGGAAGAGCGCGAACGTCCGGTGCTGGTGGTTATTGACGCCAGTCCCAGCCTGTATTTTGGCACTCGGCGACGGCTCAAATCGGTGGCTGCCGGGCAGATGGCTGCAGCAATTGCCTGGTCTGCGGTGCGCCGCGGTGATCGTATTGGTGGTTTCTTTTTCGCACCGGGCAAGCACCGGGAATTACGCCCCAGTGGTGGCCGACGCGGTGCCATGCGCTTGATCCAGGGGCTGGTGGATTGGCTGCAACCGGAAAATGCCAATGGCACAGCAGAAGGCCTGTCACACGCTCTGGAGCGGGTGCGTCATGCCGTGCGTCCGGGCAGCCTGATCATCATACTCAGCGATTTCTTCAGCCTGGATGAAGACTGCAACCGGCACATATCCCGACTGCGGCAGCACAACGATGTCATCGGTTGCCAGTTAATGGATGCTGCCGAATATGCGCTGCCCGAAGGGGCCTATCCCATCAGTGACGGTCATGCCTCCAGCATCATGAATACACAACATGATGCCGATCGAAAATTGTTCAGTCAGATCAGCCTGCAACATGCCGAAGAGCCACGACGCATGTTCCAGAAACACCAGTGCGGTTGGATGGTTTTACGCACCGAAGACGACCCGGTAGAAATGCTCGGTCGGGATTTGCGTGTGCTGGTGGGCAAGCCCCGTTGAGCCACCTTTGAGAATGGCGCCTTGAACGAAGTCAGCCCTGAACTACTGGAACAATTGCGTGATATCCACGCGGCTGTTGAGCCGGGCTGGTGGCCGCCCGCGCCTGCCTGGTGGATTCTCGCGGCACTGCTGCTGGCACTGCTGCTCTGGTTGCTGCGGCTGGCCAGCAAATGCTGGAGTATAAGAAAGCGCCGTGCCCGTTTGCTGGCAGCGCTGGATCGCATTCAAAACCAGTTTGATCCGGCAGCGCCAGCCAACGAATATTTGTCCGAGCTCAATCGTCTGTTCCGGGTAGTGGCCATTCGTGCCTTCCCGGGCACCGCCAGCTCGCGGTTGCAAGGTGCAGCCTGGGTGGAATTTATGCGCTCGCTGTTGCCCGATGGGTCGAATACGGAAAGCCTGGCTGCGCTGGAAACCGGCCCCTATCAGCCCGAGCCGGAATTCGATGCGGCTGGCTTGTACGCCGTGGCTAAAGAATGGATCAAGCGATATGGCTGAGCTTGATACCGTTTCCGGCTTCAATCTGGCCTGGCCCTGGCTGGCTTTATTGCTGCCGCTGCCCTGGTTATTGCGCGCCTGGTTGAAAACCGCACCACAAAGTGGCCTGCAAGCACTGAAAGTACCCTGGTATGGCCTGCTGGCGGGTAGCGGTTCCAGCCAGTTGCGCCAGCCGTTGTTGGCTTTGGCTGCGGCCTTGATCTGGCTGCTGCTGCTGGCCGCTGCGGTGCGGCCGCAGTGGGTCGGTGAGGTGCAGCAAATTCCGGTAACCGGCCGTGATCTGCTGCTGGCGGTGGATATTTCCGGCAGCATGGACACCCAGGACATGGTGCTGGACAACATGCAGGTGAATCGTTTGGCGGTGGTCAAGCGGGTGGCCGGTGAATTCATCCAGCGCCGCCGCGGTGATCGTGTTGGCCTGGTGCTGTTTGGCAGCCGTGCCTATCAACAAACCCCACTGACTTTTGATACCGAGACCACGGCATTGCTGCTGGAAGAGGCAGAAATCGGCCTGGCCGGGCGCGAAACGGCCATCGGTGATGCGATAGGCCTGGCGGTCAAGCGCTTGCGGGAAGACGCTTCGGCCGAGCGCGTGCTGATCCTGCTCACCGACGGTGCCAATACCTCGGGTGAAGTGCAGCCCCTGCAGGCGGCGGAGTTTGCCGCGCGGGAAAACCTCACCATCTATACCGTGGGTGTGGGTGCCGACGAGATGATGGTGCAGGACTTCTTTGGCACCCGCACCGTGAACCCTTCAGCCGATCTGGACGAACACACCCTGCGCGCCATTGCTGAACGTACCGGCGGTGCCTACTTCCGCGCCCGCGATGCTCAGGCCCTGGCGGAGATTTACCTGCGCCTGGATGAGCTGGAGCCGGTTGAAAGCGATCAGGAAGCCATCCGCCCGGTGGACGAGTGGTTTTACTGGCCTTTGTCGGCGGCTTTCCTGCTGGCTTTGGTTGTTGCGCTGGTATTGATCCGACCCTTTGGCCCTCTCTCCAGATCTGCGCGGCGGTTACCCGCGTGAACGGCTTTGAGTTGATGCATTTCATCCGCCCGTTGTGGTTACTGGCCTTGCCGCTGGCCATTCTGCTGCCGTGGTGGTGGAAGCGCATGCGCAAACCGGCCGGCGATTGGGAAAAAGTCTGTGATCCGCACCTGCTGCGCTGGCTGAGCGTCAACCAGGGTGACGTCAGACGTTCGGGCAAAGTCGGCAGCATACTGGCCGGCCTGGCT
>JAWXBM010000170.1:0-15694 GCA_034440115.1 Lysobacterales bacterium | reverse complement strand
GGACCAAACAGCCCGCGCGGCCGGAACAGCAGCGTCAGGATCAGCAGCACGTAGGCCACCATTTCAGTCCATGCGCTGGGCATGAAGATTCCTGCCGTGGCTTCGGCCAAGCCGATCAGCAGACCGGCCAGTACCGCGCCGGGCAGGCTGATCGAGCCACCAATGACCATGGCGACGAAAGCTTTGATCACGGTGGTCAGGCCCATGAAGGAATACACGGTGCCGTAGGCAAATGACACGATCATGCCGGCCACGGCACCCAGCACCGAGCCGATCACGAACACGGAGACGACCACGCGGTTGATGTCGATTCCAGAGAATTGTGCGCCGACCAGATTGGCGGAAACCGCGCGGATGGAGATGCCCAGCCGGGTGCGGTACAGCACGTACTGGAGTACGACCAGCAGTAGTAAGGAAATGCCGGCAATTGCAGCCTCGCCGGTGGAAATAAAAATCCCGGGAATGCCAAGTGGCGTGTTCAGCAGATAGTCGGCGGGAATCGCCTGCCACTGGCCTCCATAGATCTGGTCCAGCGCCTCGCGCCCAACGATGCCGAGAGCCAGCGAGGACAGCAACGTGGCCTCGCGCACGGCACGCGAGCGCAAGGAAGCTTCGTCAGTGAATTTGCGGAATGGTCGAAAGGCGGTGCGTTCGATACCCCACCCGGCCAGCGCGCCTACGGCTACAACCAGCGGCAGGATGGCCCAAATCGGCAGGGCCAGCGTGGTCGCACCGATCAGCGCGGCGAATGCGCCAAGGGTGTAGACCTCACCGTGAGCGAAATTTACAGCGATCAGAACCCGGTAGATCAGCGTGAAGCCTATGGCTACGATGGCGTAGGTCATGCCAACACTGAGCCCGATGGCAAGCTGGCCGATGATGAACAGATCAACCATTGCGAGCCCACCGCGGTCCGGAAGGTTTACAGCTGGCAGGGTAATCAGTGTGCAATGACAAACTCGCCCTTTTCAATGATTCCGGGCGTGAAGTTAAAGCTCCATTCGCGCGTTTCCGGGTCATAGGTAATTGGGCCGGCGATGGTTTGGATCTCGCGCTGCGCCTCCCAGCCGCTGCGGATATCCTCCCGTGTCGGCTCGGGCCCGAGTTTTGCCAGCACGTCGATCAATGCGGATGCCGTGATGTAAGAGTTGATCGCGAAGGGTTCTGGTTGCGCATCGAACTGCTGCTGATAGCGGCGAAAAAAATCGTCCAAAGCCGGATTGATGTCAGGGTTAAACACCATCAGCAGGCGAATTCCGTCTGCCGCATCGCCGGCCAGGCGAAGAAAATCAGGGCTTTCGAGTGCTGCTGCTCCATATATTGGCAGCTTTATACCCATCTGGCGCACCTGCTTCGCAACCAGCGCCCCGTGTTGGGGAAACAGCGCCAGGTATAGCGCGTCCGGCCCCGCACGCACCGCCTTCTGAATGGTTTGGCGAAAATCCTGCGCGTCTGGGCGGACGAATTCCTCGAATACGATTTTGCCGCCCTTGGCCTCGAAGGCCAGCTTGGTCAGCTCAATGTTCACCTTGCCGTAGTCGTTGGGCAACCCGATCATCGCCACCTTGCGGTAGCCGAGTTGGATCATGTAGTCCGCATTGGCCGGCCCTTCGAAACTCTGGATGATGCTCTGCCGGAACACATAAAGACCGACTTTGGTCACGTCCGGATGCGAGGCGACCGGCGTGATGTTGACCATCCCGGCCTGGTTGTAGATCGGCGCTGCCGCCAGCGTGACGGTTGACGACCACGATCCCAGCACGGCCAGCATGCCAGGATCTTCGATGAACTTGCGGGCGAGGTTGATGCCATCGTCCGCGCGGCCCTGATCGTCCTTGCATTCAATGACAACGCGCGTATTGGGCATGACGTGGGCCTTGTCAGCGATGGCCATGCGGAACCCATTGTCCATGCTCTTGCCCATCTGCGCTTGCAGTCCGGTCATGGGCACATAGCAGCCGAATCGGAACTCGCGCGGCTGCGCGCTAAGGGGTGGGGCCAACAGCCCCAGCGCCACGGCGAACATAGCAAAAGCAACTGAGATGTGATGGCCCATGACAACCCCTAGGATAGGATGGACAAAGCTTACTAAGCGTTTAAAATTGAGTCAATAGAAGTTTGAAAATTCTTACTGACATTTTATTATAGTGGAGTTAGGATATTGACATGAGTGAAAGCCTGCAGAGCACAGCAGCCTATTTGCGGTTGCGAGACGAAATCATCGATTGTGTCCTTCAGCCCGGGCGTCAAACCACCGAGGGTGAATTGGCGACCCGTCTCGGTTTGGGCAAAGCTGCGGTGCGGGTCGCGCTGGTTCGTTTGGCACAGGAAGGCTTGGTGCAGACCATGGGCAGGCGCGGCTACCTGATCAAGGAGATCAAACTGGGCGATGTGGCGGAGATCTTCACCGTGCGGGCGATGCTGGAAGCCGAGGCCGCCCGGCTGGCCGCTGGCCGCGTTGACACCGCGCTACTTCAAACCCTGCAGGAGCGCTGTGCGCGGTTTGGTCAGTCCGGCCAGGAAGTCGCCTCCCGCGAGTTCCGCGATGCGCACACGGCGCTGCATCTGACCATCGCCCGTGCAGCGGGCAGCGAACGACTGCTTGCCATGCTGGAGCAGAACATGCGCGAAGTCGGCCGCCTGCTGCAGTTGGGCCTCGGCTGGCTCCAGCCAGAGCAGTTGGCCGAGCACCGGCACGACGAGCTGATCGATGCGCTGGCGTCGGGTGACGCGCAGGCCGCTGAGCTCGCGGCGCGGCGGCATGTCGAAGTGGCGCAGAAGATGGTGCTCAGTGCCCTGTATTCCAGCCCGGAAGTGCGCGGCCTATCCATGCCGATAAGCGCAAAGAATGTCTGAGAGTTATGATCTGGTGGTGCTGGGCTCGGGCGCAGCCGGTCTGGCAAGCGCGCTTTATGCCGGCCGCGCCGACTGTTCCGTTCTGGTGGCCGAAAAAGCCGAGCGATTGGGTGGAACCACCGCTATGTCGGGCGGTTGTATCTGGGCGCCTGGTAACGACCATATGGCAGCGGCAGGGCTATCGGATAGCCCGGAAGAAGCTCTGACTTACATACGCGCATTGGCGCCACCGGGCTGGGCCGCGACTGAGGAGCCGCTCTGGCGGTCGTTCGTCGAGACTGTGCCCGTCGCTTTGCGTTTCATCGAACAGCATTCGCTGCTGCGCCTTGTGCTGGGCAACGAGCCGGATCCGTACATGGAGACCCCGGGTGCCAAGTGCGGACGCAACGTTTCTCCATTACCTCTGCGCTTTGGTGGCTTGGGACATTGGGCGTCGCGCATCCGGCCATCGCCCATGCCGTATCTGCTGGCCTACAACGAGATTACGGACTCGCATCTGCTTGCCCGGCCTTCCCAGGCGCTTACGCGCTTTGGCCCGGCGCTGGTGTGGCGCAAGCTGACCAATCGGCGAGCGATGGGCCAGGCGCTGGTGGCTGGCCTGCTAAATGGTTGCCTTTCGGCGGGTTGTACCGTCAGAACTGGCTGGCGCGCCCTGCGATTGATCGAACAGAACAGCCGCGTGGTTGGCGTGGCATTCGCAACCGCAGAGGGCGAGCGGGAAGTCATGGCGCGGCGCGGCGTGGTGATCGCGACCGGCGGCTTTGAATGGAACGCCGAACTGATGGATCGTCACCACCCTGGCGAGCGGGTCTGGACCGCCAGCGCCGACTGCAATACCGGCGACGGGCTGCTGATGGCTGCAGCCGTAGGCGCCGACATGGCGCATCTGGATCAGTCTTTGATCATGGGCACGAGACCCGTGATCTACGATGGACAACTGCACGCCATGCCAGCGGCGGACTATACGCTGCCGCATTCGATGATCGTAAACCAGAAGGGACGGCGCTTCGTCAACGAAGTGCAAATGAACATCGGGCTCGCGCTGGACGAACGCGACCCGAAGACGGGCGAGCGCAAGAACCTGCCGGCCTGGCGAATCTACGACGGCGCGTTCGTGCGCAAATACCGCCATGCACTGCCGAGCGGACCGGAACTTAACCAGGCGCCAACGCTGGTGGACTTGGCGCGGCAGATCGATGTCGATGCCGACGGCCTGGTGGCGGAGGCTGAGCGCATGAGCAATTTCGCGCGCACCGGCAGCGACCTGGATTTTGGGCGCGGCAGTCATGGCTGGGACCCTGGCCGCAACGGCGATCCGAGCGTTCGACCCAACTCCTGTCTCGGTGCCATCGATACGCCACCGTTTCATGCGTTTCCTATCTACGCGTCGTTTCTCGGAACGAAGGGCGGGCCGCGCACGGATGCAAAAGCCCGCGTGCTGCGCGCCGATGGCAGTGTGATCGCCGGCCTTTACTGCGCCGGCAACGCAATGGCCAACCCGATAGGCTCCAAGGCGGTGGGGGCCGGCACCACGCTGGGCCCATGCCTGACCTGGGGCTATATTGCCGGACGTACCGCGTCCCAAGGATCGCCACGCAACCTATCTGAGGGGAATTCGGCGTGAGCGTTTGCATGCCGCTGGCCACCGACCCGCGCATTAACCTGATCGACGCTTTGCGTCAGGAGAAAATGATTTGAGCAAGCTGAACAAGAACGACGACAGCGGGCTGTTCGCCACCACCTATGCCGACGCGCGGGCACTTTTTTTGGCAGCGGCAGGTGCGGCTGGGGCCACACTGACTGCCTATGTCCATCCCACAGCGCGTGGGCCGAACGATGGTCTGGGCGGTCAGCTGTCAATCGACGTGGCAGTGGTGGGCGCGTCGAAGGCGCAGCGCGCATTGGTGGTAGTGTGCGGCACACACGGGCCGGAAGGTTATCTGGGCAGTGCCGCGCAACTGGCCTTGTTGGAGGATTTGCGTCTGTCGGGGCCACCACCAGACACGCGGATTGTTTTTATCCACGGCCTGAACCCATACGGCTTTGCTTGGTGGTCACGTACTACTGAGAACAATGTTGACCTTAATCGCAACTTTATCGACTATTCCTTACCGCTGGGGAGAAATGAAGCCTACGCAGAGCTGCACGCGGTCTTGTGCCCCAGCGACTGGACGCCGGTGACTCAGGCAGCGGGCCACGCTGCAAATGCGGCATGGATCGCCAAACACGGCTTTCCTGCCTGGCTGGATGGTATCAGTCGCGGCCAGTACGACGAACCTACCGGCCTGAGCTTCGGCGGGGTCGCACCAGAATGGTCTAGCACAACGCTGGAAGAGATCGTTGACCGGCACCTGCAAGGAGTGGACCGTGTGGGGCTGATCGAATGGCACACCGGACTCGGCGATTATGGCGAGCCATTCTTCCTTTGTTTCAACGAACCGGATGGGGCCTTGTGGCAGCGCTGCGCGGATTGGTGGGGCCGCGCACGGCTCGAGGACCAGGGTGGCTTTGGCGGTGGCGTACGGCCGGAATATACCGGGCTGGTGTTCCATGGCTTGCAGCGCTTTCTGGCCCCGGCAGAGATGGCCGGAGCTGTAATTGAGTTCGGCACCGGGCCGATAGACAATATGTTCGACTGGTTGCGCATAGATCGCTGGGTGCGCTTCGGCGCTGACGATGGCCAACGCGAGGCGCGGAGACAAGGTGTCCGCGATGCATTCTGCCCACCGGACCCGGCTTGGCGATCAGGCGTGATTGCCAGCGCCCGCGAAATCCAACGCATGGCGCTGAAAGGGGTAGCGGCGTGGTAGCCGCCGAGCGGAAGCAGAGTTAAGCATGGCAAACGCCTTCGATCATCTCATGTATGTGGGCCCTGACCTGGAACTGCTGCGAACTCATTTCACGGCATTGACCGGTGTGGCCACGCGCTTCGGCGGCCGCCACGAAAACCTGGGCACGTGGAACGCGTTGGTCGGACTCGGGCCCGGCCGCTACATCGAATTACTGGCACCCGATCCCGCCCAGGATCTGACCGGTACGCTGGGTGGCGAACTGGCAGCGCTGACGCAGCCGCGCATTCACACTTTCATCGTGCGAACCGACGATCTTGCCGGCGCGACGGCAGCCTATGCGGAGCTAGGTATTGCGGCCGATCAGATCAACGCGAGCCGCGTGGGAGCGGACGGCACCAGACTCGAGTGGCAATTAGTCATTCCGCGTTCCAACCGCTGGGGCGGATTAGTACCGTTCTTCATCGACTGGGGTTCGATGCCGCATCCGGCCGATGCCTGCGACCACCAATGTCGTTTGCGCACGTTTGAAGTGGGTCATCCGGATGCGGACGCGCTGCATGCTGTGTGGCAGCGGCTCGGCTTGCCGTGGCACCCGCGTAACGCTGATCGTGCCTATTTCCGCGCAACCATCCGTTGCCCGAAAAGGAATGTCGTATTGACTGGCTGACCTTGGGCTGCGACTTCTATCGCGTCGATCGAGCCACTCGAGGATGCCCTTTCTGGCGGGCTGATTAACGCAGACCCGATCATTCATCCTCCGCTGATTCTGTGAATGCCTCGCTTTTGCTGCACTTCAGGCGCCTTCGGTATGCGGATAATAGGGTTCCATGACCTAGCTTCACGCTTGCCAGGGGATGAAATCCTAGATTGTCTGCCGAAACGTGAAGTGTGGCCAGCGTAAAATCACCGCTTGGAAAATCTGATTTGCTACTCGCGTAGTGAAATAACCAGGGAGGCTAACACTCAGGGTGCTTGCAGAGTCCAATCAGCCGATTCGGGCTGGATACATTCTAGAATTCTTTTTGAATTAGAAACATAGGATTCTCAAGTGCCAGAAAGCAGTCAGTGGCTGAGCGTAGCTTGCTTGTCTATGACCGTACGTAGTGATAAGTTTATATATAAAATAAAAAACGAAGCTCTGACGCTCAACTGATGCAGTTGATCTGATATGGCTCTGGTTGTTTCTCTTTGAGGTGTCTTGAAGTGACTGAGATTGAGGCCTACTCCACCGTTTTTGGCGCTTTTGCTCTGGTGGCTGAGGAATTTGCAGACAGACCTTTTCTTCGCGTTCCGGTCGTGGCCACCGCCGATTATTCACCGAGTGCGATTGAGTATAGCTACGCCAGTGCCGCCAAAGCAGTTGATAAACTGCGTTCGGCTTATCAGGGCCTGGGTTTGCAGCAGGACGAGCGGGTTGCCCTCGCTTTTGATAGCCGACTCGACGTTTACCTCCATTTGCTGGCCCTCAATGCGCTCGGGGTCAGCATCGTGCCCTTGAATATGGGTAGTAGTGATCAGGAACTGCGTTATGTCCTGGAACACAGCGACAGCCGCCTGGTTACGGGTATTGATGGGCACGTCACACGACTGGGGCAATTGTACGACGGCACCGCTGGGTTGCGATTCATAGCTGCAGCCGATTTGCAGAGGGGCGAGGAGTTGGTTGAGCCAGTGGGTGACCACAGCACGGAAGTTGCTTTGCTGTACACCTCAGGCACCACTGGCAAGCCCAAGGGCTGCATGCTGTCCAATTACTACTTTCTCAACATGGGCCACCAATACAATCAGATGGGTGGCTTATGCGCGATCGACTCCACTGATCGCTTGCTGACGCCCTTGCCCCCCAACCACATGAACGCGCTCTCTACGTCGTTTATGGCCATGCTCATGTGCGGTGGTTGCGTCATTCAGCTGGATCGCTTCCACCCGAAAACCTGGTGGCAAACAGTTCGTGCAGAAGCCGCTACTGTGATCCACTATCTGGGAGTTATGCCGGCTATTCTTTTGACCCTACCGAGGCAGGCGAGTGATGATTTCAGCAAGCAGTTAAGGTTTGGTTTTGGTGCGGGGTCAGATCCCCGTCACCAACAAGTGTTCGAACAGCGTTTTGGTTTTCCCTTGATTGAAGCATGGGCCATGACCGAAACCGGTGGTGCAGCCATGACGGTTGCCAGTTCGGAGCCCAGGCACGTTGGTCAACGGTGTATTGGTAAACCAATTTCCTCCATGGAGTTTCGAATCGGCGATGCTGCGGGGCATGATGTGTTGCCAGGTAACGATGGTGAGTTGCTGGTACGATCCGCAGGCTCAGAGCCTCGCAAGGGCTTTTTCAGCGGATACTACAAAGATACCGAAGCCACGGAACAGGGCTGGGCCGGTGGTTGGTGGCATACCGGAGATTTAGTCCGCCAGGGGCCTGACGGCTCACTGTTTTTCGTGGATCGGCAGAAAAACGTAATCCGGCGCAGTGGTGAAAACATTGCCGCGGTCGAAGTTGAGGCTGCACTATTGCGCCACGAGGCTGTGCGCAACTGCGTCGTTACCGCCGTGCCTGATGAAATGCGCGGCGATGAGGTATTTGCCTTTGTTGTGCTGGCAGAAGATATTGATCTGGGTGAGAAGCTGGCCAGGGAGATTTTTGATCACACCATGCCATTTTTGAGTTATTTCAAACTTCCGGCTTATATCAGTTTTGTGGCAGAACTGCCGCTGACGGCCTCGCAAAAAATCAGCCGGGCTGAGGTGAAACGACTGGCCCGGGAAAGGCTGGAATCGGGCCAGGTGGTGGACTTGAGAAGCTTTAAAAAGAGGCCGCAGTCATAAACAATGGCGTCATAAAAACGTTTGCAAGCCATCGTCGTCAGGCTTATGAAGGAGTGGTCGTAACCACTCCAGTGAGTATTCCTTATGAACGCTACTCGCCGGAGCCAGCACACTGGTGGATTGCACGGGCCTTGTCAGGCCTGGCTCAGTCTTCGGGTTTTACACCGACTGATTTCGATGGCTTTTGCGCCGCTTCGTTTTCCCTGTTTCCGGATACCGCCGTTGGGCTCACGCAGCATTTCGGTCTGACCACGCGTTGGTTGGACCACATACCTATGGGCGGGGCCAGTGGTGTTATTGCCCTGCGCCGCGCCGCTCGGGCCGTGCAAAGTGGCGATGCCGAAATTGTTGCCTGTGTGGCGGGCGACACCAACCATGTGGATTCTTTCCGCAAAATGCTGGCAAGTTTCAGCCGGTTTTCTCAAGATGCGTCTTTTCCTTATGGTTCTGGCGGACCTAATGCCAGCTTTGCGCTGATGACGCGCGAGCATATGCGACTTTATGGCACTCGGCGAGAAGATTTTGCCCGCCTGTGTGTTGCCCAGAGGGCAAACGCGCTGTGCTATGAACCCGCCTTGATGAAGTCGCGGCTGACCACAGAGCAGTACCTTGAGGCGCGCAGCATCGCTGATCCCATTACTTTATTTGACTGCGTCATGCCTTGTGCTGGAGCAGAGGGTTTTCTGGTGATGCGTGAAGACGTGGCCAAAGACCGCGGGCTGCCATTTGCGCGCATCCTGTCCACTATTGAGCGGCACAATGCTTTCCCCGATGATCCGATCCAGCTCCGTGGTGGCTGGGCGCTGGACAAGGACGAGTTCTGGAACATGGCTGGCATCCAGCCTGAGCAGGTGGATTTGCTGCAAACCTACGATGATTATCCGGTCATCAGTGTGATGCAGTTCGAAGATTTGGGCTTTTGCGGAAAAGGTACAGCCAGCGAATTCATTCAACAGAACAGCTTCACCTTTGATGGCAGCTTTCCGCATAACACGTCTGGAGGGCAGCTTTCGGTTGGGCAGGCTGGAGCAGCCGGTGGTTTCCTGGGGCTGGTTGAGGCCATACGCCAACTCACCGGAGCCGCAGTAAAAAATGCTGTGCCTGATGCCCGCATAGCGGCAGTTTCTGGCTTTGGTATGATTAATTTCGACCGCGGGCTCTGTTCAGCGGCCGCCATACTCGCAGGGGCAAATGCATGACCGAGCCGCTGCAACGCCCACCGCGCAAAGACCCACAAAAGCGCGCCGAGCAGGCCAGCATGCCGCCGTTCAGGCGCAGCAGGCGGGCGCTTGTTTTTACCACGGCCGCTGCAGAAGGTCTGTTCAAGCTGCAGCGCTGTGGAGCCTGTGGGCATGTGAGCTACCCCGCCCGCGAAGCCTGCCCGAAATGTTGGTCAATGGATCTACGGTGGGAAGAAATGCTCGAAGGCGGCCGGTTGATCAGCGAAACCACTTTATACACCAGCAGTAATACCTATTTTATTGAGCGTCTGCCGTGGCGAGTCGGCACTGTGCAACTGGATGCTGGCCCGACTGTGCTGGCGCATGTACACGGCGATGTAGCCGAGTTGGGGCGGGTAAGAATGATCGCCAGAACCGATAAATCCGGACAGGGTGTATTGTTTGCCTTGCCCGATCAGGAGACTCCGAACATGACGGATGACCAGCAACTTCGAACCTTGACCTGTGACCCGAAATTCCGCCGTGTACTGATTACCGACGGACGTACTGAACTCGGTCAAGCCATGGCACAAGCACTTGCAAAAGCCGGCGCATCAAGCATTTTTGTGGGTGTCGCGGAAAATTGGCGGCCCTTTTCTGGCAGCGAGACATTGGCCGACATTCCCGGTGTAGAGTTAATGCCGCTGGACCTGACCAATACCAAGTCGGTTGAAGAATTGGCTGCAGAGATTGGTGGCAAGGTCGACATACTCATCAATACGGCTGAATTTGCCCGACCCGGCGGCAGCATGGATCAGCAGGGCATCGTTGCAGCGCGTGATGAAATGGAGATTAACTATTTCGGCCTGTTAAGACTGATTCAGGCCTTTGCTCCGGCGATGAAATTCCGCGGCGCGGATGGTGCTACCAGCGCCTGTGCCTGGGTCAATCTGTTGTCTGTTTATGCCCTGTCCAACTGGTCCGCTTTTGGCACAACTTCGGCCAGCCAGGCGGCTGCTTATTCGCTCAGCCAGTGCTTGCGTGCGGAGCTTGCGGGTAGCGGCGTAAAAGTCGTCAATGTCTTGTTCGGGCCGCTGGATGAAAGCTGGCGGCAATGGGTACCACCGCCCAAAGTCACTCCCAAGCAGTTGGCCAGCTCAGTGGTACATGCATTGCAGCAAGGTATTGACAACGTCACCCTGGGTCCGGTAGCTGAAGACCTGGTGCAGCGTTATCGTCAGGATCCGATGGTCCTTGAGCGCGAACTCGCGCAAATTCAACAGGGCTGATGAGCCCTGGTAGAGAGGAATGCAGCATGAACCATGCACAGAGGCCTGCAGAAAAAGTGGCGCTGGTTTCCGGCGGGAGCGCCGGAATTGGCGAGAGCATCTGCCAGCATCTTCTGGCTGAGGGCTATACCGTGCTCAATCTTTCCCGTCGACCCGCAGCTAAAAGTCATGACCGGCTCATCGATGTACCGGTGGATTTGTCTGAGCTGGACGCTACAAAAGCAGTATTGGCCGATCTGTCCGAACAGTATGCCATTACTACGCTGGTGCATAACGCGGGTGTGATACGCGCAGCATTGATCGAGGATGTGGATGTAAATGATCTGGTCTACATGGACCGATTGCACGTGCATGCAGCCGTGCTGCTCATGCAGGCCGTATTGCCCGCGATGAAAAAAGCCTGCTTCGGACGCGTGGTATTGATCGGCTCGCGCGGCATGTTGGGGCTCAAGACCCGCACCGGCTATGCCGCCAGCAAGGCCGCGCAAATCGGCTTGGTCCGCACCTGGGCGCTGGAACTTGGGGAGCATGGTATTACGGTAAATGCCGTTGCGCCAGGGCCGATAGTCACCGATATGTTTACCGAAGTGATTCCGGAGGGCAGTGGAAGGGCTGCGCAGATTGCTGCGTCCATTCCTGTCAAACGGCTGGGTCGCGCTGATGATGTCGCCAGGGCGGTCATGTTCCTGGTTGCTGCTGACAACAGCTTTGTCACGGGCCAAACACTTTTTGTATGTGGCGGGGCCAGTATTGGTTCTTTGTCACTCTGAATAATGGAATGTCATGCTCACAGCAGTTGCTGCCGACCGGAGCAGTCTGAAAAGTTTTTTGGGAGTCAGATCGATGAATTACAACAATCCTGAAGTTGCGGATTTGGTCAGGCCAACGCAAATTCACCGCAGCGTTTACACCGACCCGGCGATTTTCGAGCTGGAAATGCAGCGTATCTGGGGCAGGGCCTGGATTTTCATAGGTCATGAAAGTCAGGTCCCTGAGTCGGGCAGCTTTATCAGTCTGAAGCTGGGCAAGTATCCCGTGGTTATGGTGCGTGACCAGGTCGGTAAGGTGCATGTGCTGTTCAATCGCTGCGGTCACAAAGGCACCAAACTGGTGGACAAGCCCTGCGGTAATACCGGTGGCGGATTTACCTGCTGTTACCACGGATGGAGTTATCGCCTGGATGGCAAACTGGTGGGTGTGCCTCATCCCGCGGGTTACAAAGATACGGGTTTTGACAAGAACGATCCGCAGTACAGCATGCAGAAGTTGGCTCAGTACGACAGTTACCGTGGCTTCGTTTTTGCCACCATGGACGCCAGTGCGCCTGACTTGAAAACCTGGCTGGGAGGTGCGGGTGATGTGTTGGATAACCTCTGCGATCGCTCACCGGAGGGTGAGGTCGAAGTCGCGGGTGGGGTTTTACGCTATGAGCATGAATGCAACTGGAAAATGTTTATTGAAAACCTGAACGACACCATGCATCCGATGATTGTGCATAAGTCGGTAGTGGATGCGGCCAACGATTACATCAGTACCCTACCTGAAGGCTCACCGCAGCGGACTGAGGCAGAAATCATTCCGCCGTTCGGTGCCTCGTACAAGAATTTTGAAGCCACTGGTATTACCGGGTTCCGCTATGGTCATCACTATGATGGTGGCAAGAGCAGTATTCATGCGGACTACAGTGTAGATCCCGAGTATGAAGCAGCGATGATCAAGGCTTATGGGCCAGAGCGTACCAGAGAAATTCTGACCTTCAATACCCACAACACGCTTTACTATCCTTCGTTGACCATCAAGTCTGCCGTGCAGAACATACGAGTAGTGCGCCCCATAGCTGTAGACAAATGCATTGTTGAAACCTGGTCGTTTCGCCTGAAAGGCGCCCCTGATTCTATGTTGCAACGCACAATTATGTATTCACGTTTGATTAACTCCAACGGTTCCATGGTTGGCCCCGATGATCTGACGGCTTATCGCCGCATGCAGGAAGGCTTGCAGTCGCCCGCTAGCGATTGGGTGGAGATGCACCGGAATTACGGCAGTGATGTTGATAAAGGTGATCGTTTGACCAACTCCGGCACCAGTGATCTGGACATGCGCAGCGAGTATGCAGCCTGGCGTGAGTACATGCTCTCGAAGGTGGCCTGACATGAGTGGTCAGAAGAGCAATCTTGAAACACTGCATGCTATCGAGGATTTTCTCTATCAGGAGGCATCGTTTCTCGACCGGCCAGACCTGGATGCCTGGTTGGAGCTGTACACTGAGGACGGTGTTTATTGGATGCCAGCTATCGTTGATCAAAAGGATGCACTCAATCACATTTCCCTGATGTATGACGACCGGGTGATGATGGAAATCCGCAAGCGGAATTTTGTTCACCCGCGTGCCGCATCAAAAGACTACACCGTGAGAGCCTCTCACATCATCTCCAATGTACGAATCAGGAAGATGAACGAACCCACCGGTGACTGCACGGTCACTTCCAATTTTCAGTGCATCAGCTACTACCTGGACAAGCAAACCCTGTTTGCCGGAACTTATATACATGAACTGGTGAAGCAAACGGTTGGTTATCGCATACGGCACAAACGGGTGAATTTAATCAATTGTGATGGTGTGTTGGGCACTATCATTATTTATCTCTGATGCGCTGCAGAACGGGAGCCGAGATAAGCCATGAATAGCTCGTTGATTCAACGCCTGGAGAAAGCACCGGTTGTGCCACTGGTTCAGGCGGAAGACCAGGCAACTGCCATCGCCACCACCGCAGCACTGGTTGCCGGTGGTTTGAGTGTGGTTGAAGTTGTACTTCGCACTGACAAGGCAATGAGTTGTCTCGAAGCGGCAGCGCATAGCGTTGACACGGCCATTGTCGGTGCGGGTACCGTTTTGACCGCGGATCAGGCGCGATCAGTGATTGCCGCTGGTGCCGCCTTTATTGTGTCACCGGGTTTGGATGAGGCTGTGGTCAGAGTGGCTCAGAAAGCCGGGGTGCCGGTCTTTCCGGGTATTGCCACCGCGTCTGAATTGCAGCAGGCCTGGAACCTGGGGCTGGATGCAGTCAAGTTCTTCCCCGCCGGTTTAGCGGGTGGTACGGCAATGATCAAGGCACTGGCGGCGGTTTTTCGCCAGGTGCGTTTCATGCCCACCGGTGGCGTTTCAGCCGAAAATCTGGCTGAGTATCTGGCCGTGTCTTCTGTCATCGCTTGCGGGGGCAGTTGGTTGACGCCTGCCGCAGAAATCAGATCAAACAACTATGAGGCAGTCACGCAACTGGCCAGGCAGGCGCTGGCAATTGCTGCTGAAGTCAGAGGCTAGAGGGAAAAGTCGTGTCAAAATATCTGTCATTCGGGGAAATCATGCTGCGGCTGAAGTCGCCAGCCAACCAGCGCTTTTTCCAGTCGCCCGAACTGGAAGCCACCTTCGGCGGCGGTGAGGCCAATGTCGCTGTAGCCCTGGCCATTTATGGACTGGATTCAGGCTTTGTATCGGCGTTACCGGAGAATGACATCGCTGACGCCGCGATTCGGGAACTCCGCAGCTTCTCCGTGGATACATCGCATGTTCGCCGCTGCGGTGAACGCATGGGCGTTTATTTTCTGGAAGCCGGAGCAAACCAACGTGCATCGAAAGTGATCTACGATCGGGCTGGTTCGTCAATGTGCCAGGCGAAACCCGGTGACTTCGACTGGTCTGCCATATTTGCCGGGGCGAAGTGGTTTCATATCACCGGTATCACTCCGGCACTGAGCCAGTCTGCCGCAGACCTCAGTCTGGAGTCAGTAAAGGCTGCAAAGGCCGCTGGTCTCAAAGTTTCCTGTGATTTTAATTATCGCGGCAAGTTGTGGAAATACGGAAAAAGCGCTCCAGAAGTCATGTCCGAGCTGGTTAAGTACGTTGATGTCGGTATTGCCAATGAAGAGGACTGCCAGAAATCCCTGGGTGTCACAGTAGATGTTGATGTGGTCAGCGGCGAGTTGAGCATCGAAAAGTACCAACAGCTCAGTGCGCGAATGTTACAGCTTTATCCCAACCTTTCCGTCATGGCGATTACTTTGCGGGAATCCAGCAGCGCGGATCACAATGGCTGGTCAGCATGTTTGCGGGATAAGGATGGGTTCCGTTTGTCCCGCCGCTACGAGATTACGGACATTGTGGATCGTGTTGGTGGAGGAGACAGCTTTGCTTCTGGTCTGATTTATGGATTGAATGCTTACACAGATAAACAGCCAGCACTGGAGTTTGCTGTGGCGTCCAGTTGTCTCAAGCACTCCATCATGGGTGATTTCAATCGAGTCTCCGTAGCCGAGGTTGAAAAACTCATGGCGGGGGATGCATCGGGTCGTGTGAGTCGTTAGCAATTAAGGATCCTACCGTGCTTGGAAAGCGACCTAATTTTTAGCAAGTCAAGCACTCAACTGAACCGGAATGAGGCAGCGCCAGCATGAAAGTTAATAAAAGTAGCAAGCTGGCTTCCATGCGTGAGCGGTTTTTGCTACCCGATGGTGTCGTTTATATGAACGGCAACTCCCTGGGGCCGTTGAGCCGGGATGTGCGTGATCGGGTTAATGCGGTGGTGGCGTCGGAATGGGGCGAGCAACTGATACGGGGTTGGAATTCCGCCGGTTGGTATGAGCTTCCTGGCCGTCTCGGAGACAAGATCGGGCAATTGATCGGAGCCAAACCCGGCGAGACTACGGTTTGTGACAGTACTTCCGTTAACCTGTTTAAAGCCGTATCTGCTGCCGCAGGCTTGAGGCCCGATCGCCG
>JAWXBM010000169.1:0-3765 GCA_034440115.1 Lysobacterales bacterium | reverse complement strand
CGAGCTCTGGCTGGCCGTGGTGCTGGTGGTCGCGACACTCTTCCTGCTGGCCTGGCCGCCAGGCGCCCTCATGGTGGCGGCGATCGGTCTTTCGACGCTGGTCAGCCTGCGCCGCTGCAGGTGATGCGTTTTGAAGGCAGCTATCGATTACATAAAGATCAAGCAGCCGCCAACAAGACGGATTCTTCCAAAGGTGTTATCCAGACTTCTCCCCTGCTGCCCTATGCACAATACAGCGAATTCCTCAGCCAACAGGCTCATGCTGGAATCGAGCTGGCCGACTGGAATGTGGAACGGGCTTTCAGCCAGTCCTTTCGTTCTTTGGATTTCCTGCGCCACGGTCTGCCGCTGATCTGCAATCGTTACCTGCCTCTGGCCCGGCTGGTAGAACAATATGATGCGGGTTGGTTGGTCGATAAGCCGGAAGATTTGGCAGAAGTCTTACGCGAACTGAGCAGCAACACTGAGTTGTGGCGCCGCAAATCAGCCGCAGCTTATCGCCTTGCCCGGGAAGCGCTGAGTGTTGAAGCTACCACTGCAGAGTTGCTGGACTGGCTGGAGCAAGCTGGCAAATCCCCGCGTCTGCCCATTGTAGCCGCATCCAGCAACGTGCCTCCTGTATTGGGTATACCGCCTTTACGTGAACGCCTGAAACGCCAGTTAGGCCTCGCGCGACAGGTCGCTACATCGAGGCTGTTCGGCCAGCAGCAGGCTGGTGAAGGCATATTGTTTGTCACCCGCGGTGACCTGTTCCCGCCAGATCACGGTGCTGCCGTGCGCACGGTCGAAACTGCCCGCGCTTTGGGGCAGCAGGGTTTGCCGGTAGGCATCGTCACGGACGATAGCCGACATTGGTACGAATTCGTACCTGACCATTCCGGAAAAGGTGAATCCGGAAAAGGTGAATCCGGAAAAAAGGCATATGGGCAAGCTGAACTCAGTCAAGGTGAATTTCAGCAACGCGCCTACCCATTCTGGCTGCGTTTTGTCAGCCTGCCCACGCCGTTGGTCAAGCTTTTGCACTATTCCAAAGACTTGCCACAGAGCAACGCCTTTCTTTACCTGCCTTTGACTGGTTCCGGCTTTTTCTGGCGCATTCTCGTGGCAGGGAAACGCATCAAGGCGGGCATTTTGCAGGCTGAATTTCCAGCCTATGCCCAACCTTGTTTGCAGGCCCGAGCCGCGCTGAACTCACCGGTCGTGCTGGTGGAACACAATGTCGAATATCGCCGCCTTCGGGCACAAATTCCAGAATTAACCACTGATCAGTATCAACGACTGCGCGCGCTAGAGATTGATTTGTGCCAGCGAGTAAATGCCGTGGTGTGTGTGTCCGACTCCGATAGGCAAATCCTGCTCGACGATGGCGTTCCGTCACAACAACTCAGCACCATTCCGCATGGCGTGCACCTGGATCGTTATGCAGCCGCTGCCCATGCAGAAATCCGCCAGCAAATGGGCGTGACCGCGAAAGATGTGTTGTTGGTCTACCACGGCACTTTTTCCTACCCACCCAACCGTCAGGCGATACGCATTTTCGCCGAGGAACTGTTACCACGATTGGATGCTTTAGGCCTTCGAGCGCATGTATTGGCCGTGGGCCGTGATGCGCCCGCCAGCAGCCCGCATGAACGTATCCACTTCAGCGGCAGCGTGGCCGACGTCGCACCGTGGTTGAAAGCCGCAGACCTGGCCGTGATTCCGCTGCTCGAAGGCGGCGGCACGCGTATGAAAATCATCGATTGTTTTGCCGCCCGCCTGGCAGTGATCAGCACCGGCAAAGGCATTGAAAGCATACCCATAGAACCGGGCAAGCAGGCGCTGGTGATTGATGACTGGCAGGAAATGGCTGAGGCTATTGTCGATTTGAAGCGCAACGATGCCCGGCGAGAAGCGCTGGCCAACGCCGCCTACGATATGGCCAAAGAATTGGACTGGAGCGAAATTGCCCGACGTTATCGAGTCTTATATTCCAGCCTGGGATGATCGGCATTTTTGTAGGAGCGAGCCATATTGTGCAGGAAACACTTAGATAGCGAAGCACATGGATGTGCGAGAGCTATCCGCGACTGGTAGGTTTGGTCGGCAGCATGGCGGCCTCCTGCAATTGATGTGTTAGCATATTTGTGGGCTAGACATGCTCGCGAACCGGAGGATAAAACAGCCCGGACCAGGGTTTTTCATGAGTTGAGAGGAAGGAACTTGGCACGCCAGCAAATGTGCATTAATTGCCCCTTCCCCAAATTATTAAACCCCCCGCGCCAGTTAATTCAATCGCTATTTGACCATCTGATACAGCTCTCAGGAAGAAGCCTTTGGTCCCGAACAATAGTCTGAACCTGTTCTTTGCCCACAACTGCGTGCATCGAAGTTGGCTTAATTTGGCCGGACAACATCCCTTCTTCATCTGCAAAGTGAACTCTGTCTATAAAGTCCCGATCCCACTCATTCTCGGCATCGAAGTTGTGACCAAATCCCCGGTCAATGAATGGAAATATGATATTTCCAAAAGGCAGAAAAATTTCAAAGTGAAAATTTTCCACTAATAGTGGCAGGATGTCCTGCGCTCGAATACCTTCAAATCCCGATATTGAACAGTCGTGGTTTATAAAGTCTGCCTCCAAACGACTCATCTGGTGATTGAATTTGTGGCTGTCGGGTAGCTCTGCCCAAAATTGGTTCACCAGTTCGAGCGCTTCAGGCCATCGTTGATGGCCGTTTCGGCCAATCATATCGGATATCAAAAACGAGCCATCCGCTTTCAACCCTCGCTCAACTGCTCCGAAAAGCTTTGCTAATTCCAGCACATGATGAAGTGATTGATTCGCCATGACGGCCGTATAGCTGTTTGCGTTGGGTTGCCAGTGATTGAAGTCTGCAGTAACGAAGTTGATATGGTCTTGCACCTGTTTTTGAATTGCGAGGAGCTTGCCCCTTTCGTGCATTGATTTATTGATATCCAGACAATCAATTTCAAAATTGCCGTAGCCAAGAGCAATCAACTTTTCAGCTAGCCCGATTTCCAGTTCGCAATTCCCCGATCCAATGCTGACGATCTTTGAAATGCTGGCAGGATTTTTTTTGATACTTCGTTCAAGAAACATTAAGAAAAAATCACCAGGGTTAGTGAATCCAAAGGGTTGCATCATCGGCACAAGGTACTTGTTCGACCAGTAATGGAAAATTTCCGGTAACTCATGCACATTTTCACATTGCTGGAAATTTTCAATTTCGTTCTCAATTCGCTTTTGATAGCTTGTTTGGGTTTTTGCTGCGATCGCTTCGGCTAACCGCTTGGCTTTCTCTAGAATCGTCATTTCAAAGTTGTCGCTCGCTCACGCATTTTGAAGTGCCTTTCTTGTATTGTGTCATTGACTCAAAAAAATGAGTGTTTGCCTACTGGATTAAATCACAGCATGACCAGGGCTTGGGTGTTATTTCAGAAATGGGCCATTAGCGACTAATCGCTGATCACATTAAACCGTCAGCACTATTCAGATTGTGCCGGTTTAACGCAAGTTACGGCCTTTCAAAAAGCCGTTGGATCTCGTTCTAAAATCATTGGTATCCTTTCGCTTAAATATCTGTATTTAATAGATATTAAGTAGATTTATACGCAATAATACTATAAATTATTCCAGTAGTATTTTGTTTGTCTGAAGTGAGGAAATCAGCCATGTCTCAAACATCAAATAGTGTAGTTTCTCAGTTCAAACCGGGTTCGATTGAGGATGATGATGGCTATTGGGTGATACGCGGGCGCTT
>JAWXBM010000168.1:0-4253 GCA_034440115.1 Lysobacterales bacterium | reverse complement strand
GTCCTGAAGTAAACATCTCAAACTTACCCCTGAATGGGGTTTCTAACGATCTCAAATCGCCTCAAAACCATGTAGGATTCTTGCTTTACAATGACTTGCGCAGGTCCGACCCCCTCCACCTAACCGGTGCGTATTGAACGCGTGTTTCGGCTGGACACTTAGGACAACTCTGATTCTAAGGGGGCTTGTGGTTGAACCTGCCCAAAACCTGCGACTTTATCCGCGCAACAGAAAGTCGACTATGGCTTCGGCCGCTGCTTCGGCGCTCAGGGCGGTGGTGTCGATATGGATCTCCGGATTCTCTGGTGGCTCATAGGGCGAATCGATGCCGGTAAAGTTCTTTAATTGCCCGGCCCGCGCTTTTTTGTAGAGACCTTTGACGTCGCGTTGTTCGGCCACTGCCAACGGTGTATCGATATGAATTTCGATAAACTCGCCAGCGGGCAGCATCTGTCGTGCCATTCGCCGCTCACTGCGGAACGGTGAAATGAAGGCCGTGAGCACAATCAGCCCGGCATCGGTCATCAGCTTCGCTATCTCGCCGACGCGGCGGATGTTCTCCACCCGGTCTGCGTCGGTAAAGCCGAGATCCCGGTTCAAGCCGTGGCGAATGTTATCGCCATCCAGCAGAAAACTGTGTTTCCCCAGCGCATGCAGCTTTTTCTCCACCAGATTGGCAATCGTTGATTTGCCGGATCCAGACAGGCCGGTGAACCACAGCACTTTCTGCTGCTGGGCTTTCTGTGCAGCATGGGCTTCACGGGAAATGTCCACTGACTGCCAATGAATATTCTGCGAGCGCCGCAGTGCAAAGTGAATCATGCCAGCGGCTACTGTGCGATTGGTCATGCGATCGATCAGGATGAAACCACCAAGACTAGGGTTGTCCACATAACTCTCGAACGGCACCGCCCGGTCCAACGAAATATTGCAGATACCGATAGCGTTCAGCGCCAGCGTGTCGACCGCTTCGTGCACCATGGTATTGATGTCGATTTCGTATTTCGGTTTGGTAATGGTGGCTGAAACGGTAGTGGACCCGATCTTTAGCCAATACGGGCGGCCAGGTAGCATTTCCTGCTCATCCATCCACACCAGGGTGGCTTCGAACTGGTCTGCCACCTCCACCGGTGCAGCGGCAGCGGTGATGACATCGCCACGCGAGCAATCGATTTCAGTGCTGAGTCGCAACGTGACGGACTGGCCCGCCACCGCTAGCTCCAGTGTTCCGTCGAAAGTGGCGATTTCCCTGATTGTGGACAATTTGCCGGAAGGCTGAATCCGTACTGCATCGCCAGGCCTGACGCTGCCGGAACTGATCATTCCGGAAAAGCCCCGGAAATCGAGGTTGGGCCGGTTAACCCATTGCACCGACATACGCAGGTCGCGCTGGGCCATGCGCTCAGTATCGACCCCCACCGTTTCGAGGTGTTCCAGCAATGTCGGGCCCGCATACCAGGGCATGAATGTGCTGCGGTTGGTGATGTTGTCGCCGCGCAGACCGGAAATGGGAATGGCCTGGAATTGCCCCATTTCAATATTGCCGGCACCAATGCTGTCGGCGAAGCTTCGGTAATCAGCGACAATCTCATCAAAGCGCTGCTGGCTGTATGCCACCAGGTCCATCTTGTTGACGGCGAGCACCACGTTGCGAATACCAATCAGCTTGACCAGGTAGCTGTGACGACGGGTTTGCGTAAGCACGCCCTGGCGCGCGTCAATCAGGATAACAGCAAGGTCGGCGGTGGATGCGCCAGTGACCATGTTGCGCGTGTACTGCTCATGCCCAGGGGTGTCAGCAACGATGAACTTGCGCCGCTCGGTGGTGAAAAAACGGTAGGCGACATCGATGGTGATACCCTGTTCGCGCTCGGCGGCCAGACCGTCGACCAACAGGGCGAAATCAATTTCCTGGCCCTGCGTTCCCACACGCTTGCTGTCGGCTTCCAAAGCCGCCAACTGATCCTCAAAAACCATCTTGCTGTCATACAACAGGCGGCCGATGAGGGTGGACTTGCCATCGTCAACCGAGCCACAGGTAATAAAACGCAGCAGGCTTTTGTGTTGGTGAGTTTCCAGGTAGGCGTCAATGTCCTGGGCGATCAGGGCATCGGCCTGATAGGCCGGTTTATTAGGTGCCGATTTAGCAGGGGCCCGTTGATCTGAAGTCCGGTCATCTGAAGCCATTTCATTCGAAACCATTTCATCCGGACTCGGCGCCATCAGAAGTACCCATCCTGTTTCTTTTTTTCCATGGAAGAGCCCTGATCATGATCAATGGCCCGGCCCTGGCGCTCCGAGGTTGTGGTCAAAAGCATTTCCTGAATCACTTGTGGCAAGGTGGTGGCTTCACTCTCCACCGCGCCCGTCAGCGGATAGCAGCCCAGGGTGCGAAAACGGATGGATCGTTGCACCGGCACCTCGCCTTCATGCAGAGGAAAGCGCTCATCATCGACCATCAATATCAGGCCATCGCGCTCCACCGTGGGCCGCATTGCAGCCAGGTACAGCGGTACGATGTGGATGCCTTCGAGGTGAATGTATTGCCAGACGTCGAGCTCGGTCCAGTTGCTGATGGGAAACACGCGGATCGATTCGCCCTTGGCCTTGCGCGCATTATAGAGCCGCCACAATTCCGGTCGTTGGTTCTTGGCGTCCCAGCGGTGATTGGCCGAGCGAAAACTGAACACGCGCTCCTTGGCCCGGCTCTTTTCCTCGTCGCGACGGGCGCCACCGAAAGCTGCATCGAAGCCGAATTTGTCCAGCGCTTGCTTCAAACCCTCGGTTTTCCATATTTCTGTGTGCAAGGGGCCGTGGTCAAACGGATTGATGCCTTGTTTCAGGGCCTCTGGATTTTGATGGACCAGCAGCTCCATGCCAGCATCTTGAGCCGCTTTGGCGCGGAGTTCGTACATCGCGCGGAATTTCCAGGTGGTATCAACGTGCAACAAAGGAAACGGCGGTGGCGAGGGGTAAAAAGCCTTTCTCGCGAGGTGCAACATCACTGCAGAATCCTTGCCCACCGAGTACAGCATCACCGGTTTTTCGGCTTCTGCCACTACCTCACGCAGAATGTGAATGCTCTCCGCCTCAAGGCGTTGCAAGTGGGTTAATTGGCGCTTCGGCCCGAGTGCGCTGGTCATCGCGACATGCTCTGACAAAAGCGGCCATCTTGCAACTGCTTGGCAAGCATCAGTTTGTGGATTTCAGTGGTCAAATTCCCCGGCGGTCCTTCCTCAATTCAATTGCGCCCAGCGAACAGCTGAGCTCTAAAATGTTCTCTAAGTTTTTTAAAGAGGCAATATTATGGCGATATGACATTAAATAGGACATTTTATTGCCATAATTAATGATTAACTGGGATCAATTTAAAGAAATAAGCATATTATTCTGGCGTTTATAAATACTTAACGCTAGAATAATGGCGTTATGGCCAAGAAAACCGCTCCTTTACTCCCATCCACCGAAGAACTGCTGCACCAGTTCGGGGGCCGCCTGCGCCTGGCACGGCGGCGTCGACGTCTAACCGCCAAGCAGGTAGCGGAGCGTGCCGGTATGTCACCCATGACCCTGCGCAGCCTGGAACGCGGCGGATCTGGTGTGACAATGGGAGCCTACCTGGCGGTTATGCAGGTACTCGGCGTCGAAAAGGATCTGGACCTATTGGCCAAAGCTGACCCGCTAGGGCGTGAGTTACAGGATGCGCGTTTGCCTGCTGCCAAGACGAAGGTAAGCACCGGGTCAGCATCACCTGCGCATCCGGCGCGGCCGAAACGATCATCTGAGCCCGCGGGTGAAGCCGTCGCGCAGATGCGCCAGTCCACTGAATCAGGACCGGACTGGGTAGCCAAGAGCGGCTTTGCCAGCTCCGACGCGTTGGCGGCACTGATTGATCCTCCCGCGACTTCTTCAAAGAAAGAGCTCTGATAAATGCCGACCATCGCTGTTTATGCCGACTGGGATGGGTTGCCCGCGCCACTTCGCCTGGGTGTTCTGCATGCCCAACGAGGTGCCGGTCGCGAAATCTTCGAGTTTGAGTTCGACGCCGCTGCGCTTGCCCATTCGATGGCGGCTACCTTGCAAATCGACCCTAGGCTCGGCCTCTTCGAGGGCCGACAGAAGTAACAAGAGAGTTGGGAGAGTTGGGGTCGGACCTGGCTATGCAGAAGTGGACCCCGTTTATTGGACAGCCCGCTAAGTGCATCCTCGGGTTATGCTGCCACTGCTGTGACAGCTTGATAGTAAACGCCGTC
>JAWXBM010000167.1:0-46279 GCA_034440115.1 Lysobacterales bacterium | reverse complement strand
TTTTGACGTCGGTTCGATGAGTCAAATATTCAATCGGGGACATCGGATCCGAGTCACGATTGCGAGCACGGGAGCACCATACTACGAAGTGAATCCAAATACGGGTGAGCCACTTGCACAAGAGCTGCCTGAGAAGATGATCGTGGCGAAGAATTCGCTAATTCATACCCGCGCATATGCTTCACGCTTGATAGCTCCAGTAAGGAATTGAACCAACCCATTCCTGGTCTCTTTAGACGCTGACAAAAGCCTACGGCGAAACAAAATAACCGCTTCTCCACCCTCACCGGCTGATCTTAGAATGATTTTAAACGCGCCCATCTAACCAGATTTGTCGGCCGCGGGCGACCTGATCAATGGCAGAATAGTGTCGCCAGCGCACATTCGTAAGCGTTGGAAACCATGTGGTTTGGATGAATCCCAGCAACTGACTTGGCGACAACCTCGCCGGATAAAAAGAAACGGATTTCTCGAAATTGTCCGGGGTGGAATAGTTGCTGCAGGTTATCAACTGATCATATCCGTGAACATCAAGCTGATTGATAGCCTGCAATGTTTTTTCATCCGTTGCAAAGGTGCTTTTGTAGTACCAACTACTTTGCAATATAGATTTTGCCACATTCGCAAAATATTCTTGCGGATGTTCGTTTGCATAGTCTGCCCATACCCAAGGCCGAACTCCGCCTTTTTCGACCTCGTGAGCGAGAAACGCCAGATCATTCCATTTGAGCTCGAACTGCCTTATCGTGGCGTGATTATGGTTGCGCTGATTGGCCTCGGCTTCTTCGTCCAATCCCAGGTGCAATAGGCGTGGTGTATCAAATAGTTCAATGACCTCGGCAATCAAGTCGCTGCAAACTTCGTAGTATATTTTGCTGGATACACAACGGTGATATACGCCAAGCCAGGTATCGTGCATCGCTGAGAAGTTGAGTTTTGGAATGGGTTCGATGCCTTTTTCGCGCATGCGCTGCAACTCATCGCGTAATTGCGAACGGCTCCATGAACCTTTAACCGCCAGCTCGGGGTGTGACTTGTACTGAATGCCTTCACCTAAATCTATCACCGCCATATTAATACCAGCGATTTCCATACGATCGACCAGCTCATGCCAAAGTGGCAGGTCACATCTTATATAGTCTTTTGCGCTCCAGTCGCGCCACTGGGGTACGTCACGATCGAACCAAAAATTGAATCCCAGATGTATCAAATAGCCCCAAATCAGATTGGCACCTGAACCCGTTGCGACAGCCGGGGTGCGCTCACTGGCATTAACCAGGAGGCTGGCACCTGCCGCAGTACCCGCAGTGGTCATTTCAAGAAATTTCCTTCTCGAGATGGCCGATCGATCCTTTCTGCCTGCATCTTCCGTCATCGATTTTCTACCATTCAGCTTTGGGCCATGACAACTGTCGATACGCTAGCAGCGCAATAAAATGTTTCGAAGCGCTTTACTTTTCCTGGTGATGAACACCAAAGAAACTTCGTATCGGAAAGTCACCGAATTTCGGCAGATATCCAACCTTCGACAGCTTGGTCGTATATAACGTTAAATGTATCATCGATTAACATTGCTATGCAATTGACAAGGATATCCGACGTGACGATTTCGTCTCAGTATCCATATGACGATGAGGCCCGGGTTGTTGATCTGGCTAAGAGACACATCGTCGGCAGAGTTGTTTCCATGAACCACAAAGTCACGCCAGAGCCTATTGTCATGGACCTGTATATGCAATCACATCTATTTCAACCAGGATATTCCCGGTATCGCTTCCAACCGTGATTCTTGCGGGTTTCGGATCACTGAAATAGCGGGTGTAAACTAAATTGAATCGGTCAAAATCATTGATATCACGCAGATGGACATGAACTTGCACTACATCATCCATACTCGCGTTCGCAGCTTCCAGAACGGCCTTGACGTTTTCCAGTGTAATCTCGGTCTGCTGCTCCAGGGGTCCTTCAACAAACATTCCGGATTTCCTGTCCCATGGTCCTTGTCCCGACACGAAGACGAAATCACCCGCCCGAACGGCCGGTGAGTAATACGGACTCGAAGTGGCCTGGTCCGGCATTTGAATCGCTTTTCTCATTCAAGAACTCCTTCTTTTAATCGGGTTTCAATGGTTCAATCAATCAGGCAAATTAGCATTGCGCTTTCCGCCGCAAACGCGCACCGAAAGGCGACGATTACACACACAACTATCTGCCTATAACGTAGTCTGGTTCAACTTCTGTTAGAGATGGCCCCTGGGAAACTTGCGCTCCCAAATTCGATGAAATACCTGCTTTCCGTTTTCTTCAATAGTGAGCGTGGATTCAAGCAGGAATTCCTCTTTGTCGGCGGAAAGCCTGGATTGCGCTTTGATGTCGACGATCCAGCCTTTGCGACCTGTTCGCGCTTCAAAAACATAAGTTGCTTGAGCAGACAAGGGATCGTCCTGGTTGATCACTAACCTTTCACTCATGTTTCGACCAGTTTCAATGCCGCTATCGGCATAGCGCCAATACCCACCCCCCCGTTTAGCATAGACTTCCATACAGGATGTATTGGGTTTCAAGGTGATCAAATTTTCTCGGGGCGCCGCTTCCAGCCGTTCAATCTGCGGCGATGCGGCCGCCGTCGGTTTTGGGAATTCATGCATGACCGGTTCTTCATCTCCGGCTGGCCGCACAGGTAATTCAAGTTGGCTCAAGCCCGGGTATAGTTTGAGCGTAACAGGCTCCGGCGATGGCCACACCATTGGAAAGTAAGCCGTTGAAATGCTGATTCTTATGCGATGACCGACCTTAAAAGAATACGCTAGATCATTAAGTTGGACCCGTACCCTGTACCGTTTGTTAGGAACCACCGCTTGCGGGAACTCATGACTGTCTCTATGCGCCAGATTCAAGAATCCAAAACTCACACGAGTGGACGTGCCATCGGGTTTTACGTCGTTCAAGCGAACGGAAACAAAGGCGCTGGGCCGATCCACACTCACATCAAGCGTGACAACCGGGGCGCCAACAACCTCCAAAGGTTGTTCCAACAGCGGGGTATCAAAAACTAGCGAAAGCGCATCGTCGTAGCGCTGATCGCCCGGGCAATCTGCTCCCCCAGCGCCTGTGCCAAAAGGACACCATTTCCCCGCGTTCATGCCAATAGTTTGCACAGGTATATGCACTAATGGCCTGCTTTGGAGAGCAGCATCCTCAAGGCCATCCTCATTCAAATACAAAGTTCGGTTGCTGATTCTCGGAGAAGGCCAGACAGATTCAGCAATCCAACGGCCCGGGCACGTTTCGTAAAATGATTTGGCTGGAATATTTTCGCCCATGTACGCACGAAGCATCGGTTCTTCCGTAATACCGTTGTCCTGTTCCTTCAACCAGCGATCCCACCAACGGATCGCCACATCCAAAAATCCCCAGGCTGGTCCCGGTGGCCGGTCTTCAAATCCGAATTGGTGGGCATGAGCGCCAATAATGCCCATTCGCGGCACTTTTAAATGCTCCAAAGAGCGCGGCACGGCGTTTGAATAGCCGTCGATCCAACCGCTTACCGCAAACACCGGGCACTGTATATCGTCATAGTTCTCGCTGAGTGATCCATGTTTCCAATAGGCATCCCGGGTCTGATGCTCCATCCAAAGTTCGGCCGGTGGAACGAGTACCTCGAGCCGCTCTTTCCAGTTGTCTTCCCAGCCGTTACCCATGATTTCAGGATCACCTGGCATCGGTAATATCGACAGGAAAAGCGTGCCCCAATCAAGCTGATCAACCAGCAGGCATCCGCCCATGTAGTGCAGGTCGTCTGCGTATCGGTCATCGGTAAAGCATGAGGCAATGATCGCTCCCAAGGCTGGAGGGCGCCGCGCGGCGATCTGCAGCGCGTTGAACCCGCCCCAGGAAACGCCAAACATGCCAACACTGCCGCTGCACCATTCCTGAGCAGCAAGCCACGCAATGACCTCTAGTCCATCTTCCTGCTCCTGCAATTCATACTCATCCCGCATCACACCAAATGAATCGCCGGAACCACGCATATCTACTCGAATGCTTGCGTAGCCGTGCTCGGCAAAATATTTATGAATGGGCTCGTCACGTAAGCGCGTCAAATCGCGCTTACGGTATGGCAGGAACTCGAGTAAAGCGGGCACTGGGCTATCTGATGCATCTGCTGGCAACCATAGCTTTGCCGCCAGCCGAATGCCATCGCTTAGCGGAATCCACAAATCACTCTCTCGTTCGACTATTTTGCAAGGAAATTGCTTATTTGCGTTCATGACTTCACTCCAGACTAACTGGGAAACCTATCGCAAAACTACCTTCAATGATTTGCACTTATTGTGCCATCCAGACAGATTCACTAAATGTCCATCATTCCAACTATTTGGAATTGACGGATAAACGATTTGGAGTAAAATATTCTATATAACGTTAAATGTCCAAATTTAATTACCATGATGTAGCCGCGTGCGCGAACCAATCATTGGCAAAATGAATTACGAAATGCCCACTCATGCATGGATGAAATACAACGATGAAGCGGCCAGTCAGCAATTTACAGCGCAGCTTTCACATTCGACCCGATGGAACCCCGGAAGTAAATGACCGGATTGAAATCGGTCCGAGCGAAATGGCGTTTGATGAGTGGGCATGCTTAGGTTTACAGGTTCCAGATTTACCGACCTTGCGTGAGTACCGCCTGGAACGGGTGAAGGAACAATTGCGTAAAAGTGACTATGCGGGAATCTTGTTGTTTGACCCGCTCAATCACCGCTACGCAACCGATAGCACAAACATGCAACTCTGGATCACGCACAATCAGGCGAGAGCCTGCTTTATTGCGACCGAAGGCCCTGTGGTTATGTTTGATTTTCACAACTGCCAACATTTGAGCCGGCACTTACCGTTGATAAGTGAAGTACGCAATATGAGGAGCTTCTTCTATTTCGCACAGGGAGGCAGATGTGAGGAGGCTGCCGCCGGATTTGCCGCGGAAATTGATGATCTGATCTGTCAGTACGGTGCGGGTAATCGCCGCTTGGCGGTTGACAAGATGGAGATTCACGGAGTCCGTGCATTTGATCGATTGAAAATCGAGATAATGGACGGGATGGCTTTGATGGAAACCGCGCGCGAAATCAAGAATGAAAATGAAATTAAAGCCATGCGATGTGCAGTCGCATCCTGCGAGGCTGCGATTCAAGAGATGGCGAATGCCCTTAAACCAGGCATCAGCGAAAACGAGCTTTGGGCTTATTTGCATTTTGGAAACATCAAAAGGGGTGGAGACTGGATCGAAACACGCCTCTTGTCATCAGGCCAACGGACCAACCCCTGGATGGCCGAGTGCGGTCCTAGAATCATTCAAGATGGCGATGTTGTCGCTTTCGATACAGACCTGATTGGCGTTTATGGTTACTGTGTCGACATGTCAAGAACCTGGCTGGCTGGCGACAGAAAACCAACCTCGAAACTGAAAAAGCTATATCAAATCGCGAACCAACACATTCTGGAAAACACGGAGATACTCAAACCTGGTCTTTCTGCCAGAGATCTCACTTTCGGAGGTCACCAACTCGGTCCCAAGTACAGTGAACTGCAGTATTCCGTCAAATACCACGGTGTTGGACTGTGCGACGAGCATCCGTCAATTGTCTATCCGGAATACTGGGAATCCAACTCTTTTGAAGGCGTATTGAAAGCGGGCATGGTGCTTTGTGTTGAGGCCTACGTCGGTGAGACAGATGGCGAAGAAGGGATCAAACTGGAAGAGCAGGTACTGATTACCGAAACAGGTCATGAAGTTTTAACGCATTACCCGCTAGAACAGCGATTTCTCGACTGATAGAAACAGAAATAGCCGGACATCCGGTATCACTTTCTGCCCGTAACCATCCGCTGCCACAGCAGCATGGTCGCGTTGGCGCGATTCAGAGTGTAGATGTGAAAGCCCGGGGCGCCGCCAGCATGCAACCGCTCACACAATGAGTGCACTACGTCCAGGCCGAACTCGCGGATACTGGCGCCATCATCACCAAAACCTTCCAGCCGCCTGCGTATCCACTGCGGAATCTCTGCACCGCACATTTCGGAGAAGCGCGACAACTGCTTGTAGTTGGTAATCGGCATAATGCCCGGCGTGACCGGAATGTTTACACCCATGCGGGCGCACTCATCGACAAAGCGGAAATAACTGTCGGCATTGTAGAAATACTGGGTGATTGCCGCATCAGCGCCGGCTTCAACTTTGCGGCAGAAATGTTGCAAATCAGATTGGGGCGACGCTGACTCGGGATGAAACTCCGGGTAGCAGGCCACTTCAATGCGAAAGGCATCGGCAAACTCTTGGCGAATATAAGCAACCAGCTCATTGGCATATTGAAACGGCCCAGGTCCGGTCATGCCTTCCGGTCGATCACCACGCAAAACTACCAGGCGCTTGACCCCGTCGGAACGATAGCTTTGCAGCAATTCGTGAATCATTTCGCGGCTTCTGGCCATACAGGAAATATGCGGAGCTACCGGAACGCCCGATGCCTGCAACAGCCCGTTAACCGTTTCACGCGTGGCGTTCAAAGTGGACCCGCCCGCACCAAAGGTCACCGACAGATAGTGCGGCTTAAGACCAGCGAGTTTTTGCCAGGTCGATTCCAGGATGAGTTTTTGCTCGGCATTGCGCGGCGGAAAAAACTCGAAGGAAAAGCGCGGTCTTTCCGGCGGAATTGCAGATGCAATTGTTTTTGGTGAAGCCATTAACAGCTCGAAGCAAAGTGCCTGACTGTCGTCAGGCACTGCTCAGAACGATAGGCCTGATCAGTAACGATAGTGATCGGGCTTATACGGTCCATTACTTTCAACACCGATGTAAGCTGCCTGCTCGGCACTCAGCTCAGTCAGGTTGGCGCCAATGCGCTGCAAATGCAGTCGCGCCACATGCTCATCCAGATGCTTGGGCAAAACATAAACCTGGTTCTCATAGCGATCAGGGTACTGCCACAACTCGATCTGCGCCAACACCTGGTTGGTGAAAGAGGCGGACATCACGAAGCTCGGATGGCCCGTTGCGCAACCGAGATTTACCAGGCGCCCTTCGGCCAACAGGATGATGCGCTTGCCGTCCGGGAAAATGATGTGATCTACCTGTGGCTTGATGTTATCCCACTGGTATTTCTTCACCGCAGCAACTTCGATTTCGTTATCGAAATGACCGATATTGCACACAATGGACTGATGCTTCATGGCAGCCATGTGATCGTGCGTGATCACGTGGTAATTACCGGTGGCCGTAACGAAAATATCACCCTTGGGCGCGGCTTCATCCATGGTCACCACACGGAAACCTTCCATCGCTGCCTGCAAGGCGCAGATCGGATCGATTTCGGTAACCCACACCGTGGCACCCAGACCCTTGAGCGATTGCGCGCAGCCTTTGCCCACGTCGCCATAACCGGCAACCACCGCAATCTTGCCCGCTATCATTACATCGGTAGCGCGTTTAATGCCATCGACCAGAGATTCACGGCAACCGTACAGGTTATCGAACTTGGACTTGGTCACCGAATCATTCACGTTAATGGCAGGGAAAGTCAGTTCGCCGTCGCGGGCCATGCGATACAGGCGTTTAACACCCGTGGTGGTTTCTTCAGTTACGCCTTTGATTTGGGCCAGTGCTTTGGTGTACCAGCCATGGTTTGTTGCCAGTCGGGTACGAATGGAATTGAACAAGCAAACTTCTTCCTCACTGCCCGGGTTATCCAGCACTGAAGGATCAGATTCGGCCTTGGAGCCCAGGAACAGCAGCAGGGTAGCATCGCCACCATCATCCAGAATCATGTTGGCGAACTGTTCCTTACCGTTCTCATGGCCCCAGTCAAAAATGCGATGGGTGAACTCCCAGTATTCGTCCAGCGTCTCACCCTTGAAAGCAAATACCGGGGTGCCATGGGCAGCAATCGCGGCGGCTGCATGATCCTGGGTTGAATAGATATTGCAGGACGCCCAACGCACATCGGCACCCAGAGCTTCCAGCGTGTCGATCAGCATGGCCGTTTGAATGGTCATGTGCAGGCTGCCGGCAATGCGGGCGCCTTTCAGCGGCTGCTCATCGCCATACTCCGTGCGCAGGGCCATCAGGCCAGGCATCTCGGTTTCGGCAATGGCCATTTCCTTGCGGCCGAACTCGGCCTGGGAAATATCCCGCACGTAATAATCGTGTTTCTCGATTTGCTCGACAATTTCTTTAAATACTGGATCTTTAACGACTGCATTCACAATTCTTTCTCCAAATATCAGATGGAGCGCGGTTTCGTGTCACGCCACCTGCCGAGCCTGGCCCCTTGCCAAAAAAAGGCGGGGTCGCAACGCTCCTCGGCCTGCAGCGATAAGTTTGTTTACAGGCCCTGGTTACAGCCCCGCAGCTGCGCGCAGCTTGTCGGCCCGATCGGTTTTTTCCCAACTGACATCCAGGTCTTCACGACCCATATGCCCATACGCAGCCAAGGGGCGATAAATGGGCTTGATCAGGTCCAGCATGGTGATAATTCCGTAGGGCCGCAGATCAAATTCCTGCCGCACCAGTTGCTCTATCTTGCTTACGGGTACTTTCTCAGTGCCGAAAGTATCCACGCTGACCGAGGTGGGCTCAGCCACGCCAATGGCATAGGAAACCTGGATCTCAACCCGGTCTGCCAATCCAGCGGCCACGAGGTTCTTGGCCACATAACGGGCGGCATAAGCTGCCGAGCGATCGACCTTGGAAGGATCCTTGCCGGAAAAGGCACCGCCACCATGACGCGCCATACCACCGTAGGTATCAACGATAATCTTGCGACCGGTCAGGCCGGCATCGCCCACCGGGCCGCCAATCACGAATTTGCCGGTGGGGTTGATGTGGTACTTGGTATTGCCGTCCAGCCAAGCTTGCGGCAGCACCGGCTTGATGATTTCTTCCATCACCAGTTCGCGCAAAACTTTTTGCGAGGTATCGCCATGATGTTGGGTAGAGAGAACCACCGCATCGATACCCGCAGGTTTGCCGTCTTCGTAACGGAAGGTCACCTGGCTCTTGGCATCGGGGCGCAAATGGCGCCGACCGTCATCGGTGGTGCGGCGCACCATGGCCTGGCGTTTGACCAGCTCATGGGCAAAATAAATCGGCGCCGGCATCAGCACATCGGTTTCATTGGTGGCATAACCAAACATCAGGCCCTGGTCGCCGGCGCCCTGGTCTTCCGGGCGCTCACGATCCACACCCTGGTTGATGTCCATCGATTGCTTGCCAATGATATTGATCACGCCACAGGTACGGCCATCAAAGCCGACTTCGGAAGAGTCGTAGCCGATATCAACGATGACTTCGCGTATCAGCTTCTCCAGGTCAACCCAGGCACTGGTGGTGATTTCACCGCCGACAATTGCCACACCGGTTTTCACAAAGGTTTCGCACGCTACACGCGCTTTGGGATCCTGCGTGAGAATGGCATCCAGGATAGCGTCTGAGATTTGATCAGCCACTTTATCAGGATGTCCTTCTGACACCGACTCCGAGGTAAACAGGAAACTGCTCATTTGGCTCTGGCCTCTTATATATCTTTCAATCGGGATAAGGAGATATATTCTACGCAAGCACTGCTCTAAACGCAAAACCCATGTGTAAATCGATTCCGCAAGGGCTCGCTGGCAAGAATGCGGATTAAACCAGTACAATGCTTGCCCTGCTTCAGTTTTATCGGGATCTAATAATGTCGAATTCTTTCGCCCATGCCCTGCACGCCAACTTTCTTGGCCACGCTTCTGAATGGTACAAACGAACCATACTGCTGTTCCTCATCATAAATCCCATCCTGATGTGGACCGTGGGTGATTTCATTACCGGTTGGGTGATCGTGGCAGAATTCATTTTCTGCCTGGCCATGGCTTTGAAATGCTATCCGCTGCAACCCGGTGGCCTGTTGGCGTTTGAAGCCGTTTTGATGGGCATGACCTCGCCCGAAACCGTTTACCATGAAACTGCGACCAATTTCCCGGTCATTCTTTTGTTGATCTTCATGGTGGCAGGCATCTTTTTCCTTAAAGATATGCTGCTCTACCTGTTCACCAAGATCCTGATACGGGTCAAATCCAAAACGGCTCTGTCACTAATTTTCTGCTTTGTCTCCGCAATGCTGTCTGCTTTCCTTGATGCACTGACGGTAACCGCGGTGATCATCACCGTGGCTACTGGCTTTTATACCGTTTACCATAAAGTCACCTCCGGTAAGGGTTTTGACTCGGATCATGATAATGCCGACGACAGCGGCATTGGCCACGAAACCCGCGACGACCTGGAAGGCTTTCGCGCTTTTTTGCGTAACCTGATGATGCATGGTGCAGTAGGCACAGCCCTGGGCGGTGTGACGACACTGGTGGGAGAACCGCAAAACCTGTTGATTGGCCAGATCGTTGGCTGGCAATTCACTGAGTTTTTCGTGCGCATGGCGCCGGTTAGTTTGCCGGTATTCGTAGTCGGCATGTTGACCTGCGTGGCGGTGGAGAAATTCAAGATTCTGGGTTACGGTGCGCAGATGCCTATAGCGGCCAGGCGCATACTGGAAGAACACGATCGGCTGGAGGACAACCGGCGCACGCCCAAGCAACGAGCTGCCATCATCACCCAGGCGGCAGTCGCCTTCTTCCTGGTATTAGCCCTGGCCTTCCATTGGGCGGAAGTAGGCTTAATCGGTCTGGCCGTCATCGTGCTGTCGACCGCCTTTACCGGTGTGATCAGGGAGCACCAGTTAGGCCATGCTTTTTCAGAAGCCCTGCCATTTACCGCCTTACTGGTCGTGTTCTTTGCCATCGTCGGTGTAATTCATGACCAGCACCTGTTCCAGCCCATCATTAATCACGTCTTTACGCTGGGCATTGACGCACAGGTTCCGGTGCTCTTCCTGGCCAACGGTGTGCTATCGGCCATTTCAGACAATGTCTTCGTGGCCACGGTTTACATTAACGAAATCAAACAGGCCCTGGACAGTGGTGCGATTACGCGCGAGCATTTTGAAAACCTGACGGTGGCGATCAATACCGGCACCAACATACCGTCAGTCGCCACACCGAATGGCCAGGCTGCATTCCTGTTCCTGTTAACTTCCGCCCTGGCACCGCTGATACGCTTGGGTTACGGGCGCATGGTCATTCTGGCATTGCCGTATACCATCACCATGTCGGTTACAGGCCTGTTGGCAACGATTTATATTTTGTAAGTAGAAACAGCGCAGGCTTCGCAGCGCAGGTTGCGAAGTCTGTGTTTCAACATCTGGTTTGAGGCCGGAATTCCGGCAAGGATTTACAAGCCCGTGAACAAGCAACGTTGTAATCCAATGATACGTACAGGCATAAATCGTGACTGAAATTTCATTGCGCCAGGCATTCCTGGACAACTTCCTGGGGCATACCCCCCACTGGTACAAGTTCACCATTCTCGCTTTTCTTGTACTGAACCCACTGCTATTGCTGGTTCTGGATCCATTTATCGTCGGCTGGGCTCTGGTAGCTGAATTCATTTTCTGCCTGGCCATGGCACTGAAATGTTATCCGCTGCAACCAGGCGGCTTGCTGGCCTTTGAGGCGGTGTTACTTGGTCTGACCCAGCCGGAGACCGTGCTGCATGAAACGATCAATAATTTTGAAGTGCTGCTGCTGCTGATCTTCATGATCGCCGGCATCTACTTCCTCAAAGACCTGCTGCTGTACATATTCACCAAGCTGCTGATACGAGTGCGCTCCAAGAAGATACTTTCTCTCGGCTTTTGTTTCGCTGCTGCTTTCCTTTCCGCGTTTCTGGACGCATTGACCGTCACGGCGGTTGTGATCACAGTTGCCAGTGGGTTTTATACGGTTTATCACAAGGTCAGTTCGGGCAAGGGCTTTGATTCCGATCACAACCATGCCGATGACAGCGGCATAGGCAATGAAACCCAGAATGACCTGGAAGGTTTCCGCGGCTTTCTGCGCAATCTGATGATGCATGCTGCTGTGGGTACGGCACTGGGCGGCGTAATCACCCTGGTGGGCGAGCCCCAGAATCTGCTAATTGGTGGAGTCGCCGGCTGGAATTTTGTGGAATTTTTCTTGCGCATGGCGCCCGTCAGCATGCCGGTGCTGGCGGTGGGATTGCTGACCTGCTTTACAGTAGAAAAATTCAAAATAGCCAGCTATGGAATCGAGCTGCCGAAAGCGGCCAGGCAAATTCTGGAGGAGTATGATCGTCGTGCCGATAACTCACGCAGCAAACAACAGAAAGCTGCGCTGGTAGTGCAGGGCATGATCGCTGTATTCCTGATCGTTGCGCTGGCTTTTCACTGGGCAGCGGTCGGCTTGATAGGTCTGTCCGTTATTGTGCTGGCCACGGCCTTCAACGGCATTATCCGCGAGCACCAGTTAGGTCATGCTTTCGAAGAAGCTCTGCCGTTCACTGCTTTACTGGTGGTGTTCTTCGCGGTGGTTGGAGTGATCCATGACCAGCACCTGATTCAGCCACTTGTGCATTATGCATTTTCACTACGTGCCGAAGTCCAGGTACCGTTTTTCTTCGTCGCCAACGGCTTGCTGTCAGCCATCACCGATAATGTGTTTGTGGCCACGGTGTATATCAACGAAATCAAGCAGGCGTTGGATGCCGGAACCATTACCCGCGAGCATTTCGAGCTGTTGACGGTGGCGATCAATACCGGTACCAATATTCCTTCGGTGGCCACACCCAATGGCCAGGCCGCTTTTCTGTTCCTGCTGACTTCGGCCCTGGCTCCGGTGATTCGGCTGGGATACGGACGCATGGTCATTCTGGCATTGCCGTACACCATCACCATGTCGATCACGGGCCTGCTGGCCACAATCTTTTTCCTGTAGACGACAATCCTGGGACTAGTCTTCGGCTTTGAGATCGAAATACATAGAACTGATGCCGGCCTTACCGACAGAGGTCAAGAGCAACTGGCCTTTGATGAAACTCAGCTTGTTAACCGCTGAAAGAGCCTGAAGGTAGCGTGCTTCGACAGCCATTGGTTCTTCCGGACATGCCATTCGGGTTCCAGCAACCGGGCCCACTGACACTTCGCCTGGCGACTCCCCATCACTGATTGAAGCATTGTAACGATTGCACCCTGAAGACCCGGCAATACCGTTTTCAGAAAAAGACAGGCTGACTGCGGTGTTTTCAGCCAGCTCGTCCCTCGACCAACGGTCCAACACCCACTCACTGCTCGCAAGCCTGGCAACCGCAAAACGTTGTGACTCAGCACCTGAGGCGACTTCCAGCAACTCCCCCACCCCGCTCATTTCCCAGGCACGCGTTGCCAACTCGCCGGGGCAACACATGGCATCGCCAGGCCCTGCCTGAAGCACATCAAGTAATAAGCGGCCATTACTGATTTTGACGTCCCTGACCTGAACCCGATCGCCGACCAGGGTGACGGATATCACAGAGTTACTGTCAGCATCAGAGGGAATTGCAGCCAGGTACAGGAGTTGCCCGCTGCCGCCCATGGCCAGGTTCAGTAATACAGCGCTTTCCATGCTGCCGTCCCCATTGAGGTCACCAATGGTTTCGACACCATCCAGCAGGATAATCTGGAGCCTGGCTGCAGCACCCTCAATCCACGGGGCACCCTCCCACTTTCCCTGCTCCAGTTGGACCAGTTCAGCAATTTCCTCAAATCCGGTGTAACGGGCTGCTGCTGCATCGAACACCTGCGCGGGTTCAACACTGGCTGGCAAAGTTGTCTCAGCTCCAGGCGCTGAATCTGCCTGGCTCACTGCTGCTTCATTTGCAGGCTTTGAACATGAAACCAGGATGAGCACAGCGAGTACGCCACAGCCTCGCGCGATTAGTGTATGCATATTCCTACCTCCTGATTTAGTGTTGTGGGTTCGTTCTGACGAGGCTGCTCAACTCTGTTTCGTTTTCCATGACGATCACTCTCCCTGAATGACGATGTGCCAACCGGGGCCAATATAGATTAGCCCCAGAACATGCAAATAAAAAAGACAAAGTTGCTACAAGACACCGATTCACCCAAAGTAACGTTATGAGAATCACTCACCCGACCAGAAAATCATGAATGAAGAAAGCCCAAACCCAAGAATCGAACTGTTGCGCAATACTGCCATCCTGCAATTCAAACTCCTGGCGGATGGCTTGCGCGATGCCCTGTTGATTCCCTTGTCGCTATTAGCCGCCGCAGTAGGTCTGGTGCGGGGCGGGGCAGATGCTGCTGAAGAATTTCAGCGGGTGATAAAACTGGGTCGCCGCAGCGAGCGCTGGATCAACCTGTTCGGCCATCAGCCGCCCTTGCGCCGAAACCATCCGGGTGGTTCGCTGGATACCTTGCTGGACCGGGTAGAAGCGGTGGTAATGGATCAATACAAAAAGGGGCAAAGCGAAGCCGAAGCGCGAGCCGCCATTCAAAAAGCCATGCAAGATGACGCGAAAGAAACCACGCAAGAAGCCACGAAAGAAAACTGGAGCGAGCCAGAGCAGAAAGGCTGACAGAAACTACTGCCGGAAATTACCAGGGACGCTCAGTACGAACCAGCGATGTACTGCGCCAGATGTTCAACTTCGGTTTCTTTTTCCTGCAACATATGCTTGACCAGGTCGCCGACTGAAACAATCCCCACCATCTTTTCACCTTCGGTCACAATCAAATGACGACAGCGGCAGGTAGTCATGATCTCCATGGCGGTATCCGGCGAATCCGTGGCGGCAACGGTAATCAGCGGAAACGACATCACATCGCACAAGGGCGTATTGGATGAGGAACGGCCTTTTAAAGCAATTTTCCGCAGATAGTCGCGCTCAGTGAATATTCCGCATGGCTGATCACCATCCTGAATGACCAGGGCGCCAATATTAGCTTGGGACATGAGGGTGATGGCCTCCAATACCGAAGCCGTGCTTTTACTGGTCAGGACCGTCTTTCCCTTGCGGCCCAGAATATCTCTGATCATAGACATGGCAATTCATCCCGAGAGCGGAGCACACCCTCAGTCTATACCTGCCTGAAAGAATTTCAACGCCGCTGATGGATTCAGTCGCGCCGTTCGGAGATAACCGTGTACTCTCCTTCGATGATTTCCTGCCCCTGGCCACCTCGTTGATGGCCAGCTTGATGGGTATCCGGCTGGGCCATAGGAGACGGTGAATTGCGGCGTAACCACCAGGCGCGCAGCCAGAAAACCAGACTCAGACCGGCGATAAACACGGCGATCACTGCCAGTATCACCAGGCCAAAAAAGAATGCACCCACCAGACAGATCGTTGCCACAACAGCGGCTACAATTCGTGTCAACGGGTTGGCAGGTGATTGGCTGAGGTAATATCTCATGGTTACAACGGGAAATTGGGTCAAAGGAGCAGCATATCAATGCCGGCAATACTCTGCCCGCTTGCGGAAGTGAGCGCGGAAGGCAAGGAAGTCATGACAGAAAACGAGGGTAAACGCTGTTACCTGATGCTGTTTCAGCGCGCTGGCGAAGTCGTCGGCTATCACAACGTTTGCCCACACCAGGGTCGGAATCTGAATTTTGCACCAGACCGGTTTCTGTTTGATCCTGCAGGACGGCTGGTCTGCCCGCATCATGGCGCCTTGTTCGATGTGGCTGATGGCGAATGTCTGCAGGGGCCTTGCCAGGGAGCTTCCTTACGTAAAATAGAGCTGCACATTGAAGACGGAAATGTACTGCTGGATGATTTGGCTATTGCCCAATAGGACTGGTTCAGATTAATTGCTGCCGAACAGCAGATTGACCATGATCAACATGGCCACGATAAAAATCACGCTCATGACACTGCCAACCCGCAGGAAATCCGCCACGCGATAACCACCCGGCCCCATGATCAACGCATTGACCTGATGGGTAGGCAGGATGAATGCGTTGGAAGCCGATAATGCGACAATCAAGGCGTACATCAGCGGACTAGCCCCGGTGGCCAGGGCAATGCTCACCGCAATCGGCACCAGAATGGTGGTCGCACCCACATTGGTCATCACCAGGCTGAACAGCGTCGTCAACAGAGCCAATGCAATTTCCACCGCAAGCGGTGGCACATCGCCCAGCATGGCCATGATTTCCTGGGCAATCCAGGCTGCCGTACCGGTACGTTCCATGGCCTGGCCCAGCGGAATCAGGCTGGCCAGCAAAAACACCGTTTTCCAACTGACAGCGTTATAAGCCTCGTCCATGCTGAGCACGCCGGCCAGCACCATGCCCAAGGCGCCTACCAACAGGGAAATGGACAGCCGATAGTCGGTGAACAGAATCATCAGAATGGAAATCGAGAAAAACACCAGGGCATAGCCCACCTTGTGCGAGCGTTGTTCTTCCTTGGGAATTTCGGTCGCTACGATGAAATCGCGTTCGCGACTGACGGCAGATAAATCCTGCCAGGTGCTGTGTGACACCAGGCAATCGCCAATTTCCAACTCCAGATCACGAATACCCCGCGAGAGGATTTCGCCCCGCCTGTTAATGGCCAGAACGCTGATGCCATAACGCTTGCGCAAGCGCGCCTGGTTGATGGTTTGGCCAATCAGGCGCGATCCTGGCGGCAATACTACTTCGGAAATACCTGCACGACTGGGATTGAACAAACCGCCAAAAGTCCGCAGTCGCGGCTGCACGCGACATTGGTTATCCAGGGCGAAACGCCCAACGATTTCGCGCGTGCCCATCACACCCAGAATAGTGCCCACCCAGATCATTTCATCGGACGGCGGAGCCAAGCGCGGCTCTTCGGTATTGCGTATCGCCAGCATCATGGGTGCGCCGTCGAGCTTTTCCGCAGCGGAGATTTTCATACCGACCAAGGGACTGTCAACCGTGACCAGCAATTCGAAGAGATCGCCCTTGATGCCATAAACATCAGCGAAATAAGTTTCGGTACGGGCTGGTGAACCCACCGACTTATCGCTGTTTTTTGGTAACAGGAACCGGCCCAGCACCAGGAAATAAATGATGCCGCAACTGAGCAAGACCAGGCCTATGGGTGTGACATCAAACAAGTGCAGGTTGGGGATGGTTTGCGCCCCGGGTGGCAGCGATTGGTTGGCGTTGTGGATCAGATCGTTCAACAGGATCAATGGCGAAGAACCCACCATGGTCAATGTGCCACCGAGGATGGCGCAAAAGCCCATGGGCATAAGCAATTCGGCAAGCGGAATCTTCGTCCTTGTGGAAATGCGTGACACAACCGGCATGAACAGGGCTGTGGCGCCTACATTCTGCATAAAGCCGGATATCAAGCCCACCGTGCCGGATACCAGCGGGATAATACGACTGGATGTTTTGCCACCGACTTTGAGTATCCAGGCCGCCACCACGCCCATCACCCCGGTTCGGTCCAGCCCGGCTCCCAGGATCATCACCGCAATGATGGACAGTACCGCGTTTGATGCAAAACCGTTGAACAGGTCTGTGGCTGGAACCAGCCCCAATACACCGATGGTGACCATTACCATGATAGCGGCGACGTCTACCCGTACCAGTTCGGAAACAAACAGGCCTATGGTAGCACTGAGCACCAGCAATACCAGCACCATGTCGGCGTTCAGAGTCAGGCCAGTATCCAACGTTAAACCTTCTCTCTCATGACTGCCTGCATTCCATGCCTGAATAATTCCCCAACCCTGCCACGTCTCCTATCCTAACCTGCAGGCAGTTATGAAGCTATGCGGCTGAGCTATGCGGCTGAGCCATGCCGCTGAACCGGTCAACTGCGGCGCAGGAACAGCAGGTCATAAACACCATGCCCCAGCCGTTGCCCGCGCTTTTCGTATTTGGTCAACGGTCGCCAGGCAGGCCTGATGCAATATTCATTCGTTTCCGAAAGATTTTCGAAAGCCGGATTCTGCTGCAACACTTCCAGCATGTGCTCGGCATAGTTGTGCCAATCCGTGGCCAGGTGAACGATGCCACCAGCGGCCATTTTCTCCGCCAGCAGGTTCACGAATGCGGGCTGGATAATGCGACGCTTGTGGTGGCGCTTTTTAGGCCATGGGTCGGGAAAATACAGGCGGAAGCCATCCAGGCTCTTATCCGCAATCCGGTTCCGCAGGAATTCCACCCCGTCTTCACAGGCGATGCGCACATTGTCTATACCGTGCTCTTCCAGCTTGAGCAGCAAATGCCCCACGCCGGGTTGGTGTACTTCCACACCAATGTAGTTCTCCAAGGGATGCTTTTGTGCCATCTGCCAGGTGGCATCGCCGTTGCCAAAACCGATTTCAAGTGTCACCGGTCGGCGGTTGCCAAACAACTCAGCAAAATCCAGACTCGTAGCAGATGTGCCAACGCTGTAACGCGGCAGTAACTCATCCATGGCACGCTGCTGGCCATCGGTCAGGCGCCCGCCACGCAGTACAAAACTGCGTACTGCCCTTGCCCGGCCCTTTTGCAGGGCTACTTGCAGGCTGGTGGTGTTCAAACTTTCGGTTTTCTTGTTCAAGATTTTCAAAAAAAGCCAAAAAACATGCTGGCGCTCTTGCCGGTTTCGAAAGGAGTGATATTGTAGCAAGCAAGACAAGTTGCTGCGCTGCGGCGCGGAATGTCTTTCTCGGCCCAACAGGCTTGAAAAGTCACTGCCTACAGCCCAATCTGGAGCTCATGGACATGGAAAAAACCAAGGTCATCAGCGGTTATCTGGCTCAACAAATGTTGATTGCCATGCCGAACATGACGGACAACAACTTCGCCGGCAGTGTCACTTTGCTGTGCCAGCACAACGAAGAAGGCGCCATTGGCATCACCATCAACCGTCAATCCGAGTTTTCGCTAGGCGAAATACTGGCCCAGCTGCATATCGATTGTGAAAATGATGTCATCCGCACCATGCCGGTACTGGAAGGCGGCCCGGTAGCACCCGATCGCGGCTTCGTGCTGCACTCTCCGGTGGAGGGCTATGAATCCAGTATGGCGGTTTCGCCAGAAATCATGGTTACCACCTCACGTGATGTGTTGGCCGCTATAGCAGTTGGAGGCGGGCCGGAAAAATTTGTCGTCGCACTCGGTTATGCCGGTTGGGGTGGCGGTCAACTGGAAGGTGAGCTGCGAGAGAACGCCTGGCTGTCGGTTGCGGCTGACACCGGCATTGTTTTCGACATGCCTTTTCCCAATCGCTTCGAAGGAGCGCTGGATCGCCTCGGCATCAAGATAGACCGGCTACACGGTGCCGGTGGGCATGCCTGAGGCCCCGACGGGCAAACCTGGGCCCCCGACGGGCAAACCTGAGCCCGCCAACCCGAATCCAATTCCACAAGCAATTCCGCAAGCCATTCCGCATGCCATTCCACAAGGTTACGTTCTGTGTTTTGATTTTGGCCTGCGCCGCATCGGCACAGCGATAGGCCAGGCCACGACCCGCACGGCCAGCAGCCTGGAAACCGTCAGCAATGGTCAGAATAGTGGTCAGGCGCCGGACTGGGCCACCATCAGCCGATTGGTTAAAGATTGGAAACCCAGCCAGTTCCTGATCGGTTTGCCCTTGGATCTGGATGGCAACGAAACCGAAATGTCTCGTCTGGCGCGCCGCTTTGGTGCGCAACTTGAAGAACGCTTTGCCAGGCCCTGCATTTACTATGACGAGCGTTTCAGCTCACAGGCAGCGGAACAACGATTCGTTGAATTACGTGCCAGCGGCCTGGCCCGGCGCAAGGATGCCAAACAACTGGATTCAGTAGCCGCCCAACTGATCCTGCAAAACTGGTTACAATCACTGCCTGCGAATTCCGTCGCAACGGGGTCATGAACCCAAGGCTGCCAGAAGCACCATGTCAGAACGCCTCATTCACTTTACCCATACCGATGCCTTAACCGATGTCCAACTGGAAAAGTTAATTGAACTGGCCCTGGCCATCGCCGATCAGCCACAGCGCTATTACCACCGCCTGGCGGGACAATTGCTGATCAACCTGTTTTGTGAGCCCAGCACGCGCACGCGCGTTTCCTTTGAAACCGCTGCCCTGCGCCTGGGTATTCAGGTGGTGAACATTGCCGCCCAGGGCAGCTCGGTGGAAAAAGGCGAATCGCTGGAAGACACCTACGATGCCTTGCAAGCCATGCATCCGGATTTCCTGGTGATACGTCATGCGGTTGAAGGCACGGCGCAGCAGTTGGCCGATCGGGCCCTGAAGGGCACACACGTAATCAATGCCGGTGACGGCACCGGCGCCCACCCCACCCAGGCCTTGCTGGATGCGGTAACGCTGAAACAGCATTTTGGTGATCTGAGCAAGCTCAAGGTGGTGCTGGCTGGAGACATCAAACACTCCCGCGTGGCACGTTCCTGCCTGGCGCTGTTGCCGCGCCTGGGCGTGGCTGAATTGCGCCTGGCAGGCCCTGCCGAGTTCCTGCCGCGACAGCAGTTGGCAAACAATGCCAAAGCCAATGAAATAAAAATCTATGAGAGTTTCGATGAGGCACTCAGTGGTGCCGACGTGGTCATGATGTTGCGCATCCAGAAAGAAAGGATTTTTGGCCTGGCCATTCCCGCTGCCGAGGACTACCACAAAGCCTGGGGCCTGACCGAAGAGCGCATGCAGCTCGCCGCGCTTGGTGCGCGCGTGTTGCATCCCGGGCCGATGAACCGTGGTGTTGAAATTGCCTCAGCGGTGGCCGATGGACCACAGTCGCTGGTGCGTCGGCAGGTGCGTAATGGCCTGCACACCCGCATGGCCGTGCTGCTGACACTGGCCGGCCAGGCCGGGGTTTGATCAATGGCTTTGAAACGTGTGTGCGTTTATTGCGGCTCTAACCCCGGTCGCCAACCCATTTATCGCGAGGCTGCTGCTGATCTGGGCCGTGAGTTGGTGCAGCGCGACATTGCCCTGGTTTATGGTGGCGCCGGCATTGGAGTTATGGGCGCCGTTGCCGATGCCGTATTGGCAAACGGCGGTGAAGCCATTGGCGTGATCCCTCAGAGCCTGGCCACCCGCGAAGTGGCACACACCCAACTGTCTGAGCTGATCGTGGTGACTTCCATGCACGAACGCAAAGCCATGATGGCGGAGCTGGCCGATGGCTTTGTTGCCCTACCGGGTGGCTGGGGCACCGTTGAAGAAATATTTGAAATACTCACCTGGGCGCAATTGGGCATTCATAACAAACCGTGTGGCCTGCTGAATATTGCCGGGTACTACGATCATCTCGCCATGTTTCTGCAACACGCCATGGACGAACGCTTTGTGCGTGAAGAATACAAGCCCATGATCATCATGGAAAAGCAGCCAGCAGCGCTGTTGGACCGGTTCAATAATTATCAGCCGCCACAGGTGCGCAAATGGATAGGGCCAGCAGAGACCTGAAACGAAAAGTGAAAGCCAACCCCACCAAAATACACGGCATAGACCATGTGGTACTGCGCACGGAACACATGGCCACGATGCTGTCTTTTTACCAACAGGTTCTGGGTTGTGAGGTGGAACGGGAATTATCGCCTGAAGTCGGACTGGTCCAGTTACGGGCCGGTTTCTCCCTGATCGATCTGGTAGAGGTTGACAGCGAGCTCGGCCGCATGGGTGGCCCCGCACCGGCTGAAAGCGGCCACAACCTCGACCATTTCTGCCTGGAAATTGATGCGCTGGACGAAGCACTGCTGCTGGACTGGCTGGCCAGCCAGAAAGTTTCAGCCAGCGAGTTTGCCAAGCGCTACGGGGCCAACGGCTTTGGCCGCTCGATTTACATTCAGGATCCGGATGGTAATACCGTGGAATTGAAACTGGCCAACAGTAAAAGCTGAACGTCAATCAGCCCCAAAGCGTGAACCAAATCGCCAGGTGCGGGTGATGTGCAGAATATCCACTTGTTCGCGGATGTTTTCGGGCAAGGCTGAATAAGGCGCCGCCAGGGTCACAATATCTACCGCTGCTTTGTCTACCGCCGGGGTGCCAGAACTGCGTTTGACTTCGATGACCTCGATGGATCCATCCGGATAAATACCGACCGACAACACCAAATTGCCGTGCAGCTTTTTCTCCCGCAGCTCCAGCGGGTAGTTGAGATTGCCGACGCGCTCCACTTTGGCTACCCAGGCACTCATATAACTGGCGAACTCGTATTCCTTGGTGTTGGCCGAAATCACTTTACGGCGTGGCAGCTTGGAATCCAGTTGTTGCTCGCGACTGACCTGCGGCTGCAGGCTGGCCATGGTCATACTTTGTTGCATCAAGCGGGCTGCGCTGGGCACTTCGCTGTCCGGTTGCTCCATCAGATTAAGCTCGAGCGGCGCTGCCTGTTGGCTTTCAACCACAATGACCTCGCGCTCGGGCGTGGTGGTTTGCGGTATTTCCTGCTCGCTTTGGATTGGATCCTGGCCGCTATCCTGCACCGGCATTTCGCCGCTGACCGGCCGCGAAGGTCGCTGCATCTCGGTCGATTCACCACCACCCTGCTGATTGGCCTGAGCCAGGAAATCAGCCTTGTCCGGTTCCTTCTCTGAACGCCAGCGCACCAGTACCACGTCCAGGGTATCGGCCAGCCGCGGCGCCGGGTTCAGGCTGATGCCGAATTGCACGCCAATCAGCAGCACAGCGTGTATACCGAGTGCCAGCACCAGGAACAGCATGAAGCGGTCTTCATGCCAGGGCCGGCGGCCTGATCGGGCGTATCTCATACAGCCTTTTTGCTCACGCGGGCTTCCAGCGCATCAAACAATGAGCCGGCAATATTGAGACCAAACTGCGCGTCCAGTTCACGTATGCAGGTCGGGCTGGTGACGTTGATTTCAGTCAAATAATCACCGATCACATCCAGGCCGGCAAACAAAATCCCGCGGCGACGTAATTCCGGGCTGACCTGTTCGCAGATCCAGCGGTCGCGGTCACTCAGGGCTACGCCTTCACCCCGGCCTCCCTTGGCCAGGTTGCCGCGAAAATCGCCACCACCGGGAATGCGGGCCAGAGCGAAATCCTGCGCCACACCATCAACCACCAGGATGCGCTTGTCGCCAGCAACAATTTCCGGAATGTAACGCTGCACCATCACCATCTCACGGTCTCCGCGGGTAATGGTTTCAAGGATGACGTTGAGGTTAGGGTCATCGGGCCGCGCCTGGAATATGGAATCGCCACCCATACCATCCAGCGGCTTAACGATGGCCAGGCCATGCGTTTTAATGAATGCGCGAATGTCGGCTGAACTCTGGGTGATGTGGGTCGGCACGCAGCATTGCGGAAACAGGGTAATGAAACATTTTTCATTGGCATCGCGCAAAGCCTGCGGCCGGTTTACGACCAACACTCCAGCACGTTCTGCCAGATCCAGTATATAAGTGGTGTAAACGTAGGCCATGTCGAAAGGCGGGTCTTTGCGCATCAGCAGAATATCCAGTGATGCCAATTCGCGCTGCTCGGTTTCGCCCAGCGTGAACCAGTCCTGTTTCTGGTCGCGCAGTTCCACCCGCCGCATGTTGGCCATGGCCACGCCTTCCGCCACGCTCAGATCAGATTGCTCCATGTACCAAAGCACATGGCCGCGTCGCTGTGCTTCCAGCATCATGGCAAAAGTGGAGTCTTTGTAACTCTTGATAGCGGCGATTGGGTCCATCACCACGCCGGTGTGGAAGGCGGTGTGGGGGCCGGTGTGGAGCATGCTCCCTGCATCTGCCTGTTTTACTGCCATGTTGTCATCCTTGCGCGCTGTCCCAAATCTGCAATTCAAATTCTGCTGCCACCCTATTATCGACAGTAAGGCCGTCCGTTGCCAGCCCGAGGTCTGCTTCTGATGCTGCAAATGTATGCGCAAGGCGATTTATCAGCATTAATTCATAAGCTGTTGTAAGTACTGGATTCTGGCAAGGAAAGTGGTAGTATGGATTCCCCGTCGACAAAAGTGACCCTTAAAGTGGCCACTAAACCGGGGCGGGGAAGTGCTCAGAAACGGAGTGGCAAGGACAGGCCACCGCAACACTAAGCTAGTCGTGGGAAACCAGGGATGGATTTATGAGCAAAGAACACACCAATGGCAGTGCCGCCAAACTCAACGGCAAATCAGCATCGTCTGGTTTGCGAATTCTCGTGGTCGATGACAGCGCCACCATACGGCGTTCCGCAGAAAGCATGTTGGCTACCGAAGGTCACGAAGTTGTAACTGCAGAGAACGGCTTCGAGGCGCTTTCCAAAGTGGCCCGGCATAACCCGGACCTGATTTTCGTCGACATCATGATGCCGCGACTGGATGGTTATCAGACCTGCGCCATTATCAAGAACAACTCCCAGTACCGTTCCACGCCGGTCATCATGCTTACCAGTAAAGATGGTTTGTTTGATCAGGCACGTGGACGCGTGGTGGGTTCAGATCTGTACCTGACCAAGCCTTTTACCAAAGAAGAATTACTGGGAGCCGTGACTCAGCACGCGTGTAACTGAAGGTTTCAGGTCCGTGAACAGGGAAGTTGAAGGGACAAATGACCACCAATACCAACAGAGCGGCTTTTCTCAAGCTGCAGGAATATGCCCGGCGCGGAGAGAGCTTCCAGCCAGGCAGCAGCAGCCGCAGGCTCTCACACGAGTGGAGCGGTGTTACGTTTCGACTGGGCGATTCTCGCCTGGCCTGCAATATTGAGCGCATCCAGGAAATTCTCACCCCGCCAGTGGCCACACCGGTTCCCGGCGCCAAGCCGTGGATCTTGGGTTTGGCCAATGTGCGCGGTTCTTTGATGACGGTTATCGATTTGGCCTGGTTCCTGAATGGGACGCAAACGTCCGTTACCACCCAAAGCCGCTTGCTCTCTGCCAGTTTGCAAAAAGCGCCAGTAGGCCTGCTGATCGACGAGGTGTTTGGTCAGCGTCATTTTGTTGAGGGCGAAGCCAGCGATTCAGAATTATCCGGAAAATCTTCGCTGGGGGACCTGATATGCAGAAAGCACCAGGTGGGCAAAGAAGAATGGCACGAGTTGGAGTTGGACAAACTTTTTAACTCGCAGGAGTTTTTAAATGGTGCCGCAATCTAAACTAATGAACAAGAAGTCACAGGCAGCTACACAGCAAGGCTATTTCCTGAAGCCGGAGCGGGGTCGCTCTCATGCGAGTGGGCCTGATGCGGTTGGGCCGGTGCAGCAGCGCTCCAAGAGCATGTATCTGATGGTAGGGCTGCTGGTGATATTGCTGGCATTTATTGCTGTCACTTTCTACCTGATTACCCGCGACAGCCGCAACGAACAGGCCTGGATCAGCCATTCAACCAATGTGCAGGTGTTGTCGCAGCAAATGGCCAAGTCGGGGGCAGAGGCTGCGGAAGGTGCCTTCATGGCCTTTTTCGAGCTGGGCGATGCACGCAGTGACATCTCCTACGCCATGGCTTCGCTGAAAGAGGGTGATGAAACCAGCGCCCTGCCGCCACTGCCTTCAGCCATGGCCAGTCCGCTGGATTCACTCAGCGCTACCTGGCAACGTATGGATCAGAATTCGCACATCATCATCGAACGCGAGCAACTGATTCTGGAGTTGGCCAAGGCCAGCACTGCGTTCATGGATGTGCTGCCGAAAATCCAGAGCCTGACGGATGAAGCGGTACGCACCCTGACCCAGGCTGGTGCACCCAGCGCGCAGATCTTTGTCGCCTCCCGCCAGTTGGTGCTGTCCGACCGCATCCTGCGGCATTTGAAAGACATGTTACGCGGTGGCAACGGCCCGGCTGCTGCCGAAAATTTCGCGCGGGAAGTCAAATCCTTTGAATCCATGCTCAATGCCCTGCTGCTCGGTAGCAAAGCCGTGGGCGTTACCCAGGTGCGCAATGCCGCAGCGCTCAATGATCTGGGCCAGGTGCGTGAGTTGTTCCAGGCAGCACAGCCACAAATTGAATACATCCTGTCCGCTTCTGCTGACCTGCTGGAAGTTCGCGCCGCAGCAGATGGTATATTCCTCGACAGCAAGGACATGTTCGACCAGGCCAAGTTGCTGTCTGAAACCGTGCAGCGGCAATCCGACAACCGCCTTTGGCCATCTTTGTGGTCGGGCTCTCTGGCGCTGGTCATGATGCTGGCCTTGATCAGTTGGCTGGTGCGTTCCTTTTTAACAGCAGAGCGCCACCGTGCGGCGGAAGCGGGGCGCCAGAACCAGCGCAACCAGCAGGCCATCATGCGCTTGCTGGATGAAATGGAATCTCTGGCTGATGGCGATCTGACGGTACACGCCACGGTTACCGACGACATGACCGGCGCTATTGCTGATTCGGTGAATTTTGCCGTCGAGCAGCTGCGCGGACTGGTGACCGGCATCAATATGACCGCCCAGACCGTGGCGGAATCAGCCCAGGAAACCATGAGCACCACCAGCAAGCTGGCGGAAGCTTCTGGTCGCCAGGCTGAGCAGATCCGTGCCGTAACGGAAACGGTTAACGACATGGCGCAAAAGCTCGACATCATGGCCGAACGTTCCAGCGAATCCTCCGAAGTAGCCGAGCGTTCAGTGGAAATCGCCAATAATGGCGCCCGCATGGTGCAGCAGACCATCAGTGGCATGGATACCATTCGCGACCAGATCCAGAAAACCTCGAAGCGCATCAAGCGCCTGGGTGAATCCTCGCAGGAAATCGGCGACATCGTCGAACTGATCAATGGCATTGCCGAACAGACCAATATCCTGGCTTTGAATGCCGCCATCCAGTCGGCTTCGGCCGGTGGCGCCGGGCGCGGTTTTGCCGTGGTAGCGGACGAAGTTCAGCGCCTCGCGGAGCGCGCTTCTAACGCCACGCGCCGCATCGAAATGTTGGTGCAGAACATCCAGACCGATACGGCAGAAGCCGTGGTATCGATGGAAGCCACCACTTCGGAAGTGGTCAGTGGCGCCAAAAAGGCCGAGGATGCGGGCGAAGCGCTGGGCCGGATTGAATCGGTTTCCAATGACCTGGCGCGGTTGATTGCCGAGAACTCCAAGGTGTCGCAGGAACAATCCAAGACGGCTACCGCCGTGGCCGAGCGGATGAACGAAATCCGCGACATCTCCATCCAGACTTCAGAGGGTACCAATAACACCGCCCGTTCGATGGGCACACTGGCCAATCTGGTGCGTCAATTGCGTGAATCGGTGGCTGACTTCAAATTGCCTTTGCGGGAGCAGGTGTAGACGGCCTTCGGCCGGCTGCGCGGGGAGCATAGAAGGATGATTTCGGGATGATGTTAGAAGGCACCAATGCCAGTGTGGCCATCCGCTGGGTCCGGCAGGATCTGGACGATGTATTGGCAGTCATTCGCGACAACTTGGAGGATTACGCTGAGGATCCGCAACAACGCGATTCGCTCAAAATCGTACAGGACAAGCTGGAACAGTTGAACCTCACCTTCCTGACCATGCAACAGCACGGTGCCAGTTTGTTAACCGACGAGATGATCGCGGTGGGCGGCCACATGCTGCACGGTGGCAATGCCAGCCTGGGTGATTCCCTGGCAGCGCTGACCGATGCCATAATCGTACTGCCCTCTTACCTCGACCGCCTGCAGGCCGGGCACGATGATCTGCCCGTTTTGCTGCTGCCAACGCTGAATGAGCTGCGTGCCACTTACGACGAAACCCTGCTGTCCGAAGGCAGCCTGTTTGCACCCAAACTGGATGTGATGATTAGCGAACTGGGTGGCAGCGAAGCCAACGCCCTCGGCGTTAACGAATTTCAGGCTTTTGCCCGCCGACTGCGCAGTCAATACCAGACTGCCCTGCTGGGCTGGCTGAAAGAGCAATCCAAGCATGATCTGCTCAGCCCGCTGATTGCGGTTTGCCAGACCATGCACCGCCGCGTTGGCCGCCATTCCTTGCGGCGTTTGTGGTGGATAGCCGAAATGACCATCAGCGGTTTTCGTGATGCCGCGATCGAAAACGACCTGCCCCTGCGCCGCCTGTTTGCACGCCTGGACCTGAACCTCAAATCACTGGCTGAGAATGGCGAAGTTGGCCCACAGGATGACGCGCTGACCGCATTATCCCGCGCTTTGCTGTTTATGGCTGCACAGGCCAAGGCTGGCAGCCCGGCCATGGAGAAGTTACGCAGCCGCTTCAAACTCGATGAGCTGATCCCGGATCGTGAAGCCCTGCTGCGCGCCAAAGGCGCAGTCACCGGACGCGATGCTGCCCTGTTCCACTCCATCGGTGCAGCCGTGCGCGAGGAAATGGCGCTGGTCAAAGATACGCTGGACATGGAATTGCGGACCGGGCGTATTGAAGAAGAACAGCGCGAATCCAGCATGTCCTCGCTGCAGCAATTGGCCGACACTTTGCACCTGTTGAATCTGCCGGTGGCGGCACGGGCGGTGGAAGATTTGCTGCCGCAATTGGAAGCCGCCAAAGGCGCCAGCAATGATGAATTGGATTCACCTCTGTTGCGGCTGGCGCGCAAACTGATCGAGGTTGAATCGATTCTGGAAACCCACATTCGCCTGCTGGGTGAGCCGGTCGAAACCGAAGCCGGCACCGGCTACATCGATTTGTCGGCGCATGAGCAAAGACAGATCGTTAACCATTTGCTGGACGAATGCGTGATCAGTCTGCAGCAGGCACAGGATATCGTGCGTTTGCGTCTGGCCGGTGATGGCGAGGCCGATCTGGACGCTCCGATGACCAGTATCAGCGGCGCTTTGCTATTGGTTGGCCAAGCTGAAGTGAGCGAGCTGACCGACAAGCTGTGCCGCGCGCTCAACGCGGGCATGCACACCCTGAGTAACGGTGGAACTACCGAAGAGGCGCATCTGGACGCCCTGACCGATGCGGTAGCCGCACTGGAGCTATACCTCGCCGGCTGCCGCGACGAGCAGGCCAATAGCGTGCGTTACCTCGAAATCATGCAACAGCGGCTGGATGGTTTACCAGAGGCCAGCGCCAGCGGTGAATCGCTGCGCGGCACAACCATCATCCTGCCCGAAAAGACCGTTGCGCAGCCCTATACCAGTGCCAATCCCCGGGCCGATGGCAGGAAGGTCTCTGCCCCGGTGGCCAAGGGCGACCAACCCTTCGCCATCGATCCAGTTATGCAGGAAGTGTTCCTGGAAGAGTTTGACAGCGTGCTGCGTCAACTGGATTCGAATCTGCCTGCGTGGTTGGCCGATCCTGCCAACAGCAAACTGCAAGTCGAAGTTCGCCGTGGTTTCCACACACTCAAGGGCAGCGGTCGTATGGTGGGCGCGATGGAAGTAGGTGATTTCGCCTGGCGCATCGAAGAATTGCTCAACCGCCTGGCGGAAAACAAGGTGCAAGCGGATCGCAATCTGCTGGGCTGTATCAGCCTTGCCGCCAGGGCATTGCCTGATCTTAAGGCCCGCCTGATGCAACAGAACAGTCAACTGGACGCCGAGTCGGTGCAGGCTTTTGGCAATTTCGCCCGCGAAATGGCGCGTGGCTCTGGAGGCAGCCTGGAAGATCTGCAGCAATTGTTGCCCGCAGCGTTCCTGGCCAATAGCAGCGCAACAGCAGACGAAAGCGAAGAGGCAACACTCGACCTTAGCGCTGCCGCGATGGTCGAAACATCAGCGGGGCAAGAAGCTGCCGCTGTAGACCTGGCAACCGATGCTGTACTGGCTGGCCTGATGATCCAGGAAATCCGCCAGTACAGTGACTCTTTGAACAAATTCATCAAACGATTAATCAAGGGCGATGTAGCCGAAGTCGATACCGATCTGGTGCGCGCCATACATACACTGGCCAGCACCCTTGCTATGTCCCCATTGGGACAGGAAGCTGAAGTTGCTCGTTCTCTGGAACACTATCTGGAGCGTCAGCAAGCGCAAGGCACCGTCCCAGGACGTGATGCCATTCAGCCCCTGCAGACCTGTTTGCACCGTTTCCTGCAGCGCCTGTTCATTCTCGAACAAGGCCATGCCACCAGTTATCCGCTGGAAGATGTTCAGTTGCTGTCTGAATTGCAGGATCTGCGGCAGGCGACGCCACCCGTCATTGAGGATGCTGACAGCGTGCTTGATGATGAGCTTAGCGAAGCAGACTCGAAGACCACCGAACACGCTGCCGGGCCTGAGCCGGAACCTGCTGCAGAAATTGATCCTGCACTGGCAGCACTTGATGCCACCATCCTGGCCATATTCCTTGAAGAAGCACACGAGGTGCTGGAGCGCTGCGATACCACGCTCAACACCTGGCGCGACCGCCTCACCGATCTGAAACTGGTGCAGAACCTGCAACGCGAAATCCACACCTTCAAAGGCGGTGCAAGGATGGCTGGCCTGGAAGGATTGGGTAACCTCAGTCACTCCATGGAATCGCTGCTGGAACGCATTGCCGGCAATCGTCTGCAGGCCACGGTTGCTGCGGTTCAGGCGCTGGAAGAAGGCTGCGACAGCCTGACCGTCTGCGTTGAACAACTGGTGGCGCGGCAAATGCCCGACGCCGGTCCGGCACTGGCACGTTTTGACCAGAAAGTCCGGGCCCTGTCTGGCCTGAGCTCAGCCAAAGCCCACAAAGCCGAAGAAAAGCCGCTGGTTCAGACCGCGGTTGACGAGCCTGTTGTTGCAGCTCCAACTGCTTCTAAGCAGCCCGAGCCCAGCAGGTCAGGCCTCCGTCAGGCATCAACGGCGGCGCAACAGGCCGAAGATACTGAAGCAGAACTTGCCAAAGCTGCCGCCGAAGGCAAAAAAGCCGCAGTCGAAGCTGAACCAGTGGTCGAACTCGCCGCCTCAGTCAATGTAGCCCAACCTGAGATCGACACACAGCCGGCAAAGGATATAACGGCTGAACTGGCTGCTGCGGCAGCAGCGCAGAAAACACAGGCAGCCAGCGCCGAAGGACGAAATGAAGCACGCAGCGACACCCGCAGGCGCAATTTCCGCGAGGTGCCAGACCCGGCAGCCACCGACAGCGACGACAGCGGCAGCCAGCAACAGATTCGCGTGGCCGCAGAATTGATGGATTCGCTGGTGAACTATGCCGGCGAGATCAGCATTTATCGCGCCCGCCTGGAACAGCAGTTAGGTACGGTACGTTTTAACCTTAAAGAAGTGGAACAAACCATAGGCCGCTTGAAAGAGCAGTTGCGCAAAATGGATGGCGAGTCCGAAGCACAGATGCTGTCGCGTTACCAAAACGCCTCCAGCAAAGGCGCCAGCGATTTTGATCCGCTGGAGCTGGATCGCTTCTCCAATATGCAGCAGCTGTCGCGGGCCATCACTGAGTCCATCAGCGATTTGATGAATCTGCAGGAAATGCTGGGCGAATCGGTACGCCAGGCTGAAACTTTGCTGGTGCAACAATCACGCGTCAGTACTGATCTGCAGGAAGGCCTGATGCAAACCCGCATGACGCCGTTCGGCAGCGCCGCACCGCGCTTGCGCCGGGTGGTTCGTGCCGCTGCGACCGAGACCGGCAAGCGCGCACGGCTGCAACTGCGCATGGCTGGCAGCAGTGACCAGTTGGATCGCAATGTGCTGGAGCGCATCACTGCACCGCTGGAGCACATGCTGCGCAATGCCGTGGTTCATGGCATCGAAGCGCCCCGTGAGCGCATCAAGGCTGGCAAGCCAGAGGAAGGCGAAATCATTGTTACGGTTGAAGCCGAGGCCACCGAATTCGTCTTGCGTGTCGAGGATGATGGCAATGGCGTAAACCTCGAAGCCGTGCGCAAGCGTGCTATCGAACGCGGCTTGATGAAAAAAAGCGATGACATCTCCGAGCAGGCCCTGACCGAATTCATCATGGAAAGTGGCTTTTCCACGGCCACCACGGTCACCGGCCTGGCTGGTCGCGGCGTTGGTATGGATGTGGTCAACAGCGAGATCAAGCAGATTGGCGGGTCGATGGACATCGCCAGCCAAAGTGGTCAGGGTACCTGCTTCACCATACGCATTCCGTTCAGTCTGGCAGTCACGCAAGCCATCGGCGTGACCGTTGGTGCGCAGCAATATTTTGTACCGCTTAACAGCGTCAGTGGCGTGGCCCGCATCATGCCGGCTGAATACCTCAAGCTGATGCGCCTGGAATCACCAGAGTACGAATTTGCCGGCGAGAAGTACCCCGTGCTGGAACTCGAACCCTTATTGGGGTCGCATTCAGCACCGCAGCAATCAGGCAATATCTCTTTGCTGATGATAAGGGCTGGCGATCACAAGGCCGCTTTCCGTGTGTCCGAGTTGCACGGCCATCAGGAAGTCGTGATGAAACCCGTTGGTCCTCAGATCAGCAGCATTCCGGGCATCCTGGGTGCCACCATCAGTGCCGATGGCCGCGTGGTGCTGATTCTGGATATCGGTCCGCTGATACGCCGTGGTTTGGCTCAGGCAGCCGCACCGGTTGCGGTCGTTGCGGTCAAGCCAGCAGAAAAAGCGCGCCGACCGCTGGTTATGGTGGTGGATGATTCGATCACCATGCGCAAGGTCACCTCCAGAGTGCTGGAGAACCATTCAGTGGAAGTGATGACTGCACAAGATGGCCTGGATGCGATAGAAAACCTGCACGACCGGATACCCGACCTGATGTTGCTGGATATCGAAATGCCCCGCATGGACGGCTATGAACTGGCCGAGCATGTACGCGCAGACCCGCGGCTGCGCCATGTTCCGATCGTGATGATTACCTCCAGAGCCGGGCAGAAGCATCGCAAGCGCGCCCGCGATGCAGGCGCCAATGACTACATGACCAAGCCCTACCAGGAAGCTGAGCTGGTGGCCAAGGTAAGCGAAATGTTGAACCTGGATTTGAAACAGAAGAGGTCTGAATGAGCATGGCTACACCAACTGCCAAGCACGGCGCCCAGAGTCAGACTGCTAGAAGCCAGGCAGCTCAAAGCAAGCGTGAACCGAGCCGCAGCGAACAGTATGCTTCCAGCAAGGGTTTGAACGGTACGCCGGGTAAAATGCCTTCGGTACACTGCATGCTGGCACCGCTGGAAGATGAGGCTTTGTTGCTGCCCACCCAGGTAGTGTCAGAGGTGGTGGAGTACCAGCAGCCCGAACCGATTACCGCCACACCGGAATGGTTTCTGGGGCAGATCGAATGGGAGAACCGGCATATCCCGGTATTCAGCTACTCAGCGCTGATCCAGGGCACAGCACCGGCAGCCATCAAGAATCGCAACCGCATCATGGTAGTTAAGTCATTGAGCGAATCGGCCCGCGTGTCGTACCTGGGCTTTCTGGTCAGCGATATTCCCAAACTGGTGACGGTATTGCCGGAGCAGTTGACCAATACCGGCGACGAAAACAAGTCGCTGGGTGTCTTCTGCCACGTGCTGGTGGATGGACAATATGCGGTTATTCCAGATCTTGAAAGATTGACCCACCTGGTTACCCATGTGGCTTACGGCGCACTGCCCATCACCCAGGTCAAGTAGAAGCGGTCTCAAAAGCAGAGATTTTGTTTCCAGGCTAGGCCCGAGGCCCGCGAAAAGCGCAGTGTACCCGGTAGTACATGAGCATTTGAGCGGGCCGAGAACACCGCATGGGAGCAAAAGATCAATTTTGAGACCGCTTCTAGCGAAAATCTCCGGCCATGGCTTGCATAATGGCCAATGCAGTTGGCCCAGCAGTCTCGGTACGCAAAATTCTTGGCCCCAAGCTGACGGAACGGATACCACAGCGCTGCAGTAACTCCAGCTCCTGGTCTTCAAACCCCCCTTCGGGGCCAACCAGAATCTGCACGGCTGAACTTAGCTCCAGTTGCGCCAGCGGCAGATCCGCTGCTGGGTCCAACACCAGCCTCATGTCGCCGGATTCGGCTGCGGCCCATTCTGCCAACTCCATCGGCGGTCGGAGTTCAGGTAAGCGCGCGCGGCCGCATTGTTCGCAGGCTGAAATCATTACCTTGTGCCAATGCGTCATGCGCGTTCCCAGCTTTTCCGGCTTCAGGCGCACTTCAGTGCGTGCCGACTCAACCGGCTGAAACACGGTCAATCCCAGTTCTGTGGCCTTCTGCAAGGCATAGTCTGTACGTTCGCCACGAGCCAGCGATTGCACCAGGGTAGTACGCAAAGGTGAGTCGGCTTTGGCTGGCAAGCGCGAGCTGATGCGGGCCACAACCCCGGATTTACTGACTTTCTCAACCGTGGTTGCATAGTCGTGACCATCGCCATTGAATAAAACCAGCGGCTGATCGACCACCACGCGCAGCACCCTGGCCAGATAGTGCGAACTCGCTGCGTCCAGCACCACCATCTGGTCAGGGGCGAGTTGTTCGAAAGTGTATATGCGATGAATCCGCATTCAATAAACCTTTGCTCTTAGAAATTGGCACACCAGGGTTTGCTATCATGGCACAACACCCAATGTCTGAATTGTAAACGTCAAAAGGCTGCCATGTGAATGTAGCGCGAGCCAGTGGCAGTTCAAGTAAGCAAAGTAATTGGACCATGCCACCTATAGTATCCAACCCATGATGGAAACAGCCATGCAGGAATTTTCGCAAGCAGCACTTCGGGTCGCACTCCCTGCCGCGCTGCGGGCAGCAGAACAATCAGCCGAACTGATCCGCCACTATTATCAAGGCAACTTCAGCGTGGAGATCAAAGCAGATCAAACACCGGTGACGGTCGCTGATCGTGAAGCCGAAGCGTTGATTCGGAAAATACTGCTGGAGGCATTTCCCGATTATGGATTTTTGGGCGAAGAAACTGGCACCAGCAAGGGCGATGCAGAGTATTTGTGGCTGGTTGACCCGATCGACGGCACCAAGAGTTTCGTCGCTGGCTATGGCATGTTCTCTACCCAGATCGCCCTGATGCACCGCGGCCAATTGGTGCTCGGCGTGTCTTCAGCACCCGCACACCTGGAGCTGGCCTGGGCGCTGCGTGGTGGCGACGCCATGGTCAACGGCAAGGTCGCAAAGTTGCGCCATGTAACCGAATTGAGCAAGGCGGCCATTTCCACCGGCAATATACAAAGTCTCGCCGCCTCTTCCAGATGGCAGGCGTTGGGCAACATTCTGGCCAAGGCCAATCGCACACGCGGCTACGGTGATTACTACCACTACCATCGTCTGGCAGCAGGCCAGATTGATGCGGTCATCGAATCCGACGTGAACATTCTGGATATTGCTGCCTTGGTGGTTATTGTCGAAGCCGCTGGGGGGGTATTCACCGACCTCGAAGGCCAGCCGATAGGTTTGCATAGCCGTTCGGTGCTGGCGGCAGGGCCTGAGCTGCACGGTCAGATACTGTCCCTGCTGGCAGGCGGAGACAAGGCATGAACGACACGCCCAAAGAAACACAGGCCGAAAAAAACCAGGCCGAAGAAAACAAACCCGAGCGACCTTTGCCACAAATTCACGCTACACGGTTGCGTGATCCCAGTAATCTGTTTCAGATAGAACAGATTGACCTGGAGTTTTCCAATGGTGCCCGCCGCACTTACGAGCGCATGATGTCCAGCGGCCTGGGTGCCGTGATTATCGTACCCATGCTGGACGACGACACAGTGCTGCTGGTGCGCGAGTATGCAGTGGGATTGCATCACTACGAAATCGGCCTGCCCAAGGGTCGGCTGGAAGCGGGCGAGAGCATACTCGAAGGCGCGCAGAGGGAACTGAAAGAGGAAATTGGCTATGGCGCACGCGATCTGCGTGAGCTCACCAAGCTGAGCCTGGCTCCCGGCTATATGACCCACGTCACTCGCGTGGTACTGGCACGTGATCTCTACGCGGAGAAACTACAGGGCGACGAGCCAGAAGAACTGGAAGTCATACCCTGGCCCATCCACGACCTGTTGCCCATCACGGCACGGGACGATTGCACCGAAGGTCGCAGTATTGCTGCGCTTTACATTGCACGAGACTATCTGGCTGCGGAGAAAGCAAAAAGATCAGAGGAATTCTTATGAGCCTGAACACCGGCCCGAATCTGGATCAAGCCCTGCTGGACCAGGTGACCGCCATCAGCCAACGCGCCGGACACGCCATCATGGATATTTACCGGCAAGGCATTGAAGTCACACACAAGCCAGACGATTCACCGCTGACGCAGGCTGACCTGGCCAGCCACCACATCATTCTCGAGGCTTTGCGGCAACTAACACCCAACCTGCCCTGTCTGTCAGAAGAAGCAGCCGACATCCCTTTCGCCACCCGCTCGGGCTGGAAGGAATATTGGCTGATTGATCCGCTGGACGGCACTAAGGAATTCATCAAGCGCAATGGCGAGTTCACCGTCAACATCGCCCTGATACGCAATCATGAGCCAGTGCTGGGCTTGGTGCACATACCCGTGAGTGGCGAGAGTTTCAGTGGCTGCAAAGGTCTGGGCGCAAGGCGCCTCAGCGCTGCAGGCCAATCCAGCCCAATTGGTGTGCGACAACCCAGCGCGAATCCGCTGGTGGTGGTTGGCAGTCGATCACATGCCAATCCGGAACTGGAGCGCTATTTAGAGCAACTGGGTGATTATGAATTGATCAGCATGGGCAGCTCGCTGAAATTCTGCGTGGTGGCAGAGGGCAAGGCCGATTTCTATCCCCGTCTTGGGCCTACCTCAGAATGGGACACGGCTGCAGCCCACGCGGTGGTGGTGGCAGCCGGCGGCAAGGTGGTAAAACTGGATGGTTCGCCCTTGCAGTACAATCTGAAAGAGTCTTTGCTGAATCCCGAGTTCCTGGTGATCGCTGATGACTCGCGTGATTATGTCAACGTATTTGGCAGCTATGCGAGCTGAATTCGGCAAGCCTACCCAGCAAATCAGAACGGCTTGATGACTGCCAGAATAACTGTTGCTATCAGTACCAAGGTAGGAAACTCGTTGTACCAGCGAAACCACTTGTGACCGTGCTTTACCTCATCGCGGGCGAATGCGCCGACCAGTTTCATGCAGGAGAAATGAAAGCCAATCAGGCTCAGCACCAGTAACAATTTGAGCTGCATCCAGCCGGATGCCAGCAAGGCAGGCAACTGCAGCAGCAGCAGCACGCCAAACAAACAGGCCAGCACACCGCCGATGTGCATCATAACCAGCAGGCGCCGTTCCATGACACGATAAACTTCGCGCACGGCCGCTGCTTCGGTCATTGCGTGATAGACAAACAGTCGCGGCAAGTAAAACAGGCCGGCAAACCAGGTCACCATGAAAATGATATGCAACGCTTTAATCCAGAGCATTTCCACATTGTCCTTGACTATGGATGTCTTGACCAGCTTGACGACATGGTTGCAAGGGCGTATATACTTCAAGCAGTTTCGGGGTCTGCCTTTAAAAATAAAACTACAATAAAATACAACAGCAAGAAAAACCTGCGGGGACTAAGCGGCTTAGGCCGCTTTTTTGTCTGCTGAGGAACCCAAAGCTGCTGGACGCAGCAAAGCCCAACAGACTGATCCCAATAGTTTTATTATGGGCAAGCTGAACAAAGGCGTCTGCAAACAAAGCTCATGAACACCGAACGAATCCCCAAGCCAGGACCCAGCCCCAAACGCTGGCAACTGTTACTCAAGTTCCTGCTGGGGCTGGCAGTCATCTACGCCGTGCACGCCATCACTCTGAGTTGGGCTGAACCCGAACTGGAAGCAAAGAAAGTGCGCATCCGCGCTTTACGGGTCGAGGTAAAAGAGCTGGGACATCGGGTAGAGACTAGCCGGGTGCGCCAAAAGATGGCGGAACGTCAGGTGGAGGTATTGCGCCAGGCCAACAACCTGTTGCGCCAGGAAGAAAGCAGCCGCCAGGCCGACATGCAACGCCTGCAAGGTGAGGTGGACTTCTACCAACGCCTGGCGGGCACCAGCGGTTCACAGGAAGGCCTGGCCGTTTATGAACTGGAACTGCAACCAACTGCCTCCAGCCAGGTTTACCGATTTGTTTTGACCCTGACCCAGAATCTGCGTCGCTCCGCATTGATCAGCGGCACAGCCAGTATTGAGCTGGAAGGCACCCGCCAGAACAAACCAGTTACCCTGAAGTGGAAAGATCTCACTACCAGTAACACGGCCCGGCCTGAATTCCGTTTCAAGTATTTCCAGCAACTGGACGGTTACCTGACATTACCTGCCGATTTTCAGCCTGAACGCGTACAGGTTTCGCTCAATGCCAAAGGCTCGAGCAAATCACCGGGCCGGAATTTCAGTTGGTCCGAGTTGATGCTGCCGGTTGATTCAGCCCCATTGCCTGCAGCCATTGCGGAAGAAGCAGCATCGTTGGAAAAGGAAGTCGCCGGAAAAGAAATCGACTGAGCGATGCAAAAGCCCTGATCTCCAATTATTTACTCAACCAGAATAAACATTGAATTCCGCTAACCTGGCCGCCATGTTGATAGGGCCCAGATAACAGATGTTGGGCAATACCAGTCAAATTGGATTACCCTAGTCACCATGGACAACTTAAGCACCCAAAACCAGCCTGCGATGGGCTTTACCAATTCTGCCGCGCGGAAAGTCATGCAACTGATCACCGAAGAAGCCAACCCGGAGCTGAAACTGCGGGTTTACATCAGTGGTGGCGGCTGTTCAGGCTTTCAATACGGCTTCAGCTTTGATGAAAACCAGGCTGCAGATGATTTTGCCATTGACCGCGATGGCGTAACGCTGCTGGTTGATCCCCTGAGCATGCAATATCTGGCAGGGGCTGAGGTCGACTACACCGAAAACCTGCAAGGTGCCCAGTTTGTGATTCGTAACCCGAATGCTGCTACTACCTGCGGTTGCGGCTCGTCTTTTTCTGTTTAAAGCGCGATGGCGGTTGATCTAAGCGCCAGCATTGATCAATTCACCCTATCGCATCGCAATCGTTTTACCTCAGTCCGGCTGGATAGACTGGCCGAGTTCCGCGATGATGCCGAGTGGGTTAACAACACCCTGCACTCAACTACCGCCCGATTTGTGCCGCTGTGGCGCAGTCGCAGCCTGATCGAACACACGCCTGAAGGGCAGATCGCGGTGTATTTGCGCCCAGGCGATCTGGATTCGCTGGACAGTATCCAACCCCCCACATTGCTGGGAACCGATGGCAAACGTCATTTCTTTGCGGTTTCGATCAATGACCAGCAGCGCGATGAGATTCTGCAGTTACGCCCACAGGCGCGTTTTCTCGACTTGCGCCGCGCCTCGGTAGACATGGATGCAAAGCATGCTGGCGTGCTCGCCTATGCCAAGGCGTTGCATTACTGGCAGCATCGGCATGTCTTCTGCGGTGTTTGTGGTCACCCCAACCGCTTGCTGGCTTCTGGCCACAAACTGGTATGCAGCAACGAAGAATGTGCCCGCCAGTCTTTTCCACGGATAGACCCGGCCATCATCGTGCTGGTAACCCATGGTGATGCCTGTTTGCTGGGCCGCAATGGCCACTGGCCGGCCAAGCGCTTTTCCACCCTGGCTGGTTTTGTTGAGCCGGGCGAAAGCCTGGAAGATGCCGTGGTGCGCGAAGTTTTTGAAGAATCACGCGTACGTTTACGCGATATTCGCTATGTTTCTTCACAACCCTGGCCGTTTCCCGCTTCATCCATGTGCGGCTTCTATGCTGAGGCTGAAGACCGGCAATACAAAGTGTCAGATGAGCTGGAAGAACTCTGCTGGTTTAGCTACGCAGAACTGGAAGTTGCCATCGCGACCGCAGAAGTTTTGTTGCCACCGCCGGTATCCATCGCCTTTCGTTTGATTTCTGATTGGTATCGCGCCCAATGCGGCGGCGACCTGGAGCAACTCACCCGCGAAGCACGGGGCAAGACTTGAGTAGCCAATAATCGCTCTGAATGAATCCATCCTGGATTTCTCAGAGCACACATCCCTGTGTCGCAAATAACTCCGAATAAATCCGCTATACATTCTCACCGCGGATTACAGCTCTGTTAGAATTCCATTATGCATTAAACACGGCAGGAATTCTGAACGCATGACCATTATTGCCATATTGCTCGCTTTCGCCTTGAGCCACTTTGTGCGCGAGCTGGGACAACTGCGCAAACACCAGTGGTTAGGCCAATGGATCCATAAAGCCGATGATTGGTTCGGCAAGCTTCCGGCCTGGAATGATTACACCGGCTTCGCGATTATCCTGTTTGTTCCTCTGATCGCTTTGACCTTGCTGAACCAGTTGTTCATGGGCCTGTTCGGCAATATTGGCGTGTTCCTGCTCGGCGTTGCCGGGCTGGTGTATTGCTTCGGGCAACGTGATCTGGACACCCAGGTAGCCGACATCATTCAAAGCAGTGATGAAAATGTTTGCGAACAGCGCCTGGGTGAACTGCTGCAGCGCGACCCACCCGACGACAGCGGTGAATGCCTGACCCTGACGGTGAACGCGGTGTTCAGCGAATCGCTGCGGCGTTGGTTTGCAGTGATTTTCTGGTTTGCCGTGCTGGGCATCATTGGCGCATTCCTGTACCGCATCGTGGACTGGCTAAGTACCGAGAAATCCGGCCTCAGCAGCGCTCAGAAAGGGTATTTCATCCGCACCCGCCACGTGCTGGACTGGCCGGCGGCGCAGTTGATGACCCTGTCATTGGCCATCGCCACGGATTTTGACTCGGTGTTTATTGCCTGGAAGAAATACCACGACGAGCAAGGCCACGGCTTGTTTGAAGGCAGTAATGGATTCCTGCTCACCGCGGCCCAGCAAATTGTGCTCAGTGGCCATGTTATGAACGACGGTTATGCCGATCAACTGGATGGCCCCAAGGCCTCTTTGCGGCAATCCATGGACCTGGTATGGCGTGTACTCGGCGTATGGATGACCGCCCTGGCCTTATTGCTGCTGATCGACGTAATTACTTGATGTGGCACTTGATGCGGCAGCAGATGTGGCGCGCCTGCAAACTGGCTGCCACCAGCAAGCCAGCAATGCCCGTTCAGCGTTGAAGTTTTTGATTTTCCCGATGGTCTGGATGCAGGCGTTGTTGCTGCCGTTGTTGTCGTTATTGCTGCCATTGATATTTTTGACCCAGCCCCTGGCTGCGCAAGCCAACCGCATCGCTTTGCGGCAGGCAGATGGCTCCGATCTGCTGCTGGATCAACCCGCCAGAACCATCATCACCCTGTCTCCGCATCTGGCCGAACTCGCGTTCGCAGCCGGTGTGGGTGAGCGCCTAGTGGCTACAGTGGAATACAGCAACTACCCCGAGCCAGCCGCGAAGCTGCCCCGCGTAGGCGACGCTTTCCGGCTTGACCTCGAGCGCATCATCAGCCTGCAACCTGACCTGGTCATCGCCTGGCAAAGCGGCAATCCGGCCATGGCCATAGCCCGCTTGGAGGAACTGGGTTTAAACACGTGGGTGATTGAAATACGCCAGCCGGAGGAAATCGCCAGCACGTTGGAGCAAATGGGTGCCGCAGGTGGGCAACGGGAAGCCGGGCGGCTCGCGGCAGCACAGGCAAGAGCCCAACTACAAGCTATAGCTCAGGCAGGAGCAGGCAAACCCGAGGTGAGCTACTTCTACCAGGTAGCCGAGCGACCGCTGTTTACCCTCAATGGGCAGCACTTGATCGCGCAAAGCCTGGCCTTGTGCGGCGGCGACAATGTCTTCGCCGATGAACCTGTTTTAGCTCCGCAGATCAGTCTGGAGGCGGTCATTTTGCGTGACCCTGCCGTGCTGTTTGCGGTCATCGTTGCCGGGCAGCCAGATCCTCTGGCTGACTGGCTGGAATGGCCTCGAATGCAGGCGGTGAAGAATCAGCGAATGTACCTTTTACCCGCCGATGCAATTTCCCGCGCTACTCCCCGCATGTTGGATGCAGTGGCCACAGCGTGTAGTCTGTTGCACGCGCAAGATAAACACATCAAATAGACCAGCAGGAAGGTAAAACTGCCATGGAACCAGCCCTGATCAGCTCGCCCGCCGGAGTCATGGCGGTATTGATTGCCGTGGTCAGCTTCTGGTTCTGGGTAGAGAAGCAAACCCAGGCGCGCATCTTCAATTATCTGCCACCCCTGCTGTTTATTTATGCAACCCCGGTGCTGCTGTCCAACAGCGGCCTGATTCCTTTCAGCAATCCCGCCTACAGTTTTCTACGTGACTATGGCTTACCCATTTTTATCGTTTTGATGCTGCTCAAGGTGGATATTTTCGGTGCCGTGCGCATTATGGGCAAAGGTGTATTCGTTATGTTGCTGGGCAGCATCGGCGTGGTTGTAGGTGGTGTGCTTGCATCTGCTTTAGGCCAGGCAATTACTACACCAGAATCCTTTCCACTACATTTCCCCTTGCCGCCTGACAGCTGGAAGGCCTTCGGCACCTTGGCCGGCAGTTGGATAGGCGGCACCGGTAATATGACCGCAGCCCATGCGGCGCTGGACGGCAATGCCAGCCACCTCACCATGGCAGCCGCGGCCGACCAGATGATCTATTTGATCTGGTTGCCGATATTGCTGGGGTCAAAATCCTTTGCCAAACGATTCAATGCCTGGGCCAAAGTTGCTCCGGGTCGGCTGGCGCTGATGGACCAGGCCGCGGCCGCGCTTGACGATACCGAGCAGGCGCCCAGCATGACGCAACTATTGGCCCTGGCTTTGTTGGCCATCAGCATCACCTGGATTTCCATGTGGCTGTCGATAGCCCTGCCTGAAATAGCGGCAGGCGGAGCCACCATCATCAGCGCTGGCACCTGGCTGATTTTGCTGGTTACCACCCTGGCGCTGCTTGCTTCGGCAACACCGGCACGCACTTTACCCGCAGCACAACCGATTGCCATGGCCATCATCTATGTTTATGTAGCCCGCATCGGCGCGACCATGGATTTCAGCCAGGTGGACCTGCAAACCGTTGGTGCTTTTATCGCCATGGCCTATGTGTGGATATTTATCCACGGCGCCTTCATCCTTTTTGGCGCCTGGCTGTTCCGGGTGGATATTCACACCGTGGCCATTGCCTCGGCGGCCAATATCGGCGGGGCGGCTTCAGCGCCTATCGTCGCGGCGCATCACCGCGCATCGCTGGTACCTGCCTCCATCCTGATGGCCATGATCGGCTACGCCCTGGGCAATTACCTGGCCATCCTGACCGGGCGGCTGGCACAGTTGCTGACGGGATGATTTCGTCACTACGACAAATTCAATTTAAATTCATACAAACACCGAGGTATTCATGAAGCTTAAAACGCCCCTTTTGACCTTGCTGATAACCAGCACCTTCGTTCTGCATGCACAAGCGGACACGATAGTACTCGAGTGCCAGCAGTTGCTGGACGTGGAAGCCGGCAAGCTGCTCACACAGCAACAAGTGCTGGTAGATGAGAACCGCATCAAGGCGGTGGGCAGTAAGGTCGAGGCTCCGGCGGATGCCAGGCGTATCGAACTGGAGACCTGTTTACCCGGGCTGATGGACATGCATGTGCACCTGGGTGGCCAGTCAGCCCCCAACAGCTACATCAAACGTTTCCAGGATAACGAAGCCGATTATGCGCTGAGTTCGGCCTATTACGCTGGTATCACCCTGCGGGCGGGTTTCACCACGGTGCGTAACCTCGGTGATGCCTATAACTCATCGGTTGCCCTGCGCAACTCCATCAACAGCGGCCAAACCGTTGGGCCAAGGATATTTACTTCTGCCCAGAGCATTGGCACTACCGGTGGTCACGCCGATCCCACCAACGGTTTTCGTCACGACCTGATGGGCGATCCGGGACCGGCAGATGGTGTGATCAACAGCCCTGACGATGCGCGCAAGGCGGTGCGCCAGCGCTACAAGGACGGCGCTGACTGGATCAAGGTTACCGCCACAGGTGGCGTACTGTCATTGGCCAAGAATGGTCAGAACCCGCAGTTCACTCAAGAAGAGCTGAATGCCATCGTCGCCGCAGCTACCGATTACGGCATGGGCGTGGCGGCCCATGCTCATGGTGCCGAAGGCCTGAAGCGTGCGGTTTTGGCCGGAGTAACCTCCATCGAACACGGCACCTACATGGACGACGAAGTCATCAAACTGATGAAGCAAAAGGGCACCTGGTTTGTACCCACCATTACCGCCGGCCGCTTTGTAGCAGAAAAAGCCGAAATTGATGGTTATTTCCCTGCAGTGGTGCGGCCCAAAGCGGCTGCAATTGGACCACAGATCCAGGGAACATTTGCCAAGGCTTACAAAGCCGGCGTCAAAATCGCCTTTGGTACTGATATGGGCGTTGGGCCGCATGGCGAGAATGCACAAGAGTTTGCCTATATGGTTGAAGCCGGTATGCCCGAGTTGGAGGCCATCCGCTCGGCCACGCTCAGTTCGGCCGAAATGCTGCAGCAAAGTGATGACCTGGGCAGCATCAGCGCAGGCAAATATGCCGACATCATCGCCGTCAGCGGCAATCCGCTGCAGGATATCAATGTGCTGCGGAATGTCGACTTCGTGATGAAGGATGGCCAGGTTATTCCGCTGGACTGAAGCTGGAAACCATTGGTCTGAGACTTTTTGACTTGCTCTCGGGACCAGCTCATAGTTTGTAATCCCCAATCCAGGCTGAAAGAGGATTTACAAAATGATCGGTTATGTCACTGTTGGAACCAATGATTTTACCAGGGCAACGGCTTTCTACGATGAACTTTTCGCCCTGCTGGGCGCCAAGCGTTTTATGGAATTTGAAGGCGCATTCATAGCCTGGGCAGTTTCGCCAGACAAGCCTGGCTTCTCCATTGCCAAGCCGTTCGACGGCAAACCCGCCACCATCGGCAATGGTTGCATGACCGCGTTTGCAGTCGACTCGAAAGAGCAAGTGCATGCGATTTACGACAAAGCCCTGCAACTGGGTGGCAGCGATGAAGGCCCGGCAGGCCCGCGCAGCGACAATTTCTACGCCGGTTATTTCCGTGACCTGGACGGCAACAAGCTGAATGTGTTTTGCATGACTTGAGACCCAAGGAGCCTTCAAATCGTAACCCCGAATACAGGTCTGGTTGAAAATTATTGACACGCGGCTGGTTCAGAACCAGCCGCGTTTGCAACTTTCAGAGATGAATCCCGCCGCCGTTCAGGCTCCAGATGCTGAAGTTCAGCGCAAACGCAAAGCCCAACCACAATAGATAAGGCAGCATCAGCCAGGCGGCAGGTTTTGAGATCAGCGAAAAAGCCTTGATGCAAAGGATAACCAGGCCAATCAATACGGCCATTTCCACCATGGCCCAGCCGGTGCGCGTGAGGCCAAAAAACAGCCAGGTCCAGGCCGCATTGAAGCCAAGCTGCAGTAGCCACCAGGCCAGCGCGCCCAAACGCGCTTGCTGTCCGCTCTGCCACACTTTCCACATGGCCACGGCCATCAGTATGTAGAGGATGGACCAGGCAGGGCCGAACAGCCATGCGGGCGGCGCCCAGGCCGGCTTATTCACCAGCGCGTAATACTCACCTGCCGGAAACTGCGAGCCCAGCCAGGCTGCAACCACTACCAGGCCGAGGAAAACGGCCAATGAAACCATGCGCGACATACAAACCACTCCCAACCTTTGCGTGGACTTAAGGTTAACAAGCTTTAGCTTGATCTACTACGACCAGTGGCTTCGACTTCGACCGCGATGAACCGCCTCAACAGGCCGAGGCGATTTCGTTTAACAGAACTAATCGTCATTAGAATCTTCGCCCTAATATTTGAAAACCCTGAAGAAGGGGCCTAAAAATGGGGGGATTACCGCCCGGGAACATCCGGTCGGCCATCTGATTGAGGATCTGCGCCAGCTTGGCCGCGTGGTTCTGGCTGACGGCGAAGATGATTGATTTGCCGATCTCGCCGCTGACCGGATCGCGCAGGGCGTTTTCGAGGAAGGTCTTGCAGAAGAGCTGGTTGGTGGCATCGGCGAAAAAGCGTTTCTCGAACTCGCGCTGCTTGAAGGTCTGCTGCTGGTCCTCGCCGGTGTCGTCGGTGAACGAGACGACGAAGCCCTCTTCGGAGAGCAGTTGAGTCGTGATCCCGGTGCGAGCATCGACCACCGTGGGGTTGATCAGGTAGCCCTCTTTCACACCATCGAGCAGGGAATAGCGATAGGTCGGCTGGCTGTTCTCACAGCCGAAGGTGCGGTAGGTATCGAGCAGCAAGCGACGCTCGGCTTCGCGCGGGTCGCGCGTTCCCGGGTTCGAGCTGTCGAATCGCCGCAGGTAGTCGCGTGGCGTGGCGGTCAGGCCGAGCTTGTAGCCGATGAAGTAGTCGAAGACGGCGCGGGCGTTGCCGCCGATGGAGCGGTGCGCTTCATCGGAGATCACGAGATCGAAGTCGGTGGGTGAGAAGAGCTTCTGGTACTTGTTGTTGAAGAGCAGAGACTGCACGGTGGTGACGACAATCTCCGCACGGCGCCAGTCGTCGCGGTTCTCTTTGTAGATGACCGTCTGGAAGTCGGCGGACAGCAGCGCGGCGAAAGCCTTCTTGGCCTGGTCTTCCAGCTCGAGGCGGTCCACCAGGAACAGCACGCGCCGTACGTTGCCGGAGCGCAGGAAGAGCTTGATGACCGCGGCGGCGGCCAGGGT
>JAWXBM010000166.1:0-54397 GCA_034440115.1 Lysobacterales bacterium | reverse complement strand
GCCCGAACATGGGCTTGGGTGGGATAACGCCAATTCAAAAAATGGCCATGGTGGCCTGATTTCTACTTTTGGAAATAGCTAAAAATGGGGGGATTACCACGTCGCCCGTGTTAGCCGGCAGGAGCATGCTTGAGAGCCAGCGACTGGTGTACGGCGCCATCGTCCACTTGATGCAGGGTGACGCGCCCCCGGTGCACGCCATCGACAGTCTGAAGACTCGAACGTAGCCCACCAAGGAATTCGATGAAATGAACGCCCAACCGAAATTCCTCTCCGCCACCGCCGCGGTGCATGAACGCGCCATCCTGTCGCTGCGCAATTCGGCGGTATTGTTGGCCTGATTACGCTTGAAGACCTTCTTCAATGCATTTTTGGCGATCTCCCAAGCTGGTCCGACACCCGGCTCGCGGGCTCAGTGTCACTGGATCGTCTTGGTAAGGGTCGTTACCGTGCCAGTGGTTCGTTGCCGATTCGCCAGGTCAGCATCAAATGGTGCTGCTGCATTCGCTGGCTCGATATTCCAATAAATTTTCATTAACCAGGATAAATCCATGAAACCCGCTATATTTGTCATGTGGACCAAAGTCATACCGCACACGTCGTCTTAAAGAAGCGGCGCTGCAGCGAGGCTACGATGTCAAAGTACTGAACACACTCAAATTTGCGATAGATCTTGACCAAGGTTCACCGGATCTTTATTTCCGGCAAAAACAACTCAGTCACTATGACGCGGTGCTGCCCAGAATTGATGCCTCGATTACTTACTACGGCACATCTGTGGTTCGACAATTCGAGGAGAAGGACGTTTTCTGCGCAAATACCGCCAACGGTATTACGAATTCACGCGATAAACTTCGCAGCCTGCAAACTCTCAGCCGGCATCACATCGGAATTCCCAGAACGACTTTCGTAAACGATAAGAAGGATGTGCTCCCAGCCATTGCCAGAGTCGGTGGTGCGCCGGTTAGCGGAAAGTAAAGGCAAAGACATTCGGGCTTTTGTGGTCGGTGATCGAGTCGTCGCAGCCATGAGGCGAGTGGCGCAAGGCCAGGAATTTCGCAGCAGTGTGTATCGGGTTGGCGTAGCGGAAGCGGTCGACCTGCCTCAGGAATATATCCACACGGCGGTTCGCTCTGGGCAGATTCTTGGTTTGCGTGTGGCGGGTGTTGACAGGCTTGAGAGTAAAGCAGGTCCGCAAGTGATGGAAGTGAATTCATCGCCTGGACTGGAGGGAATTGAGAAATGTACAAATCTCGATATTGCTGGTGCGATTGTTGAGTACATTGCAGCGCGGGCAGATTTTCCAGAGATTGATGTGGGGCAGCGATTGACGGTTAGCAGCGGTTACGGCGTTAGTGAAATACTCATTCCCAAAGGGTCGAAATTTGAAGGAATGACTATTCTTGATACGAAACTTCGCGACAAGGACATTAACGTTCTCACGCTTCATCGCGGGGAAGCCGAGATTCCTAATCCCAAAGCCGAGCGGAAATTGAAAGCCAATGACAGGCTTTTGTGTTTCGGTAAGCTGGATGCGATGCGCGGGCTGCTTGCACCGAAATCCCAGCGCCGCAGGCGCCCAAAGATCGCGCAGCTTAGCTCTGACTAGTTGCCAGGGCTGGTGCGGCTTCGGGAGTTGAATGTCATTGCTCAGGCAACCATTTTTTGTACAACAACTATTGTTCGGAATGCATGGGCTCGCGGCCAGCAATTGGCCATCCATTCCAAACAGCTTGCTGTCGCCAATGGCTTGGCTTTGGATAGAATAGGGTGGTTACCTGTTCAGAGACAGCCAGCATGACAAACCACCAATCCCCCTACGAAGACATTTTGATCAGTCCAGTGGGGAACGCTCCGTTTTTTGTCGACGGCATGTTCCAGCAAGCCTACGGCCATGCCAGCCCAGATTTTGGTCAGCCTTTGGTGTGTTTCTACCGCCATAGCTGGGATCACTTTGTGCCCTTGGCCTTTACCCTGTTCTGGCAGCACGAAGAAGTGATGTTAAACGGGGGGTCTGTGACCAACGGTTCCGGATTCAAATACGTTCCGGAGCATGTATCACGCTCCATACGCGAATCAGAAGGGTTGTTCTTCCACCTGCTGCGTTTTGGTTTCGACTATTTCGAAGATGATTGTGAAGCCTTCTTCGCCACCTGTGGAGATGCTCGTGCCTGGGAAGTATCGATGAAGGCCGGGTTCAAGCCAACCCAATACGAACACTTGATAGCCAACTTTCACAAACCCATGCCCGAGTCGCGCCAGCAATTATTGACGGATCAGGTTCATCAATTGGGCTCATTTTGAATTGATCGCTGGCAGGTAATAAGACAGTTCCTTCCGGCGCACTGATCACTCCTTTGTCGGGACTCAAGCTGCCCTTGTAAAGTTCCCAATAAAAAAACGCTTCAAGCTTTACTATATTGGGTAAACCGATAGAGGCAGCCTGAAATGAAATCTGAGCATAACCATTCCGAACCCATCATTGGCCCGGTCAAGGCACTGTTTTGCGGCCATATTGAAAAGTCGTGTTTCTGGCCGTTCCCAAATATCCATGCAAACGAAGCCGAAACACTGGGCATGGTGGTCAAGTCGGTGGATCGTTTCCTGGAAAATCGCGAGCAGGAATACCAGCAGTGGGACAAGAATGGCGAGCAGCCGGAGGATTTCATCCAGGATTTGCGAGATCTGGGTTTGTTCGGCCTGATCATTCCCGAAGAATATGGCGGCATTGGCCTGTCCAATTCGGCTTATTCGCGGGTACTGCAACAGAGTAGCCGCTACGACAGTTCCGTATCCCTGACCATTGGTGCCCATAGCTCCATTGGCCTGAAGGGTTTGCTGTTGTTTGGTAACGAAGCGCAAAAACAGAAATATCTGCCGCGACTGGCCAGCGGCGAATTGATTGCTGCCTATTGCCTGACGGAGCCCGGGTCCGGTTCTGATGCGGCCTCCATCAAAACCCACGCGGTCAAAAATCCCGATGGCAACTGGGTTCTTAACGGCGAAAAAATCTGGATCACCAATGGAGGAATCGCCGGCTTTTACACGGTCTTTGCGCGCACGGACGTTAAGGCCGGGAAGCTCTCGGCTTTTCTGGTCGAGCGCAACATGCCGGGTGTGAATAGCGGTAAAAAAGAGGACAAGCTTGGCATTCGTGCTTCATCAACCACCACGGTGAGCTTTTCCGATGTTCATGTTCCTGCCGAAAACCTGCTGGGCGAGGAGGGCAAGGGTTTCAAGATTGCCGTGTCTATCCTCAATAACGGCCGCACCGGTTTGGGCGGCGGGGCGGTGGGGGGCATGAAAACCTGTATCGCCCTGGCCACCAAGCAGGCACTGGAGCGTAAGCAATTTGGTCAAAGCATTGCCGAATATGGCTTGATCAAGGAAAAAATTGCTCGTATGACGGTCGACTGTTTCGCCGCTGAAAGTGCTGTGTGGATGGTGGGGCATTACATCGACTCGGGGTCCAACGACTACTCCATAGAAGCGGCAATCAGCAAGGTGTTTGCCTCCGAGGCCATGTTCCGGGCTGCCAACGATGCACTGCAGATTGCGGCTGGCAGCGGCTACATGAAAGAGCTTCCCTATGAGCGCATCCTGCGCGATTCGCGCATCTTGACCATATTTGAAGGCACCAGTGAAATACTGCGCCTGTTCATCGCCTTGTCAGGCTTGAAGAGTCCGGCTTCCATGTTGCAGGAACTGCAGTCGGCAACGGGTGAGATATTTGACCATCCCATCAAGGGCTTTGGGCTGTTAAGTGAATACGCTGGCCGCAGAATTACCCAACTGACTTCTTTGGGTCAGGAACGGATTGTTGACGCAGTACCTGACAGCCTGCGGGATGATGCCTTGATCTATGAAAAATACAGCCTGGAGCTGGCGCGTTTATCTGACGTGTTGCTGCGGCGACACAGCAAGGGTATCGCCAACAAGCAATTTGCCCAGCAGCGCGTGGCGGATGTGGCCATTGACCTGTTTGTGGGTTTGTCCGTGTTGTCCCGGGTCAGTTCGATGAAATCTGATGACAGCCCGCAGTACCACCAAGCCCTGGCTATCGCACACTTGTTCAGTCAAAAAGCCAAGCGGCGCATGAAGGGCAGCCTGCGGCAGATACTCAGGAACGAAGACGAGGCAGAAAAGTCTCTGGCCGATTTTATTTTCGAAAAAGAGAGTTATCCGTGGGATGTACTTTAGTCCGCTGGACCGAGGAATTATTTCAGATGATATTGATTTTAATTCGATGACTGCTTCATGACCTTATTGGTAGCTGATATTGGTGGTACCGGTGCACGGCTGGCGGTGATGCGTGGGTGGCAAGCCGTTGAAACCCGTGAATACGCCAATGCTCATTTTGAAAATTTCGATGAAATCCTGCGGGATTTTTTAAGCCATTGTTCTGAGCGACCGGAACATTTGGCTATTTCTGCCGCCGGACCGGTAGTGGACGGCAAGGTAGATCTGACCAACCTGGGCTGGGATCTCAGCAGTGCCAATATTGCTCATACCTTTGATTTTGAGCGAGTGGAAATCATCAACGATTTTGCTGCCCTGGCCTGGGCGACGGAGCATCTGCAACCAACAGACCTGTACCAGGTCGGTGGCGGTGTGGTGCGCGCCAACTCAACCCGGGTGATTGTGGGTCCGGGTACCGGCCTGGGTGTCAGCGCTCTGGTCACGGATGGATCGGGCTGGATCGCAGTGGCAGGCGAAGGTGGCCATGTCAGCATGGCGGCCACTAACCAGCGGGAAACCGAGTTGATTGACAGTGTAAGGGCAGAGTTTGGTCACTGTTCAGCAGAGCGGTTGATTTCAGGACCCGGGTTGGCGCGAATGTACCAACACATCAGTGGGCATAGCTGTCAGCCGGAAGAGATCAGTGCCCGGGCCTTTTCAGGAGATAAACAGGCTGACGAAGCGGTTGAAATTTTCTGCTGCCTGCTGGGCACCATTGCCTCGAATCTGGCTGTGACCTTTGGTGCCTTTGGCGGAGTCTATCTGGGCGGCGGTATTCTGCCGACCATGTTAAACAGGTTCAAAGCTTCAGGTTTTCGTCAGCGCTTTGAAGCCAAAGCTCGTTATGGCAACTATCTGGCCGCCATCCCCAGCTGGGTGATTACAGCAAAGAACCCCAGTTTTCTGGGGCTTTATGAGTTCGTTCGCAGGAATACGGATATCGATAAAGATGCGGGTACTTAAGCAGCAGATCCATCGTTTCACATGCTACCGGTATCAGTTGGTGATCAGTAGGAGGTAGTGATGATGCCGCTTCAATTCCTGAGATCAGTATCCATGCAAGTGAAGTTGGTTTAAACCAACAGATGCGGTCAGATCATGAGGGCGCTTGTCCCTGCCTCGCCTATGCGCGATCATGCAAGCCGATGACCTGGCCGCCAATGATCGAGTAAGCCCATGAGCAGCAAATTCAATTCATTCGAAGAGTTTTATCCCTACTACTTGCAAGAGCATAGCAACAGCACCTGCCGCAAACTGCATTTTGTTGGCAGTTGGCTGGTGTTGGTTGTGATTGCGTTCAGTATCTGGCAGGCGGATGTCCGCTGGTTACTGCTGATGCCCCTGGTGGGTTACGGCTTTGCCTGGGCAGGGCATTTCTTTTTCGAGAATAACAGGCCAGCGACATTCAAGTATCCGTTGTACAGCCTGGCAGGTGATTGGGTGATGTGGAAGGACTTGCTACTGGGTCGGCAAAAGTTCTGATTGGCTAACCGTGCCAATGCAGACCCATCCCTAGCATGGATATGACAACAGACGAAGCCCTGCGCCTGCGTCGCATGAAGCGCTGGCCTTTGCTGCTGCTGGTGTTGATGGCGATCGTTTTCCTGCTCACGCTCAATCGACCCGACTCCTGGCTGGCCTGGGTTCATGCCTTTGCTGAAGCGGGCATGATTGGAGCACTGGCCGATTGGTTTGCGGTCGTTGCCCTGTTTCGTCATCCCCTCGGTTTGCCCATTCCGCATACGGCCATCATTCCCCGCCGTAAAGATGAAATTGGTCACAGTATGGCGCGTTTTGTTGCTGAGCATTTCCTGCATCCCGACGTGGTTCGTTCCAAGCTGGAAAAATCGGCCATGTCGGCGCATATCGTGGTTTGGCTTAAGGCGGAAGGCGGCAGGCAGCGCCTGGTGGATACCATCATCCGGTTCTTACGCTGGGGAGTAGGCGCCTGGCGGGAAGACAATGTGCGGGCTTTCCTGCGCAGATTGAGTGTCCAGCAGCTGCAGCGGGCCGAAATGGGGCCCTGGCTTAGCCATATGCTGGAATGGCTGGTGCGTGATGGTCGTCACCAGGCCTTGCTGACGCAGGTTTTGCGTTATGCAGTCGTTATTCTGCACGACCACCGGGAGGCCATTCGCGGCAACGTGCAAAAGGAAAGCCCCTGGTGGTTGCCAGGTTTTGTTGATGATCGCATCGTACAGCAGATGCTGGACCGGATCGAAAACCTGTTGTTGCAGATGGCATTGGACCCGGACCACGCCATGCGTGCCGAATTCGACCGAATGTTGAACCACTGGATCGGAGAGCTGCGCAACTCGCCGCAATTGCAACGGCGCATCAACGAAATAAAACAAAATGCGCTGGACAACGAAGCTTTGCAGGATTATTTATACCGGATCTGGACCGATCTGGTTGCGGGTATAGACCGCGACATCGCCAGCGGGGATTCCATCATCAGTAATGAGTTGAATCGCGTGATCGGTGAGCTGGCTCAAAACCTGGAAAACGACCCCGCCATGCAAGCCAGTATAGATCGCTGGCTGATCGACTCTGCGGTCGTACTGGTGGCTGATAACCGCCACGCCATCGCCAGCCTGATCAGTGACACAGTGGCTGGCTGGGATGCGCAAGAAACCACCGAACGGGTGGAACTGGCGATAGGCAGCGACCTGCAGTTCATCCGCATCAACGGTACTCTGGTGGGTGGACTGGTGGGCCTGTTATTGCATGCTGCGGGTCATTTTTTCAATTAACAGGTTTGTTTTATGGGAAATATTGTCTGGCTGGCCTCTTACCCCAAATCGGGTAATACCTGGATGCGTGCCTTTATCCACAACCTGCTGGAAAACCCAAACAAGCCGGGCCGCCTCACCGAGTTTCCTGACTATTTCGAAGAAGAATCCAAGACCCGTTGGTATGCGCCCTACGCCGGCGAAGGGGGAGTGGAAGCCATGGATTTCGACCAGGCCATGGCACTGCGGCCACAGGTGCATCAGGACATAGCCAACAGCCGTGAGCGCGGCAGCATATTTACCAAGACGCACAATATGTTTGGCCATTTGCACGGCATTCCGTTACATAACCTCAGCGTGATGGCGGGTGCGGTATATATCGTGCGCAATCCGCTGGATGTGGTGCTGTCCGTGGCCGACCATTTTGGCTTGTCGGTTGATGCAGCCATCGCCTTTCTGGCCAATGAAGAAACCGGCATGCCTACTAATGAGGAAAACGTGGCTGGATTTATGGGCTCCTGGTCCACCCATGTGCAAAGCTGGACCATGCAGCCACACCCGGCCATCGTGGTGGTGCGTTATGAAGATCTGCAGGACACGCCGTTAAAGGCATTTGGCTCAGTGGCCAAGTTGCTGGGCTTGGGTAAAGACAAAACCCGCTTGCGCAAAGCCATCCAGTTTTCTTCCTTTCGCGAACTGAAGCAGCAGGAACTGGCCAGCGGCTTTGTCGAAAGGAGCCCCAATTCGAAACACTTCTTTCGCAAAGGCAGTAAGAATCAGTGGGCTGAAGCCTTAACGGAACAGCAGGTTGCTGCGATTGTTGAGCGGCATCGGGAGCAGATGCAGCGTTTTGGTTATATTCCACCGAAATTTCGCTGAAGAGCGGAATAAGCCTGGGTCAGGTTTCTTCAAAGCGATTGGCATCACGATTTTTGCGTACCGTAGTTGGGTCCCAGATTCGGCCGTTCATGGAAATGTACACACCAGGGGGCAGACACTGCACCGAACCCACGGCACAACCGATATTGAATACGGCATCGGAATCGCGGAAGCGCGCCGGGTTCAAGGCACCGGTTAATACAATCGTCTTGTTTTCGATGTCTGCCAGGGCACGGGCTGTGTCGACCATGGTATCGGTACCATGGGTGATCAACACATGCTGGCAGTCGTTGCCGACAATCGTGTCACGCACCAGTTTGCGATCCTTCTCGTCCAGGTGCAGGCTGTCCTTGCGCATCAGGGGTATCACATCAAAATGAAAACCCACGTTCATGGCGTGCAATATCAGGCTGATTTGCGGCTCACCAATCTGGTAGTCGCTCATGTCATCGAAATAGATCTTGTCGATGGTGCCGCCGGTGGTAATGATCAACAGCCTGGAAATCATCGATTGAATACCTGTAGTGAAAGCCAGTGCCACTGATCCGTGTAGATGAGAGTAGCGTCAACACGGCTCAAAACCACCGATAAGCACGGACGGTATAATATGCTGCGGCGGCTGCTTCGCGTAGTATAACCGCTCCCCAGGAGCCTGTCGGACTTGACCCGGCATTGTCCAGTAACAGGATGCTTCATCTGATATGAAAACCAGCATGAGTCATCAATGCAGGTTTGCGAACGCACTTTCGCGAGTGTTTGCTGTGCCGTGTTTACTGGCCTTGGTACAGAGTTTGGCACTGGGTTTGCTACTGGGTTTGGCTGGGGCCAATATCAGCCACGCACAGGAAGTGATGGTTCCGGCAGCAGCCACCGAGTCAATCGCTGGGTTGAAAGTTGAGGTGCCCATAGCACTGCCGGAGATTCTGCCAGCCGAACTGGTTGCGGAGCTACCTGACAACCGCGAGTTGGCGGCCAGCCTGGCGGATTTGGATTCACGCCAGGACACCCTGTTGAGCCTGACCGCACTGGCCTATCTGCTGAAGCTCAACCCTACACCCGAGCTGGGCCAGGAAGATTCCCTGGTGACGTCTTTCCGCGACAGCCGGACCTGGCTTGACCGGCTGGCAGGCCGTTTTCACCGCTTGCCTTCTCGCAGTACCGTGCTGGACCCTGCCGTACAGGTTTTGCAACAAGAGCTTTGGCAACACCGCATTTTACCCACACCGGCAGTGGCAGCCCTCGGGCCCGATTATCCCGACCTTTTGCCAATGCTTTTCGACCGTGACGAAGAGCGCATAGCAGCATCTTTCCTGCCGGAAGCCGTGTTCCGGGTTGAACACAATGCCAGCCGTATCTGGCTGGAAGCCACTACCCTGGCGGCAAACAGCCCGGTGCTGGCAGTGGCATTGACCCAATTGAGTCCGGAGTGGTTTGAACCCTGGACTGCTGCAGAACCGCCTGCCCGCTCAGGTGAAGCAGACACTCCGGCCGATCTCGACGCACATTTCCTGTCCCTGCGAGTGTTGCTGGACTCGCTGACCTTGTCAGAACCACCCGATCAGTTGCGTTTCAAGCGCCTGGTATTTGATTTGCATCGTGCCTTGCCTGAGTTGCAAGGTGCTGAAACGCGCTCGGCCCAGCAATTGCTGCGGCTGGTGGTGGCGGTGGATGGCCTATACGCCGGGCAATATCTGGAATTCAGCCAAAGCCTGTTGTGGATAGCAGCGGATATGCTGGATATCCGCGCACGGGAAGAAGCCAGCGATACGCGACTGGCCGCGTTGCTGGCAGCATTTCTGCCCAGGATTTCCACTTACCTGGCCCGATCATTCAGTGAAGTGGACCCCCGAATCAACGCCAATCTCGCGGCAGTTTTTGATGTGGCCCAGGCACTGCAAAGCGGTGAACCCGTGACAGAGAGGCTGGAAGGCTTACAGCAGGAACTGGGCGATGCCATTGCCCAATTGGTGTTATTGGCTCCTGATATGGCCTTTTATTTTGATCAACCGGTGCGCCGGCAGATTCGCGAAGAAATTGACATCTGCATTTCACTGATGGCAGACCGTGATCCGGAAGGGCGACTCAACCTGTCGCGCGAACAGTTTGATGGCTGCATGAGCGGCATGCTGGATTTTGCGAATACTTTATTGCGCTCGGCTGAGCTTTCCGGTGACCAGAATGGTCCGTTTGCGGTGGATCAACTGGCTCGCGAACTGGAGTTGCTGCCTGCACAACGTATCAACTACCTGCTTGGTTATTTGTACGAGCAGGCTCCTACGACTTGCCCGGCGCTGGCCCAGCCTCTGCCCAACCCGCTGGACTGGTCAATCTTGTCCGCCATGATGGCCTGGTTCTCATTGCAGGCGCCGGTTTTCATGCAAACGCCTGCCAATGAAGCCCGCATTCATCGCATGCAGGAAATCGGCGTCAACCTGATGCAGGTCATGTCTCAACAACTGGATTGTCTGAGTGGCTCCGCTGCGGGCCGTTCCGATCCGGTTAGCCAGGTACTGGCCGAGTATCGTGCAGCCCTGGAAAGCCTGGTCGGTGGTATACGCGAAGCCGAACTCGAGTTTCGTGAAATGCGGTTGCAGTCGGGCGCAGACGTGGTGTTGAGCGGCAATGCCAATCAGAAGACCGCCTATCGAACCGACGGGTTGGTTATAGGTCCCTGCGAGCTGGAATCCAGTTGCGAAATGACCCAGCCGTTGGAAGCCACGCGCGCACTGATTGGTCTTTTTCCCGATGCCTATCTATTGGCTGATCAGACCGGCATGGGCCAGTTGGAAATCTGTTATGACCATACCGCTTGGGTGGAACGCCGCGCTGAAAGTGTGCGCCCGGAAGACCCTAACGTTGCTAACTATTTTGGTCGCCTTAGTTTTGAACTGAAAGGCCGTTACCGCGAAGGCGATCAAAGCCGTGATATTTTCGGGTCCACTTTTGTCAGCCCGGAAGAACATAACTATCTGATTGCAGCCGCTTCGGACGAAGTGTTGCAAGATGAGTGCCCGATGGAGTGGGTCGGTAGCCGAATTGTCACTACCCGAAACGACCAGCAAGGCTTCCATATAGTACCCAATCGCCTGACCTATCTGGCCGCCTCACGCTCACGTCCATCGGAGTTGATGACCGCCAATTGGAGCAAGGGTGAAGAATGGCGCGATCGTTTTATTACCGGGCATGGCGTAAGTCCCATTGAGTTTGAAGCTGATAAGGGAATTTACGATCGGCTGGGCCAGCATTTGCGTACGCTTTACCAGGCAGAGCAACAGGCGATTTATGGTGGCATGTTGCGTTCAACCCAAAGTGACAACATCGAAGATTTCAGAATGCTGAATGCATTGCTGAATCGAGTCACAACCTTCAAAGCTTTGCTGCAGGCCGAGCTGGTGCTGTTTTACCCCGAGACCATGTTGGACTCAGATGACATTCGAGCCATGTTGGAAGGACAAGGTGGGCTTTTGGATGAAAACATCATTCGACGTTTTCGCGCCAGTAATGCAGCCATCAGTGAGATTCATCAGGCGGGCTTGACCCGACTGGACCGCTTCCAGGCACTATGGAAGCAACAGCCTGAAGCTGTGGTGCGCTCGGGCTCGGTGCCGGTCAGCCTGGCTCATGCCATGGCCAGGTTGAATTACATTGATCAGCTCTACTTCGCCTCGCCCGCCGAGAGCCAACGGGCAGTGGCAAATGCTGCTGCGGAAGGCGTTGTGGCAACGCAGACAGCTACTGAGGAGGATTAGTCGCTCTACCGCTTCTGGTCTGCGGAAGACTGACGGGAATAGCGCGCCAATACACCGCAGTACGACAGTGCCAGAATTATTTGCAGGCTGGCGGGAATACGCTGATCCGGATTGCTCCAGACTTCCATCATGCCAATAACAAAATACAGAACTGCCAGAAAACCACCCCAGGTCATGCTGCGAAAGCGGCCGGCTGCAATGCCTGCCACCGGCAGCAACAAGGGTAAGGTGGCGATCAGCGCCAGTATCCAGTTGCCTGAACCCCAGGGGCTGGGAAGTAGAAAATGCCAAACCGGCTGCAACATCAGTAACGCCAGGTAAACCCCAAACACGGCACGCTGGCTCATCAAGCGCCCAACTTGAGGGCAATTTCTGCCACTCTTCTGCCCAGTGCCCGGCACAGTGAAATTTCGTCTTTATCCAGCTCCCGGCCACCTTCCCAGGTTGAAAAGTGGCTGGGGCCATAGGGAGTTCCACCGCCTGTGGTATGAATCAAGGCCGATTCGGTAAATGGCAGGCCGACGATCAGCATGCCGTGGTGCAGCAGTGGTAGCATCATGCTCAACAGGGTAGATTCCTGGCCGCCATGCAATGCGGCGGTGGAGGTAAACACGGCAGCGGGTTTACTCACCATGGCGCCGGAAAACCATTCAGCAGCAGTGCCATCGATAAAGTATTTTAAAGCCGCGGCCATATTGCCGAAGCGTGTCGGGCTGCCCATGATCAGTGCACTGCATTCGGTCAGGTCTTGTTTGCGTACCCAGGGTGGTCCGTCCTCCGGCACTGACGCTGTGCGTTCGTTCAGGCCGGAAGTGACGGGCGGCACCGTGCGCAAGCGCGCGCTGGCGCCGGCAACTTCTTCTACACCACGGGCGATTTGCCGCGCCATCTGCGCGGTTTGTCCGTGCAGGCTGTAATACAGCACCAGAACTTCAACAGATGACCCAGCGTTGCTCCCGGGCACGCTCATAAAATGTCCAGCACCGCTTCGGGTGGACGGCCTATCGCCGCGTTATTTTTATGCTTAACGATAGGGCGCTCAATCAGCCGCGGGTGATTGTGCATGGCCTGCAAAATTTGTTGATCGTCTAATTCGCTGTTGGCCAGGTCCAGCTCCGCATATTCAGCCTCGCCCTTACGCAACAAATCGTGTGGTGAAATGCCCAGCATCAGGGCGATTGCGGCCAATTGCTTAGTGTCAGGATGCAGTTCCAGGTAGTGGATGATCTCCGGCTCTACGCCTTTTTCCTGTAACAAAGACAGGGTGGCACGTGATTCGGAACATCGCGGGTTATGCAGAATTCTGACAGTCATGGTGGCCTCAGTTAGAATTGCCCAAAGTTGTGTTGTGTTGCCCGCCGATCTGTGGGGCAAATGAATCTTGTTGTGAGCCATTCTATTGACTGACAACCAGCGGGTAAACTGAAATGCTGAATAAATCCATTACAACGGCTCTGGCGACCGAAGAAGTGCAGCAACACATCAGGCGTGTGCGGGTGCTGTCGCAGCATGTCTGGAGGCACTTCAAGGAAGACCGCTGTTTTGATGAAGCGGCTTCGTTGGGTTACACCAGTCTGCTGGCCTTGGTGCCCTTGTTGGCTGTTATCTTTGTGGTAGTAGCGGCCTTTCCGGTGTTCAACGAGTGGTCGGAGCGCCTGCAGCAAGTGTTGCTGGAAAACCTGGTGCCTACTGCTGGCAACCAGGTAGCCACGAGTATGAGTTTGTTTTTATCCAGTGTCAGCAGCCTGACCTTGCCGGGCACGGTTGCGCTGGTGCTGACCGCGCTGATGTTGATGTTCCGCATCGAAATAGCCTTTAATCGGATTTGGCGAGTAGAGAAGGCTCGCTCCTTTTTAAACCGCGTCCTCATGTACTGGGCAGTGTTAACCCTGGCGCCTCTGATGATTGGCAGTGCCGTGGTCTTCAGCGCTCAGAACCTGTTTGCCAACCATGGCCTGCAGGAGTTGGTTTCGCCTGGCTTGTACCGAGCAGGATTGTTGCTGGTGGGCACCCTGGTATTCACCCTGATTTTCATGCTGGTACCCAATTGCCGGGTACGTTTTCGTGCGGCTCTGGCTGGTGCGGTACTCAGTGCCATCCTGTTCGAGTTGGCTAAGCTTGGCTTTGTTGCCTGGGTCAGCAACGCCAACTACGCAGTGATTTATGGAGCTTTGGCTACGGTGCCGATATTCCTGCTGTGGCTATACCTGGTGTGGGTGGTTGTTTTACTCGGTGCTTCCTTGGCGGCTTCATTAACCACTTTCCGAACCAGTAATCTGTCGCTTGCCAACTGGCCCAAAGGGTCCGATTTCCAACTGGCCTACCGCTTGCTCGGGCATTTATGGGAGGCACAAGTAAGCGGGGAAACACTGAGCCAGGAAGAATTGATAGTGAAGGAGCCCCACGCCGGTACCATGCAGGTCAAGCTTATTTTGCATAATTTGTTTGTGGAGAAAATTGCTTCGGTGGATGACAGTGGTGACTGGATGTTGAGCCGCGATCTGGGCGATTTTAGCCTGATAGCGCTGTACCTCAGTGGCAATTACCACTTACCGATTCTGGGCAAGAATCGGATTTACCAGGAAACCGACTGGGACAAAGCCTTTGTTTCAGCCATGAAAGAAGTACACGATTCCGGCATCAGTGCACTGAACCGGCCACTCCGCCCTATGTACGCAGGTGACTCCGCATGACATTTACAAGATTGTCGATAACTTTGGCGATACTGCTGTTGCTGGTGAGTAAGAATCTGCTGGCTGCGGTCTATGAAACTGAAGAGCCAGTGAACTTTTCCCTGCCGCAGTTGAATGGTGAGCCACTGGCTTTGAGTGATTTTCGCGGTCAATGGGTGATTCTCAACTACTGGGCCACCTGGTGCGCGCCTTGCCGCAAAGAAATTCCGGAGCTTTCGGAGCTGCATCAGCAGCGTGAGGACATCACCGTGCTGGGCATTGCTTACGAAGATGTCGATGAAGCCATGTTCAAAGAGTTTCTCGCTGAGTTCTACGTCAGCTACCCCATTCTTGTGGCCGATGTTTACCAGCCTCCGGAGCCATTCGGTGCACCACGGGTATTGCCCACCACCATCATCCTGGACCCTGCAGGTCGTTCGGTGAAGGCCTTCCTGGGCTCGGTAACGCGACAGGATCTCGAAGCCTTTGTAGACGCTCAGCCGGGCAATCTCTGATTTATTCAGCGCTTCCTTAATTGAAAAGTTCAGACTGCAGCAAGCGCCGCACCGGAGCGAAGGATTTACGATGATGTGTGCACGGTCCGTGCTGCTGTAGCCGTTGCAGGTGGTCAGGAGTCGGATAACCCTTGTTCTGATCAAAACCAAAGTTCGGAAACATAATGTGTAGCTTGAGCATATACCGGTCGCGTGACACCTTGGCCAATATGGAAGCAGCTGAAATCGCCGGTTCCAGCCGGTCACCTTGCACTATGGTCTGAACTTCAAAGTCCAGTTCCGGAGCGCGATTACCATCAATCAATACCCGTGAGGGTTTTGGTTTGAGCTCAAAGACTGAACGTTGCATGCCCCATAGCGTCGCTTGCAGTATGTTCAAACGATCAATGTCCACAACATCGATATGCACAATAGACCAGGCCAAAGCACGCTGCTGAATCTGGTCGAACAGCATTTCCCGTCGTCGGGCAGTGAGTCTTTTGGAATCATCGAGACCCGTAATGGGTTGTTGCGGATCGAGAATGACAGCAGCCACCACCACCGGGCCTGCCAGTGGTCCACGGCCCGCTTCATCGACACCTGCTACTAACCCGGCCAGGGAAGTATTTTTGGCCTTCATACTTAGCCTCGCAACAACTCGCTCACCGCAGCGGCAGCGCGGCTGCTGGCATCACAACGCAACTCTTCATGCAGCATATCAAAACGCAGTTGCAGTGAGTTTACTGCTGCCGCATTGTCCAGCCAGGCTGAAGCCGACTCTGCCAATCGGCTGCCGGTTGCTTCTTGCTGAATCAATTCCGGAATCAGCGCCTCTTTGGCCAGGATATTCGGTAAAGCGAAGAACTGCCGTTTGATCAAGCGCAGATTTTTGGCCAGGTGATAGGTTGCCGGTGCGAGTTTGTAGGCCATTACCATGGGCCGGTTGATCAGCAAGGTTTCCAGCGTGGCAGTGCCTGAAGCGCACAACACCACGTCGGCAGCAGCAATCACGCTGCGCGGACGGCCACGGATAAGCTGCACTCTTTGAATCCCGGAATTGACCAAATGGCTGGCAAAGGTTGCCAACACCCGATCATTGGCCATGGCGGCCAGTACCTGCAGTTCAGGCCTGGACTGGCGCAGAATGCCGACTGCTGCCAGCATGGGCTTCGACAAGCGACTGACTTCGCTCATACGGCTGCCGGGCAGCAAGGCCAATACTTCGCCATCCGCATTCAGACCCAATTCATGACGTGCGGCTGCTACGTCTGGCCGGTTCGTTATCTGGTCAGCCATGGGGTGGCCCACGTACACAGCCTTGACGCCGTGACCGGCATAAAAAGCTGGTTCAAAGGGGAACAGGCACAGCACCAGGTCGGCAGCGTTCGCGATCTTTTTTACCCGACCCGGCCGCCAGGCCCAGACGGTAGGGCTGACATAATGCACTGTTCGAATACCCCGGGATTTCAGCTTGATCTCCAGGCCCAGATTGAAATCCGGTGCGTCGATGCCAATAAACACATCGGGTCGCAACGCCAGCAGCCGCTGCTGCAATTCACGGCGTAGTTTCAGCAAACGAGGCAGATGTGCGGCAACTTCGAACAAACCGAACAGGGCCAGTTCGGAGCTGTCCCACCAACATTCCATGCCGGTCGTACGCATCTGTTCGCCACCAATGCCCACGAAACGGGCTTGTGGGTATTGCAGTTTGAGCTTTGCTATCAGCGCAGCGCCTAGTTGGTCGCCGGATGTCTCACCGGCAACCAGGGCGATGATGGGCTTGGCATTCATTTGGCAGCAGCGATCAGCGGATCAGACTTTTCTCGGTCTTTTCCAGGAAGCTAACCAATGGCTGGATCTCTGCTGAATGCTCAGCCATTTCCTGCAGTTTCAGTTTGGCTTCTTCCAGCGGCAGACCGGAACGGTACAGTACTTTGTAAGCGCGGCGGACCTGTTGCACCTGTTCGGGAGTATAACCTCGGCGTTTCAAGCCTTCGGTATTGATACCTTTGGCTCTGGCTTTTTCGCCGGAAACCGTGACATAGGGCGGGATGCTCCGATTCACATGGCTGGCAAAAGACGTAAAGCTGTGTTCGCCGACGATGCAGAACTGGTGGATCAGGGTGTAGCCCGAAAGAATGGCATAGTTGCCAACCGTTACATGGCCAGCCAATGAAGCATTATTGGCCATGATGATATTGTCGCCCAGTATGCAATCGTGCGCGATATGCACACAAGCCATGATCCAGTTATCGTTGCCAATGATGGTTTTACCACCACCTTGCGCGGAACCACGACTGAAGGTGCACAGCTCCCGGACATAGTTGTTGTCACCGATAATCAGCTCGGTATCTTCACCTGCATACTTCTTGTCCTGTGGTTCTTCACCCATGGAAGCGAATTGGAATATGCGGTTCTTTTTGCCGATCGTGGTCCGGCCGGTGATAATCACGTGCGGGCCAATCCAGCTGCCCGAATCGATACGTACCTTGGGCCCGATTATGCTGAAAGGACCAACCTCCACATCATCGGCCAGCTCGGCTTTAGGGTCGATCAGCGCCTGCGGATGAATTCGACTCATTTGTCTATACCGTCGACTTTGCCAGCGCACATGATCTCGCAACTGGCTACTTTTTTACCTTCCACCCGGGCTTCGCAAATGTATTGGCCCATGCTGCGAATAAGGCGCCTTTGTATTACGTCCAACTCGAGCTGGTCACCGGGTTTTATCACCTGGGTAAAACGTGCATTGTCGATTTTTACCAGGTAATACAACTCTCCCCGCCGCCCTTCCAGCTCGGCATCCAGATGCGCCAGCATGCCGGCCGCCTGGGCCATGGATTCAATAATGAGTACGCCCGGCATCACCGGTTTGCCGGGGAAATGACCATTGAAAAAGTATTCATTGATGGTGATGTTCTTGATTGCCACCAGTCTTTTTTCGGGTTCCAGTTGCATGGAAATGACCCTGTCCACCAGCAGGAACGGGTAGCGATGGGGCAGGAAGTGCATGATACGATCGACTTCGACCGGCTCTGTCAGAATGTTATTGGTCATTTTCGGTTGGGTCCGTTCTGCTTCGTTCCAATTTAAATACTTTCCGAGCCAATTGATCCAGTTTACGCAATCGTGACAGGTTACGTTGCCACTCTGTTATGGGTTGGGCGGGAATCAATGCACTCCATGTGGAGCCGGCTTCAGTAATGGGGTAGTAGGCAATGCTTCTGGCGGCAATGGTGACGTGATCGGCAATCTCGATATGCCCCTGGATGCCGCAACCACCACCCAGCATACAATAACGCCCAACGCGCGTGCTTCCTGCAATGCCTGCTTTTGCAGCCATAGCTGTATGCGCCCCAACGTATACATTATGGCCAATTTGCACCTGGTTATCGGTACGAACATCCTCTTCCAGTACGGTATCGCCAATTGCACCACGATCAATGGTAGATCCTGCGCCAATTTCGCAATCATCGCCTATGCGAACCTTGCCCAATTGGGGAACTTTTTCCCAATGATCACCTGCGAATGCCAGGCCAAATCCATCAGAACCAATCACAACGCCGGAGTGAACGATGACCCTCTGGCCCAGATGGGATTGATGATAAAGAGTGACATTGGCGTAAATTTGGCAACCTGCCCCCAGTTTGCTGTCACGGCCAATGACACTGCCCGGGCCGATGGAACAGGCGTCGCCAATTTCGCAATCCCTTTCGATGACAGCGTTTGGGCCAACGGCAACGTTTTTTCCGAGGCGGGCGGAAGGATGGACGAAAGCTGCGGGGTGGATGCCAGCCTCTTGCCGCGTGCTGGGGGCAAAAAGCGTGGCAATACGGGCATAAGCCAGGTAAGGGTCCCGGGCAATCAAGCTGTTTGTGGGACAACAGTCTGCGTCACCTGCTTTGAGCACTACGGCCCCGGCTTGCGTTGCATCCAGTTCGGCACGGTAGGCAGGATTGGCCAGGAAACTGACTTGGGAGTTGTTGGCAGCCCGCAGCGTACCAACACCATCAACGAAGTGGTCGGGATTACCTTTCAGTTCAAGATCGAAGCGCTCAGCAAGTTGTAACAAGCTGTACTTGCTCTGGTGGGTCAGCATCCGTCAGTAGACCTCTGAGAGGGAGTGTCAGCGATTCAACTGCTCGAGTTGGTCCGCAGTGTATTCGGCTTCCAACTGATCGAGTATCAAGTCGGTGATATCCAGGTCTGGGTTAGCGTATACCACGGGGCTTGAAAGAATCAGGTCGAAACCGTTGCGTTCAGCGATTTCCTGAACAGCCAGGTTGATTTCCTCTTCCAGTGTTTGTACTTCTTCGGTGCGGCGGAAAGACAATTCGTCACGCAGATCTTCTTTGCGACGGTTGATACTACGTTGTAATTCGCGAAATTCCCGTTCAGTCTGTAAAGAAGCATCCTGAGTAAGGTCGCCACGGGCCAGTCTGTCTTCCAGAGTCTTGGCACGAAACTCGTCAACTTCAATGGCCTCGCTGCGTGAACGAAATTCCTGGTCCAGGGTTTGGCGGCCAGCAACTACCTGTGGCGCATTATCCAACACCTTCTTCATGTCCACATAGCCCACGCGCAATGACTGCCCGTAGGCGCTGCCACACAGCGCCAGACCACAACAGACAATAGCAATGAATCGGACCCATTTCCGCATACCCCGCATTGTACACGCGAAACAGCCAGGCGCGAAGCCAATAGGCCGATTGGGGCGGGAGGGGGGAGGCTTTGCCACACGGGAAGACCCCGTGTGGGCACACTGGAAACAGATTGATTAGAACGTAGTACCGAAGGAGAACTGCAGGTCTTCAGTGCGATCGCCTGGTAGATCCCAGAAGGGAAATGCGTAGCTGATTACGATGGGGCCAATGGGTGCTTCCCAGGTTACCGACAAGCCAAACGATCCACGCAGCTTGTCAGCGTCGAAAGCGTCAATGTTTTCATACACATAACCCGTATCCATGAATAAGGCAATGCGCGTTCCGCTCTGGCCGCCCAGGAATGGTGTGGGGAAAGCCAGTTCCATACCGCCGGCAACCTTCAGGTCACCGCCAACTGAACGACAGAATTTGTCTTTCGGGCCCAGCGTGTTGTCGTCGTAACCCCTCAGGTCACGCACACCACCACTGTAGAAATGCTCGTAGAAGGGCAAGCCAGTATCGATCAACACGACGTCAGTCGGGTCGCAGGTATCCGCTGATGGGAATGGTGGCTGGTCCCCCTCGAGGTTGTTACTGGCCAACGACTTGCTGTCGTAGTTGTCATAGGCATCGCCGTAGGCCACATTGCCGCGCAGCGAATACACCAGGCCACCCCAGATAGGCCAGTACTTGGCGCCTCGGTAAGTCAGCTTGTAAAACTCGCGGGTACTGCCCGGTGCTGAGACTTGCAGGACCAGGCTTTGCGAAGAACCTCTGGAGGGATTAAGGAAGTGATTACGGCTGTCGCGGGTCCAACTGGCGTTGAGGTCGTAGACATCGAACTCACGCTCTGCCTTGGTCAGCACGCCGTCACCATCAAAGTCCATGGAAGTAGACAATGGGTCGCCTGGGGTAGGCCGTATTTCAAAACCAGTGAAGACGTCATTCTCATCGAATTGCGGGACATTGGTACCGATGTTGATTTGCGAACTGCGATAGCCAAAACCAGAACGCAGATAGTCAACCTCAGTCACCGGAATACCGAAGTTCATGCCCACGGCGTATTCACTACTGGTGAAGGTAGAGATATTCGCTGCGCCCTGGTCAAATTCCTGGTAGCGGCCATAAAAGCCACGGCTGACACCGTCTTCGCTCCAGTAGGGGTTGTCGTAAGACAGGTTCAAGCTCTTGATGATCTTGCTGTAGGAAACACCTAATCCCAAGCGCTTACCGCTGCCTATGAAATTATCCTGTTGCACACTTAACGAGGCAATGAGCCCCTGCACCTGCGAAAAGCCCAGGCCCACGGTAAAGCTGCCTGCCGGTCGTTCGGTCACTTTGACCACCACATCAACCTGGTCGTCTGTACCCGCCACGGCCGGAGTTTCGACCTCGACCGACTCGAAATAAGTCAGGCGTTGCAAGCGCACCTTGGAGCGGTCGATGGCGGATTGTGAGAACCAGGCACCTTCCATTTGACGCATTTCGCGACGCAGGACTTCGTCCTTGGTCTTGGTGTTGCCGGTGAACAGGATGCGCCGTATGTAGACGCGTTTGCCCGGGTCGACAAAGAAATTGATGGAAACCAGGCGGCTGTCGCGATCCACTTCCGTGATGGGATTCACGTTGGCAAAGGCATAGCCGATGTTGGAAAGCACCGAAGTGATATTGTCTACGCTCTGCTCGATTTTCTTGCGTGAGAAAATTTCGTCAGGCTGGGCCACGATCAGGCGCTTCAGTGTACCCTCGTCTATTACCATTTCACCGGTGAGCTGAACATCATCGACACTGTAAACTTCACCCTCAACCACGTTGGCCGTGATGTAAATATCTTTCTTTTCTGGCCCGATGGAAACCTGGGTGGATTCGACGCTGAAATCCACGTAACCACGATCGAGGTAATAGGAGCGGAGTTTTTCCACGTCACCAGACAGTTTTTCACGGGAATACTGGCCATCTTTGGACCAGAATTTCCAGAACGGTACCACATCCGCCTCGAATTCCTCGCGGATGTCATCATCTTCAAAAGTTTCATTGCCGACGATGTTGATATGCCGGATCTTGGCCACTTTGCCTTCGTCGATGACGATGGCGATGCGAACGCGGTTACGCTCCAACTGGGTAACCCGGGCATCCACCGATACCGCATAACGCCCCTGGCTGAAATACTGCTTGATCAGTTCCTGCTGCAGGCGGTCGAGCACCAATTGGTCGAATACCTCGCCCTCCGACAGGCCGATATCAAACAGCACACGCAGCAGGTCTTCTTCTTTGATCGCCTTGTTGCCGGTAATGTTGATATTGGCTATGGCCGGGCGTTCCAGCACGGTGATTACCAGAATATTGCCTTCGCGACCGAACTGGATGTCTTTGAAAAAGCCGGTGCGGTACAACTCACGGATGGCTGAGCGGGTATTGGTAGGAGTGACTTCGTCACCCACGTTCAAAGGCAGGTAGTTGTAAACCGTACCCTCTGAAATACGCTGCAATCCATCCACGCGGATGTCGTAAATAATGAAGGGATCTGCGGCCAGCGCCGCGTTGGCAAACAGCATTAATCCCAGTACCCAGGCTATTTTTTTTAACATGCGATCAAAACCCGATACAGCTGCTTGCACAAAGCGAGGAGTCTATCCGACCAGCCGTAAAATATCGTTAATAAATGCAAGGCTCATCAAGCCAGCCAAAGCCACTAGGCCAAAATACTGGCCAGCCATTTGTGCCCTGTCGGAGACGGGGCTACCTTTGACCCATTCTATCAGGTAATACATCAGATGACCGCCGTCCAGAACCGGAATGGGCAGCAGGTTGAGTATTCCGAGGCTGAGACTGATGGCCCCGAGGAAAAACAAGAAATTGGAAAGCCCGCGTGATGCTGAAGAGTTGGCGAATTGCGCGATGGAAATGGGGCCGGACAGATTTTTCACCGAGGCGCTGCCGGTAATCATGCGGCCTAATAAACCGAATGTAGCCGCGGTCAACCGCCAGGTCTCGCTTACTGCAGACTGGAATCCCTGCACTGGCCCAAACTGCATGACGACCGAAGATCGTTCCCATTCGGTGTGTTGCTGTGCGGCGATGTCCTGGTTGCTGATGCCCAGCAGTAATCGGCTGGAAAACCAGCCAGTGCTTTCCTTGCGTGGCCGGATCTGCAGTTCGATCTCGGCTCCGTCACGTTCTATCGTTAGTGGCAAGGGTATGCCAGCCCGGCCATGTTGTTGCACCAGATAACCGACATAACTCCAGCTCGGCACGTCTTCACCGGCAATGTTGAGGATACGATCGCCGCTGTAAATACCCGCTTCTGCGGCTGCGCTATCGGCAGTAACTTCTCCAACCACGGCCGGCAAAACCAGGCGCCAGGGTTGTATGCCAATCGCTTCAAGTGCATTTTCTTCGCTGAAGTCGTCGGGGAGTTCAGACAATTTCAACACATGCTGCGATTCATCACCGCTTTGATTGGCCACCGTGATCTGCACGTCTTCCCGGTCCAGGGCAAAAGTAATCAGGCCGAGCAGGGTATGAGTCCAGGTTTTGGTTGCCTTGCCGTCCAGTGTGCGAATTTCATCTCCAGGCTGCAGCCCGGCTTCAGCAGCAATACCACTGACCTCACCGATGATGGGGCGGGTTTCGGGAATACCCACCATGAACATGATCCAAAAGGCCGCAATGGCAAAGATCAGGTTGAATGCAGGGCCGGCGATAACCACGGCGATTCGAGCCCAGATGGGTTTGCGATTGAAACACTGGTCCAGCTCGTTTTCTTCAACGCGACCTTCACGTTCGTCCAGCATTTTGACGTAGCCGCCCAGAGGTATGGCGGCAACGACGTATTCCACACCATCCTTAGCCTTGTGTTGCCACAATGCTGGGCCAAAACCAATGGAAAAACGCAACACCTTTACGCCAAGTCGACGCGCTACCCAATAGTGGCCAAATTCGTGAAACGTGATCAGCAGACCCAGTGCTACCAGCAACCACCAGATGGAACTCAGTACTTCACTCATATTTATTCCGTATTACGTCCATTGCCCGATCACTTCCTTTGCTTGTGCCCGCGCGTCCCGATCCAGTTCAAAGACATCCTCCAGACTGTTGACTGCGCTGCGCTCAGCCCGTTCCAGCACTTGGCCGACCAGAGCGGCAATTTGATCAAATCGAATCTGGCTGTCAAGAAAACACTGTACCGCAACTTCATTGGCAGCATTCAGCGTAATCGGTGCACTGGCTGAGTCGCTCATGGCAGCATAAGCCAAACCCAGGCAGGGGAAACGATCCAGGTCTGGCTCACGAAACGTCAGGTCGCTCATCTGTGCCAGATTGAGTCGTTGTACACCAGCTTCAATGCGTTCCGGCCAGGCCAGCGCATAAGCAATGGGTGTGCGCATATCCGGTGTGCCCAGTTGCGCCAGCACCGAGCCATCGCGATAGGCCACCATGGAGTGAATAATACTTTGGGGATGCACCACTACATCCAACTGGTCCGGCTGCGCGCTGAATAACCAATGTGCTTCAATCAATTCCAGACCCTTGTTCATCAAGGTGGCAGAATCGACCGAGATCTTTCGACCCATTTCCCAATTGGGATGTTTGCAGGCCTGTGTGGGCGTGATCTGTGCCATATCGGCTAATGGCGTGTTGAGGAACGGCCCGCCGGAAGCGGTCAGGATGATGCGCTCAACGCCGCAGTCTTCAAGCCCGGATTGCCAACCAAGCGGCAGTGACTGGAAGATGGCATTGTGTTCCGAATCCACCGGTAAAACGCAGGCACCAGCGTCTTTGGCCGCTTGCATGAACAGGCCACCGGCAATTACCAGCGACTCCTTGTTGGCCAGCAGTATTTTTTTACCCGCTTTTGCGGCTGCAAGGGTGGGTTTGAGTCCGGCTGCGCCGACAATCGCTGCCATAACGATATCGGCTTCTGCCAGTGTTGCTGCGGCAAGCAACCCCTCAGCTCCGGCCAGAACTTTCGCCGCGCTGCCTGCCTGGCTCAGGGCCAGTCTCAAATCAGCGGCGCGGGAGATATCAGAGATGATCGCATAGCGGGCATGGTGCTGGGCGCATTGTTCCGCCAGGAGCTGAACATTGCTGTGTGCGGTCAAAGCCAGAACATGAAAACGCTCGCGATGGCGTGCGATTACATCCAGTGTATTGACGCCTATGGACCCGGTAGAGCCCAGAATAGTGACCGCCTGGCTCATGCTCCGCTACCGATCAGAAAGATGCCCAGCGCGAAAAATGGCGCTCCGGCCAACAGGCTGTCAAAGCGATCGAGCACACCGCCATGTCCGGGAAATATATGGCCACTGTCTTTCACGCCAGCAGTGCGCTTATGAATACTGATAAACAGGTCACCGCCGGCTGATACCAGTGCCGTGATCAGCGTAATCAGAGCCAAAGGCCAGGACGGTGCCGAAAACGTGTCGCTGAAATGAGCCAACAACTGTGCGGCCAACAGGGCCAATAGCAGGCCACCCAACAAACCTTCGCGCGTTTTACCCGGGCTGATACTGGGTGCCAGCTTGTGGCGGCCAAACGCGCGCCCTGCAAAATAAGCGCCGACATCTGCAGCCCAGATGATGAACAGCAACAGCAGCACGAGCCATTCACCCATCGATTGATCGCGCAGCCAGCACAGAGCAAACCAGGCAAAGCTGATGGCAGCCAGCGCGCTGAAAAAACTCAACATACGGTAGTTCAATCCAGGGGTATTTTCCGGAGAAAAACTGATCAATCGTAACAACATCAGGCACCAACTCAGGCAAGCGGCGGCGAGCAGTGGCAGCGCCAGTGAAGCCAGCGCATCCCAGTTTATCATTGCCAGGGCAAGCAGCAGCGCCTGCCCTGCCACAAGAATCCAACCGGCAGTCTTTCCCAAAGAGGCCAAACGGGAAAATTCCCAGCTACCCAGTAAAAGCAATGCTGCCATACAAATCCGGAACGCGTTTGCACCGATAACAAACAGTACGATAAAGGCAACCAGGCCAATGCCCAGAGCCGTCATGATGCGGGTTTTAAGCATTCTGCGGCATCATGATGCCTGCCTTCTGACCTGCTTACCGGTGCGTCCGAAACGACGTTCGCGGCTCAGATAGTCTTCCAATGCAGCATCCAGGGCTTCCGGACTGAAGTCTGGCCAGAGAATAGGGCTGAAGTGAAACTCAGTATAAGCACTTTGCCATAGCAGGAAATTGCTGATGCGCATTTCACCCCCGGTTCGTATGAACAGATCAGGATCCCTGTGGCCGTTGAGCATAAGTCTGCCAGCCAGGGCTGTTTCATTGATTTCGGCTGGCTTCAGCTCGCCCCGCTCACAACTTTCAGCCAGTGAACGGGCAGCCTGGGCAATATCCCAGCGGCCTCCGTAGTTGACCGCAACATTCAGTTGCATGCGCTGGTTCTCGCAAGTTTGCTGCATAGCGCGCGCTATGCTTTGTTGCATTTCAGCAGAAAACGCAGACAAGTCGCCGATAAAATTCAGCTTGACGCCATTTTCCTGCAATTCCCTGGCCTCCTTGTCCAGCGCTTTCATGAACAGGTCCATCAGGCGATTGACTTCATTCGTTGGCCGGTTCCAGTTTTCGCTGGAAAAGGCAAAAATAGTGAGTTCAGGAATGTCGCGTCGACCGCAATGTTCGACGATGCGGCGGAGTGCTTTCAGGCCGGCCTGGTGGCCCAATGTACGCGGGCGGTTTCGGTTTTCGGCCCAACGCCCATTGCCATCCATGACGATGGCGATGTGGGCCGGGAGTTTACGTTCCTCGCTCATGAGAACAGGTCTGGCTGCGGGCGGATCCTAGATTTCATCACAAGCTCGGTCAGGCTGCTTCAGATTTCCATTAATTCTTTTTCTTTCTCAGCAACAATCTCGTCCACTTTCTTCACCGCATCATCGGTGAGCAGTTGAACCTCGCTTTCTGCTTTACGTTCCATGTCTTCGGAAATTTCTTTTTCCTTCAGCAGTTCTTTCAATGTTTGATTGGCATCACGGCGAATGTTCCGAATGGCAATTTTGGCGTTTTCACCTTCGTTATGCACCACTTTGCTGAGTTCGATGCGGCGTTGTTCGGTCAAGGGTGGCAGGGGAATACGAATGGTTTGACCCGATGTGTTGGGATTCAGACCCAGGTCGGAAGTCAGGATGGCTTTTTCTATAACCTGCACCATGGACTTGTCCCAGGGTGTGACGCTTAACGTGCGTGCGTCATCAATCGCGACATTGGCAGCCTGGCTGATCGGTACCATGCTGCCGTAAAAGTCTACTTGAACGTGTTCCAGCAAGCTGGGGTGGGCCCGGCCGGTGCGAATTTTAGCCAGTTCGTGGCGCAGGGTTTCGAGACTTTTTCCCATGCGGATTTGAGTGTCTTTTTTGGTTTCGGCAAGCATTAATGTCTCCTGTCTGGTTCTGGGGCTGGCAATAAACTCATGATTGCCGAGCACAGGGGGCAAATTCTATCAGCAACAACCGCGCAGCGGGATGTTGTGGCCCCGAGCCAAATTCTTGGCACAATTGGAAGCGCAGAGTTCAGGAAACCAATGTTCCCACGTTTTGTCCACTGACCAGTTTCATCAGGTTGCCTTCATCAAACACGTTGAAAACGCGGATCGGCATGGACTGGTCGCGACATAGCACGATGGCATTGGCATCCATTACGCCCAGTTTGTCTTCTATGACGCGGTCGTAGCCCAGGCTGTCGAATAATTCAGCTTCGGGATTTTTCACTGGATCGGCGGAGTAAACGCCACTGACCTTGGTGGCTTTGAGCAGGATGTCAGCGCCGATTTCAACAGCCCGCAGGGCAGCAGCGGTATCGGTTGTAAAAAAAGGATTGCCGGTTCCGCCAGCGCAGATCACCACGCGGCCTTTTTCAAGGTGCCTGATGGCGCGACGTCGAATGTAGTCTTCACATACATCGTGGACGGAAATAGCCGACATGACACGCGCTTCACAACCCACGCGTTCCAGGGCATCCTGCAATGCCAGGGCATTCACGACAGTTGCCAGCATGCCCATATGGTCACCGGTTACCCGGTCGATGCCCGATTTGGCCAAGCCGGCGCCGCGGAAAATGTTGCCGCCGCCAATGACGACCGCAACCCCCACTTTGGCTTTAACTACATCGGAGATTTCTGTGGCGATCCGATGAATCATCTTCGGATCGATACCGTAATCTTCATCACCCAGCAGCGCTTCGCCGCTGAGTTTCAAAAGGATACGTGAGTAGGCTTTATCAGCCACCTTTCACCTGTTGCATGACTTCTTCTGCAAAGTTTGATTCCTTTTTCTCGATGCCTTCACCCACTACCAGACGGCTGAAGCCCTTAACACTGGCCTTGTTCTGTTCCAGCAACGTCGCCACGGTGATATCACCGTCCTTGACAAAAGGCTGGCCCAGCAGTGTGATCTCGGCCAATTGCTTACGCAAGCGCCCACTGACCATCTTTTCGATGATTTCAGCGGGCTTGTCGCTGTCCTCAACCTGGGCCAACAGGATTTCTTTTTCCTTGGCCAGGAATTCAGCCGGAACATCGCTGGCAGAAACGAAAGCCGGGTTCAATGCTGCAACGTGCATGGCAATGTCTCTGGCCAGATCGGTGTTGCCACCTTCTAGATCAACCAACACGCCGATCTTGCCGCCGTGCAAATAGGCACCGAGGATGCCGTTCGTAGTGGTTCGTTCGAAACGTCGTACCTGGATGTTTTCACCGATCTTGGCGACCAGCGCCTGGCGTGCTTCTTCCAGGGTAGCGCCGTTGTGAGCAGTTTCCATCAGGCTGGCTAAATCGGCAGCATTGCTGGACAGTGCGTTGGCAGCAACAGCATCAGCAAAGGCGTTGAAATTGTCGTCTTTGGCTACGAAATCGGTCTCGCAATTGATTTCCACCATCACGGCTTGTTTGCCATCGTCAGACAAAGCCAGGGCAATTTTGCCTTCCGCAGCCACCCGGCCGGCTTTCTTGTCAGCCTGGGCCAGGCCAGATTTGCGCAAATGTTCGATGGCGGCTTCCAGGTCGGCGTTGGTTTCTACCAAGGCCTTTTTGCATTCCATCATGCCGGCGCCGGTGCGCTCGCGGAGTTCTTTTACCAATGCAGCAGTCACTGCCATGGGACTTACCTCTCTGTATTCGTATTGTGTTGCCGCAGGCGTGGCCTGCGGTTTGATCAGGGTTAGCTGACACCCAATTTAGCAGACAGGATTACTCAGCTGCTTTCTTGGCGACTTTCTTCTGGGCGGCTTTCTTCTTGGCTACCTTTTTCTTGGGAGTAGCTGCTTCGACCGCTTCAACCACTTGCTCATCTACCGCGTCTGACAATTTGACTGGCCCGGCATCTTCAGTGGATTCGGCCACGACAACGGCTTCCTCAGTTGCAGCTTCTGCCTCAACCACTTCTTCAGCCGCAGCTTCAATTTCCTCAGCAGCTTCCTCTGCAACGACTTCAGCCGCTTCAGCAACTGCCGGAGCTTTATGCGCTACAACTTTCTTGGCAACCTTCTTCTTGGTGGCTTTACGTGGGTCAGCCTTGGGCTTGTCTGCTTTGGCTTTGACGGGGTTACCGTCATCATCCAATTCTACGAATTCTTCGTTGGAATCGACCACCGGCGCTGATGCGCGGCCTTCGAGCACAGATTCGGCAGCGATCTGGGTGTACAGGCGAATTGAACGAATGGCATCGTCATTGCCAGGGATCATGTAATCAACACCTTCCGGGGAGCAATTGGTATCAACTACGGCAATAACCGGGATACCCAGTTTACGTGCTTCCTTGATGGCAATGTCTTCGTGGCTGACGTCGATTACAAACAACGCATCGGGCAGACCTTTCATGTCCTTGATGCCACCCAGGCTCTTTTCCAGTTTTTCTTTTTCGCGAGTGAGTTGCAGGATTTCTTTTTTCACCAGGTGAGTGAAGCCATCATTGGCGCTCATCTCTTCCAGCGTTTTGAGACGCTTAACCGATGCCTTGATGGTACGGAAGTTGGTGAGCATACCGCCCAACCAGCGATGAGATACGTAAGGCATGCCGCACTTGATGGCGGCCTCAGCAATGGCTGCGCCGGCAGCGCGTTTAGTACCAACGAACATGATGGTGCCGCGGCGTGAGGCAAGTTTGCTGATGAAATTCATTGCATCATTCAACAGCGGCAGAGTTTCTTCCAGGTTGATGATGTGGATCTTGCCGCGGGCTCCAAAAATGTAGGGAGCCATCTTGGGATTCCAATAACGGGTCTGGTGACCGAAGTGCACGCCTGCTTCGAGCATTTCACGCATTGTGACGTTTGCCATGTGTATTTCCTTAAGTATAAGGAACGCAGCAGCATGGGCCGCTGAATTCCGGGGTTGTTCCTCCACCCACCCGTTGCAGAGACCCCTTTGTGTAAGTGGGGCACCCCTCTGAACCGTTGCGGTGCGTGTGCGTATTTGACGTGATGTCAGGATTAAATGGGCAGAATTAATCTGCTTGAGCCCCGTCACGCCGGTTTATTTTCAGCCCACAAACCCATAGTTTGCTTGGGTCAAAAAAGCCGGCGAAATGTACCAGAAGCCTGCCGGCAGGGCAAGCTTTAAAGCCTTGTCCAAGACACATGCCATCAAAATAACGGCTTTGGAGCCTGGGGAAACCATTGTCATAACTGACAATTATTGGCACATTGTGCCGGTAACTAAAGCTGAATAATTAACGACCTCATCTATATTTATTAAAATAAAAATATTTGAAAACATATAGATATGAAGACTATATTAGAAATCACCACGCCTTGGTATGGAGTTTGCATAGTAATACACACTGGCAGACCGGCACATTCCGCTACCAGCATCTGCACCAATGGAATTGGTGCCAACAACAGTGATTTGACATGGAGGTCAACACGATGAATTGCGCTTCCCCGGTATCAGCCAGGTTCTCGGCTACACGAATCTCATTAACTTTTAACCAGCCATTGCTGCATTCGCTTTATATACGCGGCAGCGGTACGGGTTAGTTCCTTCCGGACTTCAGTTTCGCAGGCGGTCTGTAACCCATACACAGGCTCCTTTGGCTCGTCATCTCACACATCCCTGTGCCTACGAGCCTCCAGAGAGACGTCCTGGATACCCCTTCTTTCAGGACGTTGGGTCGGAAGTGCTGCTACTTCCGGCCCATTTTTTTGGTTTGCCAGAATTCATCTCAATATTTGTGCATAAAGCCTTGGGCTTGAAGTTCTTGCAGAATTTCAGCAGGTGCGCACGAAAGTCGGTCGACAGGGCGATGCTTTGGAAGCTTTCAGCTTTCCAGAGCGGTGTTTTCTGGTTCGATCGCTGAGTCCAGTCTGACGGCCGAGTTCTGCAATCGACTCAACAGGCTCACAAGGGTCTGAATTTCAAGTGCATCAAAGTCTGCCAATAATGCTTGCTCATACTTTCGGGCGCGAGGCACGATTGATTCGAAAGTCTTTCTGCCGCTGCTGTTCGTGAGCTCCAGAGTGCGACATCTGCGGTCGCTGCCATGTGTACGACGTTGCAACAACCCCCGCTCCAAAAGCCGCTTGACCGCCCGTGATACTGAGACTTTATCCATTACCGTGCGCTCGACCACCTGGCTGGCGGTGAGGCCCGGGTAGCGACCCAATACCGCAATAATGCGCCATTCAATCACCGTCAGGTCATGGTCCTGCTGATAGATATGAGCTATGCCCTGGCTGACCGTATTACTGACTACAGATAAGCGGTAGGGCAAAAAATGCTCAAGATCAAAATGGGCAAAAGCTTGCCCGGTTGTCTTATTATTTTCGCTCATTTGTTTTCGTTCATGGGTTTATGGTCATGGGTTTGCGTTCATGGCGCAGCAAAAACTTTCTTGAATATAGTTGCAAATGTAACTAATATGATCGGAATACGCAAATTCTTGCGCTATTCATTGTGCGCTTAAAGGAACCAGGCTCATGAACGATCAATCAGAAAATCCACTTGGAGTGGAAGGCTTCGAATTTGCTGAATTTGCCGCTCCCGATGCCCGGTTACTCCATACGCTTTTTCAACAGATGGGATTCAAAAACATCGGCAGTCATATCCGTCGCAAAATCACCTTCTACCGCCAGGGTGGGGTGAATTTCCTGGTCAACGAAGAGCCCGGTTCATTTGCCAGTGAATTTGCCGCGTTGCACGGACCTTGCTGTGCGGGTTTCGCCTTGCGGGTGAGTAATCGTCAGGAAGCATTTGATGCCGTGATGGCCAAGGGTGCCACAGCCATGACAGGGATTAAGGGCAGTGCCATGGATTGTCCTGTGATCAAGGGTGTTGGCGGTTCAGTTCTGTACCTGGTGGATACGCTTGAAGGCAGCCCCTTTAATGCCGACTATGTTCCGCCAGAAGGCGCAGATTTGAACCCGGTTGGACACGGTCTGGGTTACATTGACCATCTCACCCATAACGTATTTGAAGGCCAGATGGATGGATGGGCAGAGTTTTACAGCAAGTTGTTCAATTTTCACCAGGCCAAGTATTTTGATATCCGTGGCCAGCAGACTGGTTTGCGATCCCGAGCCATGACTGCTCCTAACGGCATGATCAGTATTCCCATTAACGAGTCATCCGAGCCCAAAAGTCAGATCAACGAATACCTGCAGCAGTACCAGGGAGAGGGTATCCAGCATATTGCGCTATACACCAATAATATTTATCAAAGTGTTGAAGCCATGAAGAAAGCTGGAATCAATTTCCTGGAAACTCCTGACACCTATTACGAGTTGATCAGTCATCGTGTTCCCGAGCACGATGAAGATCTGCCGCGCATGAAAATAAATGGCATTTTGCTCGATGCGGATTCTGATACCGGCAAGAAGCAGTTGTTGCAGATTTTCACCAGCTCTTGCATAGGTCCGATCTTTTTTGAAATCATCCAACGTAAAGGCAATACGGGATTCGGTGAAGGCAATTTCCAGGCTCTGTTCGACTCGATTGAACTCGATCAAACCAGGCGTGGTGTTCTTTAACCCGCATATTTCACAAGCACGTCGACCTTGGTGCAATATGCGGGTTAGTCAAATCATGCGGAGAAACTCATGAGTAAAAAGTGGATATCCCATCCGCGCATTGAAGGCCAGGCTTCGCGCCAGGCCCATTGCAATTTGCCGCAAGGCAGTTTCGAGCGCGAAATCGGTAAAGAAGGATTCTTTGGCCCGGCCACGCATATGTACCACCGTCATCCGCCCACGGGCTGGACGCGCATGGAAGGTGATTTGCGGCCACGTGCGTTCGATACCGCTCATTGGGCCAATTACGGTGCTTCTCCCTGGGATGCGCGTGGACTGTTGTCAAATGCACAGATGAAATTCCGCATCTGGGAAATGCCGGTCAGCATGGATCATTTGGCGCGCAATGCTGATGGTGATGAACTGCTATTCATCCACTCCGGCTCAGGCCACTTGTATTGCGATTATGGCCACCTGGAGTTCCGTGACGGCGATTACATCATGTTGCCACGCAGCACCTCCTGGCGCATGGAAAGCACAGCGCCGGTCAGCATGTTGCTGATCGAGGCGAGTAATTCATCGTACATGCTGCCGGATAAGGGTCTGTTGGGGCCAAATGCCATATTTGATGAAGCCATGCTGGATGTTCCACGCATTGATGATGCTTTTCTGGCCCAGCAGGATGAACAGGAGTGGGAGGTCCGGGTTAAAAGCCGCGGTAATATCAGCCGCATTACTTTCCCGTTCAATCCGCTGGATGCCATGGGCTGGAAGGGTGATTTATGCCCAGTGCGCATCAACTGGCGCGATATGCGGCCGTTGATGAGTCATCGTTACCACTTGCCACCTTCGGTTCACACCACCTTCGTGGCGAACCGTTTCGTGGTTTGCACCTTTGTTCCACGGCCGTTTGAGACTGACCCGGACGCGCTGAAAGTGCCGTTTTTTCATAATAACGATGATTTTGATGAAGTGATTTTTTATCACAAAGGCGAGTTTTTCAGCCGCGACAATATTCATCCGGGTATGGTGAGCTGGCATCCCATTGGATTTACCCACGGGCCACATCCCAAGGCATTAAAGAACGCCTTTACACCCAAGGCGTCGGCCACAGATGAAGTCGCCGTAATGATTGATACACGTGATTCGCTTGATCTGGACCCACTGGCTGAGCCCATCGAGTGGGACGGCTACGTGAACTCCTGGCAATCCAGGTAAGCCAGGCAAACAGAAAACAACAGACAGGCAACCACAGGAAAAACTATGAAATTGGCAAGCCTCAAAGCAGGTGGTCGGGATGGCACACTGATCGTAGTAAAACGCGATCTCAGCTCCTATGTGGCGGCGAGCGGAATCGCCCAGACCCTGCAACGGGCATTGGATAACTGGCAAACCGCGGCACCGCGGCTGAATGCTCTGTCAGCCGAGCTCAATGATGGCGCCCGGGATGATGCGCGGCCACTGAGTTTACTTGATCTGGCTGCACCGTTTCCCCGAGCTTATGAGTTTGTCGATGGCAGCGCTTATTTGCCGCATGTTGAGCGGGTTCGCAAAGCGCGTGGCGCGGAAGTCCCCGCGTCTTTTTATGCAGACCCGCTGATGTACCAGGCAACTTCAGCCGGATTTCTCGCCCCGCTTGACCCCGTCACGGTTGCCTCGGAAGAATACGGCATCGATTTTGAAGCCGAAGTGATCGTGGTAACAGACGATGTGGCCATGGGAGCGAGCGCAGAAGAAGCCGCTCAGCATATCCAGTTGATCGGCCTGATCAACGATGTCAGTTTGCGCAACCTGATACCGGGAGAACTGGCCAAAGGCTTTGGCTTCCTGCAATCCAAACCCCGTTCCGCACTGTCACCGGTTCTGGTTACAGCGGATGAGTTGGGCGATGCCTGGCAGGACAGCAAGCTGAGCTTGGCTCTGCACTCCAGCATCAACGGTGAACTTTTCGGCTGGCCTGAAGCCGGCAACGACATGCAATTCAACTTTGCCCAGTTGATTGCCCATGCCGCCCGCACCCGGCCTTTGGTAGCCGGCACGCTGGTCGGCTCAGGCACCATTGCCAACCAGGACAGATCGGTAGGTGCTTCCTGCCTGGCAGAGAAGCGTGTACTGGAAGTAGTAGAGAAAGGTGCTGCTGAAACACCTTTCCTGCAGTTTGGTGATACAGTCAGAATTGAGATGCTGGATGCTCGGGGAGTCAGTATTTTTGGACCGATTGAGCAGACCATCGTTAAAGCCGGCGTTAAAGCCGACATTAAACCCGGGGTTTAAACCTGCGGCGCGCTTCTTCATAATCAGCGCACTGTCCCCGTTTGCACGAGATTGATATGCGCCAATTGCCAATTGTGACCAGGACTTCCATGCCGAACCGGGTCCGGATACCTGTAGGTTTACTGTTCAGTACCATTCTGCTGGCAGCCTGTGCTACTCCCAAGCCGTCCGAGGATGCTTTCAACTCCGCTGAAAGGGGCATAGACGCTGCCATTCAGGCTGGAGCGGAGCAGCATGCACCGGTTGAATTGAGGTTTGCCCGCGAAAAGCTGGCTGAAGCCCGTAAAGGCATGGAGCAAAAGAGTTTCGAAAAGGCCTTCTACCTGGTCGATCAATCGGAAATTAACGCGGAGCTGGCGGTGGAAAAATCCCGTGAAGCCAGGGTTCGGGCTGATCTGGCCGAGCAGGAAAAATTAAACGAGGTGCTGACCGAGGACTTTGTCCGCACCTACGGAGCCAAGCCTTGATGAACATGCGTCAAATTGTGCTGACGTTGGGTTTACTTTCCTTATTGCTGTTGAGCGCGTGCCAGACAGCGCCGAAGAAAGACCTGGTGCTGGAGCAAATTCGAAATCGCCTGAGCGAACTGCAGTCCGATCAGGAATTATCCGGCTATGCACCACTGGCTCTTGGCGAGGCCGAACGTGCTACACGTGCTGCTGAAAACGCTACTGGCAACGATACCCAACGCCTCCACTTACTCTACATGGCAGATCGCCGTATCCAGATCGCCCGTGCCGCAGCGCAGCGCGAGAAAATGGAATCCGAACTGGAACAGTTGCGTCTGGAACACAGCCGTTTGCTGGTGCGCGCCAGCCAGTTGGAAACTGAGCAGGCACGGCAGGAAGCCGACCAGGCCCGCATGATGTCCCAGGCTGCGGCTGAGGATGCAGAGCGCGCTCGCATGGAAGCGGATTCTGCCATGACGCAGGAAGAGCAATCTGCAATGAACGCTCGCCAGGCTCGTGAAGAGGCAAATCAAGCCAAAGCCCTGGCGGAAAGCAGCGCATTGGCTGCCAGCCTGGCCAAGAAAGAGGCCAATCTGGCCAGCGAACAGGCCCAGTCGCTACGCCGGCAACTGGAAAACCTGCAGTTGCGTCAAACCGAAAGTGGTGTGGTGGTTACGCTGGGTGACGTGTTGTTCGAAACCGGCCAGGCGGAACTTAAAAGCGATGCGGTTTCCAGTCTTGCCGAAGTGGTTGATTTGTTGCAAAGCGAGCCGGAAAAGAAAATTCGTATCGAGGGACACACCGATGCCGTAGGCGAGGCCGGTACCAACATACAACTGTCGCAGCAGCGCGCCGATTCGGTGTTAAATACCCTGGTCGATCTGGGCGTAGATGCTGCTCGTGTCACCGCGGCTGGCATGGGTGAGGATTTCCCCATCGCCACTAATGAAACGGCCGATGGTCGCAGTAAGAATCGCCGCGTTGACGTTATCCTGCTGGATGATTAGGCAAAAGTCTTTCCAGAAAGCCGCTTTTTGCCGCTAAAGCACGAAGGGCTTTTCGCCTGTTAACAGGCGTTTTAAATCCCGGTTGCCGCCAATGAAAATTTGCGCTAGTGTTGTGCCACACCTATGGTTTTTCACTGCAAAAAAGGATTTCGCCCCTGATGGCTGAGCCAACAGCAAATTTCCGTTGGCCCAACCCAGAAATTCGTATCTACCTGTTTAACCCAAAATGCGTTAATTACATCTTTAGTTCCGCGAATCGTTTCCCGGCAACTGCCACCAAGGACCAGCGATTGGCGGCGTATTGTCACTGAATACGGAGGAATACTATGTTTGAACACCGTCAGCACCAAATGGAAAAAATGATGAAGGAAAATCCTGATTTCCTCAGGATATTCAACCGCCATCAGGAACTGGAAAGGCAGGTTACCGATGCAGAATATGGGACAGTGCCGATGGAAGACCTGGCGCTGGTTAAGCTGAAGAAAGAAAAGCTGATGGCCAAGGACAAGCTGGCCAGAATGATGGACAAAACCAGCAACTGAGTAAACTCCAACCATTGCAGACGACGGCCGGGTAGAATTACCCGGCCGTTTTTTCATCAACCGGCCGTTTGAACCATGGCTCAGCGGCTGGGAAACGTCATCATCCTGAACACAGCAGCCTCTTTAGCTGTGCCATGGAATTCGAATGCCCAGCGGAGAGCTTAGATTCATGGAAGTTTTTGCAAATGTCCTGGAGATGATAGGCAACACGCCCATCGTTCGTATCAATCACTTCGATACTGGTCCTTGTGAGCTGTATATGAAGCTGGAAAGCCAGAATCCCGGCGCTTCAATCAAGGATCGTATCGGTCTGCGCATGGTAGAAGAGGCCGAGCAGCAAGGGCTGATCAAGCCCGGGGACACCTTGGTTGAAGGTACTGCTGGCAATACTGGCCTTGGCCTGGCCTTGGTGGCCGCGCAGAAGGGCTACCGCCTGGTGCTGGTGATTCCGGACAAGATGAGTCGCGAGAAAATTTCCAACCTCAAGGCCATGGGTGCTGAGGTGGTGTTAACCCGCTCCGATGTGGCCAAAGGACATCCGGAGTACTACCAGGATCTGGCCAAGCGTCTGGCTGGAGAAATGGACAATGGGTACTTCATCAACCAGTTCGGCAATCCTGCCAACCCAAAAGCCCATGAAGAGGTAACCGGCCCTGAAATCTGGCGCCAGATGGATGGCCAACTGGACGCTATCGTACTGGGTGTGGGTTCCAGTGGCACGGTTACCGGTCTTTCGCGGTTTTTTGCCCACGAAGCACCATCACTGGAGCTGGTTCTGGCAGATCCGGTAGGCTCCATCCTGGCTGAATACATCAATGAAGGAAACCTGAGCACCAAGAGCAGCAGTTGGATGGTAGAAGGCATTGGTGAAGATTTTCTGCCGATAATCAGCGATTTCACCCGGGTCAAGAAAGCCTATGCCATCAGTGACAGGGAGAGTTTCAAAGCTGGCCGGGAGTTATTGATGAAGGAAGGCATACTGGGTGGATCATCCACCGGTACCTTGCTTGCTGCTGCATTGCGCTACTGCCAGGAACAAACTGAGCCGAAAAAGGTGCTCACCTTCTGTTGTGACACGGGTAACCGGTATTTGTCGAAAATGTATAACGACTACTGGCTGCGCGACCTGGGTTTTATGGAAACCATCCAACATGGCGATCTGCGGGATTTGATCGCGCGACCGTACGATACGCACGACACCATTACCGTCGGCCCGGACGAGCCATTGGCCAATGCATATGGTCGTTTGAAACTCTACGATGTTTCGCAATTGCCAGTGATCGAAAATGGCCAGATCGTCGGTATTCTGGATGAATCGGACTTATTGTTGGCCGTGGCTGAAGATCAAAAAGCCTTCGCCAAACCGGTGCGTACCGCGATGGTGACTGATCTAACTGAAATCGATGTGAAATCTCCGGTAGCAGATTTGATGCCCATCTTCAGCAAGGATTTTGTGGCCATCGTCAAACAGCAAGCAAAATTCCTCGGTTTGATCACGCGAGTGGATTTATTGAATTATTTACGCCGCAAGGCCGATCGGGCCTGAAGCTACCTGAGTAAAAAACTTATGAGTAACAAGAATAAAACCAAGAATAAAACCAAGAATAAAACATTGGCCCTGGCTACCCGTGCCATACACGCCGGGCAAAAACCCGATCCTTCCACTGGCGCCATCATGACGCCGATTTACGCCACCTCGACCTATGTGCAGCGTAGTCCGGGTGACCATCAGGGTTGGGAATATTCGCGCAGCCACAATCCCACCCGTGATGCCTACGAACAGTGTATTGCGGATCTGGAAAGTGGCATTCGTGGTTTTGCCTTCGCTTCCGGTATGGCCGCCACTGCCACGGTACTGGAACTGCTCGACAGTGGCGATCATGTAGTGGCTGGTGATGATCTTTATGGCGGCAGCTTCCGCCTGTTCCACCGCGTGCGTGAGCGTTCTGCCGGTTTGAAGTTCAGCTTTGCCGAACTGGAAAAGCCCGGCGCGCTGGAAGCAGCCATGCAACCCGGCACCAAAATGGTCTGGGTGGAAACGCCCACCAACCCCATGCTGCGCATCGTTGATATCGCTGCCGCAGCCAGGATCGCCCATCAACACGGTGCCTTGCTGGTGGTGGACAATACGTTTGCTTCACCCATGCTGCAGCGGCCACTAGAGCTGGGTGCGGACATCGTGGTGCATTCTGCCACCAAGTATTTGAATGGTCATTCCGACATGGTTGGTGGTATTGCTGTGGTGCGGGACGATACTGAATTGGCCCAGCAATTGTGGTTTCTGCTCAATTCCATTGGTGGTATTCAGGGACCATTTGACAGTTTCCTGGCCATGCGCGGTTTGAAAACCCTGGCTTTGCGCATGGATGCTCACAGCCGTAATTCCCTGGCTATTGCGCAATGGTTGCAGCAGCACCCTGCAGTCGAGGAGGTCATTTATCCCGGCCTGGAATCACATCCACAGCATGAGCTGGCGATGCGGCAAATGAACGGGCAGGGCGGAGGCATCATCAGCATCGTTGTCAAAGGTGGCCTGGCAGCGGCCCGGCGCATGCTGGAGCGCTGCGAATTATTTGCATTAGCAGAAAGCCTGGGTGGCGTAGAAAGCCTGATTAATCACCCGGCCATCATGACGCATGCTTCAGTGCCGCCCGAAAAGCGCGCACGCCTGGGCATCAGCGATAGTCTGGTGCGCTTGTCGGTAGGTGTGGAAGATGTGAATGATCTGATTGCGGAGCTGGATTTCGCATTGAGTTCAGACTAGCCCCTAAAAGCGGTTAACTCTTTAACTCAGGCAAATCACGGAACAGTTCCAGAGCCGCTGGGTTTGCCAACGCGTCCAAGTTGGTCACCGGTTTGTCATGAACCACGTTGCGCACCGCCAATTCCACAATTTTGCCACTGATGGTTCGGGGAATGTCTGCCACCTGAATGATCCGCGCAGGTACGTGCCTGGGCGTGGTGTTGCTGCGAATGGATTTGCGGATTTTATCTACCAGTGGTTGATCCAGGCTTATGCCTTCACGCAGCTTGATGAACAGGACGATGCGGACATCATCATCCCAGTCCTGGCCAATGCAAATACACTCCAGTACTTCGTCCAGTTTCTCCACCTGGCGGTAAATCTCGGCCGTGCCTATGCGCACGCCACCTGGGTTCAATGTGGCATCTGAACGACCATGGATAATGAATCCGCCGTGCTGCGTCCGTTCAGCAAAATCCCCGTGCGCCCAAATACCTTTGAAGCGTTCGAAATAGGCTGCCCGGTACTTGCTGCCATCCTCATCACCCCAGAAGAAAACCGGCATGGAAGGAAATGGTTGCAGACAACATAACTCGCCGGTTTCACCCATGTCGGCCTTGCTGCCATCATCCCGGCGTATCTCAACGGCCATACCCAAACCAGGACATTGCAGTTCCCCACGATAAACCGGCAGAATCGGACTGCCCAGAACAAAACAGGAAACGATATCCGTTCCACCCGATATGGAGGCCAGGCAAAGGTTCTGTTTGATGTCGCGGTAAACATAATCAAAATGCTCCGCAGCCAATGGTGAGCCGGTAGAAAGCAGTGTCAGCAAAGAGCTAAGCTGATGTGATTCACGTGGCTTTATACCGGATTTCTCCCAGGCAGCGATGGCTTTCGCGCCCGTACCCAGTACTGAAATATCCAACTCATCCACCAGGTCAAACATGGCGGTAGGCCCGGGATAGAAAGGTGAACCCTCATACAGCACGACGGTGGCACCTACGGCCAGACTGCTGACCATCCAGTTCCACATCATCCAGCCACAGGTGGTGAAATAACAGATGCTGTCGCTGCGCCGCAAATTGGCATGCAGCATCAATTCCTTCAGGTGCTGCAACAAAGTTCCACCAGCGCCGTGCACGATACACTTGGGTATGCCAGTAGTGCCCGAAGAATAGAGGATGTACAGCGGCTGATCGAAAGGCAGTTGGGCAAACTCCAGGGTGGTTGCCTGTTGGTCCTTGAAGTTCGCAAACCACTCTGCCTTTGGTACCGTGCCCAAGTTTGCATCGGGGTTCATGTAAGGCACCACGACCACTTTCTCGATGGAATCTACCGCACTGACGATGCCGGCCACTTTTTCCAGACAGTCGTGAATTTTGCCGCTGTAGCTGTAAGCCGCTGCGCAAAATAACACCTTGGGTTGAATCTGGCCAAAACGATCAACCACACCGGAGATGCCGAAATCGGGCGAACAGGAAGAGAAAATCGCCCCGATGCTGGAAGCTGCCAGCATGGCAATAATCGTTTCCGGCAGGTTGGGCATGTAGGCCGCAACACGGTCGCCCTGCTGTACACCCATGGACCGCATGGCAGCAGCAGTTTGCATCACTTCGCGATGCAATTCCGCATAACTGAATTGGCGCCTGGCGCCAGTCTCAGAACAGAAAACCAGCGCTGCCTGGTCATCACGAAAGCGCAGAAGGTTTTCGGCAAAATTCAACCGGGCATTCGGAAACCACTTTGCCCCTGGCATTTTATGGCCATCCTGCAGGGTCACCTCGCCGGGCTTACCCACTACCGCAGCAAAATCCCAGATAGCGCGCCAGAAGTTTTCCGGCTGCGCTATGGAGCAGCGGTACAGGTCCCAGTAATCCTGAATGGATGGGTCCAACTCAGTGCGCAGCAAGTCGATAAACCGCTTCACATTTGCGGTTTGTCGACGAACCGGCCCGGGGGACCAAATTGAATCAGCCATATTTTAAAATCCCGCAGGTGGAACCGGCCCCAAGACTAGCCCAGAAGGCGTTCCAACTCGGGAATGATGCTGAACAGATCACCTACCAGGCCAATATCAGCAATTTCAAAAATGGGCGCTTCGCCATCTTTGTTGACTGCGACTATCGTGCCTGCGTCCTTGATGCCGGTTATGTGCTGAATGGCCCCGGAAATACCAAACGCAAGGTAGAGGTCAGGGGAGATAATCTTACCGGTCTGGCCGACCTGCATATCATTGGGCACATAGCCCGCATCTACCGCTGCCCGTGAAGCACCCACAGCGGCGCCCATCTTGTCGGCCAGGCTGTAGACGATGCTGAAATTCTCCGCACTGCCCAAAGCACGGCCACCGGAAACTACTTTGCTGGCACTTTGCAGGTCGGGGCGATCACCACCGCCGGCTTTCAGGCCTAGCCAGCGAGTCTGTGCACTGGCGCCGCCTGCAGCAGGGCGTGATTCAATTTTGGCTGAACCACCCTCAGCCGCAGCCTGCCAACTGGCGGAGCGCACTGTGGCTACCGTGATACTGCCCTCGGGAACACGCACATCGATAATGGCGTTACCGGCGTAGATGGGGCGGCGGAAGAAATTTGCGTCCAGCACTTCCATCACATCACTGAGTTGGTTCACACCCAGCATGGCAGCCGCCCGTGGCATCAGGTCTTTGCCAAAGGTGGTTGAAGGGCCCAACAGGTGCGTGTAGCCAGCCGCCAGTGCAACAACTTCCGGAGCCCAGGTCTCGGCCAATGGATGTTCGAGGTGATCTGCATCCACGCGAATCACGGTGTTAACATTGGCCAGAGAGGCCGCTTGTGCTGCAACGGTTTCAGTCGCCTTGCCAATTACGGCGATGTCGATCTCAGCGCCAATTGCTTGCGCGCAGGACACACATTTGGCCGTGCTCAGGTTCAGAGTTTGCCCGTCGTGTTCCGCAATAATCAGTATCTTGCTCATACCAGCCCCCGGTTTTTCAGTTCCTGCAACAATTGTTCGGCACTCTCTACCATGATGCCCTTCTGCCTTTGGGGCGGCGGGGTGAATTTTTCAATAGTGTAGACAGGCCCTGCGTCGATGCCCAGTTGCTCCATTTGCAATACATCCAGCGGTTTGCGCTTGGCTTTCATAATGTCCGGAAGCTTCACGAAACGTGGCTCATTCAACCGCAGATCAACTGTAATCACGGCCGGCAGATCGATGCTTATGGTTTCAAGGCCGGCATCCACTTCCCGCGTGACGGTGGCTTTGTCGCCCTCCACACTGAGTTTGGAAGCAAAAGTAGCCTGCGGCCGATTCCACAAGCCAGCCAGCATTTGGCCGGTTTGGTTGTTGTCGTCATCGATGGCCTGCTTGCCCAGCAAAACCAAACCAGGCTGCTCCTGCTCTATGACCTTCAATAAGGCGCGAGCGGCAGCCAGGGGCTGCACCGCAGCAGTGATGTTGACCTGAATGGCACGGTCTGCACCCATGGCCAGGCCAGTGCGCAGTTGTTGCTGGCACTCGTCGCCCCCAATGGAAACCACTACCACCTCGGTGGCTTTGCCGGCTTCTTTAAGGCGCAGCGCTTCCTCCAGAGCAATTTCATCAAAAGGATTGACGCTCATCTTGACGCCATCGGTATCCACGCCGCTGCCGTTGGGCAACACACGCACGCGGACGTTGTAATCAACCACGCGCTTTATTCCAACCAGTATTTTCATTAATAAAGTCCTGCTCGCTTAGTTCAAATTTGCTTCGGCCCAATCAAACTTACCCAATCAAACTCACCCAATCAAGCTCACCTAGGCAGATTCATTTGGGTAATCTAAAGGTTCTGGTAATTTGGCCCGCTGCCACCTTCTGGAGTAATCCAGTTGATAATCTGGTAAGGGTCTTTGATGTCGCAGGTCTTGCAGTGCACACAATTGGCGGAATTGATCTGCAATCGCTTGCCGCCGACCTGCTCAAACGCGGCGTCTTCGACCATTTCATAGACATGCGCCGGGCAGAAACGGGTGCAAGGATTGTCGTATTCTTCCACGCAACGGGTGGTGCAGATGTCTGGATCCAGTATCTGCAAATGGATCGGCTGATCTTCATCATGCACTGTGGCTGCAAGGTAAACCGAAGCGAGCCGGTCACGTGGAGCCAAATCGCGCGTCACCCAATGACGGTCGGGCGATGTGTATTCGTTGACTTTCTTCAAAGCCCTGTGATCGGCATGTAAGGATAAAGTCATGGGTAACTTGCCGGCCGTGATGGTTTCGATCGCAGCGCGCACAAAGCCGCGCCACAGGCCCTTGTAGAACGCCGGGCGGATGTTCCTGACCTTGTACAGTTCTTTGACGATGGCCGAGGAGCGCAACTTCTGGTCAAAGCCCTTGGCACTGGATGTTTCAGCAATGTGCTCGGCAGCCAACATGCCAGAGCGCAGGGCCTGGTGTGTGCCTTTCACCTTGGGGACATTCAATAATCCTGCAGCATCACCAATCAACAGGGCGCCGGGCATCTCGGTTTGTGGCAAGGCCTGGTAACCACCTTCAACCAGGGCCCGCGCACCGGAGGAAAGAATCTCGCCGCCCTCAAGCATGCTGCGCACCATGGGGTGGTGCTTCAATTGTTGGAAAGCTTCAAAAGGTTTGAATTCCGGGTCAGCGTAATCCAGGCCGGCAACGAAGCCCAGGGCAATGCGATCTTTATCCAGGTGGTAAATAAAGCTGCCACCGTAAATGGCCGGGTCCAGCGGCCAGCCCAGGGTATGTTGAACCAGACCGGGTGTAGATTTACCAGGCTGCACCCGCCACAGTTCTTTCATGCCGATGCCGTAGGTTTGCGCTTCAGATTCTTTATCGAGTTCGAATTTGGCGATCAGTTGTTTGCTCAGATGCCCGCGGCAACCCTCGGCCAGCACGGTAATCGGGGCATGGATCTCAATACCCTGCACATAACTGTCTTTGGGTTCGCCCGCGCGATCCACACCCATGTCGCCAATAATGACGCCAGCTACGCTGCCATCTTCAGCAAAATAAATGTCTGAGGCGGCATAACCTGGAAAAATGTCTACTCCAGCAGCTTCAGCCTGAGGTGCCAGCCAGGCGCATAACGCGCCCAAAGACACAATAAAATTACCATGATTGTTCTGTTGCGGCGGAGTGGGGAGCCTGGTTTGACCCTTGGGCGTCAGATACCAAAGCTGGTCTTTTTGTACCGGCACACAAATCGGTGGCGGATTGTCACGCCAGCCGGGTAGCAGTTGGTCCAGCGGTTGCGGTTCAATAACCGCACCGGAAAGGATGTGGGCACCCACCTCGGCCGCTTTCTCAATGACCGCAACTGCCAGATCTGACTTGAGTTGTTTCAGGCGCAGTGCGCATGCCAGACCTGCGGGACCAGCGCCCACAATGATGACATCGTATTCCATGATTTCGCGTTCAGACATGCATCAGACCATTTCAAACTCACCAAACCCTGCATTATATCGGCATTAGTTGTGATCGTCACCGCCAATATGGGCCAAAATACGCGTGATGATTGCAGCCAATTCCTCAGCGGCCAACGGGTAGTGCCAGATTTAACTTCAGCACTAACGCACTAGTGGCTGACCATCTGTTCCAGTGTTTCCAGAACCAGCCCAATCGATTCGAGGAATTCCTTGTAGCGCGCTTCGTCATGGTCATCAAAAGGTTGGCCGTCACGCCGGTTCAACAACTGCGCCACGGCGAACACCTTGCCTGCAGAGTTTTTCACCGGCAGGCACAATATGGATTTGGTGTGGTAGCCCAACTGTTTGTCTACCGCCGGATTGAAGCGTGCATCGGCGTACGCTTCGTCCACCCGGATGGCTTCGCCGCTGGCTGCCACGGCACCGGCGATACCGCTGCCCATCGGGATGCGTATTTCCTTGTCGGGCAGGTCTTCAGTAATCCGTAGCCACAGGGTTTGGGTTTTGTGGTCCACGATGAACAAGGATGAACGATCGGCATTCAGCAGCTTGCTCAGTTTGCGGGTAAATGCAAACAGGTCCCGCTCCAGCAGACTCTGGAAAGCCGCATCGTTGGACAAAGCTGTGGCGCGCAGAAAATGTTGCGACTGTTCGGTCATCTGGCTCAACATCTGGCGGAATTCCTGCTCGTCCAGTTCATCCACAACTTCACTGGCAGGCATTTTTTGCCCGCTTCGCGCCAGCGTACCCATCATCAATGCGTTATTGGCGATAACGGCATCGGTAAAAGTCGACAGGCGGCCATCTTCCAGATGGACGATACGGTCGGCGATATCGAGGATGCGGTTGTCATGCGTGACCAGCAATATGGTGGTGCCGTGTTCCTTAGCCAGAATTTTCATGCGATCCACCACTTCGCGGCCAGATTCCTTGTCCAGCGAGGCGGTGGGCTCGTCAGCCAGCAGGATCTGCGGCTCTGCAACCAGTGCGCGGGCAATGGCGACCCGCTGCCGTTGGCCACCCGACAGTTGTTCGGGACGATGATGCATACGTTCGGCAAGCCCAACTGCTGTGAGCATATCTTCCGCACGTTTTTTTAATCCGCCGGGGCTGATTTTCTGGCTGGCCCGCAGGCCCAGTTCAACATTCTGCAGTGCAGTCAGGGCACCGAGCAGGTTATGTTGCTGAAAGATAAAGCCGATTTTTCGGCGCACTTTTTCCAGTGTGGCTGCACGGGCATTCTGTAACTCTTCACCCAGTACACGGATGCTGCCTTGTTGGGCAGAACGCAGTGCCCCGACCAAGGTAAGCAGGGTGGTTTTGCCGGAACCTGAAGGTCCGGTAACAATGACGATTTCACCGGCCGGTATTTCGGTGGTGATATCGAACAATATTTGTTTGCGCAAATTGCTTTTGCCGAAAAAATGGCTTAGTCCTGCTACTTTTATGGGGGCCGTAGGACTCATGATATTTTGCCTGTGTTCCTTCCTTGATTGCGTGTTTGGCCAGACGGTTGCTGTGAGTATGCCATCAGAATTAATTTAATGCTTTCAGTCCAGCCGCTTCTTGAAACGTAAAATGGCAAAGCTCATCGCCAACACTATAAAACCACCTAGTATGAGCATTTCCCGGGTCAAATCGCTCAGGTCGGCACCACGCAAAACGACCCCTCTTATCAGGCGCATGAAGTGTGTCATGGGCAGGATTTCAGCAATCCACTGTGCCAGCTTGGGCATGCCTGCAAAAGGAAACATGAAGCCCGACAACAGTATGGAGGGCAGCAGTATAAACATGGTTAGTTGCATGGCCTGAAACTGGTTACGTGCGATAGTCGAAATCATCAAGCCCATGGCCAGGTTGGCAATAATGAACAGCAACGAAACCTGGTACACATCCCACAATGATCCGCGCAACGGCACCTGGAACAACCAGTGCCCGAGTAACAGCACCAGACTGACTTGCAGCAGGCCAATCAGGATATAGGGCAGTATCTTGGCCAGCATCAGTTCGGGTATGCCCACGGGGGTGGTAATCAGTAGCTCCAGGTTACCCCGTTCCCGCTCCCGCACAATGGCCACCGCAGTGAACAGGGTCATGGTCATGGTCAGGATGATGCCAATCAAACCTGGCACCGTGTTTACTGCCGAGCGACGCTCCGGGTTGTAGAAAGTGCGCATTTCTACCTTGCCTGGCTGGTCGTAGTAGGGTGACAGCCGACTGCTCTGTCCAAGGCGGCTGATGGCACCCTGAACCACGGTATCAGACCCATCAAGCAGCATTTGTACCGCCGCGCGGTCAGGCTGTTGCAAGCGGCGTTCAAAATCTTCAGGGACAAAGATGCCAACGCTGATTTGGCCCTTGCGCATCATGTCTTCCAGTTCTTCAGCGCTGTCGGCTTGGGCAATGATGTCTATCACCTGGCTTTGTGACAGGTCCATAACATACTGACGCGATGCGGCTGTGGCCGAAAGATCGGCAACAGCGGCCTGGATATGCCGTGGATCGTTGTTGATGGCGTAGCCAAACAACAACAACTGGACAACTGGCAAAACCACAATCATGCCGAAGGTCAGACGGTCACGACGCAGTTGCCGCAGTTCCTTCAGAAAGATGGCAAAGATACGTTGCAGCGCTTTCAAGGCCGTTTATTCCGGGCCAGTTTTCGAGCTTGGGTTGCGGCAACAAATACATCCTCCAGGCTGGCCGAGCTCAGGCGGCATTGCACCGGATTGAACCCGGCATTTGCTATGAGTTGGTTAACCGCTTTTTCCGGTTCAGCCAGATGTTTGTCGACCAGTACCCGCAGACTGTTGCCAATCTGCGCGGTGCTGTGTACAAAGCTTGCTGCTTCCAATACCTTGCTGACGCGGCGTGGCTGGTCGGCAATAACCAGCAGCACTTGGGCAGCGATATCCCTTGTAAGCTGTTCAGGGCTGCCCTGGGCAACCAGTATGCCCTGGTCCAGGATGGCCAATTCATGGCAGCGTTCTGCTTCGTCCATGTAGTGAGTAGAGACCAGTATCGTGGTGCCCTCGCTGACCAGGTCAAACAGCGTTTCCCAAAATGCGCGGCGATTTTCTGGGTCTACCGCACTGGTGGGCTCGTCAAGGAACAACAGTTCGGGTTCATGCAAGGTGGCGGCGGCCAAGGCCAAACGTTGTTTCTGCCCTCCGCTCAAAGAACCGGTCAGTTGTGACAGAAAGTGCGCCAGCCCAAAGCGTTCGGTAACCTCGTGGATGCGTCGTTTTTTGTGGCTGCGCGACAGGTTGTAGATGCCGGCAATAAAGTCCAGGTTCTGCTGTGCTGTGAGATCTTCGTACAAAGAGAACTTCTGCGTCATATAGCCTACTTTGCGGCGCAACTCTTCGGCTTGTTCCGGTATGGCATAACCCAGCACTTCTATTTCGCCGGCTGTTGGAATAATCAGGCCACACAACATGCGGATGGTGGTGGATTTGCCTGAACCGTTCGGGCCCAGAAAACCATAGATGGTTGAGCGTGGTACCTGCAGATCCAGATTCACCACTGCGTTGACTGGACCAAAGGATTTACTCAGACCGCGCACCTTGATGGCAGTAGCGTTCATGGCTATTGAGTCACTGGCTTGCAACTGGCGCATCCACCCAAACGCTCAATGGCAAACCGGAAGGAAATTCGGCCGCCTCTGCCGGTAAATCGATCTCAGCCAGATAACTCAGTCGTGAGCGGTCGTACTCGGTCAGCGCAAAGTAAGGCGTAAAAGTAGCATCAGCCGATACCCAGCGCACCACTCCCTCTAGCGGATGGCTTACGCCATCAACCTGCACCTGCAATGCTGTGCCGGGCATGATTTTCGCGCGTAACGGTTCGGGAACGTAAATCCGGGCGTAAACACGGGCATCCGCCAATATCACTGCAACAGTCGCACCCGCGGGTGGGCGTTCTCCCACCAGGTAAAGCAGTTTGTCGATACGTCCGTTGACCGGTGCGAGTATCTGGCTGCGCTGCAAATCAACTGCAGCCAGCGCCACCTGGGCATCGGCTGCCTGTACTGCCGCCCGGGCCTGTTGCAGTTCCTCAGCAGTCGTGCCATTTTGCAGGGCAGCCAACTCCTGACCTATGGCATTTTCTGCTGCGGCGCTGGCTTTCCAACTGCCAGCAGCATGATCCAGCACGGCCTGGTTGGATAGTTTCCGTTCAAACATTTCACGTGCACGTTGCAGGTCGTTGAGCGCGGTGAGGGTCTGCGCCTGGGCTGCAGCAAGTTTTGCCTCGGCTTCCATGATCTTTTCTGCGCGTGGTCCGCGTACCAGTTCGGCCAAGCGGGCGGTGGATTGGTCAAGTGCTGCCTGGTATTGGTCCAGCCTGGCCTGCAAGCGCGTCGTGTCCTGTTGCAGGATCAGATCACCCGACTCAACGATTTGCCCGTCTTGCACATGTCGCGATACGACGGGCTCATTGCTTTCTGCCAGCAGTTCGATCCGATCTCGTTCCAGTGTGCCCACCAGATGGTTCTGCTGTGTCTCTGTGCACGCGGCCAGCAGTGGTAAAAGCAAAGCGAAGCCACAGCCGATGGACACCCGCTGCCGGTAAGGCCATATTTTTGTCATGGGCTTTGCAAGCCTCCCTGGATAAAACGCATGATGTGTTGTTGCAGTTTTTTCTGACCGTTCTGAGCAAAGGAAATACCCAGCGCTGGCTGGGCCAATGGCTTGGAGAGTAGCGGGAACACACACAAAGACATGACCATGAGTGCCGCAATGGATGGATCCAGGCTGCGGGAAATGCACCCTGATTTTTGACCTTTGCGGATCAGTTCCGGTAAAGCTCCACCCAAGCGTGGCGCCAGCTTTTGCAAAAAGTGCTCTTGCATGGGACTGCCGGGTAGCAAAACCTGTCGAAAAAACAGCAGCGGCAGATTGGGGTGCAACTGCATGGTGGAAAACAACTGCTGTACAAATTCCTCGATGTCTGCATCCTGCTTTTGACCCAAAGCACCGACAGCAACAGCCATGGGCTCCAGTGCCTGCTCCAGCACACCTGCGAGCAAATCCTTTTTGCTGCCAAAATAATAGTGAATCATGGCCGGAGTGATGCCCACCGGCCTGGCTATGTCCTTGAGTGATACCGAATCGAAACTGGATTGGGCAAAGCTGTATTCGGCTGAGTCCAGAATCTGCTGCCGGTAATCCATATTCCCATCCGCAACCGGCCGGCCGCGACGAGGGCCTTCGGCTGTTGACTTTGTAACTCTGGCTTTGATCATGCAAACATATTAATTAAGCAATTAATTAATTACAAGACGACCTACAAATATGCCTTACTAACGACAGCATCGCTGTGGTCTGGCGCCGGCAGTTCAGACTGGTTTTCTTTCAGATCAGCATGGAGGCGCTTTATACTGGTTGCCCGCAGCCCAATCAAGGTGTGCGATTCAACTACAAAGGTCGTGAGCTCAACACATGGTTTTGCCAGCGATACAGGAATACATGCCTCATCCAGGACCACAAAACCGTCGCATTACTGTAGCCCCCATGATGGATTGGACTGATCGTCACTGCCGCTACTTCCACAGGTTGCTGGCACCTGAGGCCTTGCTGTATTCAGAAATGGTTACCAGCGGCGCGATACTGCATGGCGATCGGGATCATTTATTGACATTCAATCCGGAAGAACATCCGTTGGCGTTGCAATTAGGCGGCTCCGACCCGAAGGACCTGGCCCGTTGCACACAAATTGCCCAGGCCCGGGGTTACGACGAAGTCAATCTCAATGTAGGTTGCCCCTCTGATCGCGTCCAACGCGGACGATTTGGTGCCTGCCTGATGCTGGAGCCGAAACTGGTGCGTGATTGCATCAAAGCGATGCTCGATGTCGCCGATGTCCCGGTTACCGTAAAGTGCAGGCTGGGTGTTGATGAATACGACACCTATTCCTACTTCAGCAATTTCCTGCACACTGTGGCCGAATCGGGCTGCACACTGTTTGTGGTTCATGCCCGTAAAGCGTGGTTATCCGGTCTCAGTCCAAAGGAAAACCGGGAAGTGCCGGAGCTGCGCTACGACTGGGTTTACCGCATCAAACAAGAACGTCCGGATTGGACTATTCTGCTGAACGGCGGCGTCACCGAGGTTGCGGAGATTGAAGCTCATCTGCAGCGCGTGGACGGGGTCATGCTGGGCCGCGCGGCCTATCACAATCCGTGGATATTGGTGGAATGCCAGCGTTTGTTGAGCCCGCACGCACAACTGCCGCAACGAGCTGATATCGTTCGACAAATGCAGGAATATTGCCACCAGCAAACCAAGTTGGGCGTGCCAGTCAAACACATCAGCCGGCATATGCTGGGTTTGTTCCAGGGCTTACCCGGGGCGAGGGGCTGGCGTCGCTGGATATCCGAAAATGCCCATGTGCACGATTCGGATCATCAGCTGATCAGCAAAGCATTTGATCATTACAGAACTGGCCACCCCGAGCAGGATGCCGCTTGAATCGTGATTACGCGTAGTTTTGACCAGTTTATTGGAGCATGTGAAAAAGGCGCATTTGATCCGGATTCACCCGCTGTGCCGTTAGGCGTATTTATGGTTGAGCCGTTGGATTTCAGGGTGGACAGCGAATCAGCCCGTGACAATAAATACATGAATGTTGCCCGTCAGGCTGATGCAGACAGGGCTCTGGAACAATACATCGATCTCGTATCGCTGATACGCGAGAGTGGTGTGGCGGTAAAAAGTTTTGCTGGCAATGCCCACACACCGGACGACGTATTTCCCAATAATGTTTTTGCCACGATTCCGGGAAGACTGATCGTTGGTCATATGCTGCATCCAACCCGCCAACGGGAAGCAGGTCGGCAGGACATTCGCAATTATTTCACAGCGGGTGGTTATGAATTAGTCGATCTCACCAAATTGGATTGCGTTGCCGAATTGACCGGGCCTCTGGTGCTGGACAGAGCCCGGCGTATTGGCTACTGCGGGATGTCCAGCCGGGTGAATGAGTCTGGAGTTGTGGCCATGAATCAGGCTTTTGATCTGCGTTGCACACTGCAGTTTGATTTGGCTGAAGGCGAGTATCACAGCAATGTGGTGCTATCGGTTTTGGCCAGCCGGGCGTGTGTGCTACATGAAGAGTCCATTAAGGATGCGGGATTATCACGGGCACTGACAGCGGTTTACGAACGGCAGGTGCTGTTTCTGGATCAGGCAGAAAAGGAAGCTTTCGCCGGCAATTGTATTGCCTTGACCAAAAATGACTTATTCATGAGCCAAACCGCTGCTGATACCCTGCGGATCTCCAGCAGGCAATTACTCGAATCCTGGGGCTTCCGTATTCATTCAACGCCACTGGACGAAATCGAAAAAGCCGGCGGTAGTTTGCGCTGCATGCTGGCGGAAATCTTTTAGCGACGATTTGAACAGAAATAACAGCCCCTGGTCTTTCTGCCAGCCATACCGCGACCGTTTGTGCTTTTGGAGTTCAGTTTGAATTCATTCATCTGGCATACAATGCGCATCATTGGGGTCAGCTATCAAGGGAAGTCCCCCGTCGGGGCAGCAGGTCAATGAAAAAACTTGTACTCACATTATTACTGCTTGTATCGATGCCGCCTGATGCTTCAGCTCAGTCGCTGGACGAGGCCGCTCGCCAGGCAGCGCGACAATACGATGCAAAAGTACTATCGGCTCATACCGAGCAACAGGGCAATAAAAAAGTCCATGTGATCAAGTTGATCACCAAGGACAATGTGGTCAAAACCGTACGTGTAGTAACGGTTCGGGAGTAAGGAGAAATCATGCGTGCTTTAATCGTGGAAGATGATCCTGACCTGTTGCACAGCCTTGCAAGGTTGTTGCGCGAACAAGGATTTGCGGTAGACACTGCTGCGGATGGTCAGGAGGGTCTCTACCTGGCTACCGAATTCCCCATCGATGTTGCGATCATCGATCTGGGTTTGCCGCGAATGTCTGGCCTCGAACTGATCAAACGTTTACGTGCAGCGGGCCGGAAATTTCCCGTTTTGGTTCTGACTGCGCGGTCTGATTGGCAGGATAAAGTAGCGGGGCTGGAAACTGGTGCGGATGACTATCTCACCAAACCCTTCCATCAACCGGAACTGCTGGCCCGTTTGAATGCTCTGCTGCGCCGGTCAGCCGGCCATGCTCAGCCGCTGGTCAGGATGGGGCCAGTGCTTATGGACCTGACCTCACAGCGCGTGCTGTTGAACGAACAGGAACTGGATCTGACCAGTTACGAGTACAAGGTTTTGCAGTATCTGTTCATGCACCCGGATGCAGTGGTCACCAAAACCGAACTTTCTGAACATCTTTATGAAGAAGATACTGAGCGTGACAGCAATGTGATTGAAGTGTTTGTTGGCAGGCTCAGGCGCAAGCTTGACCCTGATGGCACTTTGAATCCGATAGAAACACTGCGCGGGCGTGGCTATCGCCTGAGTTTGTTGCCGGGTTTGTTCCCAGCAGAAACCCGCTAGGGCCTGAATCGCGAGTGGAGCCCGGCAAAACACCTGCAGCTTCAGCCCTGCTGAATACCAAACAGCCCTTTTCGTTACGCCTGCGCATGGGTCTGGCCGCTGCCCTGATCCTGCTACTGGCACTGAGTCTGGTTGGTTTGGCTTTGGCCGCGGCTGATAAACGCAGCGCCGAGGCCAATTTGCAGGATCGCATGCAGTCATGGGCCTATTTGATTCTGGCTGCGGCAGAGCCTGATGCCAGCGGTCATATACAAGTCAGTGAAGAGCTGGGTGATCCCCGATTGTCGCAACCGGGCTCAGGCATTTATGGACAATTGCACGGCAGTGACCAATATTGGATTTCACCCTCTACTCTGGGCGTCCAACTGCCCTGGCTTCCTTTGTTGCCATCGGGGCAGATTCGCTTTGATGTTCCGGTCACGGAGCAGTCTCCATATGTTTATCAACTGGGCCTGTCCTGGCATTTGGACAATGATGAAATCCTGCCATTGACCGTCAGCGTGTTGGTATCAGAAGATGAAATTAAACGTCAGACCACAGCTTTCCAGAAAGGCCTTTGGCGTGCCTTGGGTGCAGCGGGTTTGATTCTGCTGTTGGCACAGTCACTATTGATTTGGCTGGCGTTTCGACCGTTGCAGCGCATCGCAGGAGATGTTGCTGCGGTTGAGTCAGGGGTTGCAGAAGCATTGACGGGTCGCCATCCCGCTGAGCTGGATCCATTGGTACGCAATTTGAACAAATTGCTGGCCACTGAAAAGGCCAACCAACTGCGGTACCGCAATGCACTGGATTCATTGGCACACAGCCTCAAGACTCCCCTGGCGGTGATCAAATCCGGACTTGAGGATCCTGGTCCTGATTCTGCGGCGGCGATGCAACGAGCAACGGAGGAAATGAATCACTTGATCAGCACACGCCTGCAACGGGCGGCAGGTTCAACGCGTCGCACGATGGCGCAAGCTGTGGACATCGGCACTCAGGTACAGCGCGTATTACGCAGCCTGGAAAAAGTGTATTCGCACAAAATGATAACGGTTGATGTCACTATTCCTGCTGGCCTGGCATTTTACGGTGAGCAACGTGATCTGTTGGAAATACTCGGCAACCTGTTGGATAACGCTTT
>JAWXBM010000165.1:0-22200 GCA_034440115.1 Lysobacterales bacterium | reverse complement strand
GCAGGCGCATTCTGTTCATCCACTGCCTGGCCTGAAGGCAGGGTCAGAATCAAGCCCAAACCCAGTAACGCCAGTCCGGACGTTACCCAAAACAAACCTTGTAAGCCCACCAGATTAGCCATGGGCACCGATACGGCCATGGACAGCAGGAACGCACCGCCAATACCCATACCAATAATGGCCATGCTGACCGAGCGTTTGGCCGGCCGAATGCGATCAGCGGCAAAGGCCATGGCCACGCCGGCAATGGCGCCACTACCTTGCAGGCAACGGCCAATGATCAGGCCCGTCATGGTTTCAGCCAGGGCCGCAACCACACCCCCCACTGCGAATATCCCCATACCCAACAACAGGACCCGACGTCGTCCCCATAAATCTGACAGCCAGCCAAAGGGTTGTTGGAATATGGCTTGAGTCAGGCCATAAGCGCCAACGGCAAGCCCGCCCAATAAGGGCGTGAAGCCAGGCGTTTCCCGCGCCAGCACCATAAACACAGGCAAAATCATGAACAGGCCCAACATGCGCAGTGCAATCACCCCACCCAGGGTCAACGCCAGTCTCAACTCAGCTTTGGGGGCCAGCTCTGCAGTCACACTGATGCTCCGCGCAAAGCGCGCATTATAGTGCCGCAACTGCGGCCGCACACAAGCAAACCCAGGTTTTGTACGTTTTTCTTAACTGCTGAGGATCAGCAATCGTGCCAGCCATATTGTCACGGGCATTTTGTCACGGGCATTGAGCAGCTTATAATCGCCGCTTGCCAGCCAACAGCAAAATCATGGAATCAGTCCAGGCCACCATCACAGCCAATCAGGAGTCGACTCTGGACCTACAGTCTGTGGTCGATCTGTGCGCGGATGATATGAATCAGGTGAATGATTTGATTCGTAAAAGCCTGGACTCCGATGTGGTGCTCATACGCCAGATTGCCGAGTACATCATTGGCTCCGGTGGCAAACGTCTGCGCCCGATGTTGGCGGTATTGGCCGCCAGGGCTTGCGGTTACAAGGGGACGCAACACATTGTTCTCGCAGCCGTCATCGAGTTCATACATACCGCTACCCTGCTGCATGATGACGTCGTTGATGAATCCGATTTGCGGCGCGGCAAAGAAACAGCGCACGCCGTTTGGGGCAACGCCGCCAGTGTGTTGGTGGGTGATTTTCTCTACTCCCGGGCTTTCCAGATGATGGTAGATATCGATTCCATGAAAGTAATGGACGTGTTATCGGATGCCACTAACCAGATTGCTGAGGGTGAAGTCGAACAGTTGTTGAATATGCATGATCCGGAAGTCAGCCAGGCCAGATACTTCCGGGTAATTGAAAAGAAAACGGCCCAGCTATTCGAGGCAGCCTGCCAACTGGGCGCCGTCATTGCCGGGCGAACCGATCTGGAAAAGGATCTGGCGCATTACGGGTTGGAACTGGGTGCCGCCTTCCAGGTGATGGACGATGTGCTGGATTACACCTCCGATGCCGCCACCATGGGCAAAAACAGCGGTGATGACCTGGCAGAGGGTAAGCCCACATTGCCTTTGATACTTTGTCGGCAGCGCTTGGTGGCCGAACAGCGTGATGCCATTGACGATGCCATACGCGCCGGTGATGTTTCCAAGCTGGCCTGGATACGCCAGGCTATCAACGATACCGGCGCCTTGTCTGAAGCCATCAACATGGCCCAGGCACGATCCAGCACCGCAATGGCGGCACTGGATGGTGTAGCAAAGTCGCCCTGGAAATCCGCTTTGGCTACACTGGCTGAATACAGCGTAAACCGCGACCGTTAATCGCCTTTCGATTGGTCTTTTTAGCCCGCCAAAACGGCATTCCACTGCTTGACCCGATCGGCCTGGCTGCTGAGCACAGCTTCAGCGCCTGTGATATCGATGCCAGAGATGATGTCGCCCATCACGATGGAATCAACCACAGCCTGATCACTCGCGTCGGCAATACAACCAAACACAGTGTGTTTGCCATCCAGCCAACTCGTTTCGCCGTGGGTAATGAAGAACTGGCTACCGTTGGTACCCGGGCCCGCATTGGCCATGGACAAAATACCCGCGCGGTCGTGTCGGGCCTTGGGGCTGCATTCATCTTCAAAGCGATAACCCGGCCCACCGCTACCGCTACCGCTGGGGCAACCACCCTGAATCATGAAATTCGGAATGACACGGTGGAACTTCAGATCATCATAAAAGCCATTAGCTACCAGATTGACGAAATTCGCTACTGTTAATGGCGCGATATCAGCATATAAATTGATTTTAATGTCACCCTTATTGGTGTGCATTACGGCTTTTACCTGATTACTTTGTTCTGTCACGTTTATATCTCCTGAAAATATTTTGAAACTTTTCCGAAAGGGGTACTGTCTACTTCACTGAGGCCGCGGGATGGTCTCTCCCTCAAACCTGACAGGGCTATTTCTGCACTCCTCACTCCCTGACCCGCGGCCTCATTTTATACACTCACAACACTTGTTGCCCGGTCGATAAACTCCGCCGGGTACTTTTTTGCCTGTCATTTTTACGGTGAAAAACCAGCCAACCGGGCAAACTCATTGCCACGATGCTGAAAGTCGATAAATTGCGGAAAACTGGGAGCGCCCGGCGAAAGCAACACGATATCACCAGGCTCAGTCAATCGACGGGCGGACTCAACCGCCTGGTCCAGGCTCTCGACCACATGCAGCCCTAAGGTGCACTTCAAGCCTAACTGCTTCAGCTTATTGATCACTGCTGGTCCGTTATCTGGCATGGCAATTACAGCCTTGGGAGTGTGCGCGAGAAAATCAGGCAAATAGCAACTCCAGTCCAAACCCCGATCCAGACCACCGATCAGCAACACAATGGACTTACCAGCCAATGCCTCCAGTGCAGCCGCAGTGGCTACTGGCGTGGAAGCAATACTGTCATTGATCCAGCTTACGCCTTCTTTTTCACCCAGTACCTGCAGACGGTGAGGCAGACTTTGGTAGCTGGTGAGCGAGGCAATGGCAGTGTCCAGCGCAAACCCGGCTTTGCGCACAACGGTTAGTGCTGCAGCCACATTGGAACGGTTGTGCTTGCCCGGCATGTCGGCGGGCATCTCGACTTCCAGAGCGGCATCTCCGTCCATAAATTGGCGACCATTTAACCAGATATCCCGGCAAATTCTCTGGCTATTGCCCTGGCCGCTACTCTGGCTTGAATTGAACCAATTTATTTTATTATCGCCAGTCAACTTTTGCCGCAAAACGGCATCAACAGCGTTGGCAATCAGTCCACCTTTTGCGGTCAGCTCTGCAAGCCGCAGCTTGTCGTGCATATAGGTTTCCACGCCACCATGCCAGTCCAGATGTTCCGGGCTGAGATTCAGTAATACGCCGATATCCGGCTGGGCTTGCAAATCACAAAGCTGATAGCTGGAAAGCTCAATCACCCACCAATCCACATCGTCGTCATCACCAGCCAAAAGCGGCAGGCCTATATTGCCCGCTAGTTGCACCTTTGCGCCACAGGCTCGCAACATATGCGCTATTACTGCTGAAGTAGTGCTTTTTCCTTTGGTTCCGGTGATACAGATGGTTTTTGCATCGGGATGCGCTGCGAACCACAGTGTGGAGGGCGATATGATTCGAACTCCGGATTCTTTTGCGCGCTTTAAAGCCGGGCGATAGGGGCTGACTCCAGGCGAGCGCAGCAATACATCAAATTCATTAAGCGGTGCGGAATCCAGACTCCCGACGAGTATTCCATCCTCTGCTGCCAGTTGTTCAACGAACGCAGGATCAGCGGATGATTCAACGAAAAACTGTAAAGCAGTATCGGGCAATCGGGATTTAAGCCAGTGATAAACTGCCTGCCCCTCCCGCCCCGCGCCCAATATCGCGATGCGTTGCCCGCGCAGCTCTTCTGCCAGCATCAGTTAATCATTCCCTTGAACTGCGGCAGCAAACTGGTTGGAATAGCATGCCGCTTAGCAGGCAACAACAAGTCCGCCAATGCCGGGATTTCTAAACCTGCCAACTCAGGCGACAGCTTCTTTACCAGCGCTTTGTCTCGCCAATCCGGATTTTCGGCCAATGCTGCCAATGCAGCACGACTTTCGCCCATCTCGCCCACACATTCAAAAGGCTTGTCACGCCCCAGCGCACAAAGTTCCCGCAAGCCGTCGTCCTGAGCCGGATCATCCAACAAATCCACACCCATGATTTGAACCACTTCTTGCGGTGACAGAAACACGGCCAGGCTCAAGGCGGCAAAACGACACTTGGGGCAATCACCGCACCAGCGCCCTGATATCGAAGGCCCATCGAGGTGAAAATTGCGGTTACAACTGGAGTAGACGGTATGGAAGTCTTTCAGCTCGGTAAAGCGCCGCACAATGTCCAATTCTGAAAAGGGCCGCAGTAGCGAAAAACAATCCAGAGCCGGGCTGATCTGTGTATGAATGACGTTCAACCAGGCTTGCTCAAAGTCGCTGGATTTACTGTACTGATGGTTGACCGCTTTCCCGTCAGCCGTGGTTAAGGTCGCTTCATCAGCCGATCGTTCATTGGCAAAGATGACATAGCGGTAGCCATACAACAATGCCGCGCAAACCAGAATGGCCGAGTTGATGGCTGTAACAGGCACATGGCCATTCCAGGCACCAGCGGCATTCATGATCTTGAGTTGTGGTGACAATTCGCGACAAATTTGCAGCAGTGGCAACTTTGCTGCAGACACGGTGTTGCGGATCAGGGCTGAGCCACCAATGCATGCTGGCAGCACTTCCAGGCCAGATCGGCGCGCCATATCCAACGCCACCAGGCTGTCTTTACCACCACCCATGGCCACCAGGGCGCGTTCGGGCAATAACAGATCCACGGCCTGCGCCATTCGCTCCGGATCTGCCTCGAAGGACAGCCGTGATGTGACATCGACTTGGTTGACGTAGCTGAATTCAGCCAGGCCCTGACCGTACAGTTCGGCCAGAAATCCAGCTACCAGTGGCGAAGGTCTGCCCGCTGGAAACTCCATCACCGGCGCCAACCCGGCTTTCCAATAGCTGACACCCGCCATCAGGTGCAGCAGCTCCAGCGCCTGCTCAAACGCTTGTTGCCGGCTGGGATCCGCTGGCCAGGGCGTATGGGGAAAAACCATGCGCTCGAGCAACTCGGGGCCGTCGTCAACTCGGTAAGTCAGGTAGGCAGTGCCGGTCAGAGGGTCAAAATTGCGGCTCAGGAAACTGAACACTCTGGCTGATTTTGGCTTTGCCATCAGGTCTTCATTCCCATCGCTGCAAGTCCTGCCAGCTGGGCCCGAATATTCCGCCAGTCTCGTGCTGGTTGATCTCAACCAATTCCCGATGCAGACGTTGCACCAGCAACTCATGCTCACCCGCAGGCATCAGCAAACTGAGACATAGGTCATTGGCGGATTGAGAAAGCATCAAAAGTGGTCGATCTGAAAAATATTTCATGCTCGATTGCAGCCGCGACAGCGCCGTTCGGACCCCACTTCCAACCAGATTGACACAGACACAATCGGGATACACATGCACCGTGCAGTGTTGCTGCAGCGCCTCGACCAGACCCGCCAGCATATCTTCATCAAGCAGGTTGGCCGGACGGTTCAAAGCCACGGTCGTCGTCGTTTCTGAGGTGGCTACCAGGTCAATAGATACTCCACGTTGGCGAAAAATCTCGAAAACACTGGCTAAAAAACCCACTTCACGTCGACTGTCAATTTTCTGCAACAACAAAACCAGCATGTCTTTCTGGCAGGTTACGGTTTTGACCCCGACCTGTTCGTTGACCCGATTCGAAATCCGGGTGCCGGCAAATTCCGGGCGACCGGTATCGCGAATCACGATGGCTGTTCCTGTTTCCGCCGCTGCACGAATACAGCTGGGATGAATAACTTTCGCGCCACCGGCAGCCATTTCCAGTGCTTCGGCAAAGTCGAGTTGTTCCAACAGCCTTGCCTCGGGCACCAGTCTGGGATCGGCGCTGAACAGGCCGGGCACATCGGTCCAGATTTCAACACTTTCTGCACCCAAACGCCCTGCCAACAACGCTGCGGACGTGTCCGAGCCACCACGGCCCAGCAACACGGTGTTGCCTTCGCTGTTTGCCGCAACAAAACCCTGGGTTATAACCACCGGGCGCAAAGCCGAGCAGGCGCTCAAGAAATCTGCATCCGCACCCGCATCACAACTGGCCGATAACCACTGCCGGGCGGCTGACAACCCCGGCTCATGGCGGGCGCTTAAATGCCGGCGAATGTCCAGCCAATCTACTGGCATAAACTGGCCCAGAAAAGCCGCTCCAATCCGAGTGCTCAACCATTCGCCAGTCGCCAGCAAATCTGCCCGCGCAGCGTGATCCTCCCCCTGCTGCAAACGCTGCAAGCAGGCCTGCATACGTTGACGACCTGGCTCCAGCCATTCATGGGTTGGCACATCCAACTCAGCAGCAAGGGCTTGATGAGTGTCCAGTATCGATTCCAAACCTGACTCACGCGGCCGGTCTGCCAGCTCAGAAAGCCGACCAGTAACACCCGAAACCGCAGAGCAGACCAAAAGAACACGTTTGCCCTGCTGCCGCCGTTGCAGCAACAATTTGCAGATGGCCAGCCACTGCGGCTTGCCTGCCACACTGGTACCACCAAATTTCAGCACAACCCAATCCGGCTTCACAATTGATTACTCATAAAAGAACTCATGGCTTTTAGCTGCGCGGGCTGCTAGCTGCGCGAACGGTAACGAATTCAGCTGGCAGTGTACAGATGAAGCAGCAAAAGCCCTGACTTTTCCCTTTTTTCTGCCGAAAAAAGAAAGGCGCCCATGAGGGCGCCAAAGGGGGTTTTGGAGTGCTACATAAAAGGGGTCTCGGGAGAGACCAGCTCAGCCTCTGCACGGAATTTTCGTGCTTTTGCCTTACCTGATACTTAGGACCACCGAATCCCGGTTGGGTTCCGTATTAGCGGATTCTGTACTAGGATGAATCCCCACGCCTGAAAACTGAGGAACGTTTATGCCGCAGTATCGCACCGAGGACATCCGCAATATCACACTGGTCGGGCACACGGGTGCAGGCAAAACATCGATAATTGAAGCGCTGTTGGCCAAGTCGGGGGCCATTGGCGAAGCGGGCAGTATCGAACGCGGCACAACCACGACCGATCACGACCCCCTCGAAAAATCATACCAGCATTCACTGGACTCCGCGATTGCCAGCCTGGACTTCGAAGGAGTCCACATCAACATGATCGATACTGCCGGATTTCCCGACTTCCGCGGATCGACATTGGCAGCCATGGCGGCTACTGAAACCACTGCCATGGTAATCAATGCCAACAACGGCATAGAGCTTTCCACTCGCCGCTTGATGCAACGCGCCAAGGCCCGCCGCTTATGCCGCATCATTATCATTAACAAAATGGACCAGAACAGCGCCGGGCTGACTCGCCTGGTCAATGACATTCGCGAAGAGTTCGGCCCGGAATGCCTGCCCATCAATTTGCCTGCAAATGATTTCACCACGGTAACTGATTGCTTTTTCCAAACCGAAGGCGATACGGACATTTTTTCTTTGTCCGAAGCGCACGACGCCATTATCGATCAGGTGGTGGAGACCAGCGAAAAGCTGATGGAAAAATTCCTCGAAGGCGAAACCTTATCGCGCGATGAACTACACGATGCATTTGAGCGCGCACTGCGGGAAGGTCATTTAGTACCCATTTGTTTTACCTCGGTCAGCAGCGATGCCGGCCTGGGCGAATTCCTGCGGTTATGCAAACGGTTATTGCCCAACCCCACCGAAGGCAATCCACCACCTGTGCTTAAAGGTGAAGGCAAGATTGCCAAAGAGGTGATGATCAAACCCGACCCGGACGCACATGTTGTGGCTCATGTGTTCAAAATCAGCAACGACCCGTTTGTGGGCAAGCTCAGTATTTTTCGCATCTACCAGGGCACGGTAAAGCCCGACACGCCCTTGTTGATTGGTGATGCCCGCAAGCCATTCAAGGTTGGGCATCTGTTCCGGGTGCAAGGCGGCAAGCACATGGAAGTTGATGCCGGCATACCCGGTGATATCTGTGCGGTTGCCAAGGTAGACGATATTCATTACGACGCGATCCTGCATGATTCGCACGACGAGAATAATTTCTACCTCAAGCCACTGGATTTTCCACAGCCCATGTATGGCGTGGCTATTGCTTCCAAGAGTCGCGGGCAGGAACAAAAACTGGCTCAAACATTAACGAGATTGACCGAAGAAGACCCATGCCTGTTGGTTGAACACAATCAGGAACTGAATGAAACCGTTATTCGTGGGCTGGGAGAACTGCATATTAGGGTCATGCTGGAACGCATGAAAGAGCGCTATCACGTTGAGGTGGATACGCGCCCACCACGCATTGCTTATCGGGAAACCGTTACGCGTGTAGCAGAAGCCCATTACCGGCATAAAAAGCAGACTGGTGGCGCTGGCCAGTTTGGTGAAGTGTTTTTACGAGTGCGGCCGCTACGGCGCGGTGAAGGGTTTGAATTCGTCAATCAGGTAGTGGGTGGTGCCATTCCTACCAATTTGATTCCCGCAGTAGAAAAAGGCGTGCGTCAATTGCTTGGCGAAGGTGCCATAGCGGGTTTCCCTCTGCAGGACATGGAAGTAACCGTTTACGATGGCAAATTCCACGCAGTGGACTCCAAGGAAATCGCTTTTGTGATCGCAGGACGGCACGCTTTCCTGCAGGCCATTCGGAATGCCGGTCCGCAAATACTTGAGCCCATCGTTTCTATTGACGTGACCGTACCCGATGACCACATGGGTGATGTAACCGGCAGCCTGGCCGGGCGACGGGCCCGCATCAGTGGCACCGAAAGTGTGGGCAGCGGCTTTATGACCATCAAGGCCGACATGCCATTGAGTTCGTTAACCGATTACCATGCCGAACTGAAAAGCATGACCGGTGGCCAGGGCAGCTACACCATGGAGTTCAGCCATTACGACCCGGTGCCGCACGATGTGCAGCGTGGGTTGGAGGCGGAGCATAAGCCCAGAGAAGCGGAGTAACTCATGTCTGGATCAGGGAGTTGCCATGTTTAGCTAAGGGCTATACGTTTCACTATCAAATCGATAAAACACGTGTTCGAAATTATTTTTTGATGTTGTGGAATTCGATTGATATTTACCAAAAGTTTTAATCACCAACAAAGAGTGGTCCTGGGCTAATTTAACCCTTGTGCGATTTTGTCCATTTATTTTTATTCCCTCCAACTGTCCGTAAATGCTGTTGATCGGAAACTGAATAAAACTGTCTACACAAACAAAATCCTGTCTACTGGACTTAAAGATACTGGTTTCAACTTTCTCTCCATTTACCCATGTGTGGGTTATCGTAATGTCTCCATTTGTGTTTTGGCTAACTCGAAAAACTGATTCTTCATTCGTTGATTCAACTCGCTTGATTGTTGAATTTTCTGCAATTTCAAATGGAAATAAACCATAGATTGAATAGCGATCTCCGCTTGCAGTCATGATGTCATTGTCGACTACTTTTTTAACCTCTGGCACTTGGGAATAGGTGCCGTTGATATCTGGGCATATACTCCCATGAATTGTTAATGTTGAATATTCACCCCATTCAACTGGAAGGTTGGGATCAGCTGGAAATTCAACTGTCTGCGCTGTGGAGCACCCAGCCAGCAAAGTACATCCGAACAATAGAAACTCGCATTTTTTCATTTTGACCTGCCTTCAAAGTAGAAGAAGCGCATATAGTCCGGAACCAATGATGGCACTACAACTGGGGTGGCTAGTATGACATTTAGCGGATTCAATACTTTACCAATAGTCGATTGAATTGTGCCGGTGATCAATCGATTATAACCATCGCCTGTATAATGAAAGGGTTGATTCAAAGTGTCATGAAATCCCGAGTAACCTTCGAGAACATAGTCCACTATTCCACCCGATTTGTAAGCCCTTCCGAATACACAACCTAGTCCAGCTTGTAGGCAACCTAACGGGCTGAGCTTTCCATAGGCACTTCGCGCTTCCAGATACTTTTCAAGCACCTCCCCCCAAGGAGCGCCTTCAGCGTAAAGTTTTGCCGCCCCACTTTCTAACCAAAGTTTTTCATAGAATCTCTCTCCTGCAAGTTTTCCTTTAAGACCCCGATAGCCTTCACTTTCACCAATTTGATGTGGTCCTGACTTTTGAACTTGATACTCCCGAAGACGAACAGTTAAGTAGGTAGCCGAGGAAACAAGTGCACCAAAGAGCAGGCCATCTTTGAATTTTTGCCCATAGATTTCTGACGAAATCCCGCCTGCGACAGAATCAGCTGCAACTCTTTGTGCAGAGTAAGTGTTTCCGAAATACCCAGCCACGCCACCCATAACTGCGCCTGAAAAAGCACCTTGCACCGCTCCCTTCAAGGTTCCCGTCAAAATAGCACCCCCCACTACACCGCTGATGGCGCCTGCAACAGCTCCGCCTGCAAAAGTCAGAGTAGCAGTAGTTCCCATGGTGCTTCCCCAAGCATACGTGGCTGCCCAGCCGGATGCAGCTCCCCAGGTAATATAGGTGACCACCGCAGCCACAGCCACCCGCCACCATTTCTTCACAAACCGCCCAAGGCTGAAATAGCCACTCGGATCGGTATAGCTGAGCGGGTTGTTAAATACATAGCTGTAGCGATTGAGTGATTGGCTGTTTTTGGGTGCCTGAACAAATGGGTCAGCCTGCAGGAAGCGGCCCAGCTTGGGGTCATAGATACGCCCATTCATATGCACGATCCCCAGGCCATCTACCTGTTCGTGCCCGGTGAAACCGCGGGTAGTGATCATGTTTTGCAGTTGGCTGCCAGCCAGCGACAAGGCATCGTTCCAACTGGTGTTCTGGCGTTCACCAAAAGCCCCAAAATGCATTGCGACTGAGTTCGCTACCAAGCCAGCTTGATCCGTTACCGTGTGGATGGAACCCAGGTGATCCTTGACCAGGTACGAAATACTTTTTGCATCGGTAGATGGGAAGTAATCGACGATGGCAATGCCACCTATGGTGCGCCTGAAAAAGGCGTTTTCACCGGCATATTGAATGCGTTCGACATTGCCGAAATACCAGGTTGTTTTGCTGGTATCGACAGTGTTGTTGTCCACCCGTTTGATGCGCTGATTGCCGATTCCGTAGAAGAACTCTGTGGTTTCCCCACCCTTCTGAATTCTGCTGGCCTGATCAAATACGGTATAGCTGATATTGCGGCCATCGCTGGCTGAAATTTGATTGCCATTGGCATCGTAGCTGTAAGAAGTGCTGCCGGCCGTGGTGACAGCATGCGCCCCAGCACCGTTTTGTCCATACAGGTAGTTGCCTACGTCTGATTTATGAGTGATGTTGCCTGATTTGTCATACTGGATACCCAATGTAGTTTGTGCAGTCGCGCCATTGGTCGAAAGCAGCACCTGTTCCAGTCGGTTCAGGCTGTCGTAGACGAACGATTCCTTCAGGTTCTGGGTTTTTGAAGTGTCGTGTCGATATTGCAAATTGCCCAGCACATCGAAGCTGTAACTCACATTTTGAATTTCAATGGAGTTCTTGTCGTAAGCTTCCAGTGTTTGCAACCTGCCTGAGCCCGCGTTATAGCTTGCATAGACCTCAACACCGTTGCCCAATATTGCTGCACTGACATTTCCACGCTGGTCCTGGCCCAGTACCTGTTGGTAGAAAACCCCCTGTGCGCCTTCGCGCGCTTCTTGCAACTTTTCAGGGTAGCCGCGAGGGTTGTAGTGATAGCGGACACCCCGAAAATCACCCGAGGTATCAAACTGCTGGAAAACCCGGCCATACTGGTCGTAGCTTGTCTCATCAGACAGTGTCAGCCCATCCTGGTTGGTAGAAATACTGCTAGTGCGTCCGAATTCATCGTAGACAATGTTCTGTTGGTGTACGACGACACCATTAGTGCTTACACGATAGGTAATCGATGAAATCAGACCCTTACCTCTTACTGCAACTGACGCGCTGTTAATGTAACTGGTTATTTCACTGTTAACCGTGGTGTAACTGTTGTCGCTCAGGCTGCTGACACCGGTGCGTTCGGAGCGAGTAGTTACACGGCCCAGCACGTCAAATACAAAATCTATCGCCTGCTGCTTGCTGTCTTGCTGGCGGGTCATCTCCCCCAAAGGGTTATAGGCGTATTGCCAATAGCCTTTGTCGTCATCGTCCAGACTGATCTTACGCCCCGCTTTGTCATAGGTCATTAGCGTAACCGCGCCATCAGCGCCTGTCAGCCTGGTCAAATTGCCGACACTGTCGTAGTCATAGGCCACCAGCCCACAAGACGCATCATAGATTGCAGTCGTCTCACTCAGCGCATTGCGAATTTCCAGTTGCTTTTGACCCAAGCCATTGGATGTTTTCACCTGTCTTGCTGCGCCGGGTTGGCTGCAGACACTGGCTGCTTCGTCGTAATCATAAGTCAGGTGATTGCCATCTGCCGCCAGAACTGCACTGACCCTTCCCAAGGGGTCGTAGGCGATTTCGTTCCAAAACACCGGGCCATTGCTGAAATAAGGCTCCGATACGCGCGCCACGCGGCCATTTTCGTCATAGTCGGTATCCACGTAAATATGGCTTCCGTCAAAGCCTTGGGTAACGGCACGAACTTCCCGGCCCAGCTTGTCCGAACACCGGTATTGCGTGGGTTGGCCACCACCAACAACCATTGCGTGAAAAGTCGTCTTGTTCGAAGGGCAGAAACTTCCGGAACCTGAAGCCATGGTGGTCTTTTGCCAGCCCCCTGTTTCAACCCACGAGACAAACATGCGCCCCATATAGTCAGCCCCACCGAGAGACACAACACCATCTATATTTTCAACCCGCAATTGATTGCCAAAAACGTCTCGCTGGGTGACACTCGAGACTACCTGGCTGAGGGCGTTTCGGCTCTCAATCACATAGCGGCCAAGATTATCATACACCTGGCTGCTGGTTCTTTCCGGCATGCCGTATCCCTTTACAGACGACGAAATCCGATTGCCAAAATTATCCAACCCATAGTTTGTAACGACCTCAAACTGGGAACTACCCGCTTCTATTGTTTCGCGATTCAGGATGCCAGTCGTAGCGTCGTAGAAAAATGACGAATTACGCGTGATAGAACTCTTTCCGCTGCGTGCATGAGTTGCGGTACTGCTGGTCAAGCGACCCAGCTGCCATGAACTGATGTTGTCAGAGTAGGCGTTATTGGTTGTTTGAGTGGCGGCCGCTGCAGAGCCGTCCACGGCATAAGTTCTAACCACCATGCTGTCCAGATTGCCGTAGTTGTTGTTGAACGTATTGGTTGTCAACACTTTGCGATTGAAACCACCCACCAATGTATAGGCTCGCTCCAGGCTATTGGCAATGTAGGGAAACCAGGCACCTTTTCCCGCAGCGGTTTCATGCTTTGCCCACTGGTTGATTGAATAGCTCAGGCGTGTTCCGCTGGGCAACACAACAGCGGGCGTAGTAGCGCCAACACCACCCCAGCTCAACGGCACTTTTGACGAGGTATTACTGATGGCATGAAACTTCTGGCTGCTGCTCACCCTGGCCATTGTCGTATCTGCAGGCATTCCAATATAGGGAAAATCCTGCCGATAGCGACTGTTGGTTCGGAGCCCTTGTTGCGGATCGTAGGAAATGACTTCTGCAAAGCCCAGCAGGCCACGACCGCCGGCCTGCAACTTGGCACCAACGTAGTGATATTCCATGCGGCTTTGGGCACTGGTGCTTGAATAGGTTGGAGCTGAGCTTTCGACCTGGCTGACCACAAAAACGGGTGCAACAAGATCGTATACTGCAAATCCCCTGCCCCAGTTGGCGTTGGCTGCATCCTGCATGCGGCTGTAGACGGTGGTATCAGTCAATGGACGGTAAGTCAGTGTTGTATTCGAGGCAAACCCATCAGTGATACCGACCAGCACGCTGGCTGGCACCGCAACCGTCGAGCCTGTTGCCAGCTTGTTACCCCCCAGGCGTAATTCGGTGTTCTGAACCTGGCTCAAGGAATTACGATTAACGAACAAGTGATCCAGTTTGTTATCGCCATTGAAGTCAACAAACACACCAGAATCCCTGTCCAGGCTATTACCCGCCGGTGCTGCGGTGAGTTGAGCGGCACCGAAGCTCAAACCCGATTGATTGTAGTGAACAGCCCACTTGGCGCTGGCAGTCTCAGCTGCACTGGGGTAGATAAGATCGGGTAAACCATCACCGTTTACATCATGCAATTGCGCGGCGTAATGCAGACCGTCGGTCAGTTGACCATTGATCGGCAATTCGCCTGTGAGTCCGCTTCCGGAGTTGAGACGGAATCGCCAGGTTCCAACCAAATCGCGATAAAGCAGATCAGCCAAACCATCCGCATTGATATCTGCCGGTCGAGGGTCGCGAACCAGTGGAAAATCTGCGTAATTGTCACAGACCTCATTCAGTGTGCAACCAATGTCTTTTGCAATGACTATGGCCGGTTTGAAGTCATCCTGGCCATTACTTTCATATATAACCCAAAAAGACACAATTGCAGTATGTGTATTTGGATATTCAATCAAGGAAGTTGCCTGTCCTGATTCGGCCGGGGAAAATGATTCTGTCACCAGATTTTCCAGCCGCAGAAAGCTTTCCGACGATGCGGAGTGCTCTGCACTGTTAAACTCAAATCCGCAGCCCGTCTGGCAATATTGCCGTGATACTTTGACCAGCAGATCGACCGCACCATCGCCGTTGTAATCAAATACTTCGCTCCGCACCGGATTGGCCTCAGTTGCAAAGCTGGGATGCTCATCGTTGATGAACCAACGATCCTTGATGAACGGATTGTTGTCTGGAACGTTGTCGGGATAAAGATCAGCAAGCTCAACAGTAATAGCTTGCGCTGGCGCAAACCCTGCAACCCCACCCGGCGTAAAGGTATTACGCTGCCAAACCAGTTGCTGCCCAGGGCCCTGGCCCGGCTTATAGCCATAGAGCAAATCGGGCAAGCCATCCCCATCAAAATCCATCACCTTGAGTAAAGAAAGCGTGGCCGACGAGGCTGCTGATAACACGCTGAAAGTGCTGCTATTTCCTCCTGATATTCGAGCGTACCATTTTGGGCCAGAGCCTGAATCAAAGGCATAAATCACATCCTGAAAGCCATCGGCATTCAAGTCTATGGTGGTGAGATTTACTGGCTCATCATTACCATCTGTGGGCAAAGTACTGACAACCGAGGAGACGTTGAAGCCACCCGATGCCAGAGCAAGCGCGGTTTTCATCTGGAATTGAGAACCGGATTTTTGCGTGTACAACAAATCCGGTCTGGCATCTCCATTAACGTCGCCCAGGGTCAGCCCATACAACACGCTCGGTAAGCTCAGGCTACCGGATGTAGACGCATTGATGGCATCGTCACGCAGTTGCCAATCAAACAACGTAGCGGGGAAGCAATAAGCCTGAGTGCTGTCGCGACATTCCTTCACCGAAGTCAGAAGTGAGCGACCGTGCGTATCGTTGCTGTAGCTCAGAATATAGGAACGCAAAGACTGTAATGCACCGCCTGCATCGACTCTAGACCGGGAATCCACCCGAACCAGGCGCAGGGTTTGTACCAACCCCGCTCCAGCCAGGTAGGAAGTCTGCACATCCGAACGTACTGAGTCGTAGATGAAACCCAGTTCTGTAAAAGGTGCTGTCCCTGCTCTGCTATTGCCGGTATAAGCAACTTTCTGTAATACGAATTCGACCGGGTCGCCTTGCTTGCTGCCTGCTTCCTGGTAGTGGTAAGTGATGTAATTTCCCGCAGAATCTGCGGTCTTGTTCATCGCCCAAACCAGCACCGTCTGGTTATCGGCGGCCCTTGCCTCGATACGGGAATCTGTGCTGTTACCGTATTCCGTGACCGTGCCATCCTTACGCCAGACGGTGAAGCTCGCGGGCCCTGCTCCCGCCGAACCATTGGCAACCACCTTGGCAATGGTATCGATTTCGCCGCGATATTCACTTCCCGGCGCACCATAACTTCCTGCAACCAGCATCAGGCGTTGCCCGTCGAGGCAGAAGCGATCGTTGATGGTCAAGGTAATGCCACGTATCGCACCGGATCCGTCCTGCTCCAGGGTCTGCGCGCAACGACTGATCATGGATTGACCACCAATGGACCAGCCCACTCCCACAGGCCCGTTGCCACCACCGCTGGAGTAGTCCAGGCTCATTTGCGGGCTCATTCCTCCGGAGCCCGCTGCCGCCATCAGGGGAATGCTGTATGACGCCTGTCCGGCTTCAGTAACACGGAAACTTCCTGTCGTCGCGCCTACTTGTGAAGAGCTGGCACTGGGTGTCATGGATGGCGCAGCAGCAGGTTCCGGGGGTGTTTCCGGATTGGCCGCGACAGAGGCGGCTGCAACAACCCAATTAAAATTAACAGGAGCCGAATTTGCTTTGCCATCATTGGCTGTGACACTGACTGCATAGCTATTGGGTGTAGCGGTGATGGTGCCACTGATGGTGCACTCCGAGCTTTCAGACAGGCCACTGGGCAGGCCGGTGAGAACACAGCTAACAGGATCGTTATCAGCATCCGTTACGATGACCTGCAGCGGTGCTACAGCCTGGCCAGTAACGCCGCTCTGATTGCCCGGATGGCTAACCACTGGCAAGGTATTCGCTGTGGCTACTGTGATGGAAACCCTGACATTATCAACGTTGGCGTCTTCATCGGAAGCCGACATAGAGCCACGAAAACGCAAGCGCAAAGAGCTCAAACCAACCAACTCAATTATTTCGTGATGCCAAACATTTTCCTGATCCACATTTCCGCGCAGACGCTTCTTTTCGATCCAGCTGGTTCCGCCATTACTTGATACATCAAAAGCCAGGTACTCACCGCTATCCAGTCCGCTCTCAATCAACCAGTCGAACTCGATTCTGGCGGAACTGGAACCTCGCAAATCAATCGGGATGGAAATAAGCTGGGCATCAAAGGCTGAGCCATCAACTTCTGCCGAGCGGCTGCCATCGCTGGCACGTTGTGATGAGCGGAACCAATCATTCTGGCTGTCTTCGGTCCATAAATTGTTCCATTCACTCACTTCAAATGAATCACTGAATACCAAAGCAGTGCCGCTTGGGTTTGAAGCGGTAATAATCCAATCAAAATTGGTCTGAGCAGTTAAACCATCATTATCGGTCACTGTAATTGTCACAGCGTAAGGGCTGGCTGTGGCAGCATCACTTGCGACCGTTCCGCTGATCAGCCCGGCGTTGTTGACAACAAGACCCGCCGGTAAACCGCTGGCTGCAAATGCAACCACGTTGCCATCCGGGTCGCTGGCGCTAACCTGCAAGCTGACCGTGCTGCCTGCCACATGTTGCTGTGCCGGAATGGTGGAAATCGTCGGCGCCTGCTGAGGCGTTGTGACCCCTGCTACAAACCCGATATCCACTTGCCCGTACATTGAGCTCACCGACTCATCCTGATTGGGTATGGCATTGGGATTGCTGGAAGTTGATGCGTAGGTCGAAGCAAGTATCGTGATGTCACCATAGGTTTTCGGAAAACTGACAGCGGACCTTGCCGTGGCTCCACTACCTGCCAGGTAGCCGGCCACGGTGTATTGCTCACCTGCCGTAATGCTCACGGCTGTTATGTTCACAAAGTTCCAGCCGTTGGAACTGCTGACGCTGGCGCTGGCCAGAAGCGCACCACTGGAGCGGTGAAACAGCTTAACCTGCTTGGTGCCATTGAAGTAGCCACCCAACTGGGTAATCTGCCCATTGACCGAAGGCACAAAGTGGTAGCCAAGGGCATACTGGTACCCCAGGTTAGATGACAGGTTTCCGTACTGGTTGGTCTTCCACGGCTGTATCGGGGTGCCAGCGGGTGGCGTATTGGGGTCGGTGACCAGCCATTGCATCGCTGCTGTATCCGCGCTGCACTGATTGCTGCTGTTACAGGCTTTGACACGATAAGTGTAATTTCCCCAGGGCCCTGAAGACCTGGCAAAAGACTTTGTCCTGGTGCTTCCCGGCGATACGGTGTAAGCCGAACTGCTGCCCGAAGGTGTTGTTTCAAGCAACTGGTAATAACTCACGCTGCCCGTATTGGCATGATCCCAATTCAACTGGTAAGCGCGAATCGCCTCATTGGTCCAACTCGCCATCAACCCGGTTGGCTGCAACGGCGCGTTGCTTGCCTGGCTGACGGTAAATGCACTTGAAGTTGCCAACAGGGTTGAGGCCGTATTGTTGCCTTGATAGAGCTCGAATACATAGGTGCCGGCAGCTGCCAGATTCGCCTGACGGTTTTCCATTGCCGCCGCTGTTGAAACCTCGATCAGGTTACGCTGACCAGTGGTTTGGTTGTATGCCCAGACTGAAGCATTTGGGAAGTCACTATCCGTAAACCAGGTAAGCGAGACTGCGCAACTGGGCGTGGTGCTGTTGATCTGGCAGGCATCGCTACCGCTGTGCCAAATACGATGGAGATTGGCCGCTTTGGTCAGTATGGCGGGCGTCGTTGAACTGCCCAGCCGAAGGCTGCCGCCGGCTACTGAGTTATCGTGCATCTGCCCTGGTGGCAGGCTGAAATTGATCCAGAAGCGCCCGGTTTCCGCTGCACTGAAATAGCGAAGCCCATTTCTGTTTAGGCTGGTTGCATTATCGGGATCACAGCTGGTGTGGAGTGGACTCAACAGGCCTGGCTGATCCTGATTGGGCGCATAGCCACCTGGGGTGTAGTAAAAACACAGGTCTGTGGTATCTGATACCGGCGGTACATTGGGCACGTATTTGTGGGCCATGACCCAGGTGGGGTCGCCATTATCGTCGTAGAACACGGCTTCCAGTGTCTGGCTGATCGAACCAATATCAGCCGAAATAAATGAACTGCTGTTGGAGTTGCCCCAAAGTCCTGCAAAGCCAGAAGCGTCATTCGTCGTACTTCCATCACCACCTGCCAACAACAGGATGTTGTCTGCACCGGAAAGGTTCTGTTTCTTGAAGTCAGCAGACCACTGTATGCTTGCCTCAGTATTGGTTGCGCCAAAATTCAAAGTGGCACTACCGACGTTTCGATCTGTGCCATTCCGCCGAATCGTGATGGAACCGACATAGCTGTTGTTACTCGAGTGCTTCACCAGGTTCATGCTGGCTACCACTGGCCGATAATCGTGGTATTCCTTTACCAAAGGCGGGCAGGTATCGTTGGGACCATCGCAATAAGCGATTACTTTTTTTGCTTCATAGGTGTACCAGATCACCTGCAGGTCATAAACGTTAGTGGGGTTCTGTGATAAGGCCAGGCGATTGGACCAATACATGCTCCATCCAATACCGGATTTGTTGGGGTTGAACCACTTGCCTGGGCGCAGCTGGGACGGGCCACCAACGGCCATGTTACTTGCTGTAGCCTCGATCAACTTGGCCGGTCGCGCCTGAATATAGGGTTGGTAAATGGCCTCAGTTACGGTGAGGCTCAGTTCTCTGGATTTCGAGCCGCAAACCGGAAGCTCGCTTTGACTGCGCAGACAGCCTTCGAGAGAAAAGCGGTAAAGACCCGGGGTAGAACGATGCAAGTTCAACTGATCGCCCGTTACGTAAGAGAGCCGGGTTTCACCGTTTACCTTTTCTGTAAGCCGAAAAATATCCGGTGTCGTTCCTTTACCGGTAGTCCAGCCAAGATTCGCATCTCCATTGGAACTTTCCAGCTGAAGTTTATTGGTCCACTCCGGCTTGGCGATAGCGCCCCATGTATCAACAGGCGACAGCAGCAGCATGATCACTGAAAAAAAGTACAGTTTCCCATTTCGGCAATTTCTTGAAGAACGGAAAAACCTTTCGAGAATTGCTGGTGTGCCCGAAAACCCATTTTTTAAAGACATGACTTCCCCCTTCACCCTAGCTCTGTGGCTGGATGTTCATTCCTGTAATCAGATCAGGTTTGCATCAGAGCATGTCTGGGGGGACTCGCGTCAATGGCAAATTGGCGCGAAAAGCGTAGTAGCGAAGTTTTCCTACACGCTTTGAGGTAACAGAACTACAAAGGGAAATCTGGCAGGTCCCGCAACTGCCCCAATAACTGCCAGGCACGAGCTTCGCTGACAAACCAATTGGGGTGATTGGAATCGAGCTGGCGGCGTTTAGTCGCAACACTGATGGTGGTAGCGATCCGCCCCAGAACCAGCGGCCAAAGCAACTCCAGCTCCAGTTCAGTTAGGGGGCTTATCGATTCATAACCTTCAATCACTGGCTTAGCGGCGGCGAGTGGGTCAGGCTGATCCATCATCAGATAAGGTAAACAGATGGCTAGTTCGCAAATACGTGGGTTGTGGCAACTGTCGCCAAAATCCAACAGACCAATTACCTGATCATCTTGCATCAGGATGTTTTCCGGATTGGCATCGCCATGTATAAATTGCCACTTTACCTGTTTTAATTTGCCAGTATTAATTTTCTTATAACAAGCAAAAGCCCAGCCCAGCAGTTGTGCATTCTGCGTATCATTGACCAGTTCCATAGCCCGTTCATGCTGTCTCGCCTGGGTCAAATCCCAGCGATGATTTCGATGGGCAGCCGGATGGTCAAACTCTTTCATAGCCTGATCGAAGCGGGCCAAAGAAATGCCCACATTTCTTCTAATATTATCTGATATATCTATACCTTCTAAACTGACCCCATCCAAATATTCAATTAATCTCAATCGTTTAAGAGAATTATCTGATGTACTGAGAAATGTTTCGGCATTCCCGAATCTATTTTCTATTATCGAGGGAATTCTTATACCCGGTAACCGTTTCCTGGCGTGTTTCAATGCCAGATATTCCATCTCAACAAAGGACTCAGACTGATCATCGGCGGCTATTTTTACTACGTATTTTCTATGACTTGAAATACACGCAAGATAATTCATATTTTCGCCGGGCAAGCGGGTGAGAGTAGCTTGCAGCTGGTAATTTTCAGCCAGCGACAAAACTATTGCAGCTTGCGTTTCACGCTCAATTTCGGCTGGTTGATGCATCTGGATTATTCAATCCTTTTGTTAAATTTGATTGCATGATAGCTGAACTAAGCTTGAGGAAATGGTCCTTTGAAGCACGTCATTCTGCTCGCGTGGTCAGCGATCTGGTTGTGCGCTCAGGCTGGGGCGGTACACCAAAAATCTACCACCACAGATTTATTGGAAAGCACCGCAACCCACCGGTTAAAGAACCAAGTGTGATAGACCATTGATAGCATCTTGCGTACGTCTAGCGCGCCGACTTCGGATGCAGAGAGACCCAAGCAGCTATCATGTAAGCGGAACGAACAATCACATGTTCCTTTCTGTTTCCCATCTATGAGTACAGGAGCCTTACCCATGAGTATCATCAAACCCCTATTATGCGCATCGGCGTTGGTTGCACACATGTCGGCCAGCGTGGCTGCAGATAACAGCACTCTTGCAGCCATTGAACAGGAAGTGACGGAACAAGTAATGGCTTTCAACCACGCCTACGAAGTAAATGATCTGGACGCTTACTTTTCCTTCTATGAAGAAGGCGCCACGATGTGGTTCAACACAGATTTTGTGGCGATAGCAGACTACCAAAAAGATTGGCAACAGATGATCGAACAAGGTGGTGGCATTGAGAAGAACATCCTGTCTGATTTGCGCGTGTCTGTTGGGCCCGGCGGAGATGCTGCAGTGGCCAGCTACCGCTTAGAGGTCGTCACACGCGTGCCTGATGGCAATAGAACCCGTGACAACTCACAGGAGAGCGATACCTGGTTCAAAAGGGATGGGGAATGGCGGATAGCGCACCTGCACTATGCTTCACAACCTGCTGAATAAAGAAAGGCACCGTAGCTATTACAACGCCATTGAGTCCGGTTGGGCTGTAATAGTACAGAATAGTACAGCCGTAGGCATACGGATAAATCGACAAAGAAAAACCCCGCAGTAGTTGTTGCCTACTGCGGGGTTTGTTTCTTTATGTAAGAGGCGGCAGCCATGCTGCCGACACTTACGTACTGGTCGCGAGCATGGCTCGCTCCTACAAGGCCTATCAGCTGAAGCGGCGGAAGCTTACAAAGCCTACGCCCAGCATCAACAGGGCCATCAGCGCCATGCCGTACTGGCTCAGCGTTGGGATACCCTCGTAGAATACTGTGTTGGTGATCGTGCAGTCTTTGCCTTGCAATACTTTCACTTCGAACGTACCG
>JAWXBM010000164.1:0-6640 GCA_034440115.1 Lysobacterales bacterium | reverse complement strand
GACGGTTGCCGAGGAATACCGTGCCGCCGGCTGTTTCTGCCTGCGCGCCCATGCCATCGATACTCTTGAAGCCTGTCGGGGCGACAACGGCAAGTTTCGCCGCCCGGCGCAGGATGGCCTGAGCGAGCGGGTGAGCCGATCCCTGTTCGACGGCGGCGGCAGCGAGCAGCACCACGTCTTCGGTGATTCCTTCCGCCACCACCATTTCCACGACTTCCGGTTTGCCAACCGTGAGTGTGCCGGTCTTGTCGAAAATGATGACGTTGAGTTTCGTCGCGTCCTCCAGCGCCGAGGCATTTTTGAACAGAATGCCGTTTGCGGCGCCCAGGCCAGTACTCACCATGATCGCCATCGGCGTCGCGAGTCCCAACGCATCCGGGCAGGCGATCACGAAAACCGTGATGGTCAGTGTCACTGCGAACAACAGCGGCTGGCCGATCCACCAGAACCACACCGCAAAGGTCACAAGACCGACGACGATCGCGGCAATGACCAGCCATTGCGCGGCCTTGTCCGCCAGAAGTTGTGAGGGTGCTTTTGAGTTCTGCGCCTCCTGCACCAGTTTCACGATTTGCGCCAGCGCACTATCGGCGCCAACCTTGGTCGCCTTGTAACGAAAGCTGCCGCTCGTATTGATCGTTGCGCCGATCACCGTGGCGCCAGGGCCCTTCTGCACCGGCATCGACTCGCCGGTCAACATGGACTCGTCGACCAGCGATTCTCCGGTTTCTACTGTGCCATCGACCGGAATCTTGTTGCCGGGCCTGATCACGACAATCTCTCCCGCCAACACCTCCGCCGTTGAAACTTCAACCTCAGCGCCGTTGCGGATGACCGAAGCCTTTGCCGGAGTCAGGTCCATCAGCGCCCGAATAGCTGACGAAGCGCCGGCACGGGCGCGCATTTCCAGCCAGTGGCCGAGCAGTATGAAAACCAGCAGGACGGCCACGGCTTCGAAGAACTGCCCGCCCTCTTTGTAAAAGAAAGTGGTGACTACACTGAAGAGATACCCGGTACCCACGCTCAACACGATCAGCGCCGCCATGCCCAAGGTGCCCTTCCTGATCGCGCGCCAGGCGGAGACGAAGAACGGCCAGCTCGGATAGACAACGGCGAGAGTTGCGAAGATAAGCAACCATACATTGAGGTCGAGATCAAACGGTGGCGCAGGCGGAGTAAAAAGACCCATCGGTGAGTAAAAAAAGATAGGCACGGTGAAGATCAGGCAGATCCAGAAGCGGTTGCGCATGTCACGAACCATGGCCGGTAGATCCATGTTGCCGCCATGACCCATCTCATGCGCCATGTCCGCCGACATGGCGGGCTGTGCGCCCGGCTTTGCGTGGTCCTCGTGGCCCTTGCCTGGGGGAGCCGCGGGCGTGGCGTCGGGTGTGGCGGCAGTGGCATCGGCGGCCGGTTTCGGTGAGGTAGCTGCTGGTGATGACGGCGCCGTGGCCGGCGCCGCTTTGTCGTGTTGTGCGGTGCCTGCCGAAGCGGCGTCCGCGGTGGCAGATGCGATGGGGGAAGTTTTTGGCGAAACGGGTGCTGGGGTTGCAGGCGGTGCTGCCGGCGCTATGTGGCCTTCGTGAGCGTCGCCCGCCGAAGCGGCAGCGCGGGCGTCGGACTCATACCCGCGTTGGCGCACGGCCGACTTGATATCGTGGACCTCGAGTCGGGTTTCGTCGTAGCGCACCGTGGCGTTTCCCGCAGCGAAATTCACGGTAACACTTTCGATACCCGGCACTTCGCCAATCCGCTTTTCCACTTCGTCCACGCTCAATACCGACAGCATGGCGTGCACTTCAATCACGCTCGTTTTCATCGCGCCTCCTTAACCCTCTTCATTTTCAAAACTCCGTATTGCATCTGCGGCCACATCGCGAGCGGGCCGTTCGAAAGATTTGAGTCGTCGTATGCGCATACGCTTTTCGGGACCGGCCGGACCAGCCGATCATCGATGTCGGCATAGCGAGACCGGCCGGGAAAATGAAGCATCGTCCTGGTTTCCTTTAGGCATCTTATGTTTGACGTAGCGCTCCGCATCTCCCGGCCCTTCTTCGTCAATCATTTCGCACACTGCCAATGGTGTCGACGCACCGGCACGCCAAAACCATCCCACAGGGAGAAAGTGATCTGTCTGGTTTGCGATTTCCTGGGTTGGCTGGAAGGACACTTCCAAACCAGATTCCACCTGCATGACTTCATCGGGAAGCGGTTGGAATTCACCCGTTTGCTCGTCATGCATGTGCGGCATGAAGATACCGAGTCTGTATTCAGATAGTCGGCGAAGCATCTCCCGGACTTCTGGAAGATGGATCGCTTCCTGAGCAGTTCTCAACGCTGGTGGCAAACCGCGAGTATTACCTTGTGAAACATTCGCTATCGTCATGATCGTCTCCTGCTTAGATGTAGCTGACCCATTCGAGGTGGCCAGGTCTGGTGCGGTGTATTTGAAGTGAATGCTGTAGCAGTCTGCGGCGAATGGATGTGCCGATGCTCATTGCGGTGTTTGTGGGTAAAGTGACTCATGCTTGTTGTCCGTTCAGAAGGAGTATCCCTAATGTCTAGCGGTGAGCATATTCAAATGACACATGAGTCCGCGGGACACCGCGCGGTTGTTTGATGTCCAGCGTGATGCGGATCGGACCGGGGTTGCGTATTACAAAAAAATTGCCATAGGTCAATACACCCGCCATCTGCATGGCGTCGAGAGATTTTGTTTGCGGTTTCAAGTCAGCCTGACTGACGCTGGCTCTTACCTCGGCATCGGTGATCCGTTCTTTCTTCCGTGCATCGAATATGGAAACGAGCAGATGGTATGCGTTGGGCGCGACTTGCACGCCGCCATGCATAGTCCGCTCGGGATGATCGGAAGGGTGTGCAAGCAGCACGGAACTCGGTATAAAGCCGTAAAAAATCTCAACGTTGCCCCTGACAATTGGTTGGCGCATTTCAGCTGCTGTGCTCGCCAATGAAATTATTAATGCGACAGCGAGTAGCGTGAGTCGGGTGCAGTTAATGATTTTCATGCCTGCCTGGTTTCAAGCTTGTGCGGAAGATTCAGGTATGAGAGGGCGCTTTGGTCTACGCACTGATATCGCGCTTTTTTTGCTCGTACTCATCCTGTCCGATTTCTCCCTTCGCATAGCGTTCCTTGAGGGTGTCGAGGGGCGTCTTTTCTGAAGGGCCATTGCGCGAGGAGCTCCGGGAACTGAAGAACCAGATCGCCAGGGCGATAGGTATCAGCCACAGCAGGACCATTCCCAACCCGCCACCAAACATCCATCCTCCATGATCATATCCAAACATGTTGTATTCCTTTCGCATTAACGAGCTGCTGTTGGGGTAATTCATACCGTGATGCCAGGTCACCTTGACCGGATTAGCCGGATTTCGCTTTAGCGCGTGGGTAAAAGCGATCAACGAAAAAGTTGTATAGCGGAGCAAATATTAGTCCGATGTAAATGCCGTAGAGAAAAGTTTCGACCAGCCCGAGAAAAAAACTTGGCCATGTGAGCCAGGTAAAGCCTGGCAACAGTTTTAGCCAGGTTTCATACATGCGCTGGTCAAAAGCCAAGTCATAGGCTACACAGAGCACATAGGAAATGGTCAGAAACGATCCGGATGTCAGTCCGACAACGCGCCAATCGAGCTTACCCATGATGTCCTCCTTGGGGTAGGGAATTGAGATATTGATCCGGTGCCTGATCGAATTTGTCACGGCAGGACCTTGAACAGAAATAGTAGGTGTTGCCGCCATACACAGAAGCTGCAGCCGCTTTTGGTTGATCGACAGTCATGCCGCAGACGGGGTCTTTGGTATCGCTGTTAGTTGGGCTACCGCTTTTGTGCGCTGAGTGACCGTGACCGCCCATCATGTGTGCGCCACAGCCGTAACGCATCATCACAAAGAACAACCCGCCCCAGATCAGAAACCAGCCGAGGCTTTTCAGGCTTTCCGCATCCATGGTTCTTCTCCTTTTCGTTTTCCGCGCATCAGATTCGTATTGAATCGCTGGTTCCGATGACCCCGATTAGCGTGAGTATGCAAGCTGATGTCCTTCGCCTGCGGACAAGGTAATGGTGTTGATCAACTTGAATTGTTTCTGGTCGACAACCCAGATCTGAGGTTTGGCGCTGCTGGATACGTACACTTTTCCTGTGCCGGGAACTACTCCAAGGTGATAGGGTGCAGGTGAAAGTGTCAGAGTGCGCATGACCCCTGTTTCCGTGTCTAAAGCAACCAGCTTGTCTCCAGCGCGATCGCTTACGAAAAGCGTACGACCATCGTCACCTAGATCGATTCCGTGAATATTTTTTCCTGCGGCGAACTCGCGCTCAATTTTTCCAGTGATTACGTTGACAACAGACACTTTTCCGGCTCGGGCGCTGGCAACGAAAATTCGCTGCTGGTCACCAGAGAACACCATGTGCTCCGGGGTTGCGCCGGCATCCAGGCGGCGGACAACCTTCCATTCCGGAATACTGACCTCGGTCAGCGTGCCATCACCGGTGTTGCTGACGAAAGCACGTTTTCCATCGCGCGTGATCAGTGTGTAGTTCGGCGTTTGGCCGGTCTTGATCGTGTGGATAATTTTTTCCGTCGTTATGTCGAGCACGGTAATGTATCCGCGACCGAGGTGTGTCGAGATTATGTAGCGCCCGTCGGGCGTGATTGCCTGGTGATGGGTGGCGCCTGCAACCGGAACCGTTGACATCACGTGGCCGTGTACCGGATGAATCACGAACAATTTGCTGTTCGGGCGGTCAGTCGGAGCACCTTGTGGAAGCGGTGTTTCATTCAAACTTCCGGCGATCAGGTACTCGCCATCCGGGGTCGCCACCAAGCCGTGAGGGTTCTCCACGCCGGTGTAAGTCTTGGTGATCTGCCCGGTTTCAGGATTCACGGCAATAACCTGGTTCGCCGAACCTAGTGCGATGTAAACGGTTTTGGTGGCGCTGGCCAGCCCTGTTGTGGCGACGAGCAGCATCGCAACCAGGGCATTCGTGATTAATTTCTTGTGGATCATGTTTATGTTCCTTAAGGGTATCGGTTCGGTCCGCGCCGCTTGCAACGCGGACCAGAAATGTCATCTCATCGGCATGGATTGGTTCATCTGGTCATGCTGCATCATCTGTTCCATCATCATCTGCATCATGTCCATGCGTTGATCCATCCCGTCCTGACGCTGCTTGGGATCCATGCCGGGAATTTGACTTCCGCCCATCCCAGGACCCATGGCACTACCCTGGCCGCCCATGCCGCCGCCGGTTCCACCTGGGCCCATACCCGCCCCCCCCTGTCCACCCATCATCGGACCGCCCATGCCGCGCATCATTTGCATGTTGCTCTGCATTGCCTGCATGTGATCCTGTAACAGCTTCTGCCGCTCCTTGGGATCCTTGGTCTGGCGGATTTTGTCCATCTGCTGCTGCATGCTCTTGAAGTTGCCCTGCATTTGCGAAAATTGCTTGTTGTCCATCATGCCCATAGCGGCAGGTTTACCAGTCGAAGGTTTGGTGTTTGCGTTTTCCGCAGCAAGTGCGGCAGGTGCGGTGGCAATCAAAAGTGCAAGCATCGAAGTCGTAATGACGGTTTTCATGATTTCTCCATGAGTTGATGACAAACGTTCGCTCCGAAAAAGATTCCGGGATGCGGTGCTGCAAGAAAAAATTGTTGCCAGCGGTTGGTGCCGGCCAGATGGCTAACTGCGGAAGTTGCCGAAGAGGATGAAACGGGCAATCCCGGTAATGGGAGTCTTGGCCAAAACGGCAGGCATGCAGGTATCCGTTTCCCGGGCGGGAGCGGAGGTGAGTTTCAGCGTCAACAGAGGCAGGTCATCTGCAACCAGCGCCTGACTCAACCCGCTGGCCTGCGGTTGGGGGGACTTGAGATGGCAATGCAGGGGCACTTCCAAGGGGGAACTGTGGCGCCCTGCCAAGTCTGGGACATGATCGGCACGGTCATGACCGAGGCTGCCATGTTCCGGTTGGGCCACTGCGTGTGCAGCGGAATCTGCAACCGAGGCTGTCAAGGGAGCAAGCAACAGAAGGGCTGCTATCGCGACCCATCGCGCAATACTGGAACCCTTTATGCCGTTTTTACCCATGCAGATATTTTCCATGCTGCCGCGCACCGACTATTGATATGGATCAAATGCCGACGAACAACAGGGAGTTGTTGTGAAGGCGTTGCTCCAGCGCCGACCTATACTGCGTCTCGGCTGAATTGAAAGTCCGTGCGGAAACGTACATTGCTGCGCGCCACAGCGTCCTACCGGATGCACGAGAGCTTAAAACAGGGGGTTAGGCGCTAAGCAGAGGCGATTGCTCCTCTGCTTGAACGGGGGGGTACAGGCGCTGCCATTCGTGACCCGGTTCGGCAGTGCCGGATCCCGGGGCTGAAACACCATGCTCATCAAGGCAGCATGTCGGGGTTGTGCATTTCAGTAACGCGCGTAAACGGAATGCCGCCCTTTTTTGTCGACCAGCAGTACGTTGTAAGCCTGAGGGGTGGGCGATTCCATGCCCGGTGAGCCCTGCGGCATCCCCGATGCGCTGGGCGGTTGTCACACCGCCGTGGTGGAGGGTTATGCCATCGAAGGCCATGTGCCGGCACGTGAAATCAAACGCCTGCTCG
>JAWXBM010000163.1:0-18179 GCA_034440115.1 Lysobacterales bacterium | reverse complement strand
TGCCAGAAAAGTATTTCATATGATTGTCGTATTTATTGATATATCACTGAATAATATTAATTAAAAACAATAATATAAATTATATTTATCGAAAGCTTATTATTACGCTGATAAGCTGTTCGTTCTTGATAATCGCAACTGCAATACAGTTCCTTCATCGGCTTTGAAGCGCAATTCAAGGATCAACGGACGACCTGGCTGAAGTTTGGATGATCAGAATTCCAAATGCTAATTCTCAATATAATGAAACAAAATACACGTATAAATATTCCGATAAATATGCTGCTGTATATGCATTGGGTCGAGTTGTATTTCTCAAGATTTTCCATGCAGCAGAGATTACTCTAAAATCCCCGTCCTTCCGTTATGCTTGCGTTCCAAACAGAGAATAAATAAAAAATGCCAAATTGGACCCTGTTGGGCGAAGCAAAAATACCCGGCACTGAACAATATATATACCTGTACCAGGGCAAGGATGATTTTTCCATCAAGCTCGCGCGCGGGCTGGAACTCATGAATACCCGCAAGCATGGCTCAGAAGATGCGCTGGGAGAATTGCCCTGTAAGCGGCTGCAGAACCCTGACAATGCCAAAGTATTGATCGGCGGCCTGGGTATGGGCTTTACCCTGTCAGCCGCATTGCGGTCAGTTGGCCCCGGGGCGGAAGTCACCGTTGCAGAACTGGTGCCCGAAGTGGTGGAGTGGAATCGCGGCCCGCTGGGCGAGTACAGTGGCCGTCCGCTGGAGGACCCGCGCACGCGGGTTTATATCGGTGATGTTGTCCGCTTGCTGAAGCAGAGCGCTGCCCAATTCGATGTTATTGCGCTGGATATCGACAATGGCCCCGAGGGGCTGACGCGCAAAAGCAATAACTGGTTATACAGCCTGATGGGTGTGGCCAGTGCGCAGAACGCATTGAAGCCGGGTGGAGTGTTAGCCTACTGGTCCGCTGCGAGGGATGATGATTTTCATGACTTGCTGAAAAGTTGTGGTTTGCTGGTCGACGAGGTGAGCGTTTTTGCGCATGGCGAAAAGGGCACGAAACATACCCTCTGGTTAACCCGCTATTGATGCAGCAAGCAGATTCAAAAACGCGGCTATGCGCCTCATGCACATAGATTTTCTTCGCACCTTAAAGTGTTACCTGAGCATTGCGGCTTTGCTTGCCCTGCTGCTGACACCAGCCGTTTTATTGGCGGCTTCTGCCGAGTGGTCGGCTGCCCGCCACTGGAATGAAGCAACGCTAAAGGCCATACGCAAAGATTTCGCCCGGCCGACTGTTCACGCACGAAATCTTTTTCATGTTTCGGCCGCCATGTGGGATGCCTTTGCGGTATACGACCCAGCACTGGGAACCCTGCATCACCATGAGAGCTTGACTGCCGTTGATGTGAAAGCTGCTCGAGAGGAGGCCATCAGTTTTGCCGCCTATAGCATCCTGCGCTGGCGTTTTGCCAGCTCCCCAAGTGCGGCCCAGTCCTTGCCGGCGTTTGATCAATTAATGGACGTGCTCGGCTATAACCGGAACTTCACTTCTATTGTGGGTGATTCGCCAGCCGCTTTGGGTAACCGCATAGCCCAGACCTACATCGAGTTTGGTCTGGCAGACAATTCCAATGAGCAGGATGCCTACAAAAACCTGTTTTACGAGCCGGTCAACGACCCCCTGGTTCCGGCACTGCCGGGCAATCCGGAAATATTCGATCCGAACCGCTGGCAGCCACTGGCCCTGGATTTCTTTGAAGATCAGAGCGGCAATGTCATCCTCGGAGGTTATCCGGGTTTCCTCAGCCCGGAATGGGGCCGGGTTACACCTTTTGCGCTCAAGCCGGAAGACCTGAGCATTTACCAGCGTGACGGCAATGAATACTGGGTCTACCACGATCCGGGCCCACCGCCGCAATTGGGTGGAGTGGGTGATGATTTGTACAAAGCGGGATTTGAACAGGTGTTGTTATGGAGCGGCCAGTTGGATCCTGCTGATGGCGTAATGATCGATATCAGCCCGGCATCCAACGGTAACAACACTCTGGGTAGCAACGAGGGGTCAGGCTACGCAAAAAATCCCGTTACCGGACTGCCCTATCAGCAAGAAGTGGTGCCGGCGGGTGATTACTATCGCGTGTTGGCTGAATTCTGGTCTGATGGGCCAGCCTCAGAAACTCCTCCCGGGCACTGGTTTGCTATTGCCAATTACGTCTCTGATCATCCACAAATTCAAAAGAAATTCCGCGCTCAGGGAGCGGTTTTGGACGATCTGGAGTGGGACGTGAAACTGTATCTCGCCCTTGGTGGTGCCATGCATGATGTGGCAGTAACCGTCTGGGGTATGAAAGGCTGGTATGACTACACGCGCCCGGTTTCTGCCATCCGTTATATGTGTGACCGGGGACAATCTTCTGATCCACAAGGCCCGTCTTATCACCCTGACGGAATTCGTTTGTACCCAGGTTCGATCGAAGTCATCACGCCGGAAACGGCAGCGGTAGGAGGGCGGCACTTTCCGCTGGGCGGCAATATTTTCCAGCATCATGGCAAGATTGCCGTGCGTGCATGGAGAGGCCCGGATTATATCGCCAACTCCGCCACAGACACTGCCGGTGTGGGCTGGATACGTTGTGAAGACTGGTGGCCTTATCAACGCCCCAGTTTTGTAACACCACCTTTTGCGGGTTATGTCTCTGGCCACAGCGCTTTCAGCCGTGCCGCAGCAGTGATCATGAGCAAATTTACCGGCAGTGAGTTTTTCCCTGGTGGCCTGGGGACATTTGAAGCGCCCCGGAATCAGTTTCTGGTTTTTGAACAGGGCCCCAGTGTCGACATCACCCTGCAATGGGCGAAGTATTTCGACGCCGCTGATGAAACCAGCCTGTCGCGTATATATGGTGGCATACATCCAACAGCGGACGACATTCCCGGCCGCTTTATTGGCGCAGAAATCGGCGCAGATGCGTTTCGTTTCGCCAGTTCGTTGTATGGCATCAACAGCAACGCCACCCGCGCCAGTTTCAAGGTCAGTAAACATTTCACAGATGGCAATAATCTGGCTGAAGTTACAGTCGCTATTTCCTGCAATACCGGCCTGATACTTGATCAGAACAAGCGTTTGAGCGACGGTGAAGCAGTTGAGTTTGTTGTCACCGGCTTCACCGAAGGCAACCTGAGTTGCAGCGTTACGGAAGTTGACGCTGCCGCGTATGTGGCCGAGTACAACAATATTCCACGGGCCATAATCAATGACAGCGCTTGTGAATATCAGCAAGTCCTTAACGGTGACCAGTATGAGTGTGCAATAAGCAATAGCCCCGCTGCGGTCAATGTAGTGATCAGCAAAGATTGGATTTTCACCAGCAGCAGTGCTGCTGATATTGATACGGGCTACACGCTGACTTTGTATTGTGATGCGCCGATTGAAGGGGGTTACTCTGCCGGAAATCAAGCTGTGGCTGGGCCGGCTTGCCCGCGGGCTGAACCGGCTGAGTCTGGCCAGGGTGATGGTGGAATCTTTGACTGGTGCAAGGCATTTAACGGTGATGGCGCGGCCACCTTCAGCGCCCGTGTCATACCGGAATTTCCCGGCTCAACTTGCTACGTGCTTGAGACCGGACAGGATGCCACCGTGTTGGCAGATCAAAGCGACTGCACCGATATGATGATTCGTGCCGGGCAAGGCGCAACCTGCACCGTGACCAATACGATATTTTTCGAAGGTATCCATACCTTGAACCCACTCGGTTTGGCCATCCTCAGCTTGCTGATGTTGACTTTGGGGTTACTGGGCTTCCGTCGCCTCGGTGCTGTGTGATAATTGAGCAGCATTCCTCAAACAATGTTCGCGCTCATGCAGCGCGCCCATTCATAGTGAATCAGAGGTTCCTTAACGCATGCTGATCAATATCCAGTTCCTGCGTATGGCAGCCGCCATGCTGGTGGTGTTCTATCACACCAGTGCTCATGTGAGCTCCTCTGGGGCAGAGCAGGGTGCTTTTTTTGCCATCAGCGAAGCGGTTGGTTTTGCCGGTGTCGATATTTTTTTCGTTATCAGTGGTTTTATCATGGCCCACACCTCGTTTGGGGTTAGTGGATTTACGGCTAGCTGGAGTTTTCTGCGTCGCCGCGTGGCGCGCATATACTCCGGCTACTGGCCGTTTTTTGTGCTGGCTTTGGTTTTGTATGCCTGGGTTGATATGCAGTATTTGCAGGACGCGAAACTGTTGCGCTCAGTCATTCTGTGGCCAGCCTATCCCTTGCTGATTGCGGTCAGTTGGACATTGATCTTTGAGATGTTTTTCTACCTGCTGTTTACCCTGATTATTGCGGCCACTGATAAGCGCCGTAATCTGCTGCTTTACAGCCTGGTTGTGCTGATGATGGTTTTTGCCCTCTACAGCCAGTTCATTCGTCATGCCTATGATCCAGGCAGCCTGGAGTATATGAGCGCGGCCGAGTACTACATGTTCAGTCCCTATTTGCTGGAGTTTCTGGGTGGCGCCCTGGTGGCGGGATGGATGCGTATTCCTGTTAAAGATACAGGCCGCCTATGGGGCACTTTGCTGTTGGTATCTGGCAGTGCGTTGTTCCTGTCGGGTGGTTGGATCAACAATCATTACTTCGATGGCGGCATAGAGCAGGGCTACACCGTGTTCTATCGTGTGCTGGTATTTGGCTTACCGGCTTTGTTGATTCTGGCCGGGGCGGTGCGGCTGGACCAGAGCGGGCTGCGCGCACCATTGCGATTCAGCTTGTTAACCGGTGGTGCGTCGTATGCCATTTATTTGTCGCATACCCTGATATTGATAGGGCTGCAGAAGCTGGGCTTTAACGACTATGCAGGTAGCCTGGAAGGCTGGGCCATGCAAGCGCTTTATCTCAGCCTGACGCTGGCGATTTTAGGCTACAGCGTGGTCCACTATCGCTGGATCGAACGGCCGCTGCACAAGCTGTTCAAACGAGCGCTCAGAGTAGCTTAAAAAGCCCTGTGGGTGGCTTGAAATTAAAACAGCGTATAAATGAACGGCGCTATGGCCGAACCCTGAGTGAGTACGATCAGCGCACCCAGTAGCAACATCACCACAATCACCGGCAGCAACCAGTACTTTTTCCGCTGCGCCATGAAGCCGGCGAAATCCTTGATCAATTCCCACATCGGTTTGGTCTCATCAAAATGGCCTCATCACCAAGGCTTACTCATGTCGTTGTGGTCGGCATCGCTCAGCACCGTACGATAGGTGTTGGCAGAGGCATCAAATTTTCGTTGCATACTGTCTTTGCCCAGCAGTCGCCGCAGCAAGCCTATGGGCAGAATCACCAGGTAGTACAACAGCAGCAGGATGATACGCGTATTGACCCACTGCGCCAGTTGGGCAAACTTCATCCACGGTTTGTACAGCAGTGCCAGGCTGGCCGGCAAGATCAAGGCCAATATTACAATAGCTCCAGCCGCCCACCATGGCCAGTCCGGATTCTGACCGTTTGCAACCAGTGGCAGTCCGAGGAAGCCAAAGCGTAGCAAAGGAATCACCAGACCGAACAACAGCACGAGAATGGCGGCAAACATCAACCCGAATTGACGCAATCCGGCCTTGTCAGGTAATGCGGTGAAATTGCTCATACTCAATCCAGCTCGAATTCGTTCTGCCAGGCATCATCTTTTTCCCAGGCCGGTTGTTGTGATTTGAACAGCAGGAAATTTTCCAGCACCAGCACATCCATTTCGGTACGCATAAAACAGCGATAGGCATCTTCCGGTGTCATTACGATGGGTTCGCCGCGCACATTAAAAGAGGTATTGATGCAGACCGGACAGCCGGTGATCGCTTCGAATTCATCCAGCAAAGCGTGCAGCCTGGGGTTGGTATCGGCATGTACGGTTTGTACCCGCGCTGAATAGTCCACATGCGTTACCGCTGGGATGGTTGAGCGTGCGACATTCAGTTTATCCATGCCAAACAGTTTTTGTTGCTCATTTGTCATGGCGATCTTCTGTGTGTTCGCAACATCAGCCACGATCAGCATGTAGGGGCTGGCCCGATCCAGCTCAAACCATTCGCTGACTTTCTCGGCCTTTACCGCTGGAGCAAATGGCCGGAAGGATTCGCGGTACTTTATTTTCAGGTTCATGGTGGACTGCATTTTGCGGCTGCGCGCGTCGCCCAGAATGGAGCGTGAGCCCAGAGCACGAGGACCAAATTCCATACGCCCCTGGAACCAGCCTATGACCTGCTCTTTGGCCATCTCTTTTGCAATCTGCTTCGGCATCTCTGCCGCTTGCAATTCCATGAAAACTGCATCAACGGTGCGCAGATAATCACGAATTTCTACAGCGGAGTATTGCGGCCCCAGGTAGCTGCCCCGCATGCTGTCGTGAGGGTCGGTTGTGCGGGGCTGATCCAAGTGATCATGCCAAGCCGCCAGCGCAGCGCCGAGAGCACCACCGGCATCGCCTGCCGCGGGTTGTATCCAGATATCCTTGAACGGCCCTTCACGCAACAGTCTACCATTGGAGACACAGTTCAAGGCCACACCACCGGCCAGGCACAGATAGTCCACCTGCTGTTCACGGTGCAGAGTACGCGCCAGGCGCAAGACGATTTCCTCAGTCACCATTTGAATGGAGCGGGCTATGTCCATTTCTTTCTGCGTGAGTTTTGATTCAGCCTGCCGGGGAGGACCATCGAACAGTTGATGCAATTTCTCACTGGTCATGGTCAAGCCGGTGGCGTAATTGAAATAGGACATATCCAAACGGAAGGTGCCGTCTTCTTTCAAGTCCATCAGTTGCCCGATGATGCGCTCGGCATAAATGGGCTCGCCATAAGGAGCCAGCCCCATCAGCTTGTATTCACCGGAGTTCACTCGAAAGCCGGTGTAGTAAGTGAAGGCGGAATAGAGCAGGCCCAGAGAATGCGGAAACCTGATTTCCCACAGTGGCTGTAGTTTATTGCCATCACCCAGCCAGGCAGAACTGGTGGCCCATTCCCCAACGCCGTCCAGACACAGCACGGCCGCCTTGTCGAACGGTGAGGCATAGAAGGCCGAGGCCGCGTGGGATTGATGATGGCGGGCAAACAGCAGAGGTGGTGGCGTAGCTTTTTTGTCTCCGCCGATGGCCAGCAATTCCTCGCGCAGAGTGCGCTTGAGAAACAGCTTTTCTTTCAGCCAGATGGGAATGGCTTTGACAAACGACTGGAATCCTCTGGGGGCAAAGTCGATATAGGTTTCCAGCAGTCGCTCAAACTTGAGCAAGGGCTTGTCGTAAAAAACCACCTGGTCGATATCAGCCAATTTCAGTCCGGCTTCCTGCAGGCAATATGCAATGGCGGCGGCAGGAAAACCGGCATCATGTTTCTTGCGACTGAAGCGCTCTTCCTGCGCTGCGGCAACAATATGGCCATCCACTAACAATGCAGCGGCACTGTCATGATAGTAGGCAGAAATCCCGAGGATGGCATTAGGCATAAGTTTCAATGCTGCGGTTTCAATAAAGCGGTGGTGCCGCGGATTCGAAGGCGGAATCTTATCAAAATTGGGAGTCTTTGATTTATTCAGAGCTTATTTACCGGTAAACCATTTCGCTACATGGCTAGCGCGATGTGGGTTTGCTAACCTAGACTACTGGCTAAATCCCCATTTGAATGTTTGCATTACGCCCATCCGTACAAGGCGAATTATGGCAACACCCGAAAACAACACCAAAGCCAAACCAAACGCTTGGCTTAATCTGCTGCTGGTGCTGGTGTTCAGTGCAGGTGCCTTGTGGCTGGCTGATTTAGGCTTCCGGGCTTATGAGCGCCATTTTCTTTTGCCCATCTATCCTGATATTGAAGGGGTTGAGCCGATTAACCTGGCGCAGCTCAGGTATAACGAGGGTGTGGTTTCACGCGAGTTGGCTGACGATGAATTCCGCATTCTGAGTTTTGGTGACTCTTTCACCCACAGCGTGATGCAGCCTGATTTGTCGTACAACGGTATTGTGCAGCAGCAGCTGAATGATGCGCTGCAGGACAAGACTGTTCGAGTGGTTAATCTGGGCGAACCTGGCACCGGGCCCAACAGCTTTCGCGCTGCACATGATTTCTGGTCGCAAATTTTTGAACACCAGGCTGTGTTGTTTCATATCTTTCTGGGTAATGATGTGCAGGATGATGCCTATTTAACATCACCATTGGTGTGGGAGCCCAACATTGCCGTTTTACAGGCTAGCAATGATTTATTGGACGCAGGCAGTCGGCGTGTCCCCAATAAGTTTCCCCTGCGCATGCTGGATTACGCTTATGCCGCATGGTTAAGTCGCAAGACTACAGCCGCTGCAGAACTGCCGCCAGGTTATAACTGGGCAGCGCTAACCGAATTGGATGCAGAAGCCTTTGCGCATACTTATTTTGTGTTTCTTGATGTGACCGATCCGAAAAAGTTGCCAGCCTTGCTGCCCGGCTATCAGCAGGTGATGTTGCTGTTGCAACGAGCCCAGTCTCTGGTTGAGCAGGGTATCAAGGTTGCAGTGCTACTCGGACCCAGCGAGCCCATGGTCGACGATGAATTGCGTGCCGAAGTGTTTGCTGCTGAAGCTGCGAATGCAGCCAATTATGATTTGGGCCTGCCAGCCCGAATTATTTCCGAATTGCAGCAGCGGGTTGCTCCCAATGTGCCACTGCTGGATATGACGCAGGCTTTTCGTGGGCAGTTTCAATCCAGCGCAGACAAGCTCTATTTTCGCCGCAACACCCATTGGAACCTGGTCGGCAATCAACTGGCTGGTGATGAGATTTCCAGCTTCCTGTTACAGCATTGGTTTGGCCAGGCGCCTGCAGAAATGTTGCAGCAAGATACGGGTTGGCCCGGCCCGAAGCTGTTCAGCCAGGCCGAACTGAACAACTATCTGCAGCCCTTGTTTAATGATCCTTCAAAAGTTCTGCCGCAAGTTTCCGGTGCCGCTCGCAGTATGCAAATGTTCGATGGCATCAAAGGCAATGCGGACAACTGGGCGATGGCGGAATTGGGGCAGGGGATTGAACTGGAGTGGGACGATGCCCTTGACCTGACCATGGTCAGAGTCTATCTGCACCATGCCGATGGACGCCGCTATGGTTTGTTGGTGGAAGCCCAGTATGGGTTGTTGGAGGGCGATACCTGGCAGATTGTTTCAGATCGCCGGAATGAGACGGTAAGTGGGGAGCTGACCATCACCTTGCCCGGTATGCCATTGCACGCCCTGCGCATAACGGGAACTTCAAACAGCAAACAGGCCGAGAATCCTGATAATCACTTTATCCATATCGAAGAGTTGGAGTGGTTTGAATAAGTGATTTGGACGGGCGATTGTTTTTATATTACAAGCCTATCAGCTGGTTAGAAGTAATAAAACCTAGACAGGCTCAGGGTTTACGGTTTACCCTCAGTAGAGATATCATTTTAGATTGACGTAAATTGGTTGTGGGCCATTGGAGAGCTTTATGCAGCACAGAAGTATGTTGACACCGGGTCATTTTGGTAAGCATCGTAACCTGTACACTGCCGTAACTGCGGCATTGGCTGGCACCCTGACCGGTGTTAGTGCTCAAGCACAGACCGAAGCTGAATCTGCGGCCGGTGACAATCGACTTGAAGAGGTCATTGTATCTGCCCGCAAACGCGATGAGAATGTGCAGGACATTCCGCAGTCCATCCAGGCTTTCAGTCAACAGGACATTACCAAGGTAGGTATCAAAGGCCTTGGTGATGTCGCGAAGTTTGTGCCCGCAATGACGGTTATAGGCAGCACGGCTGGTTTGAATAAAATTGTATTCCGCGGCCTGGCTGATTCCGTACGACCATATATTGCCGATTCATCTGCTGCCATCTACCTGGACGAACAGCCCCTGACTACAGGTGCCCAATCACCCGAAATTCGTCCCATTGATATGGAGCGTATTGAAAGCCTGGCTGGCCCGCAGGGCACCTTGTACGGCGCGAGTTCACAGTCGGGTACAGTGCGTTACATTGTTGCCAAACCCGATGTCACAGCTTTTGCCGCCAATGCAGGTGGTGGATTGCATACCATCGATGGTGGAGGCAATGGCTGGGATGCCGATGCCATGGTCAACATTCCTCTGATTCAGGATAAATTCGCCATTCGCCTGGTGGGTTTCGGTGCCAAGGATGCGGGTTATATCGACAATGTCTTTGGCTACACACCCGGCCGCCTCGATGCCGATACGGGCGAACGTATCATCGGCAGCAAGACCAATGCGGATATTGTTGAAAACGATTTCAACAGTGCCGATTGGGTAGGTGGTCGCATATCGGCCAAGTGGTTTTTCACTGATGATTGGGCACTGACCGGTATTTATAACTATCAGAATGCCGAAATTAATGGTTTCAATGATTACGATCCCACCACCGGTGATCTGAAAACCATCAAGTTCAATCGTGAGAGCTGGGATGACGAGTGGAGTAATTTCCAGCTTACGCTTGACGGCAGTTTTGGCGAGGTCGGCTTTACTTCATCCACGGCTTATTTTGAGCGCGATACCGCTTATGTTTTTGATGGTACAAGTGGCATCGCCTATTACCATTCTGCTCTGGGTGTCTATGGGCGAGGAACCTGCGGCAGCAATCCGTATTACGCCAACTACAACAACTATGATTTTGCCACGGCCTGTGAACTGAACGGCACGGGTTATGATTTTGATGACGCTGACCCAAGCGGTACCTGGAACAACATTCAGCGAGATAGCCGCTGGACCCATGAAACCCGTCTGAGCGGCAGCACTTCCCGTTGGGATTGGACGATGGGATTTTTCTACCAGGAAGCCAAGCAAAGATGGGACTACTTCACTATCATCGACGATTACCAGCTGACCGAATCCTGGGCAGCGCAGAAGGCCTTGTATGGTGATGATCTTGAGCCCACCGACGTACATTACGGCTCCGGTGAGCAAAGCAAACGCACCGATATGGCGGTGTTTGGTGAGTCGACGGTTAACCTCACTGATCATTGGAAGCTGCTGGTGGGCTTGCGTTGGTATGACACTGAAATTGACCGCACCTCTTATTCGGCCATACCGCTCACAGGACCTCGTCCAATTTCAATTTCGGGTGGCTCAGAAGATGGCTTCCTACCTAAACTGGGAGTGCAGTACTTCTTCCAGGAAGACAAGATGCTTTATGCATTGTATTCAGAAGGCTTCCGTTCGGGCGGTACCAACCGGGCGAGAGGCAACCCCACGTTGCCGGTTCAATTCAACCCGGACACTTTGAAGAACTATGAATTCGGCTTGAAATCACAGTGGATGGATGGCCAAATTCAATTCAATGTCATCGGCTATTTCCAGACGTGGGAAGATATGCAGCTCGAGTTGACCGACCCAAGCTTCCAATTCGGTGAACCCTTCCAGACGGTTATTGCCAACGTAGGCGATGCCAACGTAAATGGCTTCGATACGGAACTTACCTGGTTGGCAAACGAACACCTGTCTTTCGGATTGGTCAGTACCTATTTATTCAAGGCCGAAATTGCCGATGACATCTTGGTGTTTGATGAGCGCGCGCCCGAATTCATTGCCCTGAATATTCCGGGCGGAACACGCTTACCCCTGGTTGCTGATCTGAATCTCTCAACTTACGCTGAATATGATTGGGATATGAACATCATGGGTGGTGGCGAAGCTTATGTGCGCCTGCAGTATGCCTATACCGGTTCGTCCTACAATGCACTGCGGGATAACGATGGCGACCCGGATGGCGATGGTTACGGCGGGCGAGTCCAGACGCCTGGCTACGATATCTGGGATTTGCGGGCTGGCTTCAGCAACGCGGATTGGGAGTTTACGGCATTCGTGGATAACTTTACCGACGAACGGGCTGTTACCTTTCGCAGCATGGGCGCGGACGTTTATTGGGGCCGACAGAAGCTGCGCATACTTAAACCGCGTACTTATGGTTTCAGTATTCGCAAGTACTTTAATTAGTGGTTCTCTGAATAAATCAGAGATTACCTGAGCCAGATCACGGGCTGGAATCTTGTTAATCAAGGTCCCAGCCTTCGTTTTTAATATCCTCACCGATCACATCCAGCAACGGCGCAAGTTGCACGCGGAAGTTTTTCCAATGATGCACGGAGCTGCTGTAAATCGGCTGGCGCACTTGTTCTGAGCTGGCCGTGCGCACGGCTCGCTCTGTTTCATAGAATCGCAGGCATTGGTCTTCCCAGGGCAGGCCGCAGAACTCCAGCAAGCGCCGGGCTTGCTGTTGCTGGTCATTCACCATATCTTCGTAGCGTATTTCCAGTACCTTGCCAGGTAAAACCTCCGCCCAGTGGCGCATCAACCGACGGTATTCCAGATAGTATTCGCCGATTTCCATCAGGTCGTAACTCCACGACTGGCCGTGGGCAAAATGCTGCTTCAGGCTGCCAAAACAACTGTCCAGCGGATGGCGCCTGGCATCGATGATTTTCGCATTGGGCAGTATCGTCAGAATAAAACCGATGCTGGGGAAGTTGTTGGGCATCTTGTCGGTGAAATAGGGTAAGCCCTGGCGATGGCGGCGGGTGCGTTCCAGATAGGTTTCACCCAACTGCTGCCAGTCGATTGGCATTAACCGGCTGGCTGATTCAGGGTAGTTCACACGCGCAAACCGTTTGGACAGGCTGGCTGTGATTTTGGCGATATCTGCTAGCTCAGCGGTGCCTTCAATCTGGCTGTGGCTGGCGAGGATTTGTTCAACCAGAGTGGAACCAGAACGTGGCAGACCTAATATGAATATTGGCGTTGTTTCACTGACACAGCCGTAATCTTTTCTGGCTCGCAGGAACCCGGTAGTAAAAACTTCGCAGATTCGGTCATTGATGACGGCAGCTTCAACCGGGTCATGCGCAATACGCATGCGCTGGATTTCGCAGGCCTGCTCGTAGTATTCAAACGCCTTGTTCCAATCGGCCCGGTCCTCCCAGGCCTTGCCCAGGGTGAACAGGAAGTGCACTTGTGCGTCCTCGTCCAGATCCTCCTCATTCAGGCGTCGCTCCATATCCGCGACTTGCTCGTCATTGAAGTGATAGGTCTTCAGGTTGGCCAGGCTCCAATATACCTCACCAAAATTGGGCATCTGCTCGATAGCCTTGTTATAGGCTTCTATTCCTTCCTCAGTCCGGCCTAGGGTTTTCAGCAAATGACCCATGCCTATCCAGGCTGCTGGTTGGTGTTCGCGCAGCTGTATCGCTCGACGGTAAAAAAGCAACGCAGTTTCCGCCTGATTGACCAAGGACAGAATGCTGGCGTGCGTGTAAAGCGCATAGCTATTGCGAGGCATCTCAGCGACTGCGTGGGCGGTGCAATCAAGAGCCTCTTCAATGCGATCCAGATTTTTCAGAACCCTTGACAAGTCTAGGCGCGCATCGTGGAATTCAGGCGCAATCTCCAGCACTCTGCGTAATAATTTCTCCGCATGCTTCCAGTGTTCCGCCTGGCCTGCTACCCGGGCCAACATGCGCATGGCGTTTACATTGCTGGGGTTTTCACGCAACAGAGCTTTGCACAGATTTTCGCACTCATCAAAACGCTCTTCGCGTAAATGTTCTCCCGCTTCTGCCAATCTGCCGCGTTGCGGATCCAGTTCGAAACCCTGCTCAAAAATGGCGTCTGCTTCATCACCCTTACCCATGGCAGCCAGTAAATGCCCCAACTTCTGCTTGGTGCTGGCTGACTGTGGGTCGAGATTGGCGGCGAGTTTGAGATGCGTATGCGCTTCATCCAGCCGGTTCAGCATGAGGTAAGCGTGCCCAAGGTTTTCCTGCGCGCGGGCAAAACGCGGCGCCAGTTCAACCGCACTTTGCAACGGAGCTATCGCTTCGGAAGGCTTACGCGCATCGATCAGCGATACGCCCTGCAAGGTCAGCAAATTCAAGTCAGGCGCTGAAGAGAGCAGGCGGGCGCGACAGATCTCCGCAGCTTTTTCCGGTTGATCGGCATGCAAGTGCTGCATGGCCAAATCAAATACGGCCTTGTTGTTGTGTTCCGTCATGCAGCTCTAAAGTTCTCTAATTTCAGAATGCTGCATGGGAACACAAAATCAGCGCCCGGGCAATTTCATGGCTTGGGCAAATGCAGTCTTGCACAACACGCAATCGCATCGGAATAACTGGGGTAGGCCAATAAATCACGGCCGTTTTACCATAGTCCGCTCAACAGCAGTGTCCTAAAGTTAATGGAACAAAATCAATTGGTTTTTTGAAAGTTCAGCAATTTGTCTATCCGGGCCAATCTGAACGATGATTAGAGTTTAAAGTGAACAGTAATGCTGGCTCAAAATGAGCACTTTTCAAGATTTTCCGGAATCGGTCTTCCCCGCGAAGTGGTTCTTCTTAGACTCGCAAAACGGGCGTGTCCAGTTCAAATCGAAACCAGAAATCTTCATCTCTTGCGCACTTAATTGTTTTGTGCTCGAACAGCTATTGGCCATACCATCGTGCGGCGAGGTCTGAGCGATTGAAATCACTTGAAGCAAATCGGGCCAGGTTCGCTGGATTGATCAACGATGTGTGTAGCCCAGTTTGTGTATCGCGGAACAGGAAGCGGGCCTTGCAATCGGTAAAGATACGGTCGCCGAACAGGCCGCAGTAGGCGGCGGTAAAGCTCCCCCCGGATACTGAAGTAATCACGTCTACTTCGTCCAACAAGCGGCGTTGCTGTCCGTCAATTACGATCTCAGTGTCGCGTAATTTCTCCAGCACTCCATAAGCAAATGCGGCGGATCTGATGCCGCCGCCGGAAAAGGCCAATACGACAAAAACTTCCTCGGCGTTAACGGGCAAGCGGGTGCGAAAATCATAGGCCTCACTTGGATCGTGATTCTCTATGGGTTAGTTCCAGACACGTGTTGCGCAGCCGCTTATCGCCAGAATGGCTATGAGCGCGGTGATTGCTGGATTGCTGGGATTGCTGGGGTCGGACCAGCACAACTCATTGTAAATATTAGATTTAGGTTCTAAAAACGATTGATATAGGCCGTTAGATAACCCATTTTGGGGCCAAAAAAGCCAGTCAAAAGAAATGACTCCTGAGCGATTGCAAAAAATGGTCGGTCATTGAGAATCGATGACCTGATTAATCAAATGCCCCATTTAAGTGGCAATATGGTGGGTTTAAGGTCATTAAAATCTGAATTATTGCTATTATTTCTGATTAAATTAAGGAGTTGCGCTGGTCCGACCCTGGTCCGGACTGGTCCGACCCCAATTTCTAATTTCTTGCTCACGGCACCTGTTCATCCCTGCACAATGAGTGAATTTGAACATTCGTAGGACACTCGAGTAGCCCCATTGGGGACATATCATGGGAGTTCATGCTTCTTTCACCCTCAAGGCGCTATCTTTGGCGCGCAAGTGATCTCAACGAGCCCTCGCTGTGTATACAGAAACCGCAAAACTTAACGAATATGAGGAAACGATAATGGCTTATACAATCGAGACATCCCTCGAGACATCCTCGGGAAAAGCGGAAACCAGTCTGGCACTGTTGAAGGTGCTCGCGGAGAATAGCTTTGACTCAATCCTGGTTACTGACGCCACGGCTGCGGGAAAAGTCATCTACGCGAATAAAGCTTTTAAAAAGCTCACCGGTCACGAGCCGTCCGAAGTGATCGGGAAAACACCACGAATTCTTCAGGGCGTGGGGACCGATAAAAAAGTTATCGCTCGTCTCGCGGACGCGCTTAAATCGGGCAAAAAATTTGAAGGAAAGGCCATCAATTATAAAAAAGATGGCACACCTTTCATCATGTATTGGCGGGTGCTTCCAATCAAAGTCGGGAAAAAGATCGAAGCCTGGGTTGCTATCCAAAGGGAAGGCTCGTCTATTTGATACCTGATGCACAAACCGGGGTCAGGTCGCTGCTCTGAGGGTATAGTTTTATTTCGAACTGATATCTCTGAGCAGCACCAACGACTTGCGATATTCCGGCAAGCAGATGTCGCTTGACGTCGTCAATGTCATCATTGATGTGCTCGTCACTACAGGCCGTGGTCGCGTGAACCAATAGCGTGAAGGGTCTTTCGCGACCGGGTTTGCTGCTCACGAAAGTCGCGTGCTATCGTCAATCCCGTCAGGCCAGACCCGATAATTTCGAATAATGTCACAAGGCAAACATCGTGGCAGCAAGTGAAACGACGGCTATGATGGTTGCGTGCAGCCGGGTACGCAGGTAAAGCGCTGTCAGAATCTGTTTCTCTTGTAGTCTGTAATTGATAAAAAGCAGAAACACGAACGCCCCGATCAGCGTTGCGAGCGTCACTGCCATCGGCGCAACCAGAAAAGCCAGCCAGGCTGTCACGGTTACTACATTGCTGGCAATGAACAGGTTGATGGGCGCCCTTTGGGCACCGACCAGGACCATGCCCCAATGGGTGCCGGCCATAAACGACACAATCGCGAGCCCGTAGGCAGCGGCAACGTCCATAGGTGAGCGAAGGCCGGGAACAAGGCTCAGCCCGGCAAGTGACATCAACGCACAGGCGATGAATGACAGGGTGCCAGCGTACGTCAGGCCTCTGTATAAAGTCGTGTTATCCATGCGTACTTTCTCTGGCAGAAGTTGGTTTAAAGGCCTGGACCAATGGGGTCGGACCTGCACAAGTAAAAACAGCACACAACGCAGGTCCGACCCTAAAAACCGGACTGCGCATCGTTCAAAATGATGACCACCATATGCTCTGTACAGTTTCTAACACCGACTTGAACGTAGACTCCGGCACACCCGTCCTACAAGCCAGCGTTGCGATGCAGGCGCGTTTGAACTTCAACCCGATCACTTTTTTGCCGATGGTTTTGAGCAAGCGGAAATAGCACCCTGAAGGAAGTGTCAGCGCAGCGAATTCTCAGCCGCCACAGGGCAACAATTAAACACGGGCAACAATCACTGACCGGTATCAATCAATGAATGATTGCCCGTCGAGCTGTGCGCGTATTTCCTTCGGCATATCCAGGTTCAGGTGCGCCACCAGCGATGGCAAAATATCCACGATGGCCGGCGTCTGGCGGAAATGAGCATTCAGCCGCTTGCTGTTGGTCGCGATCCAGGTGGTGCGCTCGCGTTCTGATTGCTCACCGTGCTCCATGCCCGTGGCGTCGCGGCCGTGGTCGGTGCTGACTATGATCAACCAGTCCTCATGGAACTGCGCCTGGCGCGCTTGCACGGCCTGCCAGACCTGGCCGACCCGTTCGTCCATCAGTTGCACGGCGGCCGTGAACTCGGGACTGTCACCGTGGTTGTGCGCCACATCATCGGTGTACTGCAGATACACCCAGGAAAGATCCGGCCCGCTGACGCGAATCTCGCGAGCGGCATCGGCGGCCACCAGGCCGTCGATTGCGCTGATGTAGTTGCCTTCGCTGTCTTCCGGAAATCGCCCGGAATCGAGTTCCAGGCCATCGAAGTGATAGTCGATCGTGAAGCCACCGGCGGCATCGAGCCCGTCGCCGACCAGCTTGGTTCGGTTGTCCTGCCAGGTGGAGAAGATCGCCGTTTCCAGTGCCGTATCGTAAGCCTCAGCGATACGGAAAATATTCCAGTACTGGTAGTCCGGTTCTGCGACATCATTATCCCGGACATTGTGCTTATTGCACCAGGTGCCGGTGATCAGGCTCATGTATCCGGGCGCTGAAACTGTCGGACTTTCTGATTCCCCACCCACCTCACCGCCGACGTAGGCGCGGGTATAGCCCCCGGCAGCACTGATCGCATCAATATTCGGCGTAGCCGTGGATTCAATAACATCGGCGGGGATGCCGTCAATGATAATAAAGACGGCTTTCGGTGTTCTGACCGGGGGTACGGATTCTGCGTGGCAAGCGCCTGGCAGGGACATTCCCAACATCAGTAGAGCGGTAAAGCAGAAATTCAGCATTTTGCCTCCGATTCGAAGTGTGTTTGGTATTTATCTGCGATTCTCCGGTAATCTTTTTGCTATTCGTTACCGTCGCAGATCGCTGCTTTTAGGGGCAGCCTGGTTCAGGAAGTGTACAGGACTTCACAGATGTAACCTGTCGAAAACACGTTGGGCCAATAGAGTCGGACCTGCGCAAGTTATTGTAAAGTGACCAATAGGGGCCAATAGGGTCGGACCTGCGCAAGTTATTGTAAAGTGAAGAATACTACGTCCATATCAGACGATTTCCGATCGTTAGAAGCCCCATTTCAGGTTAGTT
>JAWXBM010000162.1:0-13280 GCA_034440115.1 Lysobacterales bacterium | reverse complement strand
TGTGCTCCTCTTGCTTGGCGGTGAGAAAAGCCACGATGTTACCGCAGCTTGCCCACTAACCAAATTTGTAGAGTTGCACTTACGAGTTGAATCCAAGAAAAATGTGAATTACGTCTGGGCACAAAAAGGAAAGCTGGATCTCATGAACAGTGACTATGTTGATGAAAGCCTCAATGCAAACAAGTTTTCTCAGGATTTAACAATTGGGTGCTCATTGTTCGGCTTGATTACCTACATATCAAGGAGTTGCGAGAAAGATTCTAAATTATCCAGCGCTGTGCAGTGCCAGGCTGTATAGAAACGATCAAGATTTCGTTACGTGCTCTGGAAGGAGCTAGTAACGTGCGTCTCAGTACCCACTTCTTTAACACAGAAGATAATATTAATTGCATGGTCGGCTTACATGCAAAAATGCTTTTATAAAAGGATATTCATGATGACCGCTCAATACCAGATTGGAATTATTGGATTCGGGTTTATTGGCAGTTCGCTGTATAAAGCCTTATCTGCCACTGATATAAACGTTGCCAGCGTTCTTGACCCTGACAGTGAAGAGATGGCTGCTTTGCCAGCCGCCATCGGTACAACTGACCGTGCCAGGTTTCTGGAGAGTGCAGGCAGTCTCGATCTTGTTGTTGAAGTTGCACATCCACAAGTTACCGTTAGCATGGGTCATGACGTGCTTCGAAAAACCAGCTACATGCCTTGCTCCATGGTTGCGTTGGCAAACGACGAATTATTGGATAGCTTGCTGACTACAGCCAGGGAGTGCGGTACACAACTATTTATTCCGCACGGGGCAGTAGCGGGGATGGATAATTTTCTTGACTGCCGTGAAAAGTGGCAAAGCGCAGAAGTGACGTTTCGTAAACCACCAACGTCAATTGATAAAGGGGGCGAGCATGAAGGAGGTGAAGTTGTCCTATTTGAAGGTTCTGCGCGGGATATAGCAGAAATGTTTCCACGTAGCGTCAATTCGATGGTTACCTTTGCTCTCGCTACACTTGGACTCGACAATACACTGACTCGTATCATTGCCGATCCAAGCTTGGATAAGATGTTGGTAGGAGAGTTTAAAGCAGTAGGGAAAGACGGTTCACGATTAACGGTGTTCAAAAATGAGCCTGCCGTCGGTGTGTCCAGTACTGGCATGGTCGATTCAATAAAAGGTAGCGTGATCCGGGCACTCGGTGCAGCTATAAAAGGTCCCCGTTTTGTGTGAGGCGTGCACATGAAAAATCGTGTTGATGCTGCTCGCAGTGCCTGAAGATGCCTTGCGTCTGAGCGCAGATTTGCAGCGCTTGTGGGCTAGCTTGAACGTAGTCGGTTTCGGTTTTTCATTTTCTGGTTTCTGCGCTCCGAAGAGCACTCTGTGATGCCGACATTCGTCTGTTGCGTTAGTTGGCCGATGTCAATTTGTTTGGTGACATTTCCGCTAGCATGCTGTAGATGGTCTGGTGGGAGCTTTTCGTGACCTCGTTGATATCGATCGTAATGTAAGGTGCGAGCAAGCGGAGAATTAAGTCATAGCCCTGGCAGATTGCTCCTGCATTGAACTCTATTCCTTGGAATTCCACGAAGTTCGGCCAACTGTCACAAATGATCCAAGTGGTTGTCAGCAGCGAAGCAACCACCGCTGGATCCGGCCCGAAATTCATCGTGCCGTTATCCTTCAAAGCGAGAAAAAACTGCTCAATCGAGACAAGCCGTTTTTCACGGTGTTCGCGATAGCGTAGGAACAGCAATTCGTCCTGAGGAAGAAGGGTTGTCATTTCCCGGTAGAAAAACTCAAACTTATGGATTAGCAGCGACTGACGGACAAACATTTCCGTCATATGTTTCAGCGTCGGGTCGAGATGATCGGCGGTCGAGCCATTGTTCATCGAGCCCACGATGCGCCCGAAAATGGACTGGACAATTTCGGCCTTGTTGTGAAAATGATAATGCAGATTACCTCGCGATATCCCGCATTCAGCCGCAATTCGATTAGTCGAAATGGCATTGCTACCATTGCGATTGAAGAGTCCAAGGGCCGTATCAAGGATCAAGGCTTGTGTTTCGCGTGTTGCCATTGGGGCGCTTTCCCTAAAGTTTACTTCACCCAACTATAGCCTAACTAAGCGCATCGTGCATACTTGAACAACCTCTGATTTGTTCAGAGATGTCTGCGACACATTCGAAGTGTCGTCATATTTACAGAGGACGAGAATTCATGGCCGATCCAGTAATCGCAGCAAGTAAACCTTCACTTGTTACCCTGGTAAAGGGCAAAACATATTTATGGTGCAGCTGTGGGCTCAGCGCCCGGCAGCCGTTTTGTGATGGGTCGCACCGAAGCACCGAATTTGAGCCCAAGGTATTCACATGCGATGCCGATGGGGACTACCTGCTCTGCGCCTGCAAACACACTCGAAATGCACCCTTCTGCGACGGTAGCCACAACAACCTCAGCGATTCCTATGAAGAAGCGAGTGAGGATGAAATCCTTGCCAGCGCCCACTTGCCTATAACTCCCCGGGACAGCGGCGCCACTGGCAAGGCCGTACTCGATGGCGGTTGTTATGTCAGGACACTGGAGCCTGCCAGACTGGAACGCCGAGGAAATATCACCTATACCAGCCTGATCCACCCTGAGGACGGTGCCCGCTGCCTTTCCTTGTTCCACTTGAATGCACATGCAGGCGAGCCCGCGGTCATGGCCTTTCCGGGGAGCAAGGTGGCTCTGTTTGTACTGTCAGGACACGGCACGCTTACGATTTCCGGGAAGGCTTTCGCCATTGCCGCCGAGCAAAGTGCCTACATCTCCGAAGAGGAAGCTTTTGCGATCGAACCTGACGACAGTTCTTCGCCCTTGCGGGTGACTCTCACCATTTGCCCGGAACGCGGCTCTCCTGAATGGCACGATCGTATGCCGGATAATTTTGATCACGCCTGGTTCGATCGGGTGTTCGCCGTTGATCCCGCCAAGCGCGAGGCCATGGCTGACCGTTTTTACCAGGTGTTGATTGACGATCGCAACGGTTCCGCTGACATGACCCAGTTCATCGGAGAAGTCCCCTGTTCACGCGCGGCTTTACACCGGCACCTTTATGAAGAAACGATCACTGTCCTATCCGGGCACGGTTTTATGTGGACCGAAAACGCACGCGCCGAAGTTCAGCCTGGAGACGTGATCTTTCTTCCGCGCCGGCAGCAACATTCGTTGGAATGCACCAGCGACAGCGGTATGCGCCTGGTCGGCGTGTTCTTCCCAGCGGGCAGCCCGGCCGTCAATTACTAGTCAGTCACGCCGGCAAACAAACCGATGCGGTCGTGATTCCCGAGCTGGTGTTGCTGCGGTAGGGCACATTCAGCGCTAAAGTTGAGTGCCTCGATTCCGGTGACCATGTCCTTGCGTTGAGTTAAATGATTCTTTGCAGCATAACGGCGGCGCAACAGCCCTACTGATAAAAACCCCGAGTGATCGGGAGACTATTTGCCGATGAAAAGCTGGACCATCGTATGAGCGTTGTGGGTGACAAAAAAGCGATCTTCGGGCAGGCAAATTACGGGCAAAATAGAGTGTTACTAGTCAGAGGCGCGATGCCCAGCGTTAGCCGGGTATCCGATTTGTTCGCGTGCAGAAGTAGCAGCTAAGCCGCACTAGACTCTGGCGCAATTTACAGCATCGCGCCTTTCAGCGCCCCAGATTTGGAGGAATCTCATAATTGGAAATTAACCGAATTAGAGGCGGTATATTGCCATGGTGTACCAGGTATTCCATGGGCGCCTAATATCTTAACGGCCCATGGAATCGATGGTAATAGCAGTCTTCCTGCCTGGCTTTAATGGTCAGTCGGTTACAGGAGTTGTTTGAGTGCTGCGAAAAAGGCTTGATTTTCCTCTTCGTGACCATACGATACACGCAGGTAGCTCGGCAGATCCCACTCTTCTCCAGTGCGAATATAGATTTTTTGTTTTTGCAGCTCAACAGATATTTCTTTGGTTCGATCACCAAGCTCAATCAGCATAAAAATACTATCTCCGCCGATAAATGGTAGCCCAAACTTCTGGCATTCCTGTTCGTAATAAGCGCGTGTTTCTTGTGCGAAAGCGCGCGAACTTGCTACATGCGCCTGGTCCTCAAGTGCACCCACGGCGGCACCGAATCCAGCCATGTTCGTACTGGTCGGGCCACATCCAAACTGCGCAATCTTATTCATAATATCTGGATGTCCCACGCCATAGCCAATTCGCAGCCCCGCCAGACCATACGCCTTGGAAAAAGTCCTTGTTACAAGGACGTTTCGATAATTTCCCGCTTTCAACAGATCAATCCCGGTTGGTCCGTCAGGCTGATACTGGATATAAGCCTCATCAACCACAAGCAGCACGTGTGTTGGCAAAGCGTCCGCAATACGTTTCAGATCTTCGTAGCTTAAGACTGTATTGGTTGGGTTATTGGGTGTGACCACAAATAACAGTCGTGTATCCTCGTCGACCGCAGCAAGAAGCCCTTCAACATCATAGGCATAATTGTTATTAGCGAGCATTTTCACCCATTTTACCGGGATACCCAGCTTGCTCGTGTAGTTCGTCAGGGCGCGGTACGCCTCCAATGAGGAAACAACATTTCCTTCACGCGCGAAAACCAGTGGCGCAAGCGAAAGTAGTTCTCCAGACCCGGTGCCAACCAGGATCCACTCTTTGTCGATCTCATGGTGTTGCGCAAGCATAGATCGGATCAGATCCGGATCGGCATAACGGTAGGAGCGTGGAATACCTTCTGTTGCGAATTTGATGGCTCGTGGCGATGGACCGAGGGGGTTTTCGTTACGGTTCAGCAACACTGCACCTTGCGGGAACCCCATCGACCAGTCTACGGCTGTCGCGGCGGATGCTTCGCAGGAATCGATACCAAATCTTAACATCAGCGGAACGGCTGCAGTGGTAACTGCGAAGCGGCTGAGAAGTTGACGACGTGAAATATTCATAGGGTTTTCCTCAAGGACGCTGGTAGTTGGTGAATCATTAATCGTTAACAGTAAGTCCACTATTGAATGGAAAAAATAGACTGAACTGGCACAAGACATTCAAACTGCATCTCCTGCAAACACTGATTGGAGCCAGTATCTGAACTTTGGTTCGACCTTACTGAGTCGCATTCGGTCTGGGTTCACCATGCAGTTCATGGCGAATGGGCAGGCGCCGAATCCGTTTCCCCGTAGCTGCGAAAATGGCATTTGTTAAGGCTGGAGCGACAGTTGGGACACCAATTTCTCCAGCACCCGAAGGATGATGCTGGTTGATGATAGTTTCCACTTCAACGTCTGGCGCGTCGTGCATCCGCATCACGGGATAGTCATGGAAATTGGATTGTTGAACTTTACCTTTATCAATGGTTATCTCGAGGTTCAAGGCGGTTGATATGCCATCGATTGTCCCGCCTGCCAACTGCGCCTCAACGCCAAGTGGATTAACCACCTGTCCTACATCCGCCACGCAAACACAGCGATGTATCAGGACTCGATTATCCACAACGGACACTTCCATGGCATGCGCTGCGTAGCCACCCAGCACGAAATGACTGGCAAAGCCTATGCCGTGACCTGCCTCGAGCTTTCGACCATAACCCATTCTTGCGGCCGCACGCTGCAGCACATGAGTGAGACGTCCGGTGTTATACGTTGGCCCGCCGGGCTCGCGATACGCCATGTCCCTTGCACTGCCCAGTAATTTAAGCCTGAACTCATATGGGTCCGCCTTGGCGGCATAGGCGATTTCATCAATAAAGCTCTGTATAGCAAAAGCGGTAACAGTTGGCGTGGGCCCTCTCCACCAACCTCTCGGAATACCAAATTTAATTGGTACAAATGCGGCTTCAAAATTTTCAATACACCCAGCGGGAAACGCATCTGGTTCCAAATTTGCGATCCAGTCCGGTACGCCTTCAAAACCCGGCTCCCTAAAGAGTCGGCTTGTTGCCGCTACCCGGTGTGACCAGCCGGTTAACTTTCCGCTTTCGTTCAACGACGCGCTCATCGCATGAACTCCAAATGGCCGATACCAGTCATTTTGAATGTCGTCTTCACGGGTCCACATCAATTTGATTGGTCGTTTCACAGTTTTAGCGATCATCACCGCCTCTGCTACATAGTCAGTTTCGATGCGACGGCCAAAAGCTCCACCTGCCCTGGGTAGGCGAATTTCAATGTTGAGTGGATCTATGTCTGTTAGCGATTGAATGGTCTGAGCGGCATTGTTCGGATCCTGGATCGATGCAATCAACAACGCGCTGTTCTCTCGAAGATCAAAGTTTGCGTTCATCGGTTCCATTGTGCAGTGAGCAAGCAATGGCATTGTGTACGTGGCATCGACGCGCTTGTGGGCATTGGAAAGCGCAATACCAACGTCACCGTCTGTCCGAACTGCAGTGCCTGGATCGGTGACGACCACCGCGTTGGCGTGGCGTTCTAGTTTGGCCGTGGAATCATTTGCCCACTCTCCAGGCCGCCATATGATCGCAAGTGCTCGTGTCCCCTTGATTGCTGACCATGTGTCGTCCGCAATGACCGCAATACCTGCCGCCAGATTGCGAATTAGGCCCTCCTCAGGATCTGGCCCTGGAAGTTCAATGACATCACGGACACCGGTGATCTTTAAAGCCTTTGTTGCGTCAAATGACGCGATTCCACCTTCGAAATAAGGACATCTCACCACCATTGCAATAAGTGAACCTTCGATTTTGTGATCAATTCCAAACTTTGTCTTGCCGGCAACAATATCTTCACTGCCACTGAGGGGCGTTGGATGCCCTATGATCTTGAACTCACTTGCTGATTTGAGTCTTGGTGGCTTGTCCGGTAGTGGCATCTTCCAAGCCAACGGCGCCAACTCCGAGTACAGTAAACTCCGGCCATCTGGGTGAAGAACTCGACCCTCGTTTGTGCTCAGTTTTTTCCGATCAATACTCCAATGAACCGAGGCAGCACTAACAAGCAGGAAACGTGCCACAGCTCCCACTTGTCGAAGCTCAAGCCAACTTCGCGACACACTGGTGCTGCCGTCGGAATTCTGTGCTCCTAACCTATTGTATGGAACGCCGGCCTCCCTATCAGCCGACAAACGATAATAAAGTTGTTCAACCGTTATGTTTGACCAAAGAACATCCAGCTCTTCGGCGATCATCATGGGCAACGAGGTGATAACGCCTTGCCCGATTTCACAGTTTCTTGCGCCAATGAATATCTCACCAGTCGTTTCAATTCGCACAAACTGATCGAAATTTTTCGATGCCCAGCTTGGTGCTTTTCGCTCTCCCGACGAGCCAACTGAAGTGCTATTGCCAATGCCGACCAATAACCCGCCCAACGCAGTAGCAGATATTTTTACGAACCCTCTTCGGGAGATTGTGCTCATTACAGCTCAACAGTGGTTGAAGCAACCATAGTCTCAATTGAAAACCTGTGTCTTCTCAATCCCGGTGTTACTCGCTTTTGACGCCAGCCGTTTATGGGGTTTGTTCGCTTCCTGACTCCATCAATTTCTTGTCTATAACGGCATCTGGGTAAGACAGCATATGACCGAATACTCGCGCAACCTCAGATCTTGACCGGCCTGAGTAACGATTCGTTTCAATCAACGCCGCCTTAATTTCTTTAAGAGCCAAATACTGTTCCAGCACTTCACCCTCATAAATAAGAATGACATGTTTGCCCTCGGTCCCTTTGGCTGGAAACAAGTCCGTCACCAAAAAATCCGTTTCCCGATAAATCTGCAAATTATTTTCATTTGCAATTCGTTGTGCCTCTGCCATGAAGCTGTCCATATCTTCTGGTGACATGGAGGCACTAAGAGCAAGCTTTTTGACACCTAGCCGAACCATCTCTGAAAACGTCGCAAAACCGCCAGCACGGCGCAGAAACTGTTCATCTTGCTCAATTGGACCACCAGCCCCTTGTGCGGCTACTGACCAAAGCAGGAGCCATAGCATTCCGACTGCAATCAACTTTCTTAAGTTAATGAAATTCTGCATCGTCAAGTCTCCAATAGTTCCGCACATAAACTAGCTCCTTAAAAGTTGATCCAACATGGGGCTTTGCCAGGAATTTCGGTAACATCGCTGATTGCCTGCATATGTCTGAAGGCAAGGCCTACTCCGTAAAGAACCGAAACTGGACTCCAACAACGCGGTGGTGAGGGCGAATTCTTATGCCGCCCAACCCAAAGTTCTCTTGTGTTCCGGTGTAGTAATTGTCGTCAAGCAGATTTTCCACGTATCCCACCACACCCCAGCGAGGTCCATCAATGCCAGCTCGAAGGTTGAAGACGTCAAACCCAGGAACGCGGAAAGGAAAATCATCGCGGGGATAGAGGATAGTTATTCCGCTTCCCGACACCGAATTTCCGAAGCCGGGTATATCAAGTGGGTTCGAGACAGATGCAATAGCTTCCACATCGGAAAATGTTTCAGAACGATATGCCCACTCGACCCGGAGGAATGCATCGTACTGATCGGACAGATTGAAGTTGTACTGCCCAACGGCATTCAACGTCCACTCAGGAGAGCGTGGCAGCGTTTCTCCATCAAGATCAAACGCCATACCTTCGAAAATATAGGGGTCATCATCACCAAATCCATCAAATTTTGCATGCAGATAACCAATGCCAGCACTAAAGAACCAGTCCTCAGATGGTAGTGCTTGAATTTCCAGTTCCGCACCACTGGACGAGGCGTCAACGTTCAGTATTTCCGTGTTCAGAAAAATCTGACCATCAATAAGCTCAGTGTCGAGTGTGGGAATCTGCATACCTTGCCAATCCATAGTGAAAATCGCGGCATTCAGACTCAAGCGATTATTCAGCGCTTTCATTTTTAAGCCTGCTTCATAGTTCCAGAGACGCTCCTCTTCATAGCGAGTATCCGTCTGAAGTACAGACCCGCCAGGTTTGTAACCGGCTGAGATAAGGAAATATGTAGTGACATCTTCGTTTGGCAGATAACTCACAACAAAACGCGGTGATACGTCTGTGAAATCTCTTTCGTCTCTTGAGTCGATATCACTGTTGGGTGGAACCGTTCCCGCTCTCACTTGAGCAAACGTGAGGGCCTCATATCTGTTGTAATCGGTAAAAGTCAGATTATCCTGGGTGAACCTGACCCCGCCGGTCAGTGACCAGTTTTCATTCAGCATCCACAATACATCGGTATATAAAGCGTAACTCGTGACGTCCAGCGTCGTTGCACCTTTGCCGCCGATCAGTTGCCCTGGATTCAAACAGAAGCCACAGTTCGCAATTGTGCCGTCCGGATTCAAGCTGCCAATCGCGAAACCATCAGGTCCAATAGGGCTCTGGCCGAAGTCAAGCGTCGAATCATCTGCGTAGAGGGCTCCAGTGGTTATGTCCCAAGTGTCATTGGCCCAGTTAAAGCGGACTTCCTGACTAAACGTTTCCGAATGCCGGCCCGCGTAGGTTTCGTAAAGACCGTATTGGGTAAGGTCCTGATCAAACTCGCGCTGTGCTTCGCTGTCCAGATAGCCAGTTATTGAACGTATCGACCAATTTCCTACAGCATAATTCAGTCTCAAGTTAAACAAGTCGCTCGATCCAATGTTGCTTTCATAAAAATCTTTGTTGATGTATCGACGATTGTTTGGGAAAAAGCCCTCACCACTATCTACCGGTAAAAAGTCCGAGATTGGTCCATGTGCGCGATCGCGAAAGTCTGCTGGAATGGGCGGACGCGGAGACGGCTCCAATGCATAAGTGTTAATTGGCACCAATGCAAGTAAATTCGGAATGGACCCAATCGTATCTGCATCAAGCACACCACTATTTACGTTGGTATCAGTACCATCATTTTCCTTGGAATGCATCCATGAGGCATCGACCGTAAAATGATCGCTTGCCAGCCATCGGACAGATGCACGCACATTGTTTTGGTCGTAACTTGCGTCATTTCCCGTTGGACTCAGGTTCTTGATAAATCCGTCACTTTCTTCGTACCACACAACCCCGCGCACGAACAAGGTGTCGGTCACAGGAATGTTACCTACTAGGCTGGTTGCCAAAGTATTGAAGCTGCTGTAACCTGCATAGAGCTCATAGTAATTCGTGTCGTCAGGAAGGTTTGTTGTAAGGTTCAGCGCTCCGCCTGTTGCATTTCGGCCGAAGAAAGTTCCTTGTGGGCCACGCAACACCTCAATTGACTGCAAGTCCTGCAATTGCGGATTTGCTACCTTGTTTGCTGAGTTGGCAACGTTGAATTCGTCGAGATAAATGCCAAAACTGTTGCTGAGGCCTCCAATATCGGTAAGCGCATTTGCAAAATCGCTTACGCCTCGTATGCTGATGCCAACGGATCTCTGCCCCGCCTCGCCATCTTCTGTGAAGCTGACGTTTGGCGTGAACATAAAGTATTCTTTTGTTTCGTTGACACCGCGCAGCTTAATTTCTGCCGCCGAAAAAGCTGTTATGGATATTGGAACATCCTGCAAATCCTGCACCCGTCGCTGTGCCGTTACGATCACTTCTTCAAGCTCCTGCGCTGATACGAAAGGCGTCACTAACGTGAGCGCAATCAGCGGAAGAATAGGTAGACCATTATTAATATCCAAACACTTATTGCGAATAAGACTTTTTACACCGATATTCATAGTTGGCCTCGAAGGTGGTTATCATTTATAACGAAATATTCACGCTTCGAGTGTAGATCTCGTGTTTTGGAACCTCAAGAATAAAAATAGGGCGTTCTCCCCAAAGCTCATGCGCCAACGGGCAAGACCATCCACAGCACCTTGCCAGTCGACGTTCCTCCTTGAAATCGACGGCAACTAAAAAGGGCCAGAATGAAGTCTCGGGTCTTCACGAGAGGGAGGGTCTATGACCAGGGACTAAGTTTCTCGAGCGGCCATCTGCTTATTGAGAACCTGCCTTTGATGGTTGGCAAAGGATGATCATTATAATCCAGCGAAGATTGGCTTGCATGTTATCGTCATCCGTTTAGTGCTCAAACCCTAGCTCCTTTCTTTACAGCAGCATCATTAAACGGGAGAATCAGCCCTTGCTCATTCGTCACTGGAAATCATGTGAACCCATCTGAAACAGCTGTATCGAATCGCTCAGCCAATAGTTTTGGCTCCTCCCTTTCCACCGTTTTGACCCTTGCTGGGGTGGCTATAGGGCTGGGCAATGTCTGGCGCTTCCCCTACATGATGGGCTCTTATGGTGGCAGCGCGTTCCTGCTGCTGTATCTGGTACTGATGCTGGTCATCGCGGTACCGGCCCTGATGGCTGAACTGTCCTTGGCCAGGCACTTTCAAGGCGCCACCATCAAGGTGATGCGGCTTTCTTTCGGTGGTTTCGGAAGGTTTTTGGGCTATTTGCTGGTAGCAGGAGTAGGCATAGCCGCCTCTTATTATATGTTCGTGGTTGCCAATGTGTTTTATAGTGCCGGATTCTCTTTATTTATCGGCTTTTCGGATTCTGCAATATCTGGCTACACCACTGGCCTGGGAAATCCGAAACTGCAATACCTCATTGGTCTGAGCATGCTCTGGAGCTGCATACTGGTTATCAGTGTAGGGCTCAAGTCGGGTGTTGAGCGCATCAGCAAGGTGTTTGTGCCGTTTTTCTTTCTGGTTTGCATTTACCTGGTCTATTTCACACTCAGTCAACCGGGTGCCATTGATGCCAGTCTGGAATTCCTGCAGCCAGACTTTTCCCGCATTGGTTTTACTGAAGTTTATGCAGCCTTGGGTCAGTGCGTTTTCTCGGCTGGTTTGGGCGCTGCTTACATCATGGTGTATGGCAGGTTTTTGAGGGCGGATGAATCCATTGGGAAGATTGCCCGCTATACCGCGCTGAGTGATTTGAGTGCCTCACTTCTGGCCTCGTTGTTTATTGTTCCCAGCGTGTTGTTGTTTGCCTTACCGCTGGATTCGGGGCCTCATTTGTTGTTCGATACTTTGCCCCGGCTGTTCGCCTTGATGGGGGGCGCGAGAATCAGTGCTTCGCTGTTCCTGGTGGCTTTGTCACTGATTGCATACCTGTCCGTAATAGCTTCCTTCAACGTGCTGATTCTGAGTCTGGAAGAAGAGCCACTGGGACAGCGCTGGGGACGAAACAAATTGTTGCTGGTGATCGGTGTGGTTGAATCTCTGATGTTGATAGCACCGACCTGGAACCCGGAAATTATCGGCCCATTGGATTTGCTGTTCGGCTCAGGATCGCCGGTGGTGGGCTGCCTGTTTGCGGTGCTGGCCATAGCCTGGCGAGTAGGACGTAGAGATGCATTGCAGCAAATGTTTCTGACTGCTGAACCAGGCAGTGCATCACGTCTGCTATTTGCCTGGGTTCAGTGGGGTATTCCAGCAGCGTTGATAATAATTCTGCTAGGTACCATTTATTCAGCATTGCTTTGATCGGATGTCCGACAGAAAGCAGCTGAGAGGAGTTGTTACGTGGTTGTTGAATTGGATAAAGCAGGTATGAATGACTTGGACTTGGCCAGGATACGCCAGGATTTTCCCTTGTTGGCTCACAAGACTTACCTCAACAGTTGTTCTTATGGTGTGCTGTGTCATGCAGTAGAGCAAGCCTTCGGAGATTATCTCCAGTCACGAAACACGCTTGGCTCTCACTGGGAGCACTGGGTGGGCACGCTGGAAGATTTGCGCGTGGCGGTGGCGGGTTTGCTGCAATGCGCTTCCGTTGATGTCAGTCTGTCGTCTTCATTATCGGAATCGGTTAATGCGCTCGCTACCAGTTTGTCTTCAGAAGCCGGGCGCGACACCATCGTAGTCACAGATTTTGATTTTCCCACCACCTCACAAATCTGGCTGGCCCAGCAGCGTCGCGGCTTGAGAGTGGTGCGAGTGGCGGCAGATGCGGACGGAACCGAACTTCCCCTAGCTCATTTTGATGCATTGATTGACGAGCGCACTTTGCTGGTTTCCGTGCCCTACGTTTGCTATCGAAATGGCGTCAGAACGGATATACAAGCTGTGATCCAAATGGCCCATGAGCGCGGGGCCAAGGTTCTGGTGGATGGTTATCAGGCGATTGGTTCTCTGCCTGTTTCCGCACGGGAATTGGGCGCGGATTTCATTGCCGGTGGTTGTTTGAAGTATTTGTTGGGGACCGCCGGCATGGCCTTTATGTATGTGCGCAACAGTGAAGATGAGGCATTGGTTCCGATTACATCCGGCTGGTTTGCGCAGGAAAATATCCATGCCATGGACATTTATCACAACGATCCGGCTCGCTCAGCGCGGCGGTTTGAATCCGGTACGCCGAAT
>JAWXBM010000161.1:0-5138 GCA_034440115.1 Lysobacterales bacterium | reverse complement strand
GCCCTATCCATGTGCAGATATGTTCGGCCGATCTGATAGTACCAATCGAAGCGTTGACCTTCTTGGGACTCCATATGACGCAAAACGGCATATCCATCGCGCGCGTTATTGTTCAGAACGAAACATCGCGCCAAGCCAATCCAGGGTATCCAATCATCGGGCGCAATCTTTGTGGCCCGGTCGTATTCAGGAATTGCGTTACTATATTGGTAGAGCTGCTCGTAAATTTGACCCAGGTTGGTGAATACAATCTCTTGGTCGGGCCCGAGCACCGCAGCCCTCTGTGCTTCGGCAGTAGCTCGCACTACATCGCCTTGAAGCCAACTAAAATATGATAAAGATTCATGCGCCAACCAGTCGTTGGGGTCTTTGCCAACAGCTTGCGCGGCGAGTTCTCTGGCCTCTTGCACTTTGCCTTGCTTGCAGAGCTGGAATGCTTGTTTAATCAGCGGATCAGGGTTTGAAATATCCGCTGCATCAGCAGGACTGGTGCAAAGCAACGTCAAGCTGATCAATGACAGCATGCAGGATCGAATTAATAGTCTAGACAACATTGAAGTACTCATTCTTAACCAGTAAACAGGATCTGTCTGATTTATGGGACGTCACATTTTAACACCGAGGTCTTGGGATGTCGGGAGGTCCGAACGAACATTTAGAATTTCCCATCTTCCCTCTTGTTGCTCAAGTGGCCGCAGATGCCCCCTATAATTCCTTGACTTTCGTTCGGCAATCGATGGATGTTCAAATTGAAGAAATTAATTACGGTGGCTATAGCCGCCTTGATCTGCCTCTCCGTTTTATGTGTCCCAGAAGCAGAGTCCCGGAAACGTAAGGGACTTCGTGTAGGGTCGGCTCAGTGGACGTATTTCTGGAACCTTTACTGGTTGGCCAACTGGCGAAGGTGGAGCCAGATACCTGGCTTTGCGCCTGCCCCCCAGCTTCAGGTTACCGGCAGTGTTGTGGTGCCCACACCAGCACCACCAGCACCACCGGCACCACCGGCACCATTCGTTCCTCCATCACCTGCAAGTGCCACTATCCTTACTTTTAATAACACCTCCGGCACTGACGTATACCTCTGCGTATCAACGCAAAGCGGATTGCAACCTTGCGTTGCCGGTTCAATTATGCAAGACGGTTGCCCCTCTAACGTCAGTCAATTAGGAGTAGTGGACCTGGCCACCAATCAATCGGGGTCCTTCGTCCAATGGCCGTCAACTTCACCTCAGAACGGCTGGTATCTCTGGAAAAACGGGCACACACTTCAAGTCTTCAACAACATGACCAACCCCTACACGGGTTTGAACAATGGCTGTTTGCAGGGACTCGTATTCGGCGTGAATATTTGGGGCGCCAACTGTGGTTGCAACTTCCAGACCCCTGGAGTGCCTGTTCCGCCGGGCGATTTTTTATGCAATGGATTTCCTGACACCGATCCCACATCTCCCACTTACAACAACGATACCCCGTCAACTTATACCTTGGTACCCAACGGCTCAACCGCATTCGAGCCGAGCCTGAACCTGCCAGGGTTGCAGTGCAACTTGGCGTTCGGCAACAACCCTCATGAATCTTACGACATCACTTGCGTGAATGGCTCGAATGCGATATTTAGCGTGACAATGACGCCGCCAGCCGCTGGTCCATACTTCACCTATAACGTGGGAAATGGTAGCCAAAGCGCGACTACTACTTTCACGACGCAAAATTCATGGGTTTTGGTAAATCCTCCCACAGTCAAGGCTTCCTGTGACGACAACTGCATCGACCCGAGCGCCGCTATCCCGGGTTCTTCTCGAGCCGGCGTATTTCCGTACGGTGCTACAGTTTGCACCAGCAATCCTGATCCTAATCCGCCCTGCACTAATACTGCTGATCCGTATGTTCTAAACAAACAGTTCTGCGCCGCAACAGCAGGTTCCGGGTGTAACTTCGATCGACAACCGAACGCTGGTCAGGTATTTGGTGGCACTCTCGCCGTCACGTACACAGGTCCAGCCACGCCTCCAGCCTCCTGCCCATAGGAGAAGCGATGCGCTCAGACCAGCACCACGCAAGCCGAAGGTGCGTCGGACCAGTAAATGCCAAATGGCTCTTACTGGTCCTGGTCGGTCTTGCCTTGCTTTGCCAACTTCCTTGCGGCGCCGAATTCGAGCCAGAACTTTCCCATTCGTATCTGCAAACTCAATTTGCGTGGGCGATGTACATCGATTCATGCGAGGTAAACCATTACCTAAACTACCCTGGCTCTAGCCTCCATCCGCTGACGAAAGTTCGGATCAGATATAGATACTTCCCTCACGACGGTCGCCCTGTCAACTGGCCGGCCAAGACCTACGACGAGTTCTGGTATCACGACGGAAAGCCGGTAGGATTGCGACGCAACGCAGAGATAAACCTAAACAAAAATGACATCGGAGTCATTGTCATCGGACAGGCCGCTGATCATTTCAATTCTATTTCGTCCACGAGTGACGCGCTGGTCAGATTGTTGGTTAACCTCCAATTGCAGCGAGCTGTTGTAGGTGCGGTGATAGTACCGCCCGATCAATATGATCCGCTTCTTGCAAATCTTGAGCGTTATGGCTTCTCTTCCACCATGAAACAAGTGAGCGGCCCGCAAATGAAAATTCATCTCCGTTGTGACTCAGGGAGTAGAGAAACTTACTTGTGCCTGCACTAAAGTTAGCGGGAGTTACGACGATTTGGATTGCCCATGCAAAATTGCATACGCTGTCGCCGGGCAACGGCATTCACTCATTGAGGAAGAACGTTCCGGTAGCTGGATCTGGATTGCAATTTGCCCATTCATGTGAAGAAGAAATCAAAAATGGAATTGGCTTGGTTAATCCAGGAATCGAAACGCCCTTCAGCGGCAACAGGATCGCTGGTGACATCTGAGATCTGACATTTAATTCAAGTTGATATGAACAAGGAGCTTTGGCGCCGTTCGGCAACCAGTCTGCTGGAATCTGGCGCGGCTTTTCAGCCAGAATGAATTCCTCAGCATGAGGGTATCGAAAGATGCGCGTGATCCTCAGACGCAAATTGATGGACTCGGTGGTTACACCGCCTAAGTTGTGCAACTTGGTTCGCAGGGACGGATCGGCGTCCATCCGCATACGGGATTCGCTGAAAGTTTCGCAAAGGGACAATCTTCTAGCATAGCCATTAACGAGCTCTTGGGCCAGCATCCAGCGAATCGGCACAATGGTCAGGTCGATTAACGGCACGAAAACGAGAAAGATAAGAAGAATTAATGCGGCGGAAAAGTCCGTCAGCACGCTGCCGGACTCAGTCCTGTTGAATCGGCTCTTAGCCGTGGATGTGAGGCCGTACATCAACGTGTGATAATCATCCTACTTTGACGATAACAACTTAGCATGAAAAGAAATCGTACGTCGAGCGGCAGCATGATCGTTCTTGTGAGTCTCTGCATGGGACTCATCGTTCTTGTAGCCGTCATCGGAATCATCTTCAACAACTTGCTGTTCCAGAACTCTCGCAGCCAGGATAAAGTCGATGCGATGGCGCTGTCGTTTGCGCGCTTGATCAATGCAGGAAATAGAGTCGGTCAAATCAATGAGCTCGAAGACCGCTGTCGCGAGCTAGTTTACGTGTCGCGGCAAACTGAAATAGCGTGCCCGGCCGCGGACTGCGGCTATATGACCGCCCTTTGCGACCAGTTGCTTAGCGACGCGCGCTCTGGACAGAAGCTGGTGGAAGCGGAGCGTCAGAATCAGATTAATCTGATATGCAATGAAGTGCAGGATGCAGCAACTCGCTATAACCGCGATCGTAGTGCTGACAGTTCTTTCTCCCTGAACTGGCTGCAGACTTATGAGCCGCGCATCACCGACGTTGCGCTCGGCACCATCAAGGATGTGCAATCCAGCGTTCGGAGCCAGACAGTCTTTAGTGAGTTGGCCTATCACGACTACCTTGCAGACTATTTCGACCCGGAGACTGCCCTGTATAAAGCGCCCCTCAACGCCAGGCTTCCCGGTTCCGATGCAGATCTCTCTTTCGAATTATCCGCGCTGCCTGCGTCGGTAAAGATGATTACCCCTCAGCCACGCAATACCAATTCGGATGTTTTCGTTCCATACGGAAAGGTTGTAGAGAGTGGGGAGCAGTCACCTAACTCAATCCAGCATATCCCGAATGCCGTCCACGTATCATGCGCTATGGATGCGTTGGTCGGTCCACATGGCTCGAATAAGGTCTCGATAAGCGTTGTTTCGACTGGTATTACAAGTGGTGCCTCACCCGAACCGGAAGATTGATCTGTGAGAAGAGGATCTGGACAGTCGTTAATTGAGTTCACCGCAGGTCTTGTGGTGCTGGTTCCTGTGCTGTTGGTCCTTGTCGACCTAGCGATAGTTATCTACGGCGTGCAACTGAATGATACGGCCTGCCACAATGCGGCACAAGCAGCAGCTGCCGGTGAGCCCGCCGAGGCGCAGTATCGTGCTCAAACAGTTCTCAATCAAGTGAATAGCCGCACGACCGGAGAGTTGGTTTCACATTTTGCTCTTGATAGACCGGTCGAATCCGAAATAGAAGCAGCGCCAATACCATATCGCGATCAGATGACCGGCAAGACAGTTAATCCGGGCGGTGTGATCACTGGCACCGCGACCGTTACAACGACAGTGGAAATAAGACCGTTCATCGTCCATAACGTTTATGGAAAACGCCTGCCCCTCAAATTCAGCTGCCGACAAAGCATTCCTATTCGCTATGTTGTGCCGATGTGTGAATTCCCTTGCCCGTCCGAGCCATTGATTGGATCCAACTGAGCAGGCATCCTCATCTCAACTCTGCGTGTCGAAGTGCAGTCAGGGCCTAGCTGGAACTGCTGAACTGTAGTGTCGTTCGCTGAACTAGCCTGCACGTGGCTATGCGGCAAATGACTATCTCGCTAGGTGTAGCGGCGCGAAATCATAATCACTTGGGCGCGACATCATCGGTCATTTCGGACTCACATTAACCGCCACCAGAAGTGGTCGCGGATTCACATTAAGTGACAGCGGACTCAAATTAAGTGACACCAGCGCAAATTAAATGACACTGACGCAAATTAAATGACACCAGCGCTGGTGACGAAGATAGAGTAAGGGAAACGAAGGTTT
>JAWXBM010000160.1:0-6724 GCA_034440115.1 Lysobacterales bacterium | reverse complement strand
GTATTGGCCAGGCAGCGTCAGGCTCAGGTTTTCAGAGGTTTTACATGAACAAGAATGACGATAGCGCGTTTATCAAAAATTTCAGTGGCATTATCATTGGCCTGATGGCTTTTACTGGTGTCATCATCGTGTTGGCGCTCAGTTTGCGCGGTGACCCTTATGCCAACGCCAACCCCAGCCAACAGCGCCTGGCTGAAGACCGTATTGCGCCGGTCACCGGAGTGCGCGAAGGTGCCGACGGGCAGGCTGCACTGGCGGCGGCCGCCGCTGAAACCCTGGCGGCTGCAGCACCAGCCGACAGCGGCCCAGTGGATGGCGCGCAGGTTTACAACACCGCGTGCATGGCCTGCCATGCTGCCGGCGTCGCCGGTGCGCCTCAACTTGGCTCGGATGCTCTGGCCCAGCGTTTTGCTGACAAGGGCCTCGATGGGCTAAAAAGCAGCGTGATTAACGGTCTGAATGTGATGCCACCTCGCGGTGGCCGTCCCGACCTCACCGATGAACAGATTCAGGCTGCTGTCGAATTCATGCTGCAGTAATTCCTTTTGCAGTACGCCACGCTGCGGCGTGGCGTGCCGCCGTTAATGCGCGACCCGGTTGCTGTCTTTCGATGCAGCAACCCAGCCAGTAACCGCAAGTTGTACTTGCGGAAACACCTGATCAAACCCGCGGGCAAAATCTTCCTCGTGCTCATCCCAGATTTCGTCTACCCGATGCAGCGGGTTTGCACGTGAAAGGCGCCGGCCAAGACCCGTCAAGCTGAACAGAATTTCGTCTTTATCCAGGTAGGTGGCAAAAAGTCCGCGTCGCTCGGCATAACGCATAAAACCTTTCAGCTCTTCCGGCAAAATCTCATCGTATTCGGCCAACAGACTGCGTACATCTTTATCGAACTGCTGCAAAGAAACAGTAGAATATTCATTCCAGCGTTTGGCCAGTTCGTGATCAAAAGCCACATCAATAATGATGCCAGCATAGCGGCGGAACGGTGCTTCAAAGCATTGCCGTAGCTCCGCCAGTTCCGGCAGGCCGTCCATGTACTGGTCAATGAACCGGTGCATTTGTATGCCCCGCTGCACCGGGACAGGCAAGCGGCTGTCCTCCATGCCGCCGCGCACGAAGTCGCCCAGCATGGCGCCCAGGCGCAAGCCATCATCGCCGTCGGCGAGCCACAGATGAGCAAGGAAATTCATGCGCTGCAAGATAGCAGATTCGTCAGCGCAGCATTGCGCTGATTTCGCCCTTGAAGCGTGCTTGCTGCAGGTGGCCCAATTCACGGCCGCTGCGGTATCATGCAGGTTGGTAAAACTTACAGGTCGGTTATGACAACCCCTACCACTACGCCCATCAGTCCTCCCAGCACTTTTCCGGCTGAACGTTGCGAATTCTTGCTGATGGGCCCAGCTGGTGTGCTGGAATGTGCTGTTGATCTGCCGGATCCCGCCGACGAGCGTCCAGCCAGCATCGTTCTGTGCCATCCGCACCCACAGCACGGCGGTACCATGCATAACAAGGTGGTTACCATTCTGGAGCGCTCCATGCGCGAGTTGGGCTTGCGCACCGTACGCTTCAATTTCCGCGGAGTAGGCGCCAGCGAAGGAACATTCGATGAGGGTTATGGTGAAACTGACGATTTATTTGCGGTGATCGAATGGGTGCGACGCACCCGCCCTGACGACGAGCTTTGGTTGGGTGGCTTTTCTTTTGGGTCCTATGTCGCAACCCGAGCTGCACTGAACCTGAAACTGGGGCAGTTGATTTCCATTGCCCCGCCGGTGGATCGCTATGAATTTGCCAGTCTGCCGCGGCCTGATTGCCCCTGGCTGATGGTGCAAGGCGATGAGGATGATGTGGTTTCGGTTGACTCGGTACGCTTGTATGCCGATCGAATTGAGCCACCCCCCGATCTGGTGGTGATGCACCAGGCCGGACACTTCTTCCACCGCAGACTGATGGATTTGCGCGGACTGCTGAAAAACGGCGTTCGCAATCAGCTTCCCGAGCCCCTGCAACCCAGCCAATCAGACTGACACTCCGCTTTTTCCATGTCGCCAACGCCACTGGCCAAATACGAGCAACTGCTGGATGCTGGGGAAATCCTTCCCGATTCCGAGCAGTATCAACTGGTACTGGCATTCGATCAGCTTTGGCAGGAATTGCAGGCAGAACCCGAAAAGCCTTCTCTGCTAAACCGATTCCGGCACCAGCCCAAGGGTGTCAAAGGGCTGTATATCTGGGGTGGCGTGGGCCGGGGTAAAACCTGGTTGATGGACCTGTTTTTCGACTGCCTGCCGATAGAACAAAAGCAAAGAACCCACTTTCACCGCTTTATGCAGCGTATTCACAGGGCGCTGAATGAATTTGGAAATGAACAAGATCCGTTGGTGGCCATTGCGCGCAATTGGGCGCGGGACTGCCGCGTGCTATGTCTGGATGAGTTTTTCGTCAGCGATATAGCCGATGCGATGTTGTTGTCCGGGCTGCTGAAAGCCCTGTTTCACAACGGCGTAACCCTGGTGACCACTTCCAACCTGGCACCGCAGGATTTGTATCGCGATGGCCTGCAACGCGCGAAGTTTCTGCCCGCCATCGACATGCTGCAACGGCATACACGAGTTATAGAGTTGGGTGGAGATCTGGATTTCCGCTTGCGCATTCTGGAGCAGTCCGAAATTTACCACTGGCCACTGGATGCGCAGGCAGAATCCAATCTGGCGGCGAGTTTCGCCCGCATGGCCGCCGGGGTGGAACTGAGCAAGGACATGTACTTCAATGAACGGCCTTTGCAGCTGCTGCGCCGTGGCGATGGTGTGGCCTGGCTGGAGTTTTCCGAGCTGTGCGAAAAGCCCCGTGGCAGTATCGACTACATCGAAATCGCCCGCGCTTTCAACACCGTGTTGATTTCCCACGTGCCACAGATGACGGAAGAAGACAGCAATACCGCCCGCCGGTTTATTATCATGATCGATGAATTTTACGACCGCGGCGTGAAGCTGTTGCTGTCGGCAGAAACCGCAGTGGAAGATTTATACCAGGGCCATGGTCTGGCCTTTGAATTCGAGCGTACGCGCAGCCGTCTCACCGAGATGCAAACGCACGATTACCTGGCACGGCCGCATCTGGCTTGAGCTGAGGCTAGCCCGCCACCCAGATCGTTGAACATGCGCCAGCCGCTCCTTACGCCTGCACAGGCGCGGGCTGGTTAAAGCAGTATTGAGCAGTCAGTGGGATTTTTCGAAGCCGGAAAAGAAGAAGGGCCGACAAGGGGTTAGTCGGCCCTTCCGTGAGACCCGATGCAAGGGGAACACCGGTCTCGGAACGAGAACGCCGTAAGGGGGAACGACACTCTCGAACTGATCGTAATTCATTTTTATGGTTTAACTGTTACAGAAATGTAAACACCCCTGCATTTCCATGACTGATGATAGTACAGCTATTTGCATTTGGCAAAGCCTTAATAACATTCGCTTGCAACTTTACTATCTCGCCACCCTTGGCGTGATTTCAACGACGACGAGAGCCACGCAGGGCCTCAACCGAGAATGTAGCCATCTCCACCCCACCACTACGAACCGGCTGACCCTCTTGCGGCCCAAAAGCTGCACCATAAGCTATCTCCCAACTCAAGGGCCAAAGTCCGGATGAGTGATCTTTTTCGTAGCAGCCAAATACTTTATCCATGCCACCTTTTATCTCTTTGAAATTCACGCAGTAACTGGATGCTCCAAGGGCTTCGAGCTCGCTCATCAGGGCCTTTGGGTTGCGATAGGTTAGATTGATGATCTCAGCATCCATAACCGGCTCGCGGAACCCCGCAGCCAGCAGGGCATCGCCAATATCGTGCATATCCGGAAAATCCCGAATCGCATCAGCCATTCCGGCGTTTTGACAGGCCACCTTCAGCTCCTTGAGTGAATCGGTGCTGGGCAAACTAAACAACAACAAGCCTCCAGGCCGCAAAACACGGCGCAAACCATTGAACAGTTCCACCCGGTCCGCCGCCCACTGCAGCGACAGGTTGGCCACCAGCAAGTCGGCACTGCGACTGGCCAGGGGCAGACTGCTGACATTGGCACAAACTACCCGCAGTGGCCGCATGAAGGTGGATTTCCGGGCGGCCAATCGGCACATGGGCAAGGCGAAATCCACGCCCACCACTTCAGCCTTGCGATAGCGCCGTTTCAATTCCGCTGCGCAGTAGCCGCTACCGCAACCCAAATCGATGACGCGAGCGGGTTCAGTCCGCTGAAAACTGACTCGTTCCAATAATCGGTCGGCCACTTCGCGCTCCAGCACCGCGTGCTCATCATAATGGGCGGCCTGCTGTTCGAATATGGCTCGAACCTGCTCTTCTTCCATCGCTTGGCTGGGCAGTAGCTGGTTCATGCTGAATTCAACAGCCCGGTCTGCTGATGGCAACAGCCAATGAAAAACATGAATTGAAAATTTGCTGGCACATGCAGTGCATTCTGCCGCCAGTGGGGCTGCAGGCCAAGCCCTGGTGAAGCTTTGATTAACGATCACGGTAATTTCCTACGCAAATTCGCTTCGAATTCCTACACGTTCACGAGTTCCGACTGGGCAAAATGAACACCGCATGACCGAGGAGACAGTGTTCGTGACGGTTTCAATCGCCGGTTTGAAGGCGCGCGTGCTTGAACTCGTGTTGCCAGCCTGTTGCATAATGTGCGGGCAACGTTGTCCTGACCGCATGCTTTGCGGCGGTTGCGAGGACGATATACCGCGCATTACCGTCTGTTGCAGGCAATGTGGCTTGCCAGGGGCATGGGGTGCCGCTGAATTATGTGCTGATTGTCTCCGTCACCCGCCGCCCTGGAACCAGGCTGTGGCCGCGCTGGTGTATGAATACCCGGTCGATCACCTGGTGCGGCGTTTCAAGTTCCACAACGACCTTGCGTGTGGGCAATTACTGGCCGAAGAACTGGTGTATGCGGTCAAGTACAGGCAGGCACTATGCGCCTTGGGCCAAGGCGAGTGGGAACAGAACGGGTTGGAACAGAGCCGGTTGAAAACAAGCAGTGAAAAGCCTGAGTTGCTGATCCCAGTTCCGCTGCACTTCCTCAGACGCTGCAAACGTGGCTTTAACCAGGCTGAATTTATTGCCAGCCAATTGCAGCGACAATGCGGCATTCCAGTGCAGCGCCATCTGTTACGCCGCATCAACCATACTTCTGCCCAATCCGGGCTGGATCGCAAAACCCGACAGAAAAATCTACGCAACGCCTTTCGATGCAAGCCGTTGAATGGCGCTCACGTCGCTTTGGTAGACGATGTGTTGACCACTGGTGCAACGCTGCAGGAATGTTCCCGAGTGATAAAAAAGGCCGGAGCTGGGCGAATATCGGTTTGGGTGGCAGCGCGAGTGCCCGCTCCCGCTCACTGACCGGGTAACGGCGCCAACATTACGCTTTTGCCCCGCTAAGCAGAAAGTGCCCCACCAGACCCATAAAGACACATCCACCTACCCAGTTGTTTTGCAAAAATGCTCTGAAACATGCAGCCGGGCTGCGATCACGTACTTTGCGCCATTGCAGGGCAAATAACATGGCCGCCACAACAACGGCCAGAAAGTACGGCCAGCTCCAGCCTGCCTGCCAACCCAATAGCGAAAGGCCTGCAACCATCAGGGCCATTAACCCCGATATCACGGTCAGATCGTGTCGGCCAAACAGAATCGCAGTGGATTTGATGCCGATTTTCAGGTCATCCTCTCGATCCACCATGGCGTACAGTGTGTCGTAGATCACCACCCACACCATATTGATGGCGAACATCGCCCATGCGATCAAAGGAATGGCGTCATTTTCCGCTGCGAAAGCCATGGGTATACCCCAGCCAAAAGCTACGCCCAGAACCACCTGAGGCCAGTGGGTATAGCGTTTGAAGAAAGGATAGCTGGCGGCCAGTAATACGCCAACAAAGGCCAGCTTGATGGTAAAGGCATTCGTTTGCAGTACCAGTAAGAAAGCGATCAGCAGCAGGACAGCGAATCCCACCAGCGCTTGTTTAACTGTCAGCTCGCCGCTGGCCAGTGGCCGGTTGCGGGTGCGTTGCACATGCGGATCAAACTCACGGTCAGCAATATCGTTCATCACGCAGCCCGCCGCACGCATGACCACCACGCCCAGGCTGAAGATCAGAATATTCTTCAGCGCGGGCTGCCCGTGGCCAGCAATGAGCAAAGCCCACCAGGTAGGCCACAACAGCAGCAAAATTCCGATCGGCCGATCGAATCGCATCAATCGCCACCAGGCACTCCAATTCACCACCACTATTTCAAACTCCAGGTTGCACGCCTTGTTATTCTGACCGCTACTGCCCGAGGTGCAAGTTTTAATCCAACCGCAGGCTGATCGAAGCCTTGATTCATTTACAATATCGCGTTTCAGACGGCCTCAAATAATTCGGCCGGGGACATCAACAGCATGGAATTGATCGACATCGGCTGCAACCTGACTCACGAGTCCTTTGATGCGGATCGCGACGAAGTGATCACTCGGGCTCAGCAGGTCGGCGTGGTACAAATGATGGTCACTGGCGCCAGCGAGCACGGTAGCATCAAAGCCCTGGATATCGTTCGTGAGCGGCCTGGGATTCTGTTTGCCACAGCAGGCGTACACCCTCATCTGGCCAGCGAGTTCAACCCGGAAACCGAAGCGGTACTTCGCGAGTTATGCGATCAGCGGGAAGTGGTGGCGGTGGG
>JAWXBM010000159.1:0-20529 GCA_034440115.1 Lysobacterales bacterium | reverse complement strand
CGGTGAGATAGAGTGTCATCAGTGGTTCAAAGCGCATACCCTTTGGCAGCGCGGCAAGGATGCGGTCGCGGTAGGCAGCTGCCGCGGCAACATTCGTCACCGGCGGCAGAAGATTCGGCATGACGATCGCACGGGCGAACTGACGTGCCGTGTCGGGCAGCACTGCTGCGAGACCGGCACCATCGCGCAGGTGCAGATGCCAGTCATCGGGGCGGGTGATTGTGATCAGGTCGGGCTGGGGCACCGGTCGTTTCCTTTGTCCGTATTTTAAACGCGAAGTATTCTGGTCGGGAACGAGTATATGCAGCAGCAAGGCTCTTTTCCATGAATTCCGCGGCTGCAAAGCCGCCATTCATTCGGCCTGCTTGGTAATCTTGTTGTAAATGCAGAATTCCAGCGCTGCATGCCTTGGTCGTTAAAAGACACAAAAATATATTATTTGGTTTAATTAACCCGCCCTGGCAAAAAGTGCTCAGCCTCAATGGCTGAAGACCTGTAAACAGACAGCATCATTACTGCCTGATCACACCAAGGCTGATTGCCGCTATGATCTGCTCTCGTGAGCGTGAATTGGAGATTGCACGACATGACCATCCAGAGTCTGCAGCAGATACTGGAGCACAGCGATGTGTTCGTGCCGGACCAGGTCGGCAGCCTGATTGATGGTCACCCTTCGGCTGTGTTGAGTGATGCAAAGCGCTTGCCAGTGGGCTATCCGGCCACTGCCGAAATAGTCTGTCATGTGGTTGAAGACGATGGCGATACGGTGGATGCGGCGGTGCAATCTGCGCGCCGGGCTTTTGATTCCGGCCCGTGGCCGCGCCTGTCCACGCCAAAGCGCCAGGCCATATTGCGAGAAGCTGCCAGGCTGATCCGCCAGCACCAGCCGGAGTTGGCCACGCTGGAAACGCTGTGCGCCGGATTGCCACACAGTCATTTGACCGGTCGCCAGATTCCACGCGCCGCTGAAAATTTTGAATTCTTTGCCGATTACCTGGCCAATATGGCCGGGGAGACCTTTGAGCAGGAAAGCGATTATCTGACCCTGGTTACACGCGAGCCCGCCGGTGTTGCCGCGCTGGTGGCGCCATGGAATGCGCCGCTGGCGCTGGCCAGCATGCAGATTGCGTCCTGCATTGCTTTTGGCAATACCTGTGTGACCAAGCCCTCCGAATACACGCCACTGGCTGTGCGGCGTATGGTGGAATTGCTGCACGAAGCAGGCTTGCCGCCGGGCGTGGTGAATCTGGTCAATGGTCGCGGCGCCAAAACCGGCCATGCGCTGGTCAAACATGCGGCTATAGACCGAATTGCATTTACTGGCGGCACAGCAACAGCCAAAAGCATCATGGCGGATGCGGCCAAAAACCTGACGCCGGTGCATTTGGAACTCGGCGGCAAGTCAGCCAATATCGTATTTGCCGATGCCGATCTGGAGCGGGCGGTGGATGGCTCGCTGGTTAATGTGTTCAGCAATAACGGTCAGATGTGCATTGCCGGTTCGCGCATTCTGCTGCAGCGGCAGATTGCCGATGATTTTATCGAGCAGTTTGTGCGTCGTACGGGTCAGATTAGAGTGGGCGACCCGATGGATCCAGCCACCGAAGTGGGGCCGCTGGCTTTTGAAGCACAAATGGAAAAGGTGTTGGGTTATTTCAAACTGGCCGAACAAGAAGGAGCGGAGATTCTTGTGGGCGGCCAACGCATTGAACGCTTGGCGCCAGGCTATTTTGTGCAGCCAACGGTGGCATTGGTCCAAACCAACGAACTGCGCATCTGCCAGGAAGAAGTGTTCGGGCCGTTTGCCAGCATTCAGGTCTTTGACGAAACCGACGAGGCCATCGGAATTGCCAACCAATCGAATTATGGTCTGGTGGGCTATGCCTGGACTGAAAACCTGAACCTTGCACTCAAGCTGCAACAGAGCATTCGTGCCGGGACCATCTGGATCAACACGCCTTTGCTGCGTGACTTGCGCGCACCTTTTGGCGGCTTCAAGCAGTCCGGCATAGGGCGCGATGGCCCGCGACAATGTGCTGAATTCTATACTGAAGAAAAATCCACCATCGTGCCACGGGTATTGCGACCGATCAAAAAAATGGGAGCCGACTGATGCACAGCGGGCAACGGCTGGCGTCTTTCATGCAAGCATTGAACCTGAAGCACGCAGAGTTGCATGGCTCGGCAACCGGCTGACCCTATTTTATATCAGGCTATTTTGCTTTTTCCGAGACTGGCAGGCATGATGATTGCATTCGTGCCGGGTGTGGGTGGCCGTCGATCTGCCGTCGATCACCTGGTGTGCAATTTGTCCTCCCTGACTCTGCCAGGCGCACGTAAACCGGAAGTGGGCTGACCTGAAAAACCAATTCATTCATGCCGCCCGACTTCCGACTGCGGCCCTGTGTTGCAGTCTGATGCTGTCGTGCACTGGCAATCCTCAGCAGGAACTCAACTTCAAGATTGCGGTGGTGGATGACGGCATTTATCGGATTGATTTTGCAGCATTGGGGATCAGCGTCCCCTCGCTGGCGTCGTCAAGCCTGACTTTGACAGAGCGGGGCCAGCCGGTGGCGCTTGCAATGGACGATGGCGGGAACGGCTTATTCGAGCCCGGTGAAAGCTTCACTTTTCTGGGTAAGCACTTGCAGGGTGAGCATTCCTGGTTTAACTCATGGTCTCCTGAAAACATCTACGTGCTTAGAGCGGGTGGCAGCGACAGTCGCTCAATACCAGAATCCGGCTTGACGCCACCCCGGTCAGTTGAGGAAGAAGGGCTGGCAGGAAAGACGCTCACCCAGCACTTCGAGCAGGAAGAATTTCGTGTCGCCTTGGCAGAATCTGCTGATGAGCAGACCGAAAACTGGTACTGGAAGCGCTTGACTCATCTGGACAAGCAACCGTTTCAACTGCAGCTGCCCGCTGGCGTGGAACCCATCGCCATTCGCGTTGCGCTTGCCGGACTGTCCATGGATCGTGCCGCCACAAAGTCGGGTGAGCCGCATCATCGCGTGGAGCTGCTACTGAACGGCACTGGCATCGCCAGCAAAGACTGGAACGGACAGGCGGCGGTAGAAATCAGCGCCGATGAGGCTGCCGTTGCCAAAGTACTTACTGATGCGCCCACTGATGCGCCCACTGATGCGCTCATGCACGCCAAAGGCCAAAACGCCGAAGATCAAACAATCCGATTAGAGTTACGGGTGCCGAAACGCTATTCGCCCGGTGAGCCGGATGCTGTTATTGACGTGGTCCTGCTTAACTGGATCGAAATCGATTCCCGGCCGACCACGTTTTCGGACATCGTCACCTATTCCGGGCCTGATGGGAAACGGCTCTACCTGGCGGACAAGCTGTCCCGCGCCCCTGGGTGGATAAAGCAGATTCACCACCGTGGGCTGCGGTCCGATTCCCGGCAGACGGATTACCTGATGATTGCCCATGGCTCCTTGCTTGAGGCGATCGAGCCCCTGGCGGAATTCCACCGGCAGCAGGGATTGAGTGTTTCCGTGGTGGACGTTGCGGACATTTACAATGAGTTCAATGACGGCATCGTGTCGCCATTCGCGATCAGGGATTTCATAAAGTACGCCAGTGAGAACCGCGCAGCCCCGGCTGTGCGCTATGTGCTGCTGGTTGGTGATGCATCCTGGGATGTCCGCAGTGAGGCTGGGCGGCAGCGCAATTTGCTGCCGTCGATGCAGGTGCAAGCCTACGATGAACTGGCTGCCAGTGATAATGGCTTTGTTTCAATTCACGGCGACGATTGGAGGCCGGATCTTGCCATCGGCCGTATTCCCGCTGCGAATGCGGCGGAACTGACCGCCGTGGTGCAGAAACTCCTGGCCTATGCAAAGGCGCCTGCGGGTCAGTGGCGCCAGCATATGGCCCTGGTGTCTGACATGAACAGCGACTTCCAGACGATCAGCAGTCAACTGGCGGCAGGCCTGGTCGAACAAGGCTTTAAGGTTGAGACGATTTATCCTGATGAGGCGGCTGACAGCACCAAACAAGACCAATCAGACCTGGTCAACGCCATCAATGAGGGCCAATCGCTGGTTCATTTTCTGGGGCACGGCGGGCGTTTCGTCTGGCGCACAGGCCCGCTGGACTATCACAACAGCAGCGACCTGTTTTCCCTGCCCGATCTCGAGCGCCTGGACAACCAGGGTCGTTTGCCGCTGGTGTTGAGCATGACCTGTTCCACCGGGCCTTTTGATCACCCGCAGGCAGGTTCGATCGCAGAAGCGTTCCTGATGTTGCCGCAAGGCGGTGCGGCCGGTGTCCTGGCTGCATCCTGGAGAGTGCCGGCATCGCAAACGTTCAGTGCTTTGCTTTTGCAGGAATTGACCCAGCCCGGACAAAGTGTCGGAGAAGCGATTCTAAAGGCCAAGCAAAAAGAGACCAGGCGAGCGCTGGTTGAATCGTATAATTTTCTTGGAGATCCTGCGCTGGTACTTCGAATATCGGATAATCACCCGAAGCCATAGGGTATGGGCTGGATTCACGGAGGCTGTTTTGAAGGATGAGCTTGTCAGGTGCGGGTTGGTGAAATATGGGGGTTGCCTTCTGCTGCTGGGCTTGGCACTCAATGTCTACGGACAGCAGGAGTCAGTGCCTGAGCCAGTAGACGAGCCAGTCCATGAGTCAGTCCATGAGTCAGTCCATGAGTCAGGCCATGAGTCAGGCCAGTCAGGCCATGAGTCAGGCCACGAATCGGGGCAAACGACACCATCCATCAAACCCAATGTCATTCGCTGGGGTACCGCCAGTGAGCATGGAAATTTCGGTTATGACGTCTTCCGGGGCTGGTCCGAAGACGGTCCGTTCGCCCCGGTTAACCCGGACGTCATAGCCGGTGCCGGTACCACCGATATTCCCCAGCGCTACGAATTCCGGGATGACTCCATCGAGCCCGACACGGAGTATTGGTACTACATTGAGAGCATTTCACTTAGCGGCGAGCGCAAGCGCATCAGTCCCATCTATGCGTCAGAACCCAAACCGTTGGGGCAAGTGGCTGAATAACAGAAGATGCATTTAACACAAGTCATGATCAAACCACCGGGCGGACTGGTCCGGATTCGCAATCGATGGCGTGACGATGGGTTTATTCACCTCCAGCATCAGGCACTCGAAGTTGGCGCTATTGAGCCCGGCTGGCTCAGCGCCAGTTGGGTGATTCGAGCGCTGGAAAGTTCGCCTTTCGTGGTCATCAGCAACCACCGGCATGCAGATTACTGCCTGCAAATGCAAGCTTCGGGTTTGGCCTGCGGTATCCTCGAACCGGCATGGCATGGAGCACATTGGTTCGTTGAGCGTGTCAAGGGCACAGGCTTTGTTCGTTTGCGCAATCGTTGGCGGCATGACTGCTATATCAATTGTGAAGCGGGATCACTGGAAGCCACGCCAATCTATGACGCGTGGCAAAGCGCACACTGGGAGCTCGGGTCTGTTAGTTAATCGGTCGTAGGAGCCTGCGAGATAGGCCATGATCTGCTCGGCAAACTGCTCCTGCCGCTCTACTGAGTCGATCCCTGGCGCATAGCTCCTGCATCCCTGTAGTCGTGCGGAATACTCAGATCGGTATCAGGCAATTTGCGGGCTGGGCCAGGCGTAGGAATAGGCAAATTTTTTCATCAGCAGCGGATCCAGTTGCTGGTTGATAAATGACAGGTCGTCTGCTCGAATGGCTTTCAACGCGAATTCGAGGCGGTTCTTCTCTTCCCAGATCTCCCCATAAGCATTGTCCGCTTTGCTCGGTGCTCGTGAGATGAAAGCGATGCAGGCCTGTTCGTCACTTCCCGGCTTGCGTTCCAGCTTGGAATCCAGCAAGCGCAAGGTCTCGGATGGGTTTCTCACCAGGTCTTCCAGGCGAACATAAGTTACTGAGTTGTGTTCTTCCAGGTAGAGCGCGTAGCGCCGATAGTAACTGTTCCAGAGTTGTACGATGTTGTTGAACAGCTCACCTTTGAGATACACCGGGCTGCGCAGGCGTTCGCTTAAATCAAAAAATTTCACATGGAACTGCACATTGTATTGACGCCTGCAAGTGGCAGTCAGCCAGAAATAGGGCGAGCGAATCATGCACAGAAATAACACGCCGGGAAAGGCGCGTGTCGAACCATCCATCGGGGTCTTCTCATCGGAATTTTGCAGGAAGCGCGGTGGCACTGAGTGTTTCCAGTATTGAAAGTGCCGGTTCTGGTCATTGGTGTACAGTCGTCGCACAAAGGAACTCATCAGCACCGTGCCGGTATTGAACGGCCCCATTACCTGGCAGTGCTCGAATTGGCTCATATTTGCTTGACTTGGTCTTTGGCGCGCGGGGACTATAGCACCATGGTTTGGCTGGACTCAATTATGCAAGTTCTGATCAATTATGCACGGGCTCGAGCTTTACTGAGTGAGTTTTCATTGCCATGACGAAATTGCCAGAGCAGCTGCTGACGGAACAACAGGAAACCGATTTCCGCTCCGTCGCGGAACGCAAGCCTGAAGCCAGCCAGCCCCGTGCGCGACTGGCCCTGCATTGCTGGCGCAAGGGTGAATTGGCTGAAGCGCTGGACTGGGCAGACCGCTGCCTGGAGCTGGACCCGCTGAACATCGACTTTTATCGGCTCAAGGCCAACATATTGGCTGATATGCAGCAAACGGCCAAAGCCGTTGAAATCGCCATGCGAGCCCGTTTGGCTGTGCCACAGTCCATCCCTGCCCATATCCTCACCGTGCGTATGCTGGTGTTGGATTTACAACCCGCCAAGGCGCAACAAGCTCTCGACGCGGCCTTGCTGTTGGCGCCGGATTCGCAGCAGCTCGAACATCTGAAATCGCTGCAGTTGCAGATTCTGGCCACATCGCGACAGGCCAACCATGACCCGCTGCAATGGTTGACCCGAAAATTCAACAATCGACGGGCCAACGTGGCGGGCGAAGACTCCGCCGACAGCTGATCGTGCTGGCTCCTCGAACCCGTTTCGGCTTGGTATGGTTATTCCGGCCCTTGCGATGATCAGGATGATGAAACCGACTCAGGTCTTCGGTTTTGTGGGCTTAGCAGTCCTCGCTTTCAGGGTCGTGTCCTGGGCTGCACCCAGCGATAAACGATCCGCAAACCGCAGCATGTAGTCATCGCGCCAGGTTTCTTTTGCAGTTTTATTCTTGAACCGGTAGTCACGCTGGCAGTAATGGTGGAAGAAAATATCCGTATCATCGATCGGTAACTCCCGGCCACCTTCTTCCAGCCAATGGATGCGCAGGAATCGAATTCGGGCAGGCGCCACCAGCAACTTCTGCCTGCTGCGGCCCAGGCTGCTGCGGTGCGCCTGGAAGAAGGTCAGGGGTACGTCACGAATCTCGTCGAATTGCAGCGCACCATCGTACTGAAACCAGCGCAGGCCAAAGGACAAGCCATCTATGCAATCGGTTTCGAACGGAGCCAGGAATTCTGGCAGGGTAGTGTCCGGCACGCGAAGAAACTCATCCACGTCCAGGAAGCCTATCCAGCGTGAATTGGCAAAGCGGTTCAGGGAATGGGCTTCCTGCTGGGGTTGCGCGATCATCTTGCATGGCTGCGCGAGATTCCTCCAGCGAAAATCCCAGGGAATGAACGTGACCTTGCCTGCCGCCTGGTAAGGCTGAAGCAGCTTGAGCAGTGATTCCCTGTCGGACGATCGGTTGTCATAAACCAGCACGTGATCGACTTTGAGACAGTTGAGGTAATACTCCAGGAAATGACGTACCCAGCGGTTTTCGTCCTTGATCACCAGGCTCATCAAAACACCGTAAGCGGGTGGCGGCGCCGTGCTTAGCTGGAACTTTTGCACATGCGGGCCTACCTCGATTTGAAAGCTGATGGTTGCGCTGCTGTTCAGCCACTTTTCCAATAACGGATCTTCGAAGTCCAGCAGGGCACAGGGCTCCCAGGAATCCAGCCGGTGTGGAATATAGCGCCCGCGAATGCGCTTGCCGCGATAGAGCAGGAATACCTGTTCGAAATCCACGCCTTCTTGCGCTGGGTTCCAGTCTTCGTTGTACCAGGGCAAAACCGCGACGATCTTATTGCGCGAGGGATGGACGAAGATGTCCAGAAAGAGGAAAAATTCATGCTGATCCCTCTGTGTGATCAGCATGCTGTTGACAGGCAAAACCGGCTTGAAGCTACCTGGGGTTGCTGCGGTGTCAGGCTTCGGTACAGATTGGCTGGCGGGAAGGGCGATCGGCTGGCCCGGCCCGGAACTGGAACGCACAAACACCAGGCCTTTACTCTTGAAATGTCCGTCCCGAGTGGCTTCACGAGCCTGTTGCGTCAGGTCTTTGTCCAATGCAAAGCCCAGCCGATGCATTTTCTCAACCCAATAATCCTGATTCTGGCAGTTGACGTGATGCCAGCCCTGTTGGCCCGGCGGTGCAAACGTCATCAGCACATACTTGCGCGCGCAGGCGAAGGTGGCGAGAAAGTTATGGCTAAAGCGCTCTTCCACGTGCTCGACGAACTCGCAGCTCCACGCCAGGTCCCATGAACCTGGCGGGACGAATGGCCCCACAGTGAAGTCATGCCGCTGGTGCAGGCCAGGGATTACACTATCGCGCTCAGCCAGCACACTGCCGTCCACCCCCAGCACGTCGCAACCGTGGTCCCGGAAAAATGCCGCAGCATGGCCTTCGCCGCAGCCCACATCCAGAACCGACTTCACCTCGAGTTTGGTCAGTATCCACTGCCACAAGTCCACTGTGTAGATGGCCGGTTTCCTGGGTGCCAAAAGCACCTGGTCGGGACCGAACGCAGCAGGCCGCAGCAGGCTGATGAAGCGCACATCGGCGCCGGAGAACGTCAGTGCCGACTGGCCCTGCTGCAGGGGCAGCTGAAAAAATCCACCCTTCCGTGCAACACCACCGTTCTGGCCTTTGAAGATCAATTCTTGCAGGGATTCGAGTTCCTTGAAGTCAGCAGGCAGTTCGAATTCATACAGCTTTCCATCGCGTAACTGCAACTCACCCAGGTAATAGCCGTCTTTTGCCAGTGCTGGTGTCGGTGCCGCTGTGTTCTGCCCCTGATCCAACAAGGCGCACCCCTCTTGCCGTGGATGCATCAACCACGCCGCCTGGCCCAGCCGGGAGTCGATGGCGGAAACAAAACGCTTTGAGCGCAGTATCAACGTGAGCTCTGCCAGCAAGCGAAGATCCCTGCCTAAAGGGCCATCGCCACTGCTGATGCGCAGCCTCACTGCCCGGGTCTTGCGGTTCAGGCTGGCCAGTTGCCGTGAGGCAGTGGCAAACACTTGGTCATCCTCGGTCAGGACGCAGGCCGAATGATGATCGGGTAGGTGCTTCAGCTGATCGAAGCAGGGGGAGGTGGGCACAGTGGCTTGTGCAGTCGAGTGTCTGGTATCACGTGAAAAATGAAAAGCGTGATAACCAACTTCCAGAGGAAGGTCTTTCAGCAGCTCCTTGATACGATCCTGACATTTCCGCGAAGGCCACAGCGTCATCTGCAGGAAGAATCCGAGAATGCTGCGAAATCCGTGCAAGGGAATGACGCCAAAATCCAGCTGCTCCACGAGCAGATTGGCAAGCAGAAGTTCGCCCTGTTCATCATGCAGCGAAATCCGCTCCTTGATTCGTGCCGGCTCCACTGTACTGCTGTCGGCCAGCAGCGGCTGGAAAAGTACGTTCCAGTCAGAACCATAGTTCGCGGGCAGGTTTACAGAATCGAGCAGCAGTTGCCTTTCCCGCGACATGGCATACACCATGGCGCGAGCCAAGCCTGCCATTTGATCAATGAGGTCGCCATCGCTAAAGCTGTAGGACACACAGTCTGTAAAGCTTCCATTGAGGCGAACGTACTGTGCTCTCCGCTCTGCTATTTCCTGGCGCAAGGTAAGGTCAGCCCAGTGCCCATCAAGCAAGCCGTGGGCGGGTTGCTCTGATACTGTATTTGCAGGAGGCTCTATTAGCTGGCACTCGCTGCTGTTCGAGCGCAGGAACGAAATCACCTGGCCAACATTGGATCGCCAGGTTGAGCAGAAACGGGAGGCTCTTGCCGCAATCAGTGTTTCGGCAATCAGTTTACGGGTATTGCCGCGAATGTACTCCCGATGTAGCCGGTCATCGGCCATCACGGTGCTTTCACCCATAAACGGCTCACCTCGACGTAATTTACCCGCATCGAAGCCTCTGCTTTCAGGCCGTACCAAGCTAACGACGCGGACGGAGCCCTTTGGCCGCCGCAGGCAATCGCGGACTTCCTCCACGGCTGTCGCATCATCGCTCATCACGAACAGCGTTTGCCCGGGGTGGAGTTTGCCCAGGCGATTAAGGTAGGCCTCCACCGGGTAGAAGATGTCCTCGTCCCCCACCTTGTCACCGCGCCTTATATGGATGGCATCGTAGGTCGCATCGCCAGTCGCATCAGATGTGCCCGCATCATCCGTCTTGGGCAAATCCAACGAATCTGTCAAGCGGTCAACCTCGGCCTGACAATCCGCTGTCGGCCGGAAAATCATGGCGGTGAAAAACGCCAGAATTGCTTGAAAACCCTTGATTTTCAGTTGACCAAAAACAATTTCCTCAGGTGTGAACGCGAGCAGGCGATTGAAGGTTGCCCGGTCTTGTGGCTGGTCGAAATCGCAATGCGCAACAATCTTTTCTGCGGCGACATCGGCTGAGCTGCCGCAGAATGGTTTGAAATAGTCCGCCCAGCCCAACTCATACGCCCATGTTGACCCGGATGAGTCCAGCAGCAACCGGTAGCCATTGACCCAGGCATAGATCATGGCGCGGGCTACGGTGGTTAGTTCGGCATAAAACCCCCGATCGCCAAAAACGTAAACCATGCACTCTTCATGCTGATCATTGACTCGGCTGAACAACTCAATGGGTGATAATTTCTCCCGATTGACGATCGCCAGCCATCGCGCCTGGCTGGAATGCCTGGCTATGGCATCACCGGTATACATGGGCGGCGCCGGACAGAAAGCCTGCACGAGGTCCACATCGTCTTCGTACAAGGCGCGAATCCGGTCGATTTGCACTTGGTTCAATTGCCGGTGGTCCAGGTTGAAGCGCTCGTATCCGAAGTCAGCTTTTCGACCACTGCGGGATCTTTGCCTGGGCAGATCAGGGCAGCTTCCCATGCGCAATTTTTCGAAAATGGTTTTCAGGTCCGCAGCAAAGAATTCCACCCGGCCGTAAAAATCCATGGGTAAGTGACCTGATAAATCACTTTGGGTGCGCACGTGCGTATCCCATTTTTCTCTCGTGACTTCGTCGAGAAATGCCTCGAAACGCTCGGCGCTGTCCTGCATCTGCATGAATGGTCTGCTTTGGACCGTTGAATCATTCAGCTCATGGCGCAGCGAAACTTCCTGATAGGCGGAAACCATGCGTGAGACCGGGTCACGTAAAAAAGCAAACTTGAAGTAATCATTCACCAATGAATCATCGATGGTATGGAATCGGCATGTTTCGCATTCATAGCGGGGTTTCGACAGTTCGGCCTTGATGGTGCTGCTGGCGTTTTTGCCAATCTGGAAATAGATGAAGCGGTACTTGTGCGAGACCATCACCAGTTGCTGCGGGTTGGTGTGCTGGGCTTTTGGCTTTTCCGGCTTTTGCTTCGACTGTTCGATGATTTTTCCGTCTATCATTTTCCCATTGACGGCTTCATTGCCTGGCAGCAATTCGGCGAGATTCCCCGCCGTAGCATCGCGGTTCACCTGCCGACACATGCTGCGCTCCATGAGCAGTGCAGTGTGGGTGGGCTGCAGCAGGGCCAGGCCGATATCACACATGTAGGGCAGGTGGCGGTTGGTAAGCGCTTCCAGCCGGGACTCGATCACCTTGGCCTGAAAATCGGCCTTCAGGTAGAGCAAGGCGTGTGAGGACAGCATGTTGGTGACTCTGAGATAGTCCCTGTCATACCGTTCCCACAGCGTGTTGTTGTACTTGCCCCAACTGATCTGTCCGGGCTTTTCAATGCCGAACAGGGACGCACCGAGGTACAGGCAATCCGCCTCTGCAGGAACCTCGATCACGGCTCGAAAATGCTCGTTGAATACACAATCGTCCTCCAGCACCAGGAAAGGAGGTCGCGCCCGTGAAAGCCGCGTGGCTTTCAATTGCGACAGCGCAACGCCAACCCAGCTTGGGTCGGCCCTGAACGCTGAGACAAATTCGTAGTTCATGCCGAGTTCCAACATTTGCTCCTGCATCAGCAGACGCTTGTTGGTGTCGTCACTCAAGTTGAGGATAAACGTCGGTATTTTGCGCAGGTCGATCCGCAGGTAGGCCCGACCATCGCGTTCAATACGCTCAAATCCGTCCGGCTGTGAAGCGCGCTCATCTTCGATTAACGGCAGGTCTTCTTCGATATGACAGGAATTAACTATTCTGCCGACAAAGGGCCGGACATCAATCGCCAGGCCAGCGAGCAAGGATTCGTTCAGCAGCTCGGCGCTCATTGCCCCGCTGCGGTTTTGAAAATACGACTGAACCCGGTTGGCCGCAACATTGATTACGGTGGGGTTTTGTTCGCAGACAAGATCCGGGCGATTGAGCGGTTGGCCGGCAAGGATGGCCTCCAGCATATTGGGGCCACTAAAATTCAGACGCGGCAACAGCTGCGCAAAGTCAGAGGTGCGGAAAATGTGGGCGTCCAGCGACATGGGGTAATTCCAGTACCCGGAGCTGGCCTTCTTCCATGCCCACCGGTAACCCTTACTGAAATCCGGAGGAGGGGACTGGATGTTGGCCGTGTAGCAATAGGTGATGCTTTCGCCCAGGCGCAGAGACACGGCCAGAATCTTGTCGTCCTCAGCCAGTGACTTCATCAGCTTCGCTGCGGTAAACGGGCGAATGAACATCATGTCGTCGACCAGGAACATCAGGTAGCGGCCCGGCCCATGATCGATTTCCTTCATCAGGTTCTTCATGGTCTGGCCGAACTGGCCTTCCTCGCTCACCCAGTGCACACCCTTGTGCCAGATGCGTAAGCGGTCATAACCGAGTTCGAATTCGGCAGATGAGGCGGTGTACAGCACATGAAGGCGATGCGGAAACGTCAAAAAGGCTCGAATGCTGCGCAGCAGGGCATCGAGTTGGGTTGCACGATCCTTGCTGAACACCACGACATCCAGTGGTGATGTCCCGGCGTGTCCAGCACATACATTTGGCCATATGTGTGGAACCGCCTGGTCCCTGGGTAGCAGTTGCAGCTCAGATTTCAAGCTTCAAACCGGCCAGATTGGCCCACTCCTCGAGCGAGCGCTCTTTACCCAGAGTGTATCTGCCCAGGATGGCCGGGTCTTCCTTGCCATAGAACAATGCATGCAGTCGCCGAATCATGCCGTCGGTGTGTTCCGACTGCCAACGGTCTGTTTTTGCCTGCCAAACCTTGTTGCGGCCACCATTTTTGTAATTGCTGTAGTCCAGATGCCAGATTTGCAGCTCATCCGGCAGGTAGATGTCATAGTCATGGGTGTAGGTGCGGGCCGAAAGGGCAGACTCGTGCCCGGCATTGATCATGGCCGGGTCTTCCGGCACCTCGATAATCCAGTGGCCATGGGTGAATACAAAGTTGCAGCAGACCAGAGCGGTTTTTTGGTGCGGCTCCGATTTGCGTTGCGCCGACATCTGTATGTCGATCCAGCCGATGGGCGGGATCAGTTCACACTTCATCAAAGGTACGCCATCGAGCTCAGTACCCGCCCACGGAATCACCACATCCCCTAATTCTGAAAAAGTGAAAGGTGGCGAACTGGTGGTCAGCAGGGGTTTCTTGCCAGGTTTGCCCTCAAGCTGCTCGATGAGATTCACATCCCAGCCCTTGGCGAACCAGGTGTGCGAGTCGATCAACAGATGATATTCCTCGCCGGCATACAGTTTCTGCACTTCGGCCCGCGACCAGCCATACCCCAGGCTGGCGCTAAAGGGATATTTGCGGATTCGAAAGCGTGGATCGTCCAGCCATTCATCGAGATTTTCCGTGTCGTCGGCTTGCCAACAGACCCCGAAGCTTAAGCGCTCGGGGTGTGCCGCCTGAGCCAGCGCGGATCGAAGGGTAAAGGGCAGAAACTGGTCTCGGTAGGAAGCAACCGAGACGAAGATACTGGCTTTGGTTGGATCTGTTTTCATTTAGGGCCTGTTTTAGTGCCTGTTAAAACGATGTCAAGGTCCAGGGCGCCCCCGGCATGCAGTTGAATAATGGCCTGGTCGATATCGTCACACAGTACCTCATGAGGCACGTCAAATTGCTTTTGCAGTTCATCGGCGATATCCGCCAGGGTTCGCTGGTTATCACACAGATTCCAGATTGCACTGGCAGAAGCATTCAGGTTCATGGGCTCCTCAACGCCGGGTATTTCGAGCAGCATGCGATCCGGCAGGCGGGCTTCCCGAACGCCGAAACACCGCCGTGGGCGCCGCGTATTGAGCAGCTCTCCCGTCTCCCGCAGGGTGACATAGCTGTTGAGAAAGGTCAGCAAGCTACGCCCGGCGCCGGCTCTTGCTGTCGTGACATCGGCATGCGACCAGGGCTGATAGCTTGCGCAATCCCAGAGCACTTTTCCACGCTCGGATTTGACCGGCTGGTTATAGCTGAGGACGGCCGTATTGGCTTTTTTATCGGCCGTTCCGACTGCCAGTTTCAGCGCGCGATGCGGAATGCGGTACTCCGCGGCAGCCAGGCTATAGGCTACCTTGTGCGCGTCCGGCGTCGATCCGGATTTGCTGCTCACTCCGGTGCGGATCAAGCCGGTTAGTTCCAGCCAGCGTGCCGCCATTTTTAGCAGGTCACTGGAATGGATCAGCATCGGAAACTCCACTCTTGGTGGTTTCAATTTCCGGTTGACGCAGTATTCCTGCAGTTTGGAGTAGTTTTTCTTCAGTCCAAAAGGCTCTGATTCGGCAGCTGAACCGGCAGGCCACGCTTCCCAGCGATTGCCAGTGGCACCACCCGGTGCAATTTCCTCGTCGAATGACTTGCGTAAAACACTGTCCAGGTCGAGCAGCAACAGGCTTGCGTCAACCCGCTCGGTGACTAACCATTCCAGCAGGGCAGCGGGCAGGTTATAGCCAGGAAAGTGATCCTGCAGAAAAGGGTGAGGATCATAAGGCAGCGTGCGCACCACTCGTGCCTTGATGTGCATCGGCAGGGGAGCGCTGGGTGGGCAGGCTACCAGCCGAACCAACTCGCCGGACTGGCCAGCCTGAATCCAAGAATGCTCCAGTAGTTCCGCGCGCCATTGGTCCTGGGCGGAATGGGTGCTCACAAAGACGGTAATGATCATGGGCTCACCTGTCCTCAGGACACAAACTGGGGCGGTACGACACCACAACGCAGTTGGCCCCAACCAAACCGGGCATCCGGATTTTGCTCGGCGCTCTTGTGTATCCAGTTAGTCACGGCGAAGCGGCTGTCGGAAAACTGCCGTGAGGGGCAACGGATACGCATCAGTTCGTGGTACGAGGTGCTGCGGAATACCAGCAATCGGTTCGAAACGGGCTCGAACTCGCGAAAGCTTCCCAGCGCTTTGCGCTGCCCACCCTGCTCCAGGGCGTCATAAAGACGCAATGCCCCGCCACTGAACGGGCGTGGCTGGCGGAAAAAATAATACACGCAAGTCAGTGAGCGAAAGCCGGCTTCTTCACTGCCCGCATCGTTGTGCATGCGGTAGTAATGCCCGTCATTGCTGGCGGTCATCTGGGACTCAACATGGCGGACCGGAAACAGATCAACGTTAAGTCCGCGCGTAATGTGTGGCAGCCAGGTTAACAGGCGATTTTGCAGCAAGCGGGAATGGGCGGTTTCGGCAAAGCCCATGATGACCTTGTTCTGACGGTGGGGAGAAGCATGACCTTCAACCGTGCCGCTTTCAAAATCGGCTTCATGGCTCAAGGCATAGACCAACATGTCCTGATGCTCATCGACGGACAGAAAGTCATCAATGAGAAGAAACCGGGGTGTATGCACAACCGCGGTCTGCACAGCGGCTGAATTGGCAGGCTCACTGGCAGCCGGTGCGGGTTCGGCAGCCTTTGGCATTTCCAGCTGCACGATCACCGGCGGTTCCGTTATGACCGAGACCAGTTGGCGTGAATTGAAGGAGCAGGCTGATTTACCATTTTCCAGTGGCAGTTGCAGAAACTTCTCCACCGGCTCTACTTCGTTGCTGCCCCGGCTGGCCAGTATCTGGAACAGCGTGATCAGTTCCGGTGCATCCTCGCGCAGGCGCAGATCGATACGCTGGCCACCCTCAAGTTGCAGCTGCACGGCAATCATTCGTCCGTCGCCACCTGGCTGCTCTGGTTGCTCAGGCTGCGCCGACATGACCTGCACGCATGAGCGGGGAGGCCGCAGCGGCTCCTTCCGGGGTGGACAGGAATTCAAGCAATCCCGGAACCGCAGCAGCCTGGCCGAAGCTGAGCGCATACATGGGCACCTGCGCGGCGACCTTGCATACGCGCTCGATGGCCCGCTTGCGGTCGAACTGGAAATCAATGGATTGCTGCATCAGTTCGGCCGCTGTAACGGAGGGCGGAAGGCCGGCCAGGCTGGCCCGGCTGTGCAGCCTTCGCTGGCCATGCACAACCGCCACAAGCTTCGCTGTCTGCCACTCAAGCCGGGCGGCCGCGCCTTTGGGCCACGCCAGGCGGGTGAAGGGCACGGCTTCGCAGCTGTCAACACGAACCGGAATCACCTCGTCAGCCAGGAACTCCCAGCCGGAGGTGCACAGCGCATCAGCAATAGCGTCGTCCGAGCTGCCGAGATCGCCGGTGTAAACAAAGGCGTTTTCACCCTTTTGAAATAACATTCCCCGCAGCCAGACGTGCGAACGCCGTGCGTTGCACATCAGTGGCACCAGGTACCTGATCAATTCCCCAATGATCTTGTTTTGGGTCGAAGCTTCGCCGACTCTGTCACCATTGGCGATCAGCAGGTATTTTTCATCTTGCAGGCTGATCTCCAGGTTCGCGATGCTGCTGCTCTTGCCGTTGCGTGCGCCTTGATGCAGAACTTCAGCCAACTTGAATGCCAGACCTGGAACCGTGCTGCGCACACGCACACCCAGACCTTCAAATTGCAACCGGGCTTCGGTTCGCATGGCCTGGTCGGCAGTGGTCGTAACGGGTCGCAGCGCAGCATGATGAGCGAGTGATCCGGTTTCCAGCACTGCGCCAGACAGGAAACTTTCCGGCCATTCACGCATCCAGGCCGGATTGATTCTCTGGTTATAGCGATTCCAGGAATAGGGCCCTTCAAACTCTTCGATCATGATGCCGTTTTCGAGTGGCACACACTCGCTGATCGGGTGTCGTCCGCGTTCGTAGCGATCCCCGGGATCGGGCAATTCGTTCCAGAGAAATTTAAAAGGCTCTGTCTTGCCGCGGTTGCCGCGGCCGCGTTGGATCATGGAGGTGAAGGTGCTCGTCATCGTGCCGATGAAGTCTGCAGATTCGGCCGCCACCAGTTGTGACAAGTAGGCCAGCGCAATGCTGTCGTGAAGCGGCAGGGCAAAAAACTCTTTGCCGAAATGATCGAGAACGTGATGGTCAATGAAAACGTGGTCCTTCCAGGCGGCCTTCAGCTCATCGAAAAACGGGTCATCGCGTTCATCGGTGCAGATCAGCAGGCGTTGATCCCGGCCAAAATGTTTGTCCAGCGCTTCGATAGCTTCCCAGGGGTGCCGGTCCAGCACGGTGACGCCGTAGGTCACCTTGAAATCTCCCCGCCGCAGGTGCACTGCGTTGAAACGCCCAAGATCGGCAGCAACTTTGCGAGCCAGGTCAGCATACGGGGCTTTGGCCTGCATACGCTGGAGCATGCGATAGGTCGAGCGACGGGTTTCATCGTCGAGATAAAACAGGTAAGAGTAAAAACCCAGATTGTTGCGATGATACTTTTGCCCGGGAATCTTTGGTTTTTCCGAGACGCGCAGCAAGGGGACATTCAGCAGTTCTTCGTCTTCACACAACCAGGTTTTGCGCCCGCGGGCAAACTGGAGGGCGTCCCTGGACTCGATATCGACGGTGTCCGGCGAATAGAACACCGTATCCATCAGGCTCAGTTTGGTCAGTTCGCGACTTTCAACACCCTTCAGTGACCTGACCTCCGGTTCAGCCCAGGCAATGGGCAGATCGATCAGGTCGGTGACTCTGCTCATGACGGCGTTGTCTACCCGGCCCGCATACTCAACGATATTGGCTGGAGGAGAAACATTGCCGTCGAGTAACAACAGTCGGTTGGTGAGAAAAGCCATCACCACGCCGCACTCGATCGACATGATGGCATTGCTCAAGCCGGCTTGGCCCGACTGGTAATTGGTGTAATAGAGCTGTCTCACTAGTCTCTCACTCGGGAATGGAGTTCGTTAGCAGTCCCCATGGCGCGAGGCCAGTAATGCACGAACATTCCAATGTAATAATCACCCGGCAGCGCCCATGGCCTGCCGTGAACCAGCTTCGCCCCCTCGTAGAGCACATATTCACCCGGCTCCATGTTTACCTGGTGCGGGTTGCCTTCAATGTCCTCGATATAAAGTGGCCAGGGCTTGTCCAGGCGATAGTCAACACAAATGGTGGAGCTGATGATATGGGTCTGCGTGCGATCGACGTGATTATGCAGGTAGCAGCCGCGCTGGTAAACCCGAAAGCCGTAACAGTTTGATTCTTTCAGTTGCATGCCAGCCCAGGTCTCATGTGCTGGCTTCAATGCGTGGCAGACGGCCTGGTTGAACTCGAGGTCTTCATGTAACAACACAGGAATGATGCCAGGTTCTGTGGTTTGAATTTCGCGAATGGCCCGCTCGGGCCGGAACAGGCCTGCATTGCGGGATACATTCTCCAGCATCCGTGCATGCAGGTCTTGCTCAAGGCGGCCCTTTTTGAAGCCCAGGCCGAGATAGGGTGCTACAGCCTGTTGCTCACGCGTTTGCTGCACCAGCCAGTCCGGCTGAGCGAACATTTCACGCGTAACTTTTGCGCTGCTTTCAGCTGCCATTTTTGTTGGTGGGCTGCTTTCCGTACAGCCTGTCACGGGCCTGCCGGGCCAGCGTCATGAAATGTATTTCCGCCTTTCCCCTGGCGACATCCAGAAAACTCTCGATATCAGACTTGAGGAAATTCTGTTGATTGAACAGTTGCTTATGCCATTGGGACTCAAAGAATGGTCCTTTGCTACCCGCGTCATTCATGTCGGTGTAGTAATGGTAGAAGCTGCCTTCAGGAAGCTCATCGGCATGCTGTTCCTGCACTGCGAATTGCTCGATATCGAGTAGCTCGTAGTCGATACCATTGGGGTACATCGCCATGGCGAAACAGGCCATTTCGGCTACCCAGACTCCGTGATCAGGCAGCTCGAGAATTTTGCCGGCCAGGTAAAGAATCTGCAAAAAGCGAAAACAATCCCGCACCACTTTCCGGTCATTTTGCTGCAGGGCTTCGCCGGTGAGAAAAACCATTACACCGCCCGGCTTGAATTCCTGCTCGATACCCAGGGCTTCCAGCAGCTTGGGCAGGGCCAGACCCTTGTTCTCATGAGTTGAAAATTGGAAAAACCGCTCCTGGGCAATGATCCAGTTGCTGGCCATGGCATTATGCTTGGGGAAAAGCTCTTGCTGCAGATCACCATAGAGAAAAATATCGGTATCCATCAGGCAGACGATATCTTCCGGGCAAACATGATTCGAAATGATGTTCAGCGCCTCAACCCGGTTCATGGGCACATAGCGATCACCGCCGCCGGCAAAATCCAGATGATGGTTGTCGGCGTGGCTCTCGCCGGTGAAATGCTGCACACCATAGGTATCGAAAACGTGCGTCAATTCCGCTGAGATCGGCCGGTGATTGTTACAGACTACGACCTTGATTTCCCAGCCTTCCGGCATTTGGCCGACCAGGGATTCAAACATGATGGCCAACTGCCAATGAAAATAGGGACGATCCTCGATGCCATGCACGATGTGCACTTTGGGGCCTGAGGATGCCAGTGGCGCCAGCACGATGGTGCCTTCGCCGGCGATGCGGGGATCACTGAGCGAGCGGGGATCAAGCAGATCCAGGGCGCGAAAGCGGAACAGCGCAGCCGCCACGTCCGCCATGATTTGCACCCGATCACCTGCAAATCGTTCGCACAGGGCCGCGTGCATGTCCATCAGCGAATGTTGGCCATCACACATTTTCCACACTTCCGCACCCGTGGCGTTCAGGGCAAAAATATCAGCGCCTTCTGCGGGTACCAGCACGGCCTCGTGCAAAACGGTGTGAAGTTGGGGACCATTGCGCTTTCGCGGCCGCAATGGGTAAGTCTCATGGCTTGACTGTATTTTTCTGGTTTTTTTGGACTTACTGTTGCCTGGCGTCGAAGAGCTGGCCGCCTTGGCGGCCGCTTTTTCGCGACTCATATCAACCGTTTACCTCGAAATCGGTTAGCTCAACCGGAATGGTGATGGTGGGGCTTGCCGTTGGCACAAACGTTGGTGGAAATGATGTTGGGGACGTCGGCTGTGATGTCGGGGACGTCGGCTGTGATGT
>JAWXBM010000158.1:0-17126 GCA_034440115.1 Lysobacterales bacterium | reverse complement strand
GTTCCCGCTGCAGATGTTGTTGCTGCACTTTTTCCAGCGCTTCATTACGCCTCACCGAGCGATAGTTCTTCACCAGGCGTTCTACATGGCTGGCGGTGCCGTAATGCGCAATCATCAACAAACAGTTTTCGTCGATCTGGCCCATCTCTGACAGGCTGCCGACCGGGTGCAAAAGACGGTTTGATGGCGGCCTTACTGGAGCGGGTGATGGGAATCGAACCCACACTAAGAGCTTGGGAAGCTCCCGTTCTACCATTGAACTACACCCGCGCTGGAGAGAGTTTGCCGATGATTCTAAACCTGCACGACGTCGCCGTCATCAGAGATTGCTCAAGATATCAGGTTTTGAGAACTTCCTCCCAAGTGGCAGCCAAGGTTGCATTGCTGGTAACCAGCACCAGCAAATCTCCCTCCTGGCACAGGCTGATCGGGTATTCCACCGAGCGCTCGGCGTCCGAGAAAATCTCGACCTGCGATTCTGCAATGCCATCTGCCAAAAGGCCGCGTCGCAGCTCAACTGTCGTATCAAGGCCATCACCTGGATCATGTCCTGGTTTGCCTGAGCAAATGTAGTAATCGAAGTGCCCAGCTACTTCGGAAGCTGCTCCCAGGCAAGCTGCCTGAGAGGCATTGGTCGAAACACCAAAACGCAGAATCCTGCGGCCCTTGCAGGGATAGCGATCGGTAAAACGCACCAGTTGCCGTAAACCATCGGCATTGTGGGCATAGTCCATGATGATGTGAAAACGGCCATTGTCATGGACATTCAACCGGCCGGGCAGGGAGTCAAAGCCCATTTCGAATTTCGCCAGTGCCCGGCGCATATTGTCCAGCTTGAAGCCCAGCGCGTACCCGGCCGCTATGGCATGCATGGCATTGCTGATGTTATGCCGCGCTGCTCCATTGAATGTGGCGGGTATGGCGTTGACGGCGATGATCGGAATATTGGCATCCCCAATCTGCAACATGATCCATTCTTCACCCTGATGTTGCCTGGTGTGGATGATGTTGCTGGCGCAACCCAATGCGCTGGCCGCTTTGCTGCTCAACTCATCAGGTTCGGACTGGAAAGTCGAAAGGAAGACGGTCCGGCCGCGCAGAAACGGCAACATGGCCAGGCACAACAGATCATCACCATTCAGCACTAAGGCACCCGCTGAGCGTTCCAGGATGGAGCGTTTTACCACTGCCATGTCCTCAACGGTTTCCACGCCATGTTCGCCCAAATGATCCGCCGTAACATTGGTGCAGATTGCTACATCGCTGTAGTCATAGGCAAAGCCAATGCGCAGCACATCTCCGCGGGCAGTTTCCAGCACAGCCAGTTCGACCTCGGGGTTCTCAAATACCATGCAATGGCCGAGAAAGCCTGAGCTGTCGCCGAATTCTTTTAACTCCTGATCAAAGTACACCCCGGTGGTGCGAGCCATACCCACGAACAGCGACTCTGCCTGCGCCATACGAGCAATCATGGTGGATGTGGTGGTTTTGCCATTGGTACCGGTTACAGAAACAATGGGTATGCGGCAGGGTGTTCCAGGGGGATAGAGCCAATCAAGAAACTGCCGGTAGGCCTTTTCTTTCCATTGAGGGTAATCCTTGAGCAGTTGAACCACGGGCGGTGATGGGTCCAGGTTGGTAATGACGAACGACATGCCGCTGGACTCATCCGCAGGCTGAATTTTTAATTGCAGATGCAGGAATCCTGCATTTATGGCGCGCTCTATCTTCACCGCGCAGGCAACGATGGCGGGGTCGGGTGCATGCGCCTGGCCATCAAGTAACGAGCTGAGCGGCTTGCCACCTGCGAATAATAGATCCAGGGTTTGTCCTGGAATAGCCGGTTCCAGCAGCAGAGTGTGAACACTACCGCCCGATGGTGAATAAAGCTGCTCAAGCTCCGCATCGTTGCTGACAAGCCAGCCGTTAATGGCCTTCGGGTCACGTTGCAGCGGATAGGCCCGTAACGGGTATTCCAGTTGCCGGGCGATACGCAAAGCGTGTGCCAGGTTATGGGCACATAGCTTGGCCATGTGGTCTGCTGGCGTCGGTGCCTCAAGCCGGGTTAAGAGTTGCCATAGCACTCTGCGGTCACTCATGATGCTGAAGCCTGGGCCCGGCCGGTCAACACAGTACAAGCCATCCATGATCACTCGGTGGCGACTGTGCCCCAGCATGATCATGCCGTTTGGTGCCACGCGGAAACTGGCCGGCAAGGCTCCATAAGGTTCGCGCTCCAGCCGCAATACCGGTATCTGCCGCGCCTGGGCGGCGGCGATCAGCCCCAGGGTTTCTGGTGGTGTTACCAAGGGTCTGGTCGAGGCAAGGAACTCCGCAATGCTGGCGGCTATTGGTTGCGTTGCATCATGCAGCAATGCTTGCCAATGCAGTTGTGGACAGGCGTCGGCAACGATGCGCATGGCCAGGTCACCAGCCTGTTCACCGCTGGGAATATCATCGTGCTGGAAAATAAAACGATAGCGCCATTCGCCCGTTTCAGGCTCCTGGTCCTGCAGGAAATCGTGGAATTGCAAGGCATGTCCGGCTGCGTTCTGCAACGCCAGCGCAATAGCGCCAACATAGCCAGCCAGTTGTGCGATACCGGTATTGCGTTTGATGATGTCAGACCATTCAGCAGCCTCAATGGATAAGCCCAATTTATTCAGTTTGGGTGGCAGCAGGGTTTGCAACTCTGTGGCTATGGAGTCGAACTGCTTAGCTTCGGACGCTTCAGCCTGCAACACCATTTCAACCACCTTCTTCCCGGCGCGGCGGCTGGGACCCATGGTCGAAACGATTTCCACAACGCGCATTGAAAGAGCTTCCTCTCTTACTGCAGTTTTACAGGCAGGGATTGCAAAGCCCGGAATAATGACCGGGCTTTCCAGCGCGGCTTGGGTTCCACCAGTTCCAGCTGCGGAAACCGCTGCAGCAGGCGACTGAAAGCAATGCGCGCTTCACTGCGTGCCAGTTTTTCACCCAGGCAGCGATGAATACCCAGGCCGAAAGCCAGGTGCCGATTGGGTGAGCGTTCAATGTTGAAGCGATCGGGTTCGGGAAATTGCGCCGGGTCGCGGTTGGCCGCCGACATCACTGCTGAAATACGCTCACCGACCTGCAGTTGTTGTGATGGAAGTTTCAGTGGTGCAGTGGTGACTCGAAAGGTGGCACGCTGGAAGGGTGCTTCATAGCGAAGCACTTCATTGATCATGCTGTCCATCAGTTCAGGTTGTTGGCGCAATTTTGCCAGCTCCTGCGGATTAGCCAGCAGGCAATGCATGCTGTTGCCCAACAGGTTGACCGTGGTTTCATGCCCGGCCAGCAACAACAACATACACTGGGCCATGGCTTCCTGAGGAGAACACCGGGCTGCAGCGGAGTCCTGCATCAGGCTGTCAATGATGCTTCCGGCAGGTTGCTTGGGGCGTCTCATCAACTCGGCAAAATAGTCCATCATTTCAACCAAGGCCTTGACGCCGCGTTCTTTGACTGCCGGGTCGGTAATGGTTGAGTCAAAACCCAGTCCCAGATCCACTGTCCAATTGCGCAGCAAGGGCGCCTCTGCGAACGGTGTGCCTAGTAATTGGGTAATAACGTTGACCGGGAATGGCTCTGCAAACGTTGCCATGAAATCGACTTCATCGTGCTCCAGCATGGCATCGATCCGCTCATCCACCAAGCGAGTAATCATGGCATTCATGCTATTTACACCGGCCTGGCTGAAAGGCGCGCTGATCAAAGAGCGGAGCCGAGTATGGTCTGGCGGGTCCGAGTACAGCAACATGTAGTGAAAGGCATTGCGCTGGCTTTCCGGAACCAGCTTTTTGATGTCCTGCGAAGCATCATGGGCATTGCGGAGTATGTCTTTCACATCGTCATAGCGGGTAAACATCCAGGCGCCACCTGAGCCGGGGTGCTCCAGAGTTTCAATCCAGCAGGCGGATTCCTGTTCACGCATGTGCCGGTATACCGGATATGGGTCCTGAAAAAATTCTTCGGTGAAAGGATTGCTGTTACTCATCGGGATTTATGCCTGCTTTCCGCAGTTGCTAGCCTATAATGTCCGTGCATTGATTTCACCCTTACCTGCTGGTTGCTTTGGCCAATACTGATTTGTGAAGATTTTGCCATGAAAAAAGACCTTGATCTGGATCTCAACCGCGAAGAAATTCGCGCCCTGTCATCGGTGTACATCGACCGGGGGATCAAACAGGAAGCCTGGGAAATCCAGACAATCAATTTCACCGGGACTATGCTGACTGCTACCGTCAGCATGACCTCCACCTTCATATCTCCCACCGATCCGGAAGGCTTTCACCTGACCATTTTCTGCACTCAGGAAATCCTCGCACAGCTGGCTAATATTCATTTGCACGTGACCGCGGGCCACATGACCAAGTGCCGCGAGTCGTGGATGCGCGAGTGCCATTTCAATTACCGGAATGTGATTCGTCGGCCGCACGACATCAAGGTTGAAATGGACATGGTTTCGTCACGCTGGGCTGCAGACACCCTGGTGGGCAAGGTCGAATGCCGCATGACGGATGACCAGGATGGTTTGTTCATCGCTACTTTGAAAGGCATGTTGCGTTAATCGAAATTAAAACACCCCACCAGGCGGGTGTTTGAATTCCCGTTTCAACTGGCCAAAGCGGCTGCGAATCTGCCGCTCACAATCACCTTCCGTCATGCACCTGCCGTGCATGATGCGCTTGTTGTCCAGAATCAACAGGTCGTCAGCCTGCCAGCAATGAGCCCGGGATATCTCATCCTGTATATCGATAAGGCCGTTGATGATCTTCGTGCTGATTTCTTCGCCATCGCCAAAAAAAATCCGGTTGCTGGCTTTGCTGTAGGCATGTCGTTTCTGCCAGCGAGAATGGGTTATGGCGGGTAAATGGGCCAGCAAGCCGTTGGCAAAGGCCGGGTAATTGCCCAGGCTGTTTTGCGTGGCGGCCATGCGCAAGCGAACGGTCATCAGATCACCGTGCATTCGATAGCTGCACCGTGGATGCAGTAACAGTAACTCGTCCAGTTGCTCCAGTCTGTCCACCTGAAATTCGCTTTGCCAGCGCTGCGTATCCCACAAGGCCTGATAAATCACGCCTTGCTGCTCAAAGCGTTGATGCAGGTCAGCGGGTAACTTTTGCAGAAACCGCACGCCGTCAACCAGCAGGGTTTCACCGCCCTTACAGGCCGGAGGCACAACGCAATTGAAAAAGCACAGCTCTGGCGGCGGAGGAAAAGGCCGGTAGCAGCCTTCGCTGTGGGCAAAAAGGTTGAAATTACTGCGTGGCACCTCAGAAGTATGGCCATCGCTGTTCTGGTCATCTGAAGCGCGGCGGGTGCCCACCAGGTGGAAGTCTTCACACAGCGTTTCGGTAAAATTCTGGAATTCCGTCAGGCTGCTGGCATAGCCGCGCAGCAAAACAGCGCCAAGTTCCTGCAAGGGTGAAATAATTAATGCTGCATCCAGTTGCTGCAAGCTGCCGTTGTTTGCAGATTGCAGCATGCACAGCCCTGAGTCGGGATTGCTGCTTGGCTGTGGCGAGTGCTGAGTCATCCTGCTGTTGCTGGTTGTAGTAACAATCCGGGTTAGAGAATTATTGTGCCAGTGCCTGCACGTGCGTTCGTGCGCAAGCGCCCAAGGCATCCAGATTGTAGCCACCTTCCAGCACCGAAACTATCCGGCCTGCACAGTTTTGCTCAGCATAATCACAAATTTCGTGAGTAATCCAATCGTAATCATCGAACTGCAGTTTCAACTGTGCCAATGGGTCGGCTTCATGTGCATCAAACCCCGCTGAGATCAGGATCAGATCAGGGACAAATGCCCGCAAAGCAGGAAAGCCCAGCACGGACCAGGCCTGACGAAACTCCGCGCTGCCTGAATTCGGTGGCAGCGGCAGATTGAGGATGTTGCCAACGCCGGTTTCATCGGTATGCCCGGTGCCCGGATAAAGCAGATCCTGATGGCTGGATATGTAAAGTACAGTGGCGTCGTTTTCGAAAATGGCCTGAGTGCCATTGCCGTGGTGCACATCAAAATCCAGGATGGCAACTTTCCCGGCGCCGTGAACCGCTTGTGCATGTCGTGACGCGACAGCCACATGGTTAAGCAGGCAAAAACCCATGGCCTTGCCGGTCTCAGCGTGGTGCCCGGGTGGTCTGGTTGCGCAGAAAGCATTTTTGGCCCGCCCGGCATAAATCTGATCCACAGCGAAACAGGCCGCGCCGCTACCACGCAAGGCGGCATTCACTGAACCGGGCGAGAGAGCGGTGTCTTGGTCCAGCATCACACGCCCTTCATTCGGCTCGGCGTTGATCACACCTTGCCAATACTCCATGTCATGGGCGCGCGCGATCTGTTCAATGGTTGCCAGTGGAGCCGGTAATTTTTCCGTTCCGGGCAGTCGTTCCAATGCGTCCAATACTGTGCGGACACGCTGGATGGATTCGGGATGCATTTTGCCGGGGTCGTGGTTCAAGCAGTCATCGTGATGCAGGATCAGGGTAGTCATAGGGGGCACAGGCTAGGGCTCCGGGGCTGGGGTGGTCAAGCAGTTTCTGTATGGATGGCCGAATGCAGTTCCGGATCAGCCACCGCGGCTCACGGGTAACAGGCTGGTCTCTTTGACTTCCTCGATCACCACGTAGCTGCGCGAATTGCTGACGCCGGGCAAAGCGAGGATTTTTTCGCTCAGCAGGTCGCGATACTCGTTCATGTCTTTCACCCGCGCCTTGATCAGATAATCAAAGTTGCCGGAAACCAGGTGGCATTCCAGGATGTGAGTGAGGCGGCGGGCATGCTGGCGAAATTCACCAAAGGCATCCGGCGAGTTACGTATCAGGCTGATTTCCACGAACACCAACAGGCTGGCTTCCATCAGCCGCGGTGACAGATGCGCATGATAGCCGGTGATGTATCCGTCCCGCTCCAGGCGCCGGACGCGCTCCAGGCAAGGGGTGGGCGTGAGGTTGACTTTGCGGGCCAGCGTGACGTTGGCTAATCGCCCATCTCTTTGCAAAGCGTCCAGAATCAATCGGTCAATTCGGTCCAGGGGTTTGGGCGTTACGGAGTTTTGTCCTGTTGGTATCACCATAAACTGTTCCTTATGTAGCATTTAATGCTGGCAAAAGACTATTAACAGAGAAAAATATCACACCTGAGCCTTTAAAATCAGCAGATCAATCTGGCTGGAGTTTTGTAATGAAAATCGGTGTGCCCAAGGAAATCAAAAATCATGAGTACCGCGTTGGCCTGGTGCCGGCTTCGGTGCGCGAGCTTTCATTGCGTGGCCACGAGGTATTTGTGCAATCCACTGCCGGAGCAGGTATCGGTGTGTTGGATAGCGAATATGAATCTGCCGGCGCCTTAATTCTGCCAGACGCAGCAGCGGTGTTTGCAGCCGCAGAAATGATCGTCAAGGTCAAAGAACCGCAAGCCGATGAACGCGCCATGCTGCGGCCGCACCACACACTGTTTACTTATTTGCACCTGGCGCCCGATGCTCCGCAAACCGCAGACCTGGTGCACAGCGGTGCCACCTGTATTGCCTATGAAACCGTTACCGACGCGCAAGGCGGTTTGCCTTTGCTGGCGCCGATGTCTGAAGTTGCCGGACGCCTGTCCATTCAGGCCGGTGCCTGGTGTCTGGAAAAGGCGCACGGCGGCTCCGGCGTTCTGCTCGGTGGTGTACCCGGCGTTGATCCGGCCAAGGTGGTGATTATCGGCGGTGGCATGGTTGGCCTGAACGCAGCCAAAATGGCAGTGGGTATGGGTGCTCGCGTTATAGTGCTGGATCGCAGCGCGCGAGTGTTGCGCTTTCTGGATGCCATATTCTCCAGCAGTATCGAAACCGTGCACTCAACCGCAGATTCCATCGAACGTCACGTTGTCGATGCCGACCTGGTGATTGGCGGTGTGCTGGTTCCGGGTGCGGCTGCACCCAAGCTGGTCATGCGCGAGCATCTGGCCATGATGAAACCAGGCTCAGTATTGGTGGATGTGGCTATTGATCAGGGTGGCTGCTTTGAAACTTCCCATGCCACCACCCATGCTGAACCTACTTACGTGGTTGATGGCATCGTGCATTATTGCGTAGCTAATATGCCCGGTGCGGTACCACGGACTTCAACTTTTGCATTGAACAACGCCACTTTGCCATTTGCGCTTGCCATTGCCGACAAGGGCGCTACCCAGGCCATGTTGGACAATCCGCATTTGCTGGCTGGTCTGAACGTTTGCAATGGCAAGGTAACCTATGAAGATGTGGCCCGGGATCTGGGTTATGAGTACGTGCCGGCTTTGGAAGCCCTGGAGCTATAGACAGCGGTATCGGGTATGAGGAATGTGGGCTGATTTGCCCGCATTCATCGCCGCGCGGCGCAGAGCACTGCTTTCGGGCCTTGCTGACATCCGCTGACTTGTTTAAAGTGCCTTTCAACTGTCTATTTTATTGAACAGAGATTTTTGAGCGGGTGAAATAATGGCTGAGGATGTTGGTAAAAGACTGAAAGCTGCACGAACAGCCTTTGGATTGAGCCAGCGCGAGTTGGCCAAGCGTGCCGGTGTAACCAATGGCATGGTGTCGCTGATTGAACAGGGCCGCGCCAGCCCGTCGGTAGGTTCGTTACAAAAGATTCTGAGCGCGTTTCCCCTGACCTTGGCAGAGTTCTTTACCCGTGACCTGAGCGGCCAGGAAGAAGTGGTGTTTCGAGCCGCCGAACAGCCGGATATGGGTGCACGTGGTATCGAGTACCGACTGGTGGCAGCAACCCGGCGTGATCGGGCCATGTCCATACTCAACGAAGTTTATGCGCCAGGGGCCGACACCGGCGAGGATCTGCTGACGCATGCCGGCGAAGAGGGCGGCGTGGTAGTTTCTGGTGAGTTGGAACTCACCGTCGCCGGAAAAACCTGGACTTTGGGCGTTGGCGATTCCTATTATTTCGACAGTCGCCTGCCGCATCGATTCAGAAACAAAGGTGAAGAACCTGCAAAGTTAATCAGCGCAAATTCTCCACCCAGTATTTAAGCAACGATTCAAACCGAGATTCAAGCAGATGACTTCAGCAATTTACCGCAACCCGTTCAGCTTCATGGCGGCACCCTGGTATCGCGAGTGCCCGGAAGCCGATGTGGTCGTGATTGGTATTCCGTTCGACCTGGGTACCTCTGGCCGCGCCGGAGCGCGTTCCGGGCCGGGCGCCATTCGCCAGGCTTCTGCCAATCTGATTTGGGATTGCCCGCGTTGGCCCTGGGATTTTGAACTGAACGACCGCCTGAAATTGGCTGATGGTGGTGATGTGGATTTTCCCTACAGCGAACCGCAGGCTGCCAGCGATGCCATTCAGGCTCGGGCACAGGAATTGCTGGATGCTGGCAAGACGATTTTGAGCTTTGGTGGTGACCATTACATCACTCTGCCACTGCTTCGAGAGCATGCGAAAAAGCACGGTCCCATGGCACTGCTGCATTTCGATGCGCATACCGATACCGACAGCCGGGGCAATGCCTTTGATCATGGTGCGCCTTTTCACCATGCCCTGCAGGAAGGGTTGTTGTTGCCGAAGCGTTCCGTGCAGGTAGGTATTCGTACTAATTATACCTATCAGGACCATCCGTTCTCCGTGTTGGATGCATCCTGGGTGAACGAGCAATCGGCGGCAGCCGTAATCAGCCGAATACGCGAGATCATCGGCGATCAGCCTGTTTACCTGAGTTTTGATATCGACGCGCTGGACCCTGCCTTTGCGCCGGGAACCGGTACGCCGGTGGCAGGTGGCCTGACATCGGATCGGGCTTTACAGATTATCCGCGGGCTGAAAGGCCTGGACATTCGCGGCATGGACGTAGTGGAAGTTGCCCCGGCCTACGATCACGCCGAGCTGACCGCTTTGGCTGCAGCGACCCTGGCTCTGGAAATGCTTTATATCCGCGCCTGAGCAAACAGTGAGAGCGAAGGTAAATTCGCGGCTGCAAAATCAGACTCAGCGCCAAGCGCCCCTGCGGGGCAAAAAGAGTAAAAATCATGAACTTCGAAGATTTGAAAACCTGGTTAAAAGAAAAGCAGATTACCGAGATCGAGTGCCTGGTGCCCGATATTGCGGGTATTGCGCGGGGCAAGATAACGCCCGCCCACAAGTACTTGCGGGAAGAAAGCATACGCCTGCCGGAAAGCCTGTTTGGCCAGACGGTAACCGGCGACTGGCCGGATGATGAGCTGTACGCGCAGATTGTTGATCCTGCTGAGCGCGACATGCATGTCCTTCCCGACCCGTCTACGGTAAGGCTGGTGCCCTGGGCACATGAGCCCACTGCACAGATCATTCACGATTGCTATTACCGTGATGGCACACCGGTACAAATGGCGCCGCGCAATGTACTGAAATCCGTACTGGAACTGTACAGGAAAGAAGGCTGGAAACCTGTGGTTGCTCCGGAGCTGGAGTTTTTTCTGACCGAAATCAACAAGGATCCGGATTATCCTCTGGAGCCTCCGGTGGGGCGCAGCGGTCGCAGGGAAACAGCCCGGAAATCCTACGGAATTGACGCGGTAAATGAATTCGATCCTTTGTTCGAATTGATGTACGACTACAGCGAAGCACAGGAACTGGGGATTGACACCCTGATCCATGAAGAAGGCGCCGCGCAAATGGAAATCAATTTTGACCACGACGATGCGCTGCTCCTGGCTGACCAGGTGTTTGTGTTCAAGCGCACGGTTCGTGAGGCTGCAATGCATCACAATTGCTATGCTACTTTCATGGCAAAGCCGCATGAAAATGAGCCAGGCAGTGCCATGCATGTGCATCAGAGCGTGGTGCGCATTGACGACGAGCAAAACATATTCAGCAATGAAGATGGAACGCCATCACAGTTGTTTTACTGGTTTATCGGTGGGCAGCAAAAATACATGAATGCGGCTGTGCCGTTTTTCGCCCCCAACATAAACTCTTACCGGCGCCTGCAGCCGGGCGGATCAGCGCCGATCAATCCGCATTGGGGTAACGACAACCGCACGGTGGGTTTGCGCGTTCCGGGTTCTGATCCGGCCAACCGCCGGGTCGAACATCGTCTCAGCGGTGCCGACGTAAACCCTTATATCGCCATCGCGGCCATGCTGGCTACGGGCTATCTGGGCATCAAAAACCAGCTCCAGCCTACTGAGGAAATCATTGGCAGTGCCCACAACCTGCCTTATGGTTTGCCTCTGACAATTGAAGAGGGTTTCCGCTACCTGGATGACTGTGAGGAGCTGATCGATATCCTGGGTCCGCGTTTTGTGCAGTGCTACAAGGCGGTGAAGATGGCGGAGTATCGGGAATTCCAGAAAGTGATCAGTTCGTGGGAGCGGGAGTTCCTGTTGCTTAACGTCTGATTTTTCGGGTCTAATTTTTCGGGTCTAATTATTCGACCCCAATTATTCCGTCATCCCGGACCTGATCCGGGATCCAATGGCCGTTACGTTTCTCCAGCAGCTGGCCCACGGCTCGTTTATCGGAACCTGATCCCCGAGCCCTTAGGCGCTGTAGGCGAGGGGCAAGATAACAATGGGATTGAAGAAGGCTGCCCCCAGCTGGTGCATGGTGGTGATGACTGCACCATGCTGGCCGTGCATCGCCTCCCCAATGTATCAGCGAAAATCACCCAAACCCATGAAATAAAACAGAATATGTATCATGGCATAGCAATTGCTTTGTCCCTCCTGAGAGTTTAAGCAGAGACCGGCTCAATACCGGCGGGGAGCAAGCAATAATGAAAGGCAAAAGGCCAGGCAGGTCGACAGTCACCAGCATGGCATTGACAGTTCTGCTATCCGCGGTATCTTCCGCAGCAGTTGCACAATTCTCTGGTTCTGTGGCAGTGACCTCAGATTATGATTATCGTGGTTACTCACAAACCGACGGCGATTTTGCCCTGCAGGGCAGCGCAGCTTATGCGCATGAAAGTGGCTTCTATGCCTCCATCTGGGGTTCTTCGCTGGACTGGGGCCCCAACAGTGATGCCGATATCGAAGTGGATTACGTGGTGGGATTCACCCGTGACTTTGGCGATAGCGGAGTTAGTTGGGATGTGGGTTTTTTATACTACGATTATCCGGGACTGAGTTCAGCAGATTTTCTGGAAATCTACGCTGGCCTGAGTTGGAGCCTGTTCCATGTGAAGCTTTCCTATTCCGATGATTTTGCCGAAGTGGGTGCCAGCGCATGGTATCTGGACGGCGGCGTCGGCTACGACTGGGACAATGGCTTTGGCGTTTTTGCCTATGCCGGTTACAGTTTCGGCGATGCTTTCGACTCCAGTGAAGGTTTAGCCTTTGCAGCGCCGGATTATTTCAACTATGGCTTGGGTGTTGCTTGCACCATCGGTGACCATGTGACTCTGGATGCCCGGGCGGTAGGCACCGATCAGAGCGGCGCTTACAGGATTTCGAATGGTGTGTTTGAAAATGATCTCAGGGGGTTGGCTTCCATCACTGTATCTTTCCCCTGAGCAGTCTGTTGTAGCCGTGATCAAGGCATAACAAGAAAGGCATTGTAAGTAGGTGGGGACCTGGATTTTTGCCAGCAGACTACTGCTGGCAAAAATTTTGCTGGCCAGTCGAGTGAGATGTTAAATATAATAGACATTCAGACTCACCAGCAAAGATCAGAGGAGCCTTATGACTGTTTCGGCCGCGGCGGTAGACGCCTACTGGATGCCCTTTACCCCTAACCGGGACTTCAAACAGAAGCCACGCATTATCGTTGGTGCAGAAGGGCATTACTATCAGACTGCCGATGGGCGCAAAGCCTACGATGCCTTTTCCGGGTTGTGGACCTGCGGTTTAGGGCATTGTCATCCGCGTATCGTCGAAGCGGTGCAGAAGCAGGTAGCCAAGCTGGATTACTGCCTTGGTTTTCAGGGCGGTAGTGACCGGGTATTCCAGTTGGCGGAAAAAGTTACGGCCATGGCGCCGGACAATATCAATCACGTGTTCTTCACCAATTCCGGCTCGGAGTCGGTGGATACCGCGCTGAAAATCGCCCTGGCTTATCACCGCGCCCGTGGCGAGGGTCATCGCACCCGCCTGATCGGCCGTGAGCGCGGCTATCACGGAGTTAATTTTGGTGGCATGTCAGTGGGTGGTATGTCACCCAACCGCAAGGCCTTTGGCGCCAGCCTGTTGCCCGCGGTGGATCATATGCGCCACACCTGGGACCTGGAACATAACGCGTTCAGTCGTGGCCAGCCAAGCTGGGGTGCGCACCTGGCCGATGACCTGGAACGCCTGTGCGCCTTGCACGATGCCAGCAATATTGCTGCCGTTATCGTTGAGCCGGTGGCTGGTTCCACCGGCGTATTACCACCGCCCGTGGGTTACCTCGAGAAGCTGCGGGAAATTTGCCATCGTCATGGCATCCTGCTCATATTCGATGAGGTCATTACCGCGTTTGGCCGGGTGGGCCATGCATTCGGCGCACAACGTTTTGGCGTGACGCCCGATATCATCACCACCGCCAAGGGTTTGACCAATGGCGTGATTCCCATGGGCGGCGTATTTGTTAACGACACCGTATACGAAGCCTTTATGCAAGGCCCGGCAGGCGCGATTGAGTTGTTCCACGGTTACACCTATTCCGGTCACCCGATTGCGGCTGCTGCTGGCATCGCGGCCATGGAAACCTATGAGATCGAAGGTACTTTTGAACAGGCCCGTGCGCTGGAAGCTCATTTCGAAGCGCTGTTACATTCCTTCGATGATCATCCCAAGGTCAAGGATGTGCGCAATTTCGGCCTGATGGGCGCCATTGAGATGCATTCACGCGACGGAGCACCAGGTGCGCGCGGCACAGAGATGCACAAAAAATGCTTCTGGGAAGAAGATCAGGTAATTCGCAACGGCATGGATATTCTGCAATTCGCGCCTTTCCTGAACTCGAAACCGGACGAGATGACACGTTCATTCGAAAAAATCCGCAAAGTCATGGACAGCCTGGACTGATTCTCGAGCCATAACTGACAAACGGCCAAAGTGCGGTTTTTTGCCGCTTGGGTTATAAAGAAGGGAGTCTGAGCAAATTTTCCAGACTCGAAAGGAAAAAATTATGAACACAACAGCAGCACAAGCGCTGGCTAGCGTAGAAACTATCGGCCATTTCATTAACGGCGAAATGCTTGAACCTGATGGTCGCAGCCAGGCCGTTTATAACCCGGCCACCGGCCAGGTAGTGCGCGAGGTCGCATTGGCCAGCAAGGCCACGGTCGAACAGGCAATTACCGCTGCCGAACAGGCCTTTCCGCAATGGCGGGACACGCCGCCACAAAAACGTGCGCGCGTCATGTTTCGTTTCAAGGAACTGCTGGAACAGCACGCTGATGAAATAGCTGCGCTGATCACCGAAGAGCATGGCAAGGTGCTGCACGATGCATTGGGTGAATTGCAGCGCGGTATCGAGGTGGTGGAATACGCCTGTGGCGCACCGGAATTGCTCAAAGGCGAGCACAGCAAAAATGCTGGCCCGGCGATTGATTGCTGGAGTGAATTCCAACCCTTGGGTGTGGTCGCTGGTATCACGCCATTCAATTTTCCGGCCATGGTGCCGATGTGGATGTACCCCATGGCGTTGGTCTGCGGTAATTGCTTTATTCTCAAGCCATCTGAGCGCGATCCATCTGCGCCCATGTTTATCGGCCGATTGTTGAAAGAGGCCGGGTTGCCTGATGGTGTGTTCAACGTAGTGAATGGCGACAAGGAAGCAGTGGATACCCTGTTGAAAGATCCACGCGTGCAAGCGGTTTCCTTCGTAGGCTCTACCGCCATTGCTGAGTACATCTACCGCACCGGTACCGCGCACGGCAAACGCATTCAGGCTTTGGGCGGGGCCAAGAATCACGCCATCGTGATGCCGGATGCTGATCTTGATAATGCGGTCTCGGCCCTGATGGGCGCGGCCTATGGTTCCTGCGGCGAACGCTGCATGGCCATTTCGGTGGCAGTGGCGGTGGGCGATGAAACGGCCAATGCACTGGTGGGCAAGCTGAAAGAACAGCTCGCTGGTCTGAAAGTCGGAGCCGGCTGCAACAACAACAACGATATGGGTCCGCTGGTGACCGCCGAGGCGCGCGACCGGGTGCGTGGTTATGTTGATCTGGGCGTCGCAGAGGGTGCTGAACTGGTGGTTGATGGTCGCGGCCTGAAAGTGGCCGGCCATGAAAATGGCTTTTTCCTTGGCGGTACCTTGTTTGATCGTGTAACGCCAGAAATGAAAATCTACCAGGATGAAATTTTTGGCCCGGTGCTGTGCGTGGTACGCGCGGAAGACATGCAACAGGCCATGGACCTGATTGATGCGCATGAATACGGCAACGGTACCTGCATTTTTACCCGTGATGGTGAAGCGGCGCGTTATTTCAGTGACAACATCAAGGTGGGCATGGTTGGTATCAACGTGCCTTTACCAGTGCCGGTGGCTTACCACAGCTTTGGCGGTTGGAAGCGCTCGCTGTTTGGCGATCTGTATGCCTACGGCCCGGATTCCGTGACTTTTTATACCCGGCGCAAAACCATCACCCAACGCTGGCCAACGGGCGGTGTTCGCGAAAAGGCCAGATACACCTTTCCCAGCGGTAGCTGACGTTGGCAAAAATCCTGACCGCGCTCAAAGGCGCTGCAGCGTTGCTGCTGATCGGCATCAATACCATCGTGCTTGCCACGCTGATAAGCCTGGGCGGGCTGGTCCGGTTCCTGGCACCAGGCGAATCCGCCCGCGGCAAAGTGCGCCTTTGGTTGGCCAGCCTGGTTGAACTCTGGACTGGCATCAACAACAGTGTGCTTGACCTGTTTCGCGCCACACGTTGGGATATCCAAATTCCACAGGCCCTGGATTATCAGGGCTGTTACATCGTCAGTAGCAATCATCAATCCTGGGTGGATATCATCGCTTTGCAACGCAGTTTTAACCGGCGCTTGCCGCTGCTGCGCTTCTTTCTGAAAAAGGAACTGTTCTGGGTGCCCTTTTTGGGCCTGGCCTGGTGGTCGCTGGATTTCCCTTTTATGCAGCGTTACTCGAAAGATCAGGTCAGGAGAAAACCCAGCCTGGCGGGTAAGGATCTGGATAACGCTCGCAAGGCTTGTGAGAAATTTCGTGAAATCCCTGTGGCCATGATGAGCTTTCCGGAAGGAACGCGGTTTTCAGAAGAAAAGCACAAGACCAGTGGCAGCCCATTTCAGAGACTGCTCATACCCCGCATTGGTGGCATAGGTCAGGTGTTTTACGCGCTGGGAGATCAACTGGATAGCATGGTAGATGTGACTATTGTGTATCCGAACCAGGATCATGCCGAACCACCCACTTTCTGGCAATTGGTTTCGGGGCAGATCTCACGCATCGTGGTGCGGGCGGAACTGAAGGAAATTCCTGCCGAACTGCTGGGTCGCGAATTTCGCCGTGATCGTACTTTCCGCAGCGATTTACAGGCCTGGATGGATCAGCAATGGTTGGAAAAAGATGCAGCCATTCTGGCTATTGTAGGAGCGCGCTCTGCGCGCGATTAAATGGATTAATCGCGCGCAGAGCGCGCTCCTACAGTATTGCGGTTAATTTTCCAGCGGCTTTGCCGGCGGCAAACGCTTGTCACCATGCAACCAGAGAATTTCCATGCCACCTTCGCTGCGGGCCAATACGCGGGACACCACAAACAACAGATCCGACAGGCGATTTAAATAACGCACCGATACGTCGTTGACCTTTTCGACATGCGCCAGGCTCACCAGCCGCCTTTCAGCACGTCGGGCCACGGTGCGGGCCAGATGGCAACGAGCGGCTGATTCGGTTCCGCCCGGTAAAATGAAATCCTTCAGCGGCGGCAGGTCGGCATTGAAGGCGTCCAGATCCTGTTCCAGGTCGATTACATAGCTGTGCGGAATCAGTACCGTGCCAGGCATGCATAGCTCACCGCCCAGATCGAACAGTTCATGCTGGATGCGGGTCAGGCAGACGCGTAAGTCCATTGGCAGCTCGGAGGCCAGTACCAGGCCTACCACGCTGTTCAATTCATCGACGGTGCCGTAAGCCTCAACCCGCAGGCTGTCTTTGCTCACGCGCTCGCCATCACCGAGTCCGGTGGTGCCCTTGTC
>JAWXBM010000157.1:0-2796 GCA_034440115.1 Lysobacterales bacterium | reverse complement strand
TTAAAGACCTGTGTGGGCATGGTTCAATTGAAATGACTGAGCGGTATGCTCACTTGTCACCAAAGGCATTGGCTGATGCCGTGGAGGCCATAGCGTGAATGGCAAAGCCAAAAGAGTGAAGCCTTCTGAGTGGGCTTTGCTCTTCAATCCGGCTGAGCCAAACACCACTTTGGCATTGTTTCCTGAGCCCCAAAAACTTATTCAGCATGTCGACGATCTTTTGAGGGTATTGGGCTCACTGATTAACCAGGAGAGAGCCGAGTTAACTCCTAGGGTGCTGCTGGACGGAAGTTGGACCTATGGCCAACCCGAGATGATCAAGGCGATGGAATTGTTTCGGTTTCTTGAACAAATAAAGCATGAAGCAGAATGTGCCAGGCCGTTGAGCAACGCAATGTCTCCATTATCCGAATGCTACTCTGCCTTTCTCGAAGAAGGGACGTCGCTATCTACGGGAAAGCTTTTTTCGCAATCACTTTCCGGTGGAAAGCCACGGCGGCCAAAGCTACCCAAGCGGGCGGTCATGATGGCGATGGAATCGAAGTGCTGCACAACTCAAGAAGTAGAAAATTATCTGTATAACAAACTGGATTTGCAGGACCGCTGGGGCTTGATTGGAATTGTTTTCGAGGATGGAAATTTTGAACTTTCCGACTTCGATCATAAGACCAGAGACAAGGAGCCCCAAACAGCAATTCTCACAAGTGACTACATTCCCAAACTGATGACCGCCATCCGCAAAGCCCGCTAACCGGTAAGCGGGTATGGTCAGGATTAGATTCTATTCCGTGGTGCGCACCTGCACTGTACGAAACAGGAATAGAAATGGGAAAATCAACCAAACCCATGGCGGCTCCGGAAGGCGCGTATGGCTGGACCGTTGAGCAATTCGCCGCCCGTTATCAAGTAAATCGGTCCACCGTCTATAACTGGATGTCATCCGGCCACCTCGCTTCTGCAAAATTATCCGGCGCACGTCGAATCCTCCCAGAACACGACCAGGCGTTTCGAGCACGTTCCCAGAGTGAAGCGGCATGAGCGCGGCCAACGATGTTGGCAGACTCATTTCCGGCGCTGTTGAAGGCGCTGAAAGTCTGGGTACAGCGGCTCACAACCTAGCCAGGGACAAGTCCATGGACCGTTGCCACCAGCTCGTAAACCAGGCGCATGCATTCGTGCATGGGGCGGAGAGGCTGAAGCGCGCCATGATCGACGCAAACGGCGCGCAGCAGGAGTCCGCGAAGTGAATAAAAACCCTGGCCGGAAATCAGGAAACGGCCGGTTTGCGATGTTGCCGGTTAAAGCGCTTGACAGCGTGGCCGTCAAAACTCTGTCCCATGCATCGTTCCGGGTACTGGTTTTAATTGCTGCGCAATTCAACGGCCACAACAACGGGGCGCTTGGACTGACAGCATCACAAGCCGCTGATGCCGGAATCGGGTCGAACAAGACTCTGTACCGGTCGCTGCAAGAACTGGAAACGCGGCGGCTGATCCAAAAGACATTCCCAGCAAGCCGAGTACCGCCAAGGCCGACCATGTGGTCGTTGGCCTGGATACCGCTGGACGATACGAAATACACCAGCGAAACAAAACAGCCGACCCATGCATACCTGAACTGGCAACCAGGGAGCAAAGCCGCATGAAATTAATTTTCGACTGGTACTCAGTACCTTTAAGGATGGTACTCACTACCGTTAAGGAGTGCTTAAACCACTCCATGACAGTAACCATTACACCCATGCACCAAAAAACGCCCTTTCCATACAGGTATTCATTACACACCTTTAAGAATCTACCAGTGGGTGCAGGGCAATGACGGACTTGCTGATGGATGGATCAGCCGATTGGCAAGCCTGCCTGATCGAGCTGTGCGACTCAGGTTTGATCACCTGCACGAATGGGCAACCAGGTTCAAGCACTGCGACTTATGCACTTGCCTGGCTTCCATTGGATAGCGCAGAGGATTTTACTCAGGCAGTGAGAGAACTTCATACAGAGAACATGCAACGCTTTGCTGATGGGGTTCATTCTCCAGCAATACATGATCTTCAGAAAAGAGCTCAAAAGTTGATTAACATTAAGGGCAAACTCAACTGAGATGACCACGCTTTCAAAGAACATGTCAGGGCAAACTCAACTGAGATGACCACACTTTATCAAACGGGTCCTGGCATTTTTGGTTGCCCGAAACGAACCACTCGGGGCGGGGGGTTTCCTCTCAAACCTCCCCGAGGCCAGGCCTGAACAAATGGCCGCCATGAAAAGCAGACCGAAAATGAGCGAGAGAGTCTCAAATTCACGGGTAGCCCACTCAAAAAAAGAAAGCCTGAAAAGTAAGATGGCAAATAGTTTCAGAACTACCTCGCAGACGGAAACTCGAATAATCGTCAAATTAGCCATGTTAACTTCAAAAGGGAAAATCTCGGAAAACCGCATGAATAGTAACGATCCGGATCAAGGCGAAGTTAACACAACTCTCAGTGAGGAGTTATCGCACCGGCACCAGGAGGCGATATCCACATGAACCCAGCATCCCGAAAACTTCAACAGTTGGTCGATGAAATCATAGGCCCGCCATCGCCAACGGTACCTGGCGCAAACATGGATTTTTACGACGACATTTCGCGGCTTCGATTCAGCGGGGCTACAACCTGCTGTGCAGAGTTTCTATCAGCGACTCGAGAGAGATTCGGATTCGCTGCAGCCGACGATATCCGCGACGATCTCAGGCCGATACGTGAACGGCTGGCGACAGCCTTCCCAGATTACTCTGCCTTGCTGGCCGATCCGGCCT
>JAWXBM010000156.1:0-16739 GCA_034440115.1 Lysobacterales bacterium | reverse complement strand
CGCCCGAACATGGGCTTGGGTGGGATAACGCCAATTCAAAAAATGGCCATGGTGGCCTGATTTCTACTTTTGGAAATAGCTAAAAATGGGGGGATTACCGGTGGAGATCATTCGTTAGCATACCCCAATGTCGCTGCCTTGGCTGACGTTTACGGCAAGGAAAAAGTTTCCGTCATCCATTTCGATTCTCACTATGACGCGTGGTGGGGATATGACAGCCATCTGATCGATCACGGCTATCCGGTTTACCGCCTGATCAACGAGGGCCATGTACGGGCGGCCGATTACATACAGGTCGGACTTCGCGCTGCCGGCCCCGACAAATCCGGATTCAAATGGATGCGGGAACAGGGTATGCGTTATCACACCATGGCTGAAATTGAACGCCATGGTTGGCCTGCAGTGCTGGAACGCATCATTAAGGAGGCCAGCGAAGAAGGTCGCAAAATTCATATTTCCTTCGACATCGATGTGCTTGATCCAGCCTTCGCCGTTGCCACTGGCACACCGGTCCCTGGCGGCCTGACCATGCGCGAGGGCATTACCATCGTGCGCCGCTTGTGCGCGGAATCGAATGTAGTTGGCTTCGACCTGGTGGAACTGCACCCTTCACTTGATCCGACCTATGCCACCACATTAAACAGTGCTTACATCATCAAGGCCTGCCTGACCGGCCTGGCGATGAACAAAGAAGGTATCAAGGACCCGCATTACTTAAGCCCATTGGCATCGGAACACGCCGTCGATGATTACTACGGTGACCAGCAGCAGTATCTTGATGCTACCAAAGCTGAGGAAGAAAAAGCAGAAGCAGATAGCGCAGATGAGTAAGGCCTCTAAGCTCGTCAGCATTAAGATAACAGGAACTGGCAGAATAAAAGGGATGGCCGAATGTGGCACGTCAGCATTTCAACACAGCCGGGTGCCTCGAGGTAATTTGCGGGCAGCGTCGCTCTTGAAGAAAATGTCGAGCATCGACCGCTGCGACGGCAATGCATGTCAGAAAGAGCTTCTCCCTTTGAGTAGAACCTGCACGCTGCTGATATCGCTTTCACCGCCAATTGGGAACGCAAAGTCAAGATGCACCACCGTGCCGATGCCGGATCGATCATTACCAAAGCGAAAACCAAATCCGACATCCGAGAGCCAGCCAAGATTATCGCCTCCAACAGGGTTGTTACCCCAGGTTCGTCCAACATCCATGAATACTGCAGCACCCACGTGGATCAACCGAAATGGAAACCAATGGGTAAACAGGCGCTCTTCCACGGTCAGTAATGCCCGTGAATCCCCACCCTGATAGCGCAAGGGAAAGCCGCGCAGTCCATTGTCGCCGCCCAGCAGCAAGGGATCATCCAGATCCAGGTTGCTACCGATACTTCCGCTCATGGCGGCATGCAGCAACCACAGATCGGATTGCCGATGATGATAGATGGCTTCCATGCTCAGCAAACTGTTGGCCAACGAGCCCGACTCAAGCCGGGTATGGTAGTTTGCCGAAAGCAGCAAGCTCTTACTGGCCGAACTGCCCATCCCCGTAGACGCGCCCAAACCCAGCAGGAATGCGTTGTTGAGGGAACCCAGTGATTCACTGGCATAGCCCAAACGAACGTCGAAACGCGTACCAAGATAACGGTCTTCTGTTCGACCTATCTGGTTATGATTGCGTGTTTTTTCAAAACGATCTTCAAGCAATTCCCATTCAACGAAGGGATAAATAAATTTGCGGTCTGCAGGAATCACGGTGTAAGGCAATGTTTCATCAATACCCGAAGAAAAGCGGTGCTCATCGTATTGGATACCCATGGAATAACGATTTACCCAGCCGTCTTTCAGCCCCTTTGAGATTCCGGCGGAAACCCGGAATTGATCAATCTGGTGACGAAACTCGGCTTGAACGTCGCCCCGGTCATACAATGAATCGATTCGATCGTCCTGAATCAGCGAGATATCAAGTGCCCGGGGAGCCTCCAGGGCATAGAAAGGCCGTCCGTAGCTTGCTTCCACGCGCTGGCCATCGCTGTTATCTGAATACTCCATGGTGAGGGCATAGCGGGTGCTGCCCAATTCCCGATCATAGAACCTGATCTGATTCTCATCCCGATCCACCCCGGACTTGTGAAACAGTCCGAAGTAGATTCCGGTACCCAGAATATTGGCGTCGCGAATTCCAAAGGTGGTATTGTTTTCGCCCCCACTGCGCCCGAAAGACAGCCGTGGATCCAGCGTCCAAACATCCGTGGTATGCACCAACAAGTCGACCACACCATCGGTATAAGCAATCGGCTCGATGACGGCATTTTTGAGGTAATTGTTGCTTCGCAGAATGCGTTCTGACTCATCCAGCAAACGCTGCTCAAACACATCTCCTGTTTTGAACAGCAATTGCCTTTGGACAATTTTTGGCCGCGTGGTGATGTGCAGTTTGTTGGTCAACCGATACAGGTAGCGGTCTTCTCCCGGAATTTCCGGATTAAAGACATTCTCTGTGTCAAAGAATATTTCCCCAATTACTGCATGATGGCTTTCGAGGTAGTCGGACGAAGGTATTGCGGTGGCGTTTTTGGTTTCCTCATCATCAGCTACCAGGGGCTCACAGAAACTGGCCAATAGAACCAGCAACATGGCTCCGAGGTTCCGTACCCACCATTTGCATAAGGGCCTGGGTTTTACTTTTGGTCTATCGTTAAGGCTGCGTGTCACTTCAAATACCAACCACTTCCAATGTCAATTCGCGATCCTGAAACCATCTTTCAGAAACTGAATTCTGGACCTGCATAACCGAATTTATGGTTAATTGGCTGTTATTAAAGTGTTTTTCTGCTTAAAGACCCACGGCGCCTGGGGCCGTGAGTCGAAAACTTTTGAATGCTCAGAATTCTATGATGATGTTGCACTTCAATGGATGCCAACTGCAGTTAATCGTTAGAACCAGCCTCTCTCCACTGGCATCTGATTGATCGACCAACCCCTGGGCGGCAGATTTGACCCGCTCAAGCTGTGCCCTGGCTTCGGGCGGCAAAGATTCAACAGGAATAGCCTTCCCGGTTTGAACTATCGTTACGGGGATTCTGTCCTGAGGCACTGTGGCAACGCGCTTGGACGTCTCTTGCGCGACTGCTCCAGACACGGATATCAGAGCAAGCACCAGTCCGAATATTACAAACGTCAGTTTTCTCTTCACTTGCATATACTCCTTTCGTTGATGAGTACACTCAGCTTCTCATTTACTATCCTGTTTCGCTGCCAGCGAGCCTTCGACAATCCGCCGACCTTCAAAGAGTAGACTGAGTGTGGCGTTCAACCCCGGAAGGGTGACGTGATGATCTGTATCTGCAGAAAGTTGCCGCCTTGAATGACAGCCAGAATAGAGCAATGAGGCCCATATTATCGCGCTTTCCTTGTTGATCCGTCAAGCTGCTGCCGTGGTCGGATAAAAACCGGGTGGGAATGATGGGTCCAGAAAGACCTCCGTGGTTGCAGACTGGCAACGAATCAGCGAAGTGGGATATTCACCTTAGCCAATCCTCTGATACTGTTGAACCGTGAACAGTTACGAATCCAAACGCGATCGGCTTGCAGCGCAGATGAAATCCGCGACTGCAGGCGCCGTCGGTATTCAAAAGGACACGTCGAACCTGTTTCGCCAACGGACCGCTGCGACGCAGCAGAAAATCGACGTGCGCGATTTCACCCAGGTGCTGCGCACAGACCCTGCTCGCGGCTGGGTGGAAGTGGAGGGCATGACACCCTATTCGAGCCTGGTCGAGGCAACGCTGCAGCACGGCGTGATGCCCTGCGTGGTTCCGCAGCTCAAGTCGATCACCATAGGCGGCGCGGTTTCGGGGCTCGGCATCGAGTCGTCTTCGTTCCGCTACGGCCTGGTGCACGAAACCGTCCAGGAAATGGACGTTCTGCTGCCGGGCGGAGAAGTCGTGGTATGCACGCCCGAAAACGAGCACAGCGACCTTTTTCACGGACTTCCCAACTCGTACGGAACCCTTGGCTACGTCCTGAAACTGAAAGCCGGGACCATGCCAGTCAGGGGCTTCGTGCACCTGCGTCATCAGCACTGCCAGACGCCCTCGGCGTTCTTTGCCGCTCTTGAGCGCAGTTGCGGTTCCGATGCCGACTTCGTGGACGGCGTGATCTTCGGTCCGGACGAATTTTACGTGACCCAGGGGCGGCACGCGCAGAGCGCACCGGCAACCAGCGACTATCGCTACCGCAACATCTACTACCAGTCCATACGGGAAAAGCAAGAGGACTTTCTGACGATCCGCGATTACATCTGGCGCTGGGATTCCGACTGGTTCTGGTGCTCGAAAAACCTCGGTATGCAAAACCCCCTGTTGCGGCGCCTGGCCGGCCCGCGGCGACTGAATTCAGCGACCTACACGAAGATCATGCGCTGGAACAGCAAATACGGCCTGACCGCCGGACTGGACAAAATCCGTGGGCTGCACAGCGAGTCGGTCATCCAGGACATTTGCATCCCGCTCGCGCGGGCGGAGGAGTTTTTCCGCTTCCTGATGGACTCCGTCGGCATCCTGCCGATCTGGATTTGTCCGGCCCGCCACCGCGACCGGTCGGCGCCGACGCCGCTGTTCCCGATGAACGAGGATGTGCTCTATCTCGATTTCGGCTTCTGGGACGTGATCAAAAGCCGTGAGCCGCACGAACTTGGCCACTTCAACCGGCTGATCGAGCAGAAAACGCAGGAGCTGGGCGGTGCGAAGTCGCTTTACTCCGAGTCTTTCTACCAGCGCGACAGGTTCTGGTCGATTTACAACGAGGCGCACTATCGGCAGCTGAAGAAGAAGTACGACCCTCAGGGCCAGCTCAAAGACCTGTACGAGAAATGCGTGCTCGGCGCCTGACGCCGACCGCCTGCTTCTCCCTCTCTCGCCTCAGCGCGGCGCGTCGTAGCCGCCGGCCACGCCGCCCTTCGACAGCACGAGCTGCCAAAGCTGGATCGAGCGCGAGGCAAAGGCCCCGCTACAGGCCAGCAGGTAGTAGCGCCACATGCGGCGGAAGCGCTCGTCATAGCGATCGGCGGGGAGCTTCTCCCAGCCCGCTTCGCAGTTGGTGTGCCAGGCCAGCAGGGTTTTCGCGTAGGACGCACCGAAGTTGTGCCAGTCCTCCAGCACGAAAACCCCTTCGGCGGCCGTGGTGAGTTCGACCGCAGAGGGCAGGATGGAGTTGGGAAAGATGTACTTGGTGATCCACCGATCCGTGACCTTGCCGGTCACTTCCGAGCCGATGCAGTGCAGCAGCATCAGGCCATCGTCCTTCAGGTAGCGTGACATCTGTTGCAGACAGGCACGGTAATTCCTGGTGCCGACGTGCTCCATCATCCCGATCGTTGCGATGCGGTCGAAACCGGTTTCCGTGATGTCCCGGTAGTCCTTCATTTCGATGGTAACCGGCAGGCCGGCACAGAACGCCTGGCCGAAGGCCAATTGTCGTTTGGACAGGGTTACGCCGTATACCTCGACGCCGCAGTGCTCCGCCGCATAGCGTGCGAAACCGCCGAAACCGCAGCCGGCGTCCAGCACGCGCATGCCGGGCTCAAGCTGCAGCTTGCGACAACTGAGATCGAGCTTGTTGCGTTGCGCCTGGTCGAGAGAGTCCGCGTCTTTCCAGTAAGCGGAGGTGTACTGCATGTAGGGGTCCAGCATGATCTGGTAGAGATCGTTGCCCAGGTCATAGTGCTGCCGCGCGACCTTTCGGGAGCGCCGCCGGGTCTGCATATTGAGAAGTTTTTCGAGGACGTACGGCACGAGCAACGAGGCCGGCCGCACCTTTTTCTGGAGTCTGGCCCCGGTCACGCGCTCGAACAGGCCCGCCAGGTCTTCGCAGTCCCACCAGCCGTCCATGTAGGATTCTCCAAACCCGAGCGACCCGTGGGACAATACGCGGCCGTAGAAATCCGGGTTGTGCACCTTGATATCCCACGGATTCGCCCCGTTCGGCTGAATACCCGCCTCCGCCAACAAGCCTCGTATACTGCGTTCTGCGCTCTTCATTACTCCTAAGATAATGTAAGTTGCAAGAAAGATTCAATAGATTCAGAAGCGCATAGTGATGACCATCAAGTACGCATGCGGTGTCATCAGGGAGGCACGGGTGGACTGAGGTCATAGACCGATTCCGGATCAAAGTGGCCAGACCACCAGCAGCATCGGCACACCAATGGCCACGATGAGAATCTCTGTGGGCAGGCCCAGCTTCCAGTAATCGCTGAAGCGAAAGCCGCCGGGCCCCAGTATGAGGGTGTTGTTCTGATGACCAATCGGGGTGAGAAAGGCGCAGGATGCGCCCACAGCAACGGCCATCAGGAAGGTGTCGACGTTAACGCCCAAATGCTGTGCGGTGCTGATTGCAATGGGGCACATAACGGCGGCCGTCGCCGCATTATTCATGAAATCCGACAGTGTCATGGTAACTACCAGGATCAGAGCCAACGCAATGATGGGCCGGCCCTGCGCAACATCATCGAGCAGGGTCCTTGCCAGCAGATCGGCCGTGCCGGTGGTTTCCATCGCGACCGCAACAGGAATCAGGGCACCCAACAGCACAATAACCGGCCAGTCAATGGCGTCGTAAAGCCGCCGCAGGGGAATAACCCCAAACAGCATGAATAGCAGCACACCGGTTGCAAAGGCGATGACGGCAGGCATCAGGCCAAATGCGGCCGCACCAATGGCCAGCGCCATGATGCCCACGGCGGCGGTTGCTTTGCGCTGGTTGGGTATACTCAAATCACGCGCTGCCAAAGGCAGGCATCCAGACGCCGAGGCAAATCCCAACAGGGAACCAGGTGCGCCTTGCATCAATAACACATCGCCCGGTTTGAACAGGGCTGTGCGCAATCGTTTGATGGAACGCTGTCCCTGACGCGAAATCGCCAGCAGGTTGAGGTTGTAACGCGTGCGCAGTTGAACATCGGTTGCAGAGCGTCCGATCAGCAATGAGTTGGGCTTGATCACCAGTTCGCGCAGCACAACTTCTTTGTCTGCCGGGGCTTTGTCTGCCGGGGCTTTGTCTTTCGGGGCTTTGTCTGCCGCGGCTTTGTCTTCCGGCTCCTGCTCCTTCGCTGAGGCCATTTTACTTGCGGGGCTGGTTGAGTCGTCGCCTGTTTCGTCCTTTTCGGCGGCCTGCTCCGCTTCCTTCGTTTGCTGCTGTTCCTCAAGCACCAGGCCAAGCGAGGACAGGGAAGAAATCAGGGTTTCCGGGTCTGCCTCGATAATGAGAATGTCGCCAATTCGAAGCACCCGCAATGTGTTCGGCGCGGTTATGCGAAAACCGTTTCTGACCATGCCAATAATCTGCGCATCGGATTTTGCCAGCTCATCATCAATTTCCCGCAGGGTCTTTCCCTCAGTCCTGGAGCCTGCAACGATCCGTGCTTCGGTGAGATATGCTCCCGTTTCAAAACTGTCAACGCCCTTCTGTTCCCGCGCCGGAACGATTTTCCAGCCAAGCAGGGCCACGAACACGATTCCGCCACCGGCAATCGCCAGCCCCACCGGAGTGAAATCGAACATGCTGAAGCTGCCCATTCCGGCTGCCTCACGAAAGCCAGAAACAATCAGATTGGGGGGTGTGCCGATAAGTGTAGTCATGCCGCCCAGGATGGTTCCAAAAGAAAGCGGCATCAGCACTTTTCCGGGTGGCAGATTGAGGCGCCTGGAAATCTGAATGGCTACCGGCATCAGTAAAGCCATGGCACCGACGTTGTTCATGAAAGCGGAGAGCACTGCCCCAAGGCCCATGATTGATGCGATGGTAAGCATGGGGCCAGCCTTGGTGGGTAGTACGCGGCGGGTGAGCACGTCCACAACACCGGTGTCCTGTAAACCCGAACTCAGGATCAAGACGCAGCCAACGGTGATCACCGCTGGGTGTCCAAACCCGCTGAAGGCACTTGCCGCGGGTACCAGGCCGGCAAATACACAGGCCAGCAGGCCAGCCATAGCCACCAGGTCATGCCGCCAGCGCCCCCACAGGAATACGGCGATGGTGGCTCCAAGGATAGACAGAATCTGGATTTGTTCCGTGGTCATAGGCTTGATTGTAGAGGGTTCAGAGCACGAATAATTGGGGACAAATAATTTGGGTCAGCTCACTCTGACCTAAATTATCTTGCACCAGGAGACAGTCAGTCCGAACCCGGCAGATCAATTTTTACCAGTCCGTCCAGGGCCATTAGTTCTGCCGGGTCGCGCCCATAAACGTCGCGGTAAAACTTCGCCTTCCCGGACGAATCGAGCGCGGCTGTGAGATACAGTATCAATACAGGCGTTGGCTTGGACAGCACTACCCGCTGGGTACGGCCACTGTCCAGCACTGCCTGCATTTGCATCGGCGTGAAATCACTAAAATCCTGCAGCACCAGCTCAGCCAGTTCAAAGGCATTTTCCACCCGAATGCAGCCGGAACTGAACGCGCGCTCAGGAAGGTTAAAAGGCGCCTGGTTGGGTGTGTCGTGCATGAACACAAAATGCGCATTAGGAAATATGAATTTCATTCTGCCGAGGGCATTTTTTGGCCCCGGATCCTGCCGCAAGGTGTAGGGAATGCTGTTACCAAACGAGTTCCAGTCAATATCATCCGGGTTAAGTCTGCGCCCCGATGCATCGAGCACGGCAATGTTCTTGGCAGCCAGGTAGCCCGGATCCTTTTTGATAGCGGGCAGCGTGTCATTGCGCAGAATGGTAGGTGGAATGGTCCAGGTGGGGTTGAATTCGATATAGGTGATATCACCGCGAAAAATAGGGGTTTTCCGGTAGGGCTGACCGACCATGATGCGGGTTGTCCACACCACTTTTTGATTGCGCACGTAGGACAGCCGGAATCCGGCAATGTTTACCGCAATGAATTCGTCATTGACCTCCTGAGATACCCAGCGCAAACGTTCCAGCGACAGGCGCAACTGGTTGATGCGAGTTAACACCGGCACGTTCATTGCTGCGATGGTTTTCTTACCAGCCACGCCATCGCTGTCCAAACCATAAAGCACCTGGAAACTCCGCACAGCCTGTTCAAGCTGGCTATCGAAGAATTCTGTGTCGGTAATTTCCGGCGTGAACAATTCACCTTCTATCAGCAACCGTTGGCGCAGTAAGGCAACCCTCCCGCCCCGGTCACCTTGATGCAAAGTAGGCCCGGCTGGGACATTTGGCCAACCCCCCTGCTCCTGCAGTTGCCGGTAGCGCCGCAGTTGTACTCGGAGGATTTCGTAATAATCGTAAGTCGGTGCAATCGATTCGATGAATGCAGCAAGATTTTCGAAGATGACCGCATGCCGCACCGCTTCGACCGACGGATAGCTTTTCAATGCTTCGCGCCTGAAATTGATATTCGGATCCAGGTCCTGCGCCTTCACCTTGCCCAGGCTGCGGTGATGGCCATAGAGCATCAGGCTATCGGTAAGCAGTACATCCAGTGCTGCCCGGTTTGCCGGGCTGGGTGCGATTCGGGTCTGCTGCACAAGCACGTCAATTGCCCGCAAATGGTAGTCCCGTGGTTGCAGGCCGTGGCTGCTTGAGTCAAGCAACAATGTGCGCAACTCATCCAGCCGTTCGATGCTGGTCCACAGTGGTGCGTAGGCGTTTGCAGCATAAACTTCGCGCAGCAGGTCCTGCAGGTAAATGGTATCGCCCGCGACTTCAGCATCGCTGATATTGAGCAACTGCTCGATTTGTAGCTGAACAGCCGATATTTCGGAGTCCAGTTCCGGTGCGGCCCATGCCGTGCTGCATTGGACGAGGAGCCCAATGATGATCAGCATTCGCTTGTTTGGAGACACTACCCTGATGGTTGTGCCATGGTTTCTGGCGCAGCCGGAATCACCAGTAACGTGGCCTGCCGGTATCGATATGAACAAAATCTGAAGTGGCGTAATAACCCACGCCACCGAGTTTCAATTCCCGCGCCGTGTCCCTGAGTTTTGCCGTTTCCAAGCCGCGCAAGCGCACATCAATCGCCTTGCCAAGAACATGCTGGCTACTTTTGGCCACCCCCGTTGAGGTTTCACGCAGCAATTCGTTGGTCTGGCTGGAGCGATAAGCAGAAATCACCTCGAACACATCATCATTATCGGTGCGTTGTTGAACCTGCCACAAAATGTCCAGCAATTGCGGGTCTACTTCCTGTTGCTCCAGATCGCGCCAATCTGCCAGGAAAACCTTGAGATCTTCCAGTGCAAAAGGGTTGTACTCGCCATTGAGATAGTACGTTACATCGATGGATTGACCGGTGTGGGTATGGAAGAATTTCAGGCTGCGGGCTTCGGATATATTGCCCGAACCCACTGAAAAGCAGAGCAACCCTGATAGCAGCAAAGTGAATTGGAAGATGCGCAGCATGTCAAAATCTCCCTGATGGTTGGCAGTGAAATGATATTCGGGCAGATTCTACATCATTCAAGGTCGCGGCAACGCAGGAGGGAAATGAGCATCTGCTATCATGCGGAAAGAAGTCCCAGTTACCCAAGACTGCCCAGGGCGGCGCCGTCGATTTTGGCTGCGCCGATGTTCGCTGTCCCGACACTCAGCTTGAAAGGAGTCACCGACGCATGCACTACCTAACGTCACTGGCACTTCTAGCTACTACTCTCGTGCTCACAGCAGGCTGCTTCAACGCTAGCGCCGAAGTACTGCAAACTCCGCACGCCCAATTGGGCCCACGTCCCTTCTACCTGTTGGACAAACTGTCGCCGGGAGATTTGAAAGACAAGCTCTCGGCCTGTGCGGGCAGCCGGACTGTCTACACCGCATCTGATTTTTCAATTGGTCATCGTGGTGCCGCGTTGTTGTTTCCCGAGCATACCAAGGAGGGTTATCTGGCGGGCGCTCGCATGGGTGCCGGCATTCTGGAATGCGACGTGACTTTTACCAGCGATGGCAATCTGGTCTGTCGTCACGCGCAATGCGATCTTCACACCACCACCAACATCCTGGAAACGCCGCTGGCCGCCAAGTGTACGGTCCCGCCCAAGGTCAGTCGCGCCGGCAGGCTGAAGAACGGACCTGAAGTCAAATGCTGCAGCAGCGACCTTACACTTGCGGAGTTCAAATCGTTGAGGGGCAAAATGGATGCCGCCAACGTCAATGCCAGAACAATTGCCGAGTATATGGATGCCACTTCACGCTATCGCACCGACCTGTATGCCGCCGAAGGCACAGTGATGACCGTTCAGGAAGCCGCCGAGCTATTCGAGGATCTGGGTCGTAAGCATACGCCAGAACTCAAGGAAGGTGATCCGGCTGCAGCCGTCTCCGTCGAGGACGTGTTCGGTAGCCAGGCCAACTACGCTCAGGCGCTGGTCAACGTCATGGCAACGGTCGGCGTCGAACCGGAAAACACCTGGCTTCAGTCATTCAACTTCACCGACGTGATCTATTGGGTGGACAACACGGATTATGGTGTTCAGGCGGTCTTCCTGGATGGGCGCGATCCTGCCGCCGTTGCGGCCGCACCGCCGCCCACCACCGAATTCAGTGCTCTCAAAGATGCCGGCGTCAACATCATCGCCCCGCCCATACCTATGCTTCTGACTAGGGTTGGCGACAAAATCATTCCTTCGATTTATGCGGAACGGGCGAAAGCGGCCGGCCTGGATATCATCAGTTGGACAACCGAACGGTCCGGCCCAATCGTGGCAGGCGGGCCGCTGGATGGCAGCTTCTATTACCAGTCCACCTTGGACGCGATTAAAGACGACGGTGATATTCTGCGCATCATTGACATTCTGGCTCAGGATGTAGGCATTGTCGGCTTGTTTTCCGACTGGCCGGCGACTACGACGTTTTATGCCAACTGCATGGATCTCTAGTCTGCCCGCGCCTGTGCGGCAGGCGCGGACTCAGTAGCTATTTTTTGGCCTGTGGGTCGTTTCAGGCAATGTCTATGTAGTCAAAGCTGCACAAGTCCGATTATGATGACCGATCTCTCGCACACTCAATCTGGGAAAAAGTGCATGTCTTTTGAAATAGCTGTTGGCAGCAACATTCGGAAATCGCCGTACTTCGAGGCCACGGTTGCGGACGGCGTCAAGTCGTTTTCCGTCTACAACCATATGTTCGCACCCGCTCACTTCGGTGATCCGGAGGCCCAGTACCGGGCGCTGCTGGAAAGGGTGATCATGTGGGACGTTGCCTGCGAGCGACAGGTGGAATTGGCCGGGCCGGACGCGGAGCAATTGATGCGCTACCTGACCCCACGCGATATCACCGGGATGGCGATTGGGCAGGGCAAGTACGTCCCCATTTGCAACTATGCTGGTGACCTCATCAACGACCCGGTAGTGCAAAAGCTGGCCGATGATTGTTTCTGGCTATCGATTGCCGACAGCGATCTGTTGCTGTGGGCCGGCGCGATTGCCGCAGAACGCGGTCTGAATGTACGCGTATCGGAGCCCGATGCTTCGCCACTCGGGGTGCAGGGGCCGCGGGCCAACGACGTCGTCGCCGACTTGTTCGGTGACTGGGTGCGCGAGCTGAAGTACTTCTGGTTCCGGCAGACCGAGCTCGACGGAATCCCGATACTGCTGGCTCGCTCGGGCTGGTCCAAGCAAGGTGGCTTTGAGCTCTACTTGCGCGACGCCAGTCGCGGCACCGAGTTGTACAACCGGGTGAAGCAAGCCGGTGCACCGTATGGCATCGTGCCGGGCGCGCCGAGTGACATGGAACGCATCGAAAGCGGTTTGCTCTCGTATGGAGCCGATGCCCGTTACGGAGTCAATCCGTTCGAAGTTAACCTGGGCGCTTTTATGGACCTCGACCGCGACGACGACTTCGTCGGCAAGGCGGCGCTGCAACGTATCGTGGCAGAGGGTATCCGGCGGCGCCGGGTTGGCTTCGTCATCGGTGGTGAACGGATCAGCGGGACTAGCGAGTGGCACGGTGTAAAGCTCGGCGACGACGTCGTTGGTACGGTGACGGAAGCCACATTTTCGCCGCGACTTGGGCAGAATATCGCCGTGGGTATGCTGGCGGCCGGCATTGCCGATGACGCACAGCAGCTCAAGACGGATTTCGGCGATGGACCGCGTTCGGCTGCGGTCCGCAGTCTGCCATTCTGCTGATAGTCTGGTGTGATCGAGGAAAATTGACCTGAGGGCATCGGCAATGGGAAAACTTGCATTCATAGCGGAGTCGACAGTCCGAAGTATCGTGACCCGCGAACTGGCTTTTGATGCGGTTCGCGATGCGTTCGAGTCGGTTGCGATGAATCGATCGGAAGTATTCGATGTGGTTATCGGTAGCGGCCTTCGTGACAATGAAATATTCGGCGTCAAGTCGGGCACTGATATCAAGAACCGGATGGTCGGTCTCAAAGTTGGCACATACTGGGGCGGCAATGCGGAAAAAGGCCTGCCCGCGCACGGATCGACGATACTGCTACTTGATCCAGATACCGGCGTTCCGCAAGTCCTGGTCAGCGCGTCCTATCTGAACGGATACAGGACGGCCGCCGCGGATGCGGTGGCAGTGTCCTTCCTGGCTCGTTCTGACGCAGCCGTGTTGGGTGTTATCGGCGCAGGGCATCAGGCTGAGCATGAAATACGCGCTGTAGCGGAAGTCCGGAACCTTTCCCTGATCAAGGTTTTTACGCGATCCGAGACTCGTGCATCCTGGCTGGCCGATCGGCTTGCGGATATTGCTATCGAGATCCAGTTCACCGGGGCCGAAGCGGCGGTGCGCGGGTCGGATATTGTTGTCACCGCCACGCCGTCGAAGCAGCCACTGGTCCGGGACGAATGGGTTAGTGAAGGAACCCATATCTCGGCAATGGGCGCGGACACCCAGGGCAAACACGAACTGGATACCGCCATTATGAAACGCGCGAGCCTGTTCGCCGAATACCCGCAACAGTCGATCAGGATCGGCGAGTTTCAGCACGCGTATGGAGAAGGTCTAATCGACTCGGCAGCGTCCGTTTGCGCCCTGGGACTCGTCACGCTTGGACATTCACCCGGAAGAACCAGCGACGCGGAGCTGACCGTCTTCGACAGTTCCGGTATCGCTATTCAAGACCTGGCCATGGCGGCTGCGGTGTATGAAGCGGCCACACAAAAGGGTCTTGTTCAGTTCATCGAGCTGTGAAAGAAGCCTCACTTGTCGCTGGGGAATATTATCCAGTCGCCAGTCCGGACACCTTGGCAACGCCAGCGATGCTGCTGTTCCAGGACCTGGTGGACCATAATATTCGCAGCGTATGTGAACTGGCGCATGGCGGCCACAACCTGTTCACGCATGTAAAGACACACAAATCAGAGGCGGTCACGCGCAAACAGGTTGGAATGGGGATCGACAGTTTCAAGTGTGTAAGCTTGCGGGAACTCGAAATGGTCCTGAAAGTGGGGGCTCGCAGAGCGATTCTCGCCTACCCCCAGACACAGGCATGCAAGATTGATCATCTGCTCGATTTGGTCACAGCCAATCCGGATGTGTGGATTGCCACGATAGCCGGTTCACCTTTGCATTTCGAGATGCTGGGAGACATCAGCGCCCGGCGCAGATGTCATCTGCCCGTGATGCTGGACCTGGACACCGGCATGCACCGTACGGGAATCGGTATGGATGACTCAGGGGTAAAACTGTATCGGCAGATCGATGCACACCCATTCCTGGAAGCAGCCGGGCTGCACTGGTATGACGGGCACGATACCTTTTGCGACCCAAGCCGACGCGAGGAAGCTGCCCAACGCCATATCCTGTCTTTACAAGAGTTTCGGCGGCGGGTCGAGTCCGCCGGTATGCCGGTACCATTCATCGTTGCCGGCGGCGCGTATTCGTTTGCCTACTATGCACGCACAGAAGGCATGTACGGCTCTCCAGGATCTTTTATCTACTGGGACGCACGGTGTGCTGCGGACATGCCCGACATGCCGTTTCGAAATGCCGCCTTGATTCTGACCCAGGTAGTGGATAGCCACCCTGCTCAGGGGACGTTTACTACGGACCTTGGCTACAAGGCAATTTGTTCTGATCAGCCAATAAAAGCAAGGGTCCGCCTGCTTGGCCACGAAAAGGCGGAGCTGGTAATGCATAGCGAAGAATACGGCGTCTTTCGGGCGCCGGGCAAGGTGCCGAACATCGGAGAATATGTTTTGGCGGTGCCGGGGCATATCGGGCCGACCACCGTCCGCTATTCGGGCAGCCACGTGATCGACTCTGCGGGCAAAGTGGTTGATTTCTTTGAGCATACGGCACGGGACCGCGGGTGGACGAACACTGGCGTTCGCTCAGAACCGACAACACATTGCTGACAAGTCATCTTGCGTCAGAGTTTCCTTAAGCTAGTCGACCAGGTACTTCTCCAGCCAGCCGAGATAGCGCTCGTAAAGGTCTCGTTCGTATGAAGGCACCGAGAGGCTGTGTCCCTGCCCAGGGTACACGACGAGCTGAACAGGTATGCCCTGGCGCCTGAGTCCGAGATAGAGTTGCTCAGAATTAATGATGGGCATATTCCAGTCCTCTTCGCCACCAACGATGAGCGTTGGCGTTGTGACTTTATCAAGCGAGTAGAACGGAGAAACCTTTTCCCACTTGGCTCGGTTTTCCTCGAGCCACGGCAAGCCAAGCTCCTCATCCCATAAGCGCTGCCATTCGTCGTGGCCATAGTTGGCGGCTACCAGCGTCTCGCTTGCACCAGATATGGCCGCCTTGAAGCGATCGGTCTTGGTGATGATGTGGTTGGTCAGGAAGCCGCCCCAGGACCAGCCATAGGTGGCCATTCGATTCCCATCGACCCATCCTTTCTCAATGGCAAAATCCATGGCAGCCATGGAGTCAACGTAGTCGATATCGCCCCATTTTCCGACCAGCGTATCGGCAAATGCCTGGCCATAGCCCCATGAACCGCGGAAATTGGGCATTACAACAACGTAGCCCGCTGCTGCGAACAGCTGCGACTCGAAATTGAAGCGCCAGTCCCATTGCGCCCAGGGTCCGCCGTGAGTATGTAACACGGCCGGGTAACGTTGACCTCTCTTATACCCCGGCGGGAACACGACAAAGGTATCGATGTTCGTGCCATCCGCCACTTGAAACGTGTGTTTTTCGACCGCGCCGGTCGCAACGTCAGCCATTAATTCTTGATTGACCGCACTAAATGGCTGCAATCCACTCGCGTCAAGGCGATATATATTGGCCGGCGATGCCGGGCGGGATATGACCGCATAGATAGCGCCATCGTGTGAGATATCAAACTCGAGGACGATATTCTCGCCAGCGATGACCCGCTTTGCTTTGCCGGACGCAATATCGACACTCACGAGCTGCTGTTCACCGCGGTATTCGGCGATAGCAAAAATGCTGCGACCATCAGGCGCAAATCGCAGACCGAATGCTTGCACTTCTGCGAGTGACTCCACCACTTGTGATTCACCCGTGCCCACATCAAGGATGCTCAATTGCGGAATCGCGTAGACCGGCAGTCCTAGGCTGACGTTCGAGGTATAGGCGATCCGCTTTCCGTCCGGGCTGAATACCGGATTTGAGTCTGCGTAAATTGCGCTGGTCAACCGTTCCGGTTGCGGGGTCTTCTCGCTCACGTCGATGCGCCATAAATCGGTGTTCCGATTCGTGTCGGGCCAATCCGTGCGGTTGCTGACGAAAACGATGTGTTTGCCGTCCGGCGACCAGCTTGGCTGGCTGTCGTCAAAGTCCCCGAACGTCATCTGCCGTGTGTTTTGATCAGCGATGTCGATGACGTGCACATGCGTG
>JAWXBM010000155.1:0-19514 GCA_034440115.1 Lysobacterales bacterium | reverse complement strand
GTTGAATCCGACCCGGATGCTTTCAAGCTGGACCCGGCAGCCGAACTGGTGCGCGATGGACGTGGAGTGCGTCTGGCTCGTGTTGAAGAAGAGTCCGATTGATCCTTACCTGTGTCAGCTAGCGTTTTGAACAGCCCGGTGTTGCTGGATAGCCGGCGTCTGACTGGCGCGAATCTGTACTGGAATAGTCCCAGTGCGATCATCGATGTGCAACTGGATGCGGCAGACTTTGCCGTTATCGACTATTGGCGGCAAACCGTGATTGATTTGCTGGCCGCTTGTGCTATGGCTGAACAGCAAACCTGCCAACGTATCTATGACGGCGGTGCCAGTTTGCTGGTCAGTGCGCCCATTGATGCGCTGTATGCCATGTGCGAGTTGAATGAGGTGGCCTGGGCACAGGCTTTACATCTCCATGCCCAAAGTTGTTTTCGGGCCGATGCACCTGATTTGCCGGCCGAGATTCAACGCTTGCGGGATTTGTTCGCTGCAGAACGTCGACCCCTGTTGCTGCGCATGCAGCAGTCTGCGCGCAAGCATGCAGTGCCGTTTTTGTCCGACGATGATGAAGTGTCCATTGGTTATGGCGCGTCCTGCCAGCTTTGGCCTTATGCATCCGTGCCTGACGTTGCGGGTGTGGATTGGTCGTCGGTAACAAGCATTCCACTGGCGCTGGTAACCGGCACCAATGGCAAATCCACCAAGGTGCGTATGGTAGCCGCCATGATGCAGGCGGCAGGTCTGCGCGGCGGATTGACCTCTACCGATTTTATTCGGGTGGGCGATCAGCTGATCGGTGAAGGCGATTACTCGGGTACCGGTGGAGCACGGATGTTATTGCGCCATCCCGAGGTTGAAGCAGCCGTCCTGGAAGTCGCACGTGGCGGCTTGCTGCGACGAGGTCTTGCCGTTGATCGTGCCGATGCTGCGCTGATCACCAATGTCGCTGCTGATCACCTCGGTGAGTACGGCATTAACACCGTGGCTGAACTCACGATGGCCAAGTTTATCGTGCACCGCGCGCTGGATCAGCAATCGCCATTGATTCTGAATGCCGACGATGCGGGCCTGGTTTCCTACGAAGCCAAGTTGCGCCGAATAAAGCCGGGCACTACCTGGTGGTTCAGCCTGAATGCGAACAATCCGCCTTTAGCGAAGCATGTTCAACAGGGTGGGACGGCCTGCTGGCTGCAAGGCGACGAATTATGGTGCAATGCTGGCAGGGGTCCAGCGGCATTCAAAAGCAGGCAGCTTGGTACCATCACTGATGTCACGGCCAGTCGCGGCGGCCTGCTCAAGCATAATCTGCAGAATGCACTGGGTGCCGTGTTACTGGGTCAGGCGCTGGGGTTGTCCGATGCAGCCATCAGCAAAGGCCTGCGCGATTTTCGCGGCGATGAGCGCGATAACCCGGGCCGTGGCAACTGGTTTGAGCGTGGAAGCGTTCAAATCGTGGTTGATTTTGCCCACAACGAACATGGCATGCATGCGCTGGCACATACTGTGCTGGCGCTGGGGCAGCGGCGGGTCATTCTGATGACGGGGCAGGCGGGTGATCGCAGCGATGAGGCCATTCGCGAACTGACTCGCGCCGCGTTGCTCATGCGCCCAGATTTTCTGCTAATCAATGAACTACCCGGTTATGAGCGCGGCCGCGCCATCACCGAACCCCCTGCAGCGATACGCGCAGAAGCATTGGCCAATGGCATGGTGCCGGAGCAGTTACTGATGATGCCGAATCTTTTACAAGCTGCGCGCAGGGCGCTGGAATTAGCCCAGGATGGCGATGTGCTGGTATTGTTGGCGCACATCCAGCGTCAGGAGACTCTGCAGTTGGTGCATGAATTTATCTCCCGGCCATAATGGTTTCTGAGAAATAGGGGTTTCTGAGAAATAGGGGTTTCTGAGAAATAGGGGTTTCTGAGAAATAGGGCTCAACAGCTTTCCTCTTGAAAAACAGTATCGTTTTGCTGAAACTAAACTTATCTGAATCTGGATGTTGCGTATGACTGGAATTGCTGCTTACATACTTGCCATTGAATCAATCGAGGAGCGAGTCGAAAGCGCTCAAGTGCTGCGGTCTGCATTGCAGCACTATACTGAACTGGCTGAGGCTGAAATTGTTCCGGCAATTTTTTGGTCGGATTCTGACTCAGCTCTCGGCTTTCTCGACAGCAATCCAACGATTCGTTGCACTCAGAAATACCTGGCTCGCTGTAAGGAAGGGCAACTCTGCGCCACGTTCAGCCATATCAACTTGTGGCAAAAGCTGCTGGCCAGCGACCATGCCGGTGCCATCATTTTTGAAGATGACATCTACATCAGCGACCCTGAAGACTTCCAGAATGTCCTCAATGAACTGCCCGAATGGCCCGAACTGGATTTCCTGCGCATTCACCAATACAAAAGGTTTCGTGATGACATCACGGCCGCAGAAGGTGACGGAATCTTTGTACAGGATCCTTCTTTGTGGGGCTTTGCCACCTATTACATCAGTCGCCTGGGAGCGGAAAAGCTGTTACAGCGATTCCAGTTGATTGATCATCCTGTCGATATGATTGTGCCGGTGATGGGCAACGCTGGTGACCTGATCTGCATGACGGTAAAGCCGGTGGTAGTAGAGCACCAGGAGTTCGACGGACAAGCGGCAGAATTGTTGTCTCGGCATGTATTGGAGCGCCGTTCAGAGAAATTGCAAAAAGCCGCCAGTACCATTTGGACATCACCGATTCTGTTCGAAAACAAGCCTTTGCATGACCGGATATCGGCGCTTTCGAGTGTGCATGTGCCGCAGTTGCAAGAAAATGGTTTCACCACGCTGCGTGGCATTTTTGAGCAGGAAGAGGTGAGTTCCTATCGGGAGCTAATCCAGCAGAATCTCAACTTGTTCAAAAATACCCGTCTATCGTCTTCCGCATTGCATTTGGCCGGCTTTCACCGCTTTCCCGAATTGGAATCACTGCATGCCCAGTTGGCAGGCAATCCGGTAGTGCACCGGCTGCTGCAACATTTACATAGCGATAGCGGCCTACAAAGCCTGGGGCTGAGCGACATAACCATCAATCGGTCGCAATGCTGGCACAAGGATTTACTGCGTGGCAAATTCAGTTCCTACCTGCAAGATCAGGCAATGATCTGGGGCGCCAACGGTGGCGGTGTCTACAAAATATTATTTTATTTGCAGTCAGGGTCCAGCCTCAAAGTGATTCGCGGTTCTCACAAGATACCGATTCCACTGCAAAGCGATCAGTCCAGCGAACCTGATGAAAATGACCCGGTGGTCAGTATCCCGGTGGAACAGGGTGATGTCGTTGTGATGGACATACGCATGTCTCACCGCGGTGCCTCTGAGGAGGTTTACGCTTCAGGAAAATACGACCACGATCCCCGTATTCTGGTATCTACGGCCTTGGGCTTTAGCAACCGACCCTTGAGCCGAGCCATGGAAAAAGGCAACTTCCATCGCTTGATGGATTGGATGGAACGTAATTCCTGAAGCGTTCAGCCTCCCAATGAGTCCATCCCTGGCTCAGCTTACAATGGATGTAAATTCAGCAAGCTTCTTCTAGTACAATTATCTCGTTTAACCGGCCCAAAGGCCTTAACTCCGTGGTGAACTTTCTTGTCAAACCTGACTGCTTACATCCTGGCTGTCGACAGCATTGCTGAACGCGTTGATAACGCACAGTGCCTGGCGCAGGCCCTTGCTGACTATGATGGGCTGTCCAAAATTGAAATCGTACCGGCTATCTATTGGCAGGAAATAAACGCGGCAACCGAATTTCTCAAGCAAAACCCAGAAATTGGCTTCACGCACCGATACCTGACTGTGTGCAACAAAGGCCAGTTGTGCGCCACTTTAAGCCACATCAAATTGTGGAAAAAGTTGCTGGCCAGTCCGCATGACGGGGTTCTGGTGTTTGAAGATGACATTTACATCAGTGATCCACCGCTTTTTCAGCAGATACTGGAAGCCCTGCCCAGCAATCCCGACTTGGAGTTCCTACGGATTCATCTGCACAAGAGTTTCCGGGAAGAAATCCTGGCGATTGAAAGCGCCCAGATCTTTGTTGATGATCCTTCCGATTGGGGGTTTGCGAATTACTACCTCAGCCGCCAAGGGGCAGCAAAATTGTTGCAGCGCTTCCAACAGGTTGATGACAATGTTGACTTGATCATTCCCCGGATGAATAAGGCAGGTGAACTGCGGTGTAAAACTGTCAGGCAGGTGGCAGTTGAACACCATGCTTTTGATGGAATGGCAGAGGATCTGCCTCGTCGACACGCAAAAGAACTCAGGCACCATAAATTGCAAAGAGCAGCCAGCACCATATGGAGCTCCCCCCTGGTCTATGACGACGCAGCCCTGTACGCAGAGCTTACCGGGTTGGTTGATATCAATGTCAGGCAGTTGCGGGAGCATGGCCACACCACGCTGAAGGCTGCGGTGGATAAGGCTGAGGTGAAGAACTGCAGGGACCAGATATTGAATAACCTGGCCTTGTTCAGGCGCACTCGTCCGGCCACTTCAGCCTTGCATTTGGCCGGGTTTCATCGCTTTTCCAAATTGGAGCCACTGCATACCCAGTTGGCGGGTAACCCAGTGGTACACAGGTTATTGGAGCATTTGCGGGGCAGCACAGCGGTACAAAGCCTGGGCTTAAGCGACATCACCATCAACCGGTCGCAATGCTGGCACAAGGATTTGCTGCGTGGCAAGTTCAGCTCCTACCTTGAAGATCAGGAAATGATCTGGGGCGACAACGGTGGGGGTGTGTACAAAATACTATTCTACCTGCAGGCCGGCTCCAGCCTCAAAGTCATTCGCGGGTCACACAAAATACCGATTCCACTGGATAGCGACCGGTCCAGTGAACCCGATGAAAATGACTTGGTGGAAAGCATTCCGGTCGAGGTGGGTGATATTGTTGTCATGGACATTCGCATGTCTCATTGCGGCGCGAGTGAGGAAGTCTATGCCTCTGGAAAATACGATAACGACCCGCGCATGTTGATTTCGACAGCTTTAGGTTTTTCCGACCAGCCACTAACCCGCGCCATGGAAAAGGGTAATTTCCATCGCCTGATAGATTGGTTGGAACGTAATCCCTGAATTGTTTTTTCATTGATTCCATCCCCGGATCAGGTTTGGGGATAGAGATAAAATCAGGAGGCCGACAGGTGTCGGCCTCCCTCACACTGATTTACTTGATTTTGTCACGCAACATGTAGCTGCTCGGTTGCAGAACTTCCTTGCCGCTATACAACGGTGTGCCGATCAGGCTGTCGCCTTTCTGGTGATCTTTCCAGATGTTCACCGGTAGGATCTTGGCCTGATCCGAATTTTCTTCATCAGCCACCAATAACTGCACCTGTAGTTTGGATCTATCTACGTAATACCAGGTGCCATTGCTGTATTGCCACATGGTTTCCCGGTTCCAGGCTTCTGAGGGAATGCGGCTGCCCAGGACTTCAAACTTGGCTTGTTGGTGTTTCCACGCATCGATTGCCACATCCACCACCTGCGAGCGATCAGCTCCCGTATAGCGATCCGGCGGCAAAGGATTCTGCTGGATGATTAACGCGCTGAGTGATTTTTCGCGCTGCACCATACTGGCCTGCATGGCTTGTACTTCCTTTTCCATGGCCGGTGCCTGCTTGGGATCCAGCACTTTGTAAAGTGCCAGCCGGTCTGCGGCAAAGCCCATGGTTTGCGGGATACCGCCGGTAAAGAACAAGGGCTTTTGATCAGCCACCGCCTGTTGGGCGACTTTGTCTGCCTCGGCCAGGTCAGCGCGAATCTGTTGCGGCAAGGTTTGCCGTTCTTGTTCAGCCGCCGCTTGAAAAGCAGTGAGTTTTTCCAGGAAATAATTGCCCGAACCTTCAACTCGTTTGCCTTCTTCGGTTTGTTGCACCATCAAGGACGAATAGGCTTGCGCGATACGCGTAGCTTCGGTTTTGGCGGCATCGGCTTGGTGCATGACGGCTGCGGCTTGCGGGCGATCAGTTTGCAGGATCGAGGGGCTGCCATACATGACGGTAAGCTCATCCAGGCGCTTCAGGTCGGTTGGCAAGTTGGGATAGTTAGCCGGATCGATCAGTTTGGCCAGTTGCTGGTTGAGCGGTGCAAAATACGTTTCCGCTGTATCCAGTTGGCCGTTGGCTTCTGCCAACTCTGTTGCCGCTTCTGCCACGCCTTGTCCATTGGCCGGCAACTTGCTCAACCCGTCCTGGGTAAACCCGGCTTTGCGACGGGCATTCTCCAGCGTATTCATGCTGGCCAAAACCTCGCGAAAGTTGACGCTGAGTTGGTCTTCAACGGGTTGGAGTTCGGCCATTTTTGCCGTCAACGCATTGGCATTGCCCTGAACTTCGCGGAGATTGAACTGTGCCCCTTTCAATACGTCTTCCAGCGGGTAACCCAGCTTGACCGTAGCATCAGCGGCTGGCGCCGGCGTAGCAGCCTGAGCGGGTGCTGTGGCCGGGGCCGGTGCAGTTGCGGCCGCTGGAGTTGCAGTGGCCGTAGTCGCTGGGGTACTCGCCGCTGGAGCTGCCGCCGTGGCTGCGGCCGGTGTGGCGTTTTTGCCAGCAATGCGGTCGTCCAGCTCTTGTATGCCCTGTTCTATCGAGGCGTACTGATCAGTCAGTGGTTTTACTTCAGGCTGATCCGCAGGCAACTCAGACAACCATTGTTTGAGTTGTGGCATATCCACTGCAGCACTGTCCAGGCGCATTTTGCTCAGCTTGGCTTTTGATCCCGTGGGAGTGCCGGTGCCGGCCGAATCCAGTGCCAGTTGAAAATTGGTCTGCACTCGCTTTAGTCCGGATTCGACAGCCGCAGCTTTTTGTTGCTGTTCTGGCGACAATGCCTGAGCCTGCAATAACGGGCTGAAACACAGGCTGCCTGACAGCAGAATAAAAGGAATGGCGCGAAGTGAGGCCAGACGGCCACTTTTTAACAGAAATGACATGCTCTATCCCTCAATGGTCGGATTCAATGAACATGGATAATAGCCTATTTTTATTCTAATCGTTTCCGATAAGCGCGCTCCACTCTGTACAAAGGTATCGGCTACGTATTTCGCGCGCAAGGCGCGCTCCTACAAAAAGGTCAGCTCCTGTAGGAGTCCGCATTTTTGTGCAGGGATGCTCCTACCTGCTAATCAGAAAGATAATATTCAACGGTGGAAACCACCCGTACTTTCTTGAGATGTGGGTTATTGGTATCGCGCGGTTCTATAGAAAATTGCCCCTGTGAAGCACTGCGAATTTTGCCTAATTGACTGTCTGAATCGGCAGCGAATTTGGCAGCCACTTCACGGGCATTGCGGGTCGCTTCTTCGATCATTTCGGGTTTGACATCGTTCAACCTGGTGAATAAATATTCCACTTGGTTCTGGTAGTTGTCGCCAGTAAAGGCGATCCCCTGTTTGCCTAGTTCCAGCAGGCCACCCATGGCTTTGCGCACCTGCTCCACCTGGTTGGAGTAGATGGTAACGGTGCGGCTAGCTACATAGCGGTACTCCGCCCCTTGACCATCGCCCCAGGCTTGAGCTGATTTGTCGGTCAGATTGGGGTTAGAAAGATTTATATCCGTGTCCTTCAGACCAGTAATCGCCAGGAATTCCCGTACCTGTTTGCTGGTCTGGTCAAGCTCCTCATAGACCGCTGTCAGATCATTACCAGCCACGCTGAAACTGATCGGCCAGATCACTTCGTCTGCCGGAAACTCACGCTCAGACAAGCCTTTGGCGGTAACGCTGCGTTCATACTCCTTGACCTGGATGGCCGCATGGCCCAGCAGATAGCCCAGGGCAGCAAGGCCCAGCATGATGGAAATTCCCAACCACAACAGGTTCAGGCCGGATGATTGACGCATAGGGGACTCCTCGTTGACAGGTGGGTAGATGTTCAAAGTTGGTTCAAATTCGAATCAGCACTTAGTCTGAACCCATTTTGGGGCGTGACCATGACTCGATTGTGGCAAAGCCATGATAAATAGTCAGAGCTTCCTTAACCGCCCTTGGGTTCCGGCGGCAATGCCATCTCACGTGAGAGCGCCCGGGCAAATGTTTCCAGTTGGGCCGCGCTGCCACCCTTCATGCGCAGGGTGAGTAGTGTATCGGATTGCAGCAACCATAATTCAGAATGTTCCAAAGTCCAGGTGCAATCACCGGCAAAGCCGGAACCGGATGTAACGGTTGTTTTGGAATCCTTGATCGGACCAAGGATATGTTCCGCTTCAGCCGGGCTGTTAAGTTGGCAAACATCCACGCCGGAAATATCATCAAAACGGGAAGGCAGGCCACTGTCGCAGGCGCTGAGCATAAACAGGCCAATGGCCGTTGTGGCAAAAACGGAATATCGTGTATCTATGATGTTTGCTCCGTAGTTGGGCAAATTAGCAAAATAGTACACTAAGCACAGTTGCAAGCGCTGGGGAATTGTTGTGAAAAGAATCTTTGCATTTTTATTTATTTCCGTCCTTATGAGTGCAATATGCCCGCTTGTTGCATGGGCCCAGGTGTCTGCAGGTGATGAATCGGGAGCTGAATTGGACCAGTGGTTGATGCAGGCGCTGCAACAACTCCTTTAGCCTGCCAGGTCTCAGGCCTTGCTGTTGAACTTCAGCTGATCTGCCATACGTTGCAATCCCAGCTCCAGGTCATTGCCCAATGCAATGGCACCAGTTTTGTTGATCGCATCGCAGGCATAAACAGAAGCCTGGCCGCCGATGAAAACCGATACTTTGCAGTCTGCAACCAGGTCTGTCAGCCCTTCGTCCAGAAGGTTTTTGCCGGGCTCAACCGAACCCGACAGCACGATGGCATCACTGGCTGTTCTGGCTGCGACCTGCGCGAGTTCTAAAAAGGGCATGTTGGCGCCCAGTGAAATCAGGCGATAACCCTGCTCACTGGCTGCCAGGGCAAAAAGCAACAAGGCGATTTCATGCATCTCGCCCGGTAAGCCAGCCACCAAAAGGCGTGGCCCCTGGTTTTTTCTGGAGCGATGGTGAAAGCGGGCACCCAGTTTGTTGCGCAAATAGAAGGCAAAAAAATGCTCTTCCGCGACGCTTCCTTTTTTGTCTTCCCAGCGTAATCCCAGCTCTATCAGCAACGGCCGCAGTAATTTCTGGGTCACCAGTTCGATGGGGTAGAGCGAAAGAACTTCATTGTAAATGTCTTCCAGCCGATTCTCGTCATAGCTGACGATGGCGGCAATCAAACTTTCGAGGTGGTCACGCCAGTGGTTGACCTTTGAATCGCCTTCCTGACCCTGCAGGCTTTCTGGCTCCAGCATTTGTGCATCAATCTGGCTGATACGCATGCCCTGGCTGGTGAGCGCCATGATGCGATTGATCTGATCAATATTCTTCCGCGTGTAGAGGCGATGACCACTCTCTTTGCGCACCGGCTGTATCAGCGCATAGCGCCTTTCCCAGGCCCGCAGTGTCACGGGGGCCACTCCTGTCAAATTCGATACCGTGCCGATTGTGTACAGTTTTTCGCCGGCGCCTGGAGCTGAAGTAACGTCCTGGGTCATGAGTGATGTGCCTGAATTCTGGGACAAAAATTGTACGACAAGTATACATGTAGTCGGGATATTCGCAAATATCGGTACAATACCTGCAATATTTACTTGATTATATCTGTACAAATACTGTACGGTTGTTCGCAGGTCGGGGTTCAGCAGACACATCATTTACTGCTGGCTTCAATCAGGTAGCCAAATCCGGAACCTGATATTTGGCCAAATTTGAATAAAACCTGTACAACATGTAAGGAGTTTGCAATGAAAAATGTATTTGTATTTGCTTTGGCGATGGTTGCTGTAATGGCATCGCAAAGTGCTTTTTCTGCAGCCAGGGTTGCGGTCCTGCATTTGGCCCCGTTTGCTGAAGATATCGACGGTACTGCGGTCGATATCGTTATCAACGGCACTGCCACGTTTGAAGGTGTGAGGTTCACGGATTTTGTGCCGTATGTTGAATTGCCCGCCGGCGATTACCAAATCGATATTTTTCCGGTTGGCGCAACTGAGCCTGCCATGGGCGGAATGTTCAGCCTGACGGATGGTGTCGACTACAGTGTATTTGCAATCGGCAACGGCTCGACCCAACCTCTGGAGCTTACGGCTCTGGTGGACAACAACGATGCTCCGGCTGCCGGAAACGTGAAACTTCGCGTCGTGCACACTGCTCCGTTTGCAGCTGATCTGACCGCCACTGAAGTATCCATCCGCACTGCCGGTGGTGCCGTGGTAGGAGGCTTGGTGGGTGTGCCCTACAAGGCCAACAGCGGCTACCTCGAAGTTCCTGCTGGCACTTACGACCTCAAGGTCGCTTCCAATGACGGTTCAGTGAATTACATTGATCCGCTTCCCGCAGCACTTCCTGCAGGAGCCATCCTGACACTGTTCGCCGTGGGTGATGGCATTAACCAGGATCTCGGCATACTGGCTTATCCTCTCGGCTTATTGCCGCTGCGTGCTCCGGTAGACAACAGCGCCAATGGCTGGTGGGGCGTGCAGGAAGGATCGGGCGTGGGGTTCATACTGCAGCCCATGCCTTCAGAAAATCGCCTGGTAGGAACCTGGTACAGCTACAACAACATGGGTGCGCCGTTCTTTTACACCTACGATAGTGGCCCTGGTGAATTTGATGGTGTGATGGCGGAAACTACTTTGTACCTCAGTACGGGTGGTGGTGCAGAAGCAGGTTTGGAAGTCGAAACCAAAGAAGTGGGAACCATACAGTTTGAAATTATGGACTGCTTTGATGCCATGGCCACGGTCAGAATCGGCAATACGGCGGCAAAGCTGTATACAGCCAAGCGCCTGGTCGCACCACTGGGTTGTTCTTTGGACTAGTTCTGCATTACCTGAAGTTTGCAAGACAGAAAGCAAAACGGGAGCCTGGCGCTCCCGTTTTGCGCTCCCGTTTTGCATTAAGCGGCTATAAGCAATTAACAAAAGTACGAGTAAATTAAAAAAGTACACTAAATGTACAATTATCTACATGTTGTTCACAAATATTTCATTACGATATCTATACATTAGCGTCTCACAATTCAACATCAACCCCGGAGAGTCCTAAATGAAGTCCTTCAAATCAATGAGCTTGAAATTCAATTCTGTATTGGCACTGGTTGCCACCATGGCATTAACTGCCAATGTTTTTGCCGGCGACTATGCTGACAAGAAAGACATCGTAGACACTGCTGTTGCAGCGGGCAGCTTCAACACTCTGGCGGCGGCACTTACGGCTGCGGATCTGATTGATACACTCAAATCAGCAGGTCCTTTCACCGTGTTTGCTCCTACCGACGCAGCCTTTGCCAAATTGCCGGCTGGAACTGTTGAAATGCTGCTGATGCCGGAAAACAAAGACAAGTTGGTAGGCATTCTGACCTATCACGTAGTGGCTGGAAAAGTAATGGCAGCCGATGTAGTGAAGTTGACTTCAGCTACTACCGTTAATGGCAAGGACGTTGCGATCCGTGTTGAAGATGGCACCGTGTTTGTTGACGATGCGCAGGTCACAGCGGCCGATGTTGCTGCCAGCAATGGTGTGATCCATGTGATCGACAGCGTGTTGATGCCTGAATAAATCGGGAATTGCTGTTGCGGGCAAGTAACAAGCTTTACTTGCCGTTGGCTCGCGAGTCCACTGTGTTCTCCCCGACAAATTGCGAGCCCTTTTTATTAGCAGATCAGCCAGCCCCGCCAAATCGCGGGGTTGGTTTTTTTCATTAAGCAGGATATGTCTATGAATACGCTGATTGTGGGGGCCAACCGTGGAATTGGACTGGCCCTGGTGCAGAACCTGCTGGCGGATGAAGCAGTGATGCAAGTACTGGCGACCTGCCGGTCAGGCAGCGATCGGCAGGATTTATTGCAACTGCAGCGAGACTATTCTGGCAAGTTGCAGCTTTTGTCACTGGATTTTACCGATCAGCAAAGTCTGGCGCATTTCGCTGCGAATCTTGCTGCTTTGGGTTGCGGTATCGATCTGGTGATACACGCCGCCGGGCTGTTGCATGCAGCAGGCCTGGAGCCTGAAAAAAGCCTGGAGCAGTGCCAGTCACAACATTTGCTGCGCTTGTTTGAAGTCAACAGCATAGGGCCGCTGCTGGTAGCCCAGACGCTGTTAGCAACGCAGCAGCGAAACAAGCCATTTGTGTTCGCTGCCCTTTCGGCCATGGTGGGAAGTATCGGTGATAATAAACTGGGTGGCTGGTATGGTTATCGGGCTTCCAAAGCAGCGCTGAATCAGTTCATCAAGACTTTGTCCATCGAATGTCGCACGCGCTATCCGCAGGCCGCCATTGTGGCCATTCATCCAGGCACCACTGATACCGGCCTGTCACGGCCTTTCCAGCGCAACATTCAGCCCGGAAAGCTCTATACACCTGAGGAAAGTGCCGCCCGGATTTTGCAAGTTCTGGCCCACGTTGGCAGCCAGGATTCTGGTAAATTCTACAACTGGGACGGCAAGGAAATTTGCTGGTGAACAGATTCCTTCGCGTCGGTCATTGCTCAGGCAGCATCCAGAATCAACTGTTTGGCCTGCTTGCGATACCAGCCGTTGCTTTCTTCCGTGAACAGGTTGCAGCACTGCATGGTGTGTTTGTAGATGTGCACTGACACGGCTGGTTTCACTGCATCGGAATTGGCAATGGTGTGGTATTCATACGGTGGAATCAGGCTGCCGGCACTGCCGCAACCCGCCATGATAGTACCCACCGGCTGGAATTTATAACGTTCGCCCTGTTGTTCCTGCAATTGGTAAGAGACCACTTCGATACAGCCAGACCAAACCCCCTCCACGCACCACAGCCCATCGTGGTCGTGCAGGGCAGTGCCCTGTCCCGGGCCCCAGGTCATGGCAATCATGGAATAACCCTTGGTCGGGTGGGTATATACTTCGCGGCGGGCATAATGGCCGGGAACCACTTCGTAAACGCAATCCGGCAGGCGTATCTCCGGATCGGCAATGCAATCCACCAGCGCTCTGCGCAGGCAGGTAGTGATTTCATCGGGACAATCACCATCGGTTGCGGCGTTTATCCGCTGGATCATTTTACTTTTGCCAATAAATTCCAAGCTCATGATCCAGGTTTCTCCGTTTGGCTGGCCGCTTTGCAACAGCAGACACACAATTGTGCAGCGATGACCCATTCTAGCAAAACGGTCCGCCGTCTGTTTCATGCGTTTTATTGAGAATGGATGTATTTCACGCCAATTTTGCTGGCAGATGAATATTATCCATCGTCTGCAAGCAAAAATACCAGGCATTGCTTTGAATTTTCCCGCAAGGGCTCTATGCTTACTGCTCTGCGCTCTGGAATAGCTCAATGCCCCCCAGTCAGGAATTTGTGGATACCTCGCCAAAGGTATCGGATGAAATCAAGTACACCACCTGTTACATGTGCGCCTGCCGTTGTGGCATCAAAGTGCATTTGCGCGATGGACAACTGCGTTACATAGAAGGCAACCCCGACCACCCGGTGAACAAGGGCGTGCTCTGCGCCAAGGGTTCGGCTGGCATCATGCAGCATTTATCACCCGCGCGGCTGTCTGCACCACTCAAACGGGTGGGGCCGCGCGGCAGTGGCGAATTCGTCGAAATCTCCTGGGAAGAAGCGCTGCAACTGGCCACTGAACGTTTGTCGGCCATACGTGCCACGGATCCACGCAAGCTGGCCTTTTTTACCGGCCGTGATCAGAGTCAGTCACTGACCAGTTATTGGGCGGCGCAATTCGGCACGCCCAATCATGCCGCCCACGGCGGTTTTTGTTCCGTGAACATGGCCGCCGCTGGCTTGTACACCATCGGCGGGTCTTTCTGGGAGTTTGGTGAGCCCGACTGGGAACATACGCGCTATTTCATGATGTTTGGCGTGGCCGAAGATCACGACTCCAATCCGATCAAAATGGGCCTGGGTCGTCTGAAAACCCGCGAGAATACCAAGTACGTTTCAGTAAACCCGGTACGGACCGGCTATTCGGCCATCGCCGATGAGTGGATTGGCATACGCCCCGGCACGGATGGGTTGTTTGTGCTGGCCCTGGTGCATGAGTTATTGCGCACCCACAAAATTGACCTGGATTTTCTGCTGCGCTATACCAATGCTGCCTGGTTGGTTCGCGACGAACCGGGACATGCGGAGGACGGTTTGTTCCTGCGTGATGTCCAGGGTCATCCTTTGGCTTGGGACCGCAATAGTGAAACTGCACAGAGTGCCCTGTCGCCAGTCCCATCATTATCCCGTTCACCGGCATTAAGTGGAGAATATGAATTATCGGATGGCAGGCGCGGACGGCCTGCATTCGATTTGCTGGCGCGTCGTTATCTGGCGGAAGAATATGCGCCGAATGCAGTGGCCGAGCGCACGGGAATTACCGCTGATACCATGCGGCGCATTGCCGCCGAACTGGCGCACGCAGCCTTTGAGCAGCAAATCGAACTCGATATAGCCTGGACCGACTGGACTGGTCGCAAGCACAATAAAATGATTGGGCGCCCGGTTGCCATGCACGCCATGCGTGGTATCTCGGCCCATTCCAACGGTTTTCATACCTGCCGCGCAATTCACCTGTTACAGATGTTGCTGGGCAGCATCGATTGTCCCGGCGGTTTCCGTTACAAGGCACCGTTTCCACGACCTTGCCCGCCCGGCCCCAAACCATCCGGCAAGCCGGCTGATGTGAAGCCCAACCGGCCCATGCCCGGACCGCCGCTGGGATTCGTTAGCGGCCCGGAAGATTTGCTGATTGAAGACGATGGAACACCTTGCCGCATCGACAAAGGCTTTAGCTGGGAATTCCCGCTGGCCGCCCACGGCCTGATGCATATGGTGATCCACAATGCCTGGGCTGCTGATCCTTATCCGATTGACACACTGTTCCTGTACATGGCCAATATGGCGTGGAATTCTTCCATGAACTCGGCTGGCACGATCAGAATGCTGACCGATAAAGATCCTGCGACCGGCGAGTACAAAATTCCCAATATTATTTATTCCGACGCTTATGCATCGGAGATGGTGTCCTATGCGGACCTGGTTTTGCCCGACACGACTTACCTCGAGCGCTGGGATTGCATCAGCCTGCTGGATCGGCCCATCAGCTCAGCGCATGGGCCGGGTGATTCGATACGCCAACCGGTGCTGCAACCCGACCGCGATGTACGGCCTTTCCAGGAAGTGTTGATCGACCTGGGTGCGCGGCTGGGTTTGCCGGCTTTTGTTAAAGACAATGGGTCACCGCGATACCCCGGCGGCTACACCGATTACATGGTCAATCACCAGCGTCTGCCGGGCATTGGCCCGCTGGCAGGGTGGCGCGGTGTGGATGGCGATCAACAAGGTCGGGGGGAACCCAATCCCAGGCAACTGGAAAAATATATTGCGAACGGTTGCTTCTGGAAGCACGATTTGCCTGCCAATCAGCTCTATTTCAAACACGCCAACCGCGACTATCTCAACTATGCGCACAGCCAGGGCTGGATTCCGAGTGCTCAGCCCATCATCATGCAGCTCTATTCCGAACCCATGCAGCGTTTTCGCCTGGCAGCACAGGGGCATGGCAAATTGCTGCCCCCGGAGCATCTTAAGTCGCGCATAGCAGAGTATTTTGATCCATTGCCAATCTGGTACCAGCCACTGGAAGAGTCCGCCACCGACGATCAGGATTTCCCTTTGCACGCCATTACGCAACGGCCTGCGGCCATGTACCATTCCTGGGGTTCGCAGAATGCCTGGTTGCGGCAGATTCATGGCTTCAACTGCCTGTATCTTCATCGGGACCTGGCCGCTGAACTGGGCTTGGTGGATGAAGATTGGGCTTTTATTGAAAGTCACCATGGCCAGATCAAGGCACAGATACGGACCATGACCGGTTGCCAAAAGAATACGGTCTGGACCTGGAATGCCATTGGCAAACGACGTGGAGCCTGGAACCTGGATCCGGCCGCCGCGGAAGGCGAGAAGGGCTTTCTGCTGAACCACCTGATATCGGAATTATTACCGCAGAAAAACGGCGGACGAGGCGATCGCATGAGTAATTCAGACCCGGTTACCGGCCAGGCTGCCTGGTTTGATTTGCGGGTAAAGATCCGCAAAGCCGAAGCGGGTGAGGAACAAAGTGAACCACAGTTTGAGCCGCTCAAGGCGGTTGCCGGATTGCGGTCGCGTCCAGGTATCTTGCGTTTTGGTGAGAAGTTTTTGCCCAGAAATAGTTGGCGGCGCAAGGACAAAGCATGACCAGCTTGCCGAAAACGACTCAGAAGAAACTGGGCCTGGTCACTGACCTGGATATTTGCGTGGGTTGCCATGCCTGCGCTGTCAGTTGTAAGGAGTGGAACGCGGGTGGACATTCGTCGCCGCTGACCGATCTTAATCCTTATGAGAAAGACCCGATGGGCGTGTGGTTCAATCGCGTGCACGTTTACGAAACCGATGATGGTGAAAACACCCGCACGGTCAATTTCCCCCGCTCCTGCCTGCATTGCGAAGAGCCGGCCTGCGTTACGGTTTGTCCTACCGGCGCTTCGTACAAACGCGAAGAAGACGGCATCGTGCTGATCAATGCCGATACCTGCATAGGCTGCAAGTTGTGCTCCTGGGCCTGTCCTTACGGGGCCAGGGAGTATGACTCCGATGATGGGGTAATGAAGAAATGCACCCTCTGCATAGATCGGATATACAACGAAAATCTGCTGGAAAGCGAACGTCAGCCAGCTTGCGTTACCGCCTGTCCAGTCGGGGCGCGGCATTTCGGCGACCTGGGTGACCCGGACTCGGACATCTCAAAACTCTCGGTCAGCCGGGGCGGTTATGACCTGATGCCGGAGTCTGGCATGAAGCCGGTTAACCAGTACCTGCCGCCCCGGCCGAGGAAAAATCTGCCGGGTAGCACCGGCGTCAAGCAGCAAGTTCAGAATCCGGCTCAGCAAGAAAATAAAGCCTCATCAGCGAATGGCTTTTTTGCCTGGCTGGATAAAACCCTTTCATCCGGCACGGCTGGCTGAATGCATCCCGCTTATTCGGTCATACTTTTCACTTCGGCTTCCGGTGCTGGTTATGGGCTATTGATCTGGCTGGCGCTGAGCTGGCTGGGCCTGGTCTCTGCACCGCAACCGTGGATCGCTTTTTGGATGGCGATTTTTGCCTTGGTCCTGATTACAACGGGTTTGCTGGCATCCACCTTTCACCTGGGTCATCCGGAGCGCGCCTGGCGGGCGTTCAGTCAATGGCGCAGCTCCTGGTTGAGCAGGGAAGGGGTGTTGGCCGTATTGACCTACCCGGTTGCTCTGGTGCTTACGGTCGTCTGGGTATGGGATGGAATTCCCCCTATCCTGACCACGGTGAATGCGGCTTTGCTGTGCCTGCTGTGCCTGTTAACGGTGCTGGCCACCGGCATGATTTATGCTTCCTTGAAAACCATACCGCGCTGGAGCAATGCCTTCGTGGTGCCGGTGTATCTGCTGTTTGCGTTGGCCAGTGGTGGCTTGCTGTATCTGCTGGCATTGGCGCTTTCAGGTACGCTCACCATGGTGGCGCTGGTGCTGGCAGTTTTGCTATTGAGCTGGCTGGTCAAATGGCGCTACTGGCGCTTCATAGACACGCAGAAGTCCGCCAGCAATTCCGGAACTGCGACTGGCCTGGGACACCTGGGCAGCGTTCGACAACTTGACGCGCCGCATACTTCGGAGAATTATCTACTGCAGGAAATGGGTTACGTGGTGGCACGTAAACACAGCCGGAAATTGCGCCGGATGGCTCTGCTGCTGGGATTCGTTGTTCCGTTCACAGCCTTGATTCTGACCTATGCTGTAGCAGGCCACACCAGCACTTTATTGATTTTAATAGCCGTGATCAGCGGCTTTGCTGGGGTTCTGATCGAACGCTGGTTGTTTTTTGCCGAGGCCCGGCATGCTGTCACTTTGTTTTATGGACGCTCCTTGTGAGCACCGAATATCAGGAGCATTGAAATGAAAGATCAAAGCCTGGCCATTCACGCCGGATTCAAATCAGACCCGACCACCAAGGCGACAACGGTGCCGATCTACCAAACCGTGGCCTATGAATTCGATAATGCCCAACACGGCGCTGACCTGTTCAACCTGGCGGTGCCCGGCAATATATACACGCGCATCATGAACCCCACTACTGATGTGCTGGAACAGCGCTGTGCTGCCCTGGAGGTTGGTATCGCCGGGCTGTGCCTGAGTGCCGGCAGTGCCGCCGTCAATTACTCCATTCTGAACATTGCCGAGCAGGGCAATAACATTGTGACGGTGCCGCTGCTTTATGGCGGCACATACACCCTGTTCAAACACATGCTGCCCAAGCTGGGCATCGAGTGCCGTTTTGCTGCTGATGATTCGGTAGCAGCCATGGAAAAGCTGATTGACGACAAGACCACCGCGGTGTTCTGCGAATCAATCGGTAACCCTGCTGGTAATATCGTTGATATCGAAGCACTGGCAAAAATGGCGCATACGCATGGTGTGCCGCTGATCGTGGACAATACCGTGGCGACGCCAGCTCTGATCAAGCCCATCGCCTGGGGTGCCGATATCGTGGTGAACTCGCTGACCAAGTACATGGCCGGCCACGGTAATTCGCTGGGCGGCGTGATCGTTGACAGTGGTAAATTCCCCTGGGCAGATTACCCGGAAAAATTCCACATGCTGACCACGCCCGAAGAGTCCTACCATGGCGTGATTTACACCGAAGCATTGGCCGAGGCTGCTTATATTGGCCGCGCTCGTACCGTGCCCTTGCGCAACACCGGTTCGGCGCTCAGCCCGATGAATGCTTTCCTGATTCTGCAAGGCATGCAGACCTTACCTTTGCGCATGGAACGGCATTGCGACAACGCGCTGGCAGTGGCCAAGTACCTTGAATCACATGCGCAGGTGGCCTGGGTGAATTTCGGCGGATTGGAGAGTTCGCCCTATTACGAACTGGCGCAGAAATACACCGGAGGCAAACCATCAGCCCTGCTGACCTTTGGTATCAAGGGTGGTTTTGATGCCGGTGTGAAATTCTACGATGCGCTGGAAATGTTTTTGCGGTTGGTCAACATCGGAGATGTGAAGTCACTGGCCGCGCATCCTGCCTCCACCACGCATCGACAGTTGTCGGAAGAAGAATTGAAATCAGCTGGTGTTACGCCCGACATGATTCGCTTGTGCGTTGGTATCGAGGATATCGAGGATATCCTGGCTGACCTCGAACAGGCGCTGGCCAAAGCCAAGTAGTCTTGATTGGAATGGCAGGGCAGTCTTTGTAGAGAAGCTGCCCTGTCAATTGATTAAAAGGATGCATTGGTAGTTTCAGGGGTAAATTCGCGGCGTAGCGGCACGAACTTGGCATATAGGCATGGCATAGAACCTTACTGCGAAAGTTCTGCTATCAAATGAAGGCAAATTTCGTACGACTCACCCCGGCTGGCCCCAACCACGTCATCCCAGGCAGTGACCCCAACCCCGCCGCCCCAGGCAG
>JAWXBM010000154.1:0-17323 GCA_034440115.1 Lysobacterales bacterium | reverse complement strand
GCAAAGTCACAGGAATACCTGCATTGGCAAAGCTCATGGCAATGCCGCCACCCATGGTGCCTGCACCGATGATGCCCACCGAATTGATCGGCCTTAAGGTTGTTTCCGGGTCCAGATCGTCAACTCGTGCCGCTTCGCGTTCAGCGAAAAACACATGACGCAAGCCTTTTGATTCGTCTGAATTCATTAACTTCTGAAACAGTTCGCGCTCCAGCGCGCAACCGTCCGCATAGCTCGAAGTGATCGCTTTTTCAACGCAATCGATAATTTTTGAATTCTGGTTTTCACAGTTTGATATTCCTTTTCTGAATAGCCTATAATTTAGGGCCTTCTCCAAATCGAGTGGGTAGTTTGGCCTGATGTCCTATGAAAGACCCATAGCTAAACGGCCAGATATTGGGCATCGAGAAGCCATGAAAGGTAGTGAATGTGCAGGTATCGTTGGCTGATGATGAGGTAGAAGTCGTGGTGGCCCGTGTTGGCGGTAAGTTGCTGTGCCCCAAGTGTGGCAAAACCTGCCCCGGATATGACCAACGAGCCAGACGCTGGCGCCACCTCGACACTTGCCAATTGAAAACTTTGCTGGTGACCGATGTGCCGCAGGTGAGCGGTGCGGAACATGGCGTAGTGACTGTAAGCGTACCGTGGACTGAGTCCGGAAGCGGTTTCACGGCGCTGTTTGAAGCGCTGGTGATCAACTGGCTCAAACAGGCTGCAACCAGCGCTGTTTCGGAGCGACTGCGCCTGAGCTGGAATGCGGTGAGCGGGCCGTGAAGCGTGAACTTTGCGCGGCCATGGCCCGGCGTTTTCAGGAGCTCGGAGTCAAGCCGGAACTTGAGGCCTTCCAGACCGGAGATGTTTTGTTTGCCAACCAGCTAGTGGAAGAAGGGCTGATTGATGGTGTGCCCATGTACCAATTCGTGCTGGGCGTGAAATGGGGCGCACCGGCTAATCCGGAAACGGTTATGTATATGAAAAACCTGATCAAGCCGGCCAATGCCATTTGGACCGCCATGGGTATTGCACGCGATGAATTCTCGATAGCCGCTCAATCGATCCGCTTGGGTGGACATGTACGTGTGGGTTTGGAAGACAACTTGTATCTTGACCGGGGCGTGTTTGCGACCAACGGCACGCTGGTCGAACATGCTGTGCGCATCATTTCGGATCTCGGTTGTGAACCCGCCACATCGCAGGATGCGCGCAACATGCTGAAGCTGAGGAATGCAGAGCATGCGGAATAAGCAACTGGCGAGGGCGATTAGCAAGGATGAGATTGCCGAGTACTCTGACCATGGCGTAGTGATGCTGAAAGGCGTCATTGACATGGACTGGATCGAATATCTGCGGGACGCAGTTGAAGTGGCCATGGCCCAACCCGGGCCTCTGGCCGAGGAATACGCCAAGGGTGCAGGCCGCTTTTTTGGCGACCTGGACGTAGCCAAACGGCACGCTCCATTCCGGGACTTTATCTTTAACTCTCCAGCGGCAGAAATCATCGGGTCCATCATGGGTTCGAGCAAAGTCAATTTTTTTTATGATCAGTTGCTGGTAAAAGAGCCAGGAACTGCAGAACGCACACCGTGGCACCAGGATCAACCTTACTGGGCGGTATCCGGATTTCAGGTGGCTTCAATCTGGTTGCCGCTGGATCGGGTTGCAAAAGACTCGAGCCTGAAGTACGTCAAGGGCAGCCACCGATGGGGCAGTTACAATCCCCATAATTTCTCCGATAACACGCCCTACAAAGGCACCGGCTTGCCGGAATTACCGAATATTGATGCCAACCGTGATGAATATGAGATTCTCGGCTGGGATATGCAGCCGGGCGATTGCCTGGTATTCCAGGCCATGATTGTCCATGGGTCCGATGGCAATTCCTCGCTGCAGCATCGCCGCAGGGCCTGGGCTACGCGCTGGACCGGTGATGATGCGCGATTTCTAGTGCGACCAGGTCAGGTGGCCATCCCGACCAGCGATCCGGGCCTGCAACATGGCGAGCCCATGGATTGTGACGATTTTCCAGTCATATGGCGCAGCCCCAACTAACCCGCATTTTGTAAGAGAGTGTTTTGCGGGGTGGCCCGCGCAAGGCATAATCACCTATGCAACAATTGCCTTAGCGGGACTCGCCCGGGCATTGGCTTGATGCTCATTTCATAACAACCAGGACGCGTTACAGAAACTCGTCAACAAGAACCAGGATATTCAGCAGCATGAATCGATACTCAGCCTTAAATCTGCTGCGCAAGGCCTGGGGACATAATCGCGACTGGCCTTCCGCCCTGGCTCTGATGGTTAATTTCTTCAACCGTTATCTATCCAAATATACCTGACCAAGACGGAGTGGTCTCCGTCTGACTGTGGCCGACGTTTTCATACTTCTCACTGACTGCCTATCGGCCATCAAATATGCCGGTGATGGTGAAGTGGGTTTCCTTGGCGTCGTACCAACGCGCGGGATTGTCTGCAGCAAGGGCCAGAAGCGAGACAAGAGCAAAAAGGATTGAACAAAACGGCAACACAAACGGCGCGCAAAACAAGCGGACATTGCCCATCGGAATGACTCAAAAAGTCCCGCAGGACGGGATGAAAATCATATTTTACGAAGACTTGCCAATATTTTTGTGATCATATATAATGTATTTCGTAAATAAAGTGCAATGGCTCAGAGGAATATCCATGTTTCGCACACTGCTTATCACCTCCTTGGTCATTTGTTTGACCCTCTCCCCGATCAGCGTTTACGCCTGCTCAACATTTGTGGTCCGAACGGGACAAGGCACTTTATTCGGGCGTAATACCGATGGCGATTCCGTTCCCGGTCAATTGGTTGTAAACAAACGCGGGGTCCACAAACAATCATTGCCTTGGGGCTTTGCGGGGCCTTCATTCAGTACTGACGAAAAAGCAAGCTGGATTTCCCGCTACGGCTCTTTGACATTCACTCATTTTGGAAGGGAATTTCCTGATGGCGGAGTCAATGAAGCCGGATTGATCGTTGAAGAAATGACGCTAGGGGACACCGAATACGCAAAATCGGACTCCGCTCCGACGGTTTCCGTACAACAGTGGATTCAATATCAACTGGATAAACACGCAACTGTAAAAGAAGTGTTGGAAGGCATTGCCGATTTCAATCTTCGAGGCTGGCCATGGCATTTCATGATTGCCGACAGAGAGGGTCAATGCGCCATAGTGGAATTTCACGATGGCAGCCCACAAATTGGCCGTGGCACAATGCAAAACGGTTGTGTGCTCACCAATGATCGTTTGACGACATCCACCGAACAACTGAAACTCTCGCGAAGTGTCGCCCCGCCGAAGGGATTAACCGAGGGCTCGGGCTCCATAGCGCGGTTTATTCGCATCAACAACATGCTGGCTGACGCTGTCCCAGCATCCTTTCCCGAGCGCCGTGATTATGCATTTGAAGTACTGACAGATGTTGCTCAGGGCGACAGCACATTCCGGACCATCGTTTACGATCTGGGTGCCATGAAAGTTTACTTTCGTTCAGTGCAACACCCGGAAATCAAGGAAATTTCACTCGGCGGGTTGGATTTCTCTGCCGAAACACCTGCGCTGACATTGGATATCGAAACCAGCGGACCGGGTGATGTCACCTCAAGTTTCAGAAACTATGATGCCAAGACCAATCAACAGATCGTGGAAGGCGCGTATCGGCTGGTACGTACCATACCTTCCGCTTCCAGCGCTCTGGACCAAGAGCTGACGGATGCGGGTGTCAGCGAAAGCGAATTTATTGAAGCCATAGCAAACTACCCTGCAACAACCTATACGGCGCGGCCTCAAAATTAACACTCAAAAAGTATTGATCACGGCAGGTGCCAGTGGCATTGGCGCCGCCATCGCGGGTGCTTTTATTAACTCCGGAGCGAAAGTTGCCGTATGCGACATTGACTCAAAGGCAATCGACAATTTCAAACAAAGCTATCCCAGTGCGCTGACGATTGAAGCGGATGTTTCCGACCCGGATATGGTGTCCAGAGTGGCGGCGCGGACCCTGGTAGAACTGGGAGGGCTGGATGTACTGGTTAACAACGCTGGGATTGCCGGCCCCACTGCCCGTGTTGAAGACGTCAGTCTGGAAGAATGGCAACACGTTTTGGCAGTCAATTTGACCGCGCCGTTTCTATTTTTGCGCGCTCTGGCCAGCCACTTCAAATCGCAACAAAGCGGCTGCATTATCAATATTTCCAGTACCTCCACGCGTCACGCCATACCCAACCGGGTTGCCTATGTTGCTTCAAAATTCGGCCTGGAGGGGCTCAGTGCTTCGCTGGCCCGTGAATTGGGACCATTTGGTGTGCGTTGCAATGTGATTTCGCCCGGTTTTGTGGACAATGAGCGAGGCAGAAAAATTGTCGCACGTCTGGCTGAAACACGTGGCGAGTCAGCTGCCGCGATTGAAGCAGAAGTGCTGAATTTCATTTCCTTGCGGCGCAAGGTGGGTATGCCAGAAATAGGCGGTGTGTGCCTGTTTCTCGCCAGCGAACAAGCTTCGGCAATCACGGGTCAAATTATTCCGGTAGATGGCAACGTCGAATGGGAGGCCTGATACCTTACTAGAAGGCAACCTCATCCTGACCCTTCAAATGCAACATGGCTCTGGCCTCGCCTGGAGTTGCAATTTCCAAACCCAACTCTTCGATAATGGTACGTATTTTGGTCACTTGCTCGGCATTGCTGCGTGCCAACTGACGCCGTCCAATATAAAGGCTATCCTCCAGGCCCACCCGCACGGAGCCGCCCAGTAGCGCACTCATAGTCAAGAACTGCATCTGCTGGCGGCCGATGGCGAAACAAGACAAGTAGTAATCATCGCCGAACAGCTTATCGGCCACATCCCGCATGTGGAGCAGATTCCCGTGGTCAATACCAATACCGCCCAGAATACCCAGAATGCACTGGATGAAGAATGGTGGTTTGAGCAGCCCCCGATCGACAAAGTGGGCAAGATTGTAGAGATGCCCGACGTCGTAGCATTCGAACTCAAATCTCGTGCCACAATCCATGCCGACCCGACGTATTACCTCTTCAATCTGTCCGAAGGTGTTCATTTGCACCAGATCGCGGGTGCTTTCAAGAAACGGCTTTTCCCAAGGGTACTTCCAATCCGAGTAATTATCGGCCAGACCAAACACCCCAAAGTTGAGCGTTCCCATGTTCAATGAGGCAAATTCCGGTCTGGCACGGGTCGGAGCAGCGAGCCGTTCGTCCATGGTCATTCTTGGACCACCGCCTGTGGTGATATTGACGATCACATCCGAGTTCTGACGAATTTCCGGCAGGAACTGCATAAAAACATCCGGATCTGCAGTGGGACTTCCATCTATTGGGTTGCGAGCGTGCAAATGCACGATCGCAGCTCCAGCTTCCGCTGCGGATATGGCTTCCCGCGCGATTTCTTCTGGCGTAATCGGCAGGTAAGGCGACATAGTTGGCGTGTGAATTGACCCCGTGATGGCACATGTAATAACGACTTTCTCTGCACGCTTCATGTCAAGATCACCTGATGTATGTTATATATGATCACAATACAAGGGATAAAAAAATGTTGCAAGCCTATTGTTTGATCGGATTTTTTTGGCCGAATGGATCGGAATTTTTCGGCCACCAGGGCTCACTGCGGCGGGTCAGAACCACCGATTCGTAGTTCAGGTTCAAAGTGCCTGGAGTTGCCACTGACAAAACTTCTGCAGCCATCGGTGCAAAAGCAGCACCACCGTGCATCAACATCTTCCCCACAAAGCCTTTGCGACGTTTGAGATCTATGCCAAGTTCCGTCAGTACCGTAGGATCCGTCAGGGTTGCCCGGCAAGTGTGGAGCACCACATCAATGGATCCACCGATTTCAATCCATGCCCGGTCTCCAAAGCGACTGCCTGCCTGCCGTTCGTCTGAACCCCTCATCAGTTTTACTATTCTGGCTTCAACATCCACTGGATCGCCAGCATTTGGACCCGACTTGCCACCGATGCGCAACGCGAGGTGCGCACCCTCTCCTGCTGCAAAACACACGGCGGTTGCCATCGGGTCCCATAGCGGGCCAAGGCAGACATCACCCAACCCCCGTTCCAACAGACGCGACAGCACGAAAGTGGAATCGCCTGCACCGCCTCCAGGCACGTTGTCAGCGGCGTCGCACAGCACAATCAGCCCCTCTGGCGCTTGGTCGAGGTAAGTCAGAGCTTCATCAAGCTCAAAATCCGCGCGCAGGGTGATGCTTTGTCGTTGCGCAAAAAGAAACGAGCCTAGCTCATGTGCCCGCCGCTCCGCATCCGCCGAATCAGCATCGGTCCACACCAGCATTTTGGCACCCACATCCGGGTTATCACCCCAAGGAAATCCGTGCACAAAGCTGGCCGAAATTACCTCGCCGCTGACTTCCAGCCGCTTAAGCTGGTCCACGAATGCGCGCATCGGCTGTCGCTGGGTCGGGAAACCAGCGATCATGCGGCAGTCATACATGCCAGCCGTGGGCCTTGTATGGCCGGCTGCCACCTGTAGCGCACGTTCAAACACATGTGTAGCGCGCTCCTCCACGTCGGTGTGAGGCCATTCATGAAACGCAGCGACCAGATCGGCGTACTCCAACATGTCTCTGGATAAGTGGGCATGTGGGTCGATAAGTACGGCGATCACGGTCGAATGGCCCACTATCGCTCGAGCTTTCTCAAGCACCGCACCTTCAACGTCAAAACAGTTTTCGGCCATCATGGACCCGTGCAGGGTGAGCAACACCACGTCAACCGGTAGTGACGCCGTGAGACCTTCCAACAAGCGGGAAGTCAGGTTTTCGAAAGTCTCAGCGGTCATCATGCCGGACGGTTCAGCAAAAGCAATTAGCCCCTGAACGTAGTCGATACCTCTGGCTGCACAGAGGTCGCGCCACTTCAACCAGGGTGAGCCGAATACAACCAAGGGTGGCGCTTCTGCAGCGGGGCCTTGATAAAGAATGCCAGCAGAGAAATCTTCAAGAGACGTTGGGAGAGGCGAGAATGTGTTGGTTTCAGTAAATATGGCTCCTGAAAATACGCGCATTTCAACTCCTACGGTAGATGTATAGTGTACTCAAGACTCGGTTTGCTCGCGTATCCACTGGCTGATGAATTTTGCTGCTCCGTCAATGTCAGCGGCTATCGACACAGCTGCAGCGTCAGCATCACCACGCTCGAGCGCATTTACAACTTCGGCATGATGGGTTTCAGCTTCGGTCTTACCGGTGGTTAACTCGACCACATTCATCAGCGGACCGGTCTGCATCCAGATCGATTCAATCATCGAGAGCAGCATCGGCCGTTGCGCGGCCTCATAAATCCGGAAATGAAACCCCTGATTCAGTGCCAAGTATTTATTACACGTTTTGGATTCTGCCATGGCCTGAATGATAGTGCGTAGTGCGGTGAAGTCGGAGGGTTGCAGCTGACCCACCGCTTTTCGAGTTGCCAATGTTTCCAACTGCATGCGAATTTCACAGATTTCCTGAAATGTAGCCTCATCCAGTATTGGCACCATCACCGTTCGATTCGCGCGGCTCACCAGCGCACGTTCCACGACTAGTCGCCGCACCGCGTCTCTCACCGGCATCTCGCTGGTGCCCACCTGGGCTGCCAATGCCCTTAAGGTGACAGTCATGCCCGGTTGGAACCGCCCAGAAATAATGGCACGTCTGAGCTCGTCATAAACACGCTCATTCAGTGTATTTTTGTCGATCCTCTTGATGCCGAGAGCCATCTTGTTCAAACCTTTTAAGCCCAGTTCATGGGTTCACACTTTCAGTGCCAGCAATATACAGACGTTTACGAGTAAGCTGAAGCAGACTCGCACTCAAGAGAAGCGCTAAAACACAAACGACAACCACCGATATTCCCAACGCAGCATCCGATTGAAACACATAACGTGTGATCAACGCCACAGCTGTCGGCCCGCCACTCAGGCCGATCAGGTTCGCAACCAGCAGGAATAATGCAGATGCCAGAGCCACCCTTTGTGGTGGCAGGATCATCTGCAAAACCAGGCCAGGCGCTGGTAGCAGGAAGCCAATAAAAAACCAGCAGAAGCCAAAAACAATCAGGCTAAAATTGGCGGTAGACGCCAGGCCAAAAAGCATCATCAACCCCGCCAGCAAAGCGGCCACCATCACGCTGAGCCGTAAAGCCGAGTTCTGGTACCCACGGCGCTGCCAGTATTCGATTATCACACTTGACAACAGCACGCCGCATAAGCTGGCACCTATTTGTACAGGCCCAGCAATCATGGCGAAATCTTGCGGCGCCCATTGATAGCTTCGACGAAACACCTCCGGTATCCAGGCCGAAAACGCATAAACAGCGAGTGAAAAGCAGGCAAAGCCAAGGTACATTGGGATAATCTGACTACGCCGGCCCCACAGATATCCGAGGGTTCCAAACATCTGCCTGGAATGCGTAGATCGCTCAACCAGCTCACGCCTTGCAGGCTCGCGAACCACCCACATAAGAGCTACCGCCAGGGCCACACCCGGCAAGCCCACAAGCATAAACGTAACGCGCCAGGCATCTGCAACTCCGATTACCGGAATATGCCAACTGGACATAACTGAAGCGCCCGCGAGGGCAAAGCCGCCGAGCCATAAAGCCAATCCGGCTCCACAGGTGCTGCCGCTCATGAATACGGCCATAGGTCGGGCACGCTGGTCTTTGGGAAAGAGGTCAGCTAACAACGAGTATACCGCCGGAACCAGCGCTGCTTCTCCAATACCGACAAAAATACGCGCGCTGAACAACTGCTGGAAACTGGTCGCCAGGCCACAAGCAGCAGTAGCCAGGCTCCACACCACTATGCCGAAAATAATGATGTATTTGCGGTTCCCAATGTCTGCCAGCCAGCCCAGCGGCAAGCCGAACACGGCATAAGTAACCGCGAAGGCAAAGCCATGCAACAGGCTGAACTGGACATCGTCGATTTCGATGGCTGCCCGTATCGGCTGTACCAGCAAAACCAGTATCTGACGGTCAACGAATGAGAATGCGTAGGCAATGGCCAACATCAAGACCACGACCCAAGCCCGGCTTATTCTCATGCGCTATGAAGCTCGGCTAACAACAGTGACTGGCTCATCTATCTCCCATTAGTACCTTATACGCGCTTCAATACTCACCGTCCTGGGCCTCAAAGTGGCATCCTGCTGTAGCAGATTCCCAATTGAACCCGGCGCAAATGTAACCAAAATCGGATCGCTGTTGAATATATTCCTGCCTACCAGTGCCACTTCCCACTGGTCCCGGGTCATCACACCCAGTCGCACATTCGTGACATGGTAACGAGGAGTACCAGGTTTGTCTTCTTTGCCTTCTTCGATGTACTGATGATCACCACCGATATAACCGTCCCATTGGTCTCTGATTGGGAATGTGTATTCGACCATCAATGAGGTTGTCAGGATGGTGTTGCCCACCTGCTCTGCTGCATTGCTTCCAAGCGCTGGTTTGGATCGATCGGAATCTGAGTAGCCAAACGAGCCGGCAATTTCGAGATTGTCCAGAGGAAACGCCACAAACGAAACTTCAACGCCATTGATGGTTGCATCGCCGAAATTCCCGACCAAAGACTCCGGGCAGGAATTATCCGGAAATTGAACGGACTCCTGGATGTCGGTCCAGTCCACCCGGTAAGCGGCTGCATCAATTGTCAGGCGCCTATCAAACAGGCGCAGTTTGGTTCCAAACTCGTAACTCCAAAGCGACTCGGGGTTGATCGGGCCATCCTGCAATCCCAATTCATCCAGCGCAGGCTGGCAGATAGCAGGCAAAGACGACCCAAGAGCGCTGCCAATGTTGAAACCCTGCGTGGCACTTGCATACAGCATGACGTTCTCCGAAGCGTGTGCTTTGACATTCAAGCGCGGCACCACGTCAGACTCGGATGTTTTACCCGACTGGGTCTCAAAACCCCGGAACAGGAATCCATCGGTTGTGCGGGTTTCATGGATGTCAAATTCGAACCAACGCAAACCCGCTGTCAGTTCCAGCCAGGGACGTAGCGTGGCAGAAACCTCGCCGAAAAAGGCCAACTGTTTCTGCTTGTTCGGCAAGAGTTGAAACCCCCACAACCCACGCTCCACACCGAGTGCATCGAAGTTGTTGCCAAAATCAAAGCCCAGTGCGCCGGTAGGGTCGATGGCACCATTTATGTCATCGATTGCTTGCAGGTCGAACCAGTACTGATCACGGTTGGTTTCAGAATCTTTGTAGAACACGCCACCCACTGCATACACTGGCACTTCACCTAAATCACCGGTAAAGGAGAGCCGGGTCTCGTGGGTAAACCCTGGCGATGGAAAAGCGTTGTTCAACTGCTGTGCGTTAGTAAAAACACTCGGAGAAAAGCCAAACAATCCGCGCGCGAGAAATACCGTGATGTCTTCCGAGTTGATAGTGTCATTGGCGTATTGGGTTGTAGAAGACAGCAGGTTAAAAGGGCCATTTGACCAGTTCACTGTCGCGTTATAAACGCGCAGTTCCTGCTCCTCAAACATCGTACCGCCGTAGGAGACCTGCAATGGCGTGGTTCTGTCGTAAAAAGAGCGAGCACCCAATGCCAAGTCTTGCGCCCAAGCGCTCAAATCTATAGTCAAAGAATCAGTTGCCTCAAACCGTAGGGCAGCCCGAACTCCTTCGCGATCTCCCCCATTCACACCTTTCTGCACATTTGAACGAAACGGCAGGATTCCGCCGGACTGATCTCCCAGGCCGTCACTGGCAGGTATATTGTCAATGTAACCGCCGACATCTTCATAATAACCGGTGAGCCGCATTGCCACCCTTTCACTGAGAGGGATATTCACATAACTCTCAGCCGAGAAGGAGGAATCTCCATGCTGGGTAATTCCATAACTGGCTGCAGAAGCACCCGAAAAGCCTTCGGCAGATGGCTTGTTGGTTATAATTTTGATGGTGCCTCCCATGGAGGCATCGCCATACAGAGTGCCTTGTGGGCCTCTAAGCACTTCTATTCGCTCAATGTCAAACAAACGAACATCCGCTACTGGCAAGGGGGTATCATCCAGATAATAATTGGTGCGACCTGGTACGCCGCGGATGGTGACATCCACGGCACCACGATAGCCAATGAGGCCAACCTGATCAAAAGTCAGGCTGGGGATACGGATGGCATAGTCAGCAAAACTGTGAATGTTCTGCCGTTCGAGCATTTGCTGCGAGAACACCGACACACTGGCAGGCACCTCAAATACGGTTTGTTCGCGACGTTGTGCGGTGACCAGGATTTCTTCCATCAGCCCCCCCTCAGCGTCGGCTTCAGCTGCAAATACGGCTCCACCCATGATCTGGGTTGCAACGCAGACACCCAGGAAGGTCTGGATGAGAGTCCGGCAAACAGAATATGGTCCACTGTTGATTGTTTTCATCTTGTTTCCTCTGTTTCAGTGTACTGAGTGGTGCTGATCTTAATACGTCCAGATATCTATTTTCGAGCCGCGAAGAGGTTATCACGTTTTTAATAGTATATATGTGATCACAATGGCATAATCCGAAATAGTTTGTCAACAGCCTGAAATTCAAAACATGGATATTCGCGACCCTAACATTGACACACCGCTTGACTGGACCTACAAAGGACTAGCGCCCGAAATGGATGGCTTGGTGGTCAGGCAGCTTGAAAACTTGCGCCTTTCACTGTTTGACGATCGCCTGCTTTTTCCAGTCGCGGTACTAAACGACCAGGCCTTACATGACAACAGTCAGTGGATGCGGCGCTTTCTGGCTCTCACCGGCGTGGACATTGCCCCCCATGGCAAAACCACTATGGCCCCAGAGCTTTTCAGATTACAGATGGAGGACGGCGCCTGGGCTATTTCCGCGGCTACTGCACACCACGTCCGTGCATACCGTAAGTTTGGACTATCACGAATCTTTCTCGCCAACCAACTGATCGGAGCGGGTGCAGCCGATTGGGTGATTGGCGAACTCCGCGAAGATCCTGATTTCGACTTTTACAGCCTGGTCGACAGTATCGAAATGCTCGAACCGCTCGTCCAAGCGGTCAGGCGCGGAAAATTGCAACGTCCATTGCAATTGCTTATTGAGGTAGGCATGCAGGGTGGTCGAGCCGGCGTGCGGTCCGTTGAAGCGGGGCTGAAAATTGCGACGCAGATCGCCCAATACCCCAATGAACTTGCATTGGTGGGCGTAGAAACCTTCGAGGGTGTTTTCCAGATGGCTACGGACGGCGAGGCAAGGGCCTACAGAATGATCGATGACGTGGCAGAATTGGCCAGAGCGTGCGATCAGCGCGGCCTGTTCCGTGAGCGGATCATACTGAGTGCCGGTGGGTCAGCGTATTTCGATTTTGCAGCCGGAAAACTCAACCAGCACGGGCTGTCTTTACCAACCCAGGTTGTCATTCGATCTGGCTGTTATCTCAGTCATGACAACGGCATGTACCAAATGTTGGTTCGAAACCTACTTGAGCGATTCCCCGAAGCAGCGGCTCTCTCTCCTTCACTCACTCCTGCCCTGCAGGTCTGGGCGCAGGTTCAGTCCCGACCCGAGACCAACCTACTGATCTGTGCCATGGGTAAACGTGATGTTGGTACCGATGCGCATGTACCCAAGCTGATTGCCTGGACACCGGCTGGCGAATTACTACCCCACCCTGCTCCGCCTGACTACGAAGTCACCAGCCTGAATGACCAACATACCTTCCTCAAATGTCCCACCGACTCTCTTTTGCGCGTAGGTGATTACGTAGGGTTTGGGGTTTCACACCCCTGCACCACATTCGACCGCTGGCGGCTATTGTTTCGTGTGGATGAGCAGTACCAGATTGCCGGCGCAATACGCACCTATTTCTAACCCCCAGTTTTTCCTGATCATTTTCTTTTTGGTGCTTTGCTATCCCGCCTTATTGAAGGATAACCGCATCTTTATTCACGGGCCACCGAACGCGTTAAAGCCGATGAGGAATAGGAGTTGTGGTCTACTAAAGCCGGACACCAAGTTAAGGCTGTAAAATTCCATAACGAGGTGGGCAATTACAACCGAAACGAGCAAGAGACGGAATTACACGGAAGACTTCAAGCGTGACTCGGTGGCACTGTTAACCGACCAGGGCTTCAAGGTATCGGCGGCAGCCAGAAGTTTGGGTGTAGGGGATAGTTTACTCAGGCAGTGGCGGCAGCAATTTGATTAGGCGGCTTCAGGTGCAAGTTTAAACGATGATGAGCGTGAAGAGCAGAAACGGTTACGCAAAGATAACCGCTTGCTGCGGATGGAGAAGGAGATTTTGAAAAAAGCCAGCCAGTACTTCGCCAAGGAAATGAAGTGAAGCTCGGGTTTATCCAGGATCATGCACAACGCTGGCCGGCAATTCATTTGTGTCGTCTGCTTGAGGTGCAGCGTAGTGCCTATTCTGACTGGCGAGATCAGCCCAACAAGGTCATTCCAGTTCAGGAGCTAGCCATGTGGTGGCGCATGAAAGAACTGTTTTCGAATTCGCGTGACAGCTTGGGCAGTCGCACGATGATACAAAACTTGCGCCAGGAAGGCTTTGAAATTGGGCGTGACCGGACCAGTCGTTTGATGAAGCGGTTAAATTTGCAGGTCAAGCCAAAGCGTAAATACAAGATAACGACTGACAGCAAGCATCAGCTGCCGGTGGCGCAGAACGTGTTGAAGCGGGAGCTTTCGCCACAGGCACCTACCAGACTTGGGGAAGCGATATTACGTATCTGTGGACGCAACGGGGCTGGATCTACCTGGCAGTAGTGATCGATCTGTATTCCTGCCGGGTGGTGGGTTGGTTCATGGACCGGCGCATGAAGAAAGCCTTGGTGATCCGCGCCTTGATGATGGCGGTTACTCTCAGGCAGCCACCACCTGGCTTGACACATCATTCGGCCCGCGGCAGTCAATACGCCAGTCATGCCTATCAAAAATTACTGCAAATAGCGGTTGGATTCTTGGCTGATTTAATTGTGCTTAATCGCAACCCATTGGAAGATATTGCGGTATTCGAGCGCTATCGCTCTGAAATGCCGATTGTCATGAAAGATGGAAAATTCCTTCGTCAGCAATTACGCTGATTCAAATATTGACATTATTCCTTGGCTTGGTCCGGGCCGGTTATTTGTCAGCGCGCTATCGTCACTGCACTATAGGCAGACCATGCCATCAACCCTTCAATAGAAAACATGCAGACTGCGGAAACTGCCAGTAAAACTGGCTGGTAACGCCGTCACAGTAGTGCTGCTGCTGAGCCTTGCTCTGAGATTGGGTGAATTCAATTCCGCCGGTTTTGCACCCCATTAATGTCGTGGCTTCCATATGCAAGCTTCACTGGGGCAGGTCTTGACCTTTATTGAAGCTGCGGCCACAACGTCAGACTGGGTAATTGGACCTTACCAAACCCACCTGCGCAGAAGTCAACTGTGAAATGCTGTTGCAGCCCAGCAGCGCCATATCGCGCAGCAATTCCGACCGCAGTAAATGCAGGGCCCGTTCAACTCCGGCCTGGCCACCCGCAGCCAGGCCATAAAGATACGGTCGGCCAACAGAATAGGCGTTAGCCCCCAGAGCCAACGCCTTTATCACATGCGTGCCCCGCCGGATTCCTCCATCAACGATCAACTCCAAGGCATCCCCGACTGCATCCCTCATCGGAGCAACACAATCAATCGGTGCCGGCGTGGCATCCAGTTGCCGGCCCCCGTGGTTGGATATCATGATGGCCGTGGCGCCGATTTCCATCGCCAGCCGGGCATCTGCGGCCGTTTGCAAGCCTTTGATCACGAATGGCCCAGACTACTGTTCCGCCAACCAGGCCGCATCGTCCCAGGTAACGGTGCGGTCGAATTGGCTGTTGACATAATCGATAAGAGCTACGGTACCCTTGCCGATGGCATCCACCCGGTGCACAACGTTTGCCAGCCGGAAATCGGGATAACGTAAGAAGTTTATACCCCATGCGGGATGGGTAGCGAAGCTCCACAAACTTTTAAGGCTAAAACGCGGTGGCATGCTCATGCCATTCACCAGGTCGCGTTCACGGTTACCTGCCAGCGGAGTATCCACGGTCAAACACAGCGCCTGATATTGCGCCGCCTTGCAACGCTCGACAAACTCGCGGGTCAATTCCCGGTCTTTCAGAATGTAAATCTGGAACATTTTCGGTGCCTTCGAGACGCCAGCGACCTCTTCCAGGCTGGTGGTCGCCAGCGTGGACAGTGAGTACAGCGTGCCGTATCGGGCCGCAGCGCGCGCTGCAGCCAGCTCCTTTTCATGGTGAAACAACCTCGACATTCCGGTTGGGGCCAGAAAAAAAGGCAATTCCAGAGATGAGCCCAACACACGGGTGGAGAGATCGATGTGCGCAATATCTTGCAAATAACTTGGCAGCAACGCGTAGTCATCGAATGCGGCAGTGTTGCGAATCAGCGACCACTCATCATCCGCGCCGCCATAAATGTAGTGGAACATTGGCGCCGGCAACCGGCGCCGGGCCAGGCGGCGCAGATCGGCAATATTATTGCATTGAGTCAGTTTCATCAGGTGGTTTGGGCATCTTTCTCAGGAACTGAGTTGGGCAAACCTTCTTTGATGGCTTTCACAAAAGCACGATGCGCCAATAGCATGAAGAACACTCCGCAACTGTACCACCAAAAAATGACTCCGTCATAACACCAATCATTGCACGCGAAGTAAAAATGGTCAGCGCAAAAGGACGGCGGTCAGGACGATAATAATCCGCAATTAATGCATTGGCTGTAGGTATAACGCTTGCTTCACCAACTCCGATGCCAACGCGCACCAAAAGTAGCTGCAAAAAGTTTTGCGCGGCGCCTGTCAAAGCCGTAAAGAGACTCCAAGCAACTATGGATATTGAGATAAGTTTCTTACGACTATAAACATCAGCCAAGAGTGCCAGGTAAATACCGGCAATCGCATAAAAAAACGCAAATGCGGTGCCGGTCATCAAGCCGATCTGTGTATCCGATGAATCCAGGTCCGTGCGTATTGGTTCAATTTTTGGGTTCTGGTTTTCACAGTTTGATACACCTTTTCTGAATAGCCTACGATTTATTTTCCGAATCGCGCACCCGACTCAGCCAATTGCTGCAGCAATGCGGCTGGCTGCCAGTCATCGGCTCTGCCGAGCGTGTCGCGGAACTCGCAAATCTTTTCAAAAACTGCCTTGGCACCCACCGTGTCGGCATAAAACATCAGCCCGCCACGATGCGCCGGAAAGGCATAAGCGTAGAGGTAGACAACATCGATATCACTGGAACGCTGAGCAATGCCCTCTTTGAGAATTCGGGCCCCTTCGTTTATCAGGGGATAAATTACACGTTCAACAATTTCTGCATCACTGAACGAACGTTGCTCAATACCGAGCTTGGAGGCTTCGGCGCGAATGATGACTTCTACCTCAGGGTCATCCAGGCGTTGTCTGGTTGCCGGGTCATAACGGTAAAAACCTGCGCCGCTTTTCTGCCCCAGGCGGCCTGATTCGACCAGCACATCAGCAACCCGGTTGGCCGCATGTGGCACGTGATCTTTTAATGCCTGGCGCGCTTTGTAGCCGATATCCAGACCGGCAAGATCAGCCACCGCAATCGGCCCCATGGCCATGCCGAAATTCTGCATGGCACCATCCACCTGAGCAGGCGTTGCACCTTCCAGCAACAACATCTGTGCTTCACGGAAATAGCCCGTGAGCATGCGATTACCAATGAATCCGTAGCAAACCCGTGACACCACCGGTACCTTGCGAATGGTGCGTGCCAACTTCATAACGGTAGCCAGCACATCATCAGCGGTCTTTTCACCACGCACTACTTCCAACAGCTTCATCACATTGGCCGGGCTGAAAAAGTGCATGCCCAGCACATCCTGCGGGCGACTGGTGACCGCAGCGATGTCATCAACATTCTGATAAGAAGTATTGGTCGCCAGTATGGCGCCAGCTTTGCAAGTCTGATCCAGTTGCTTGAATACGGTTTTCTTGATATCCGGATTTTCAAAAACGGCCTCGATAACAAGATCACAGTCAGCAAGGTCATCGTAAGACGTGGTTCCCTTGATGCGACCCATAATGCCGCTGACCTGCTCTGCCGTGAAGCGACCCTTTTTCACCGAGTAATCATAGTTTTTCTGACACAGGGCGATGCCGCGATCCAGTGCTTCCTGGTTCATTTCCAGCAAAGTCACAGGAATACCTGCATTGGCAAAGCTCATGGCAATGCCGCCACCCATGGTGCCTGCACCGATGATGCCCACCGAATTGATCGGCCTTAAGG
>JAWXBM010000153.1:0-8892 GCA_034440115.1 Lysobacterales bacterium | reverse complement strand
GGGCACTTTGTCGCCGCCATGGCCATTCCACACAAACACCATCCCTTTACCAAACTGTTTGCTGCAGTCAGCAGACCGGCTGCAAAGCTCAGCGATGAGTCAACGGCCGGGCGCCAGCGGCGGCGCTCACGCAGCGCTGCAACTGGAACCACGCCATGAAAACGGCAGCCAAAGTAGTCGTTATCGGTGGTGGCGTGGTGGGTGTCAGCGCGCTGTATCACCTGGCCAAAAAAGGTTGGGGCGATGAAGTGGTGCTGCTGGAGAAAGCCGAGCTGACTTCCGGCTCCACCTGGCATGCAGCAGGGCTTCTACCGCTATTCAACATGAGCTACAGCGTCGGTCAGTTGCACAAATATTCGGTCAAGCTGTATCAGGAACTGGAAGCCGAAACCGGCCTGAACGTGGGCTTCCGTAAAGTCGGTAATTTGCGCCTGGCCATGAACCGCGACCGCATGGACGAATACCGGCAGTACGCAGCCACTGCCCGCACCATTGGTGTGGACGTGCGGTTCCTCACTCCGGCGGAGGTCAAAGCGCTTTGGCCCTTATGCGAAATCGATGGCCTGGTCGGCGCCATTCTGCATGCCGATGATGGCTATATCCAGCCCGCCGATCTGACCCAGGCTTTGGCGCGCGGCGCGCGTGAGCGTGGTGCCAGCATTTATCGTAACACTGCCGTACTGGGCATGGAGCAGACGTCTTCCGGTCGTTGGCGGGTACACACCGATAAAGGCGACATAGTCTGTGAGCACGTGGTATCAGCCAGCGGCAGTTACGCCCGCCAGACCGGCGCCATGGTCGGGTTGGATGTGCCGGTTATGCCGGTACAGCACCAGTTCATCGTCACCGAACCCCACCCCGAATTGCTGCGCCGCCGGGCGGCTGGCTTGCCTGAAATGGCCGTATTGCGTGAGTCGGACGGCTCCTGGTATCTGCGCGAGGAAGCCGGTGGCTTTATTCTGGGCCCCTACGAAAAAGGCGCGCCGTGCTGCTATGTGGATGGCCCCAAACCAGAAGCACAGTACGAACTGTTTCAGGAAGACCTCGAGCGACTCACGCCACATATCGAAGCCGCCATGGCGCGCGTTCCCGCCTTTGCCGAAGTTGGCGTGAAGCAGGTTTACAACGGCGCTATTGCTTACACGCCGGATGGCAATCCCATCGTCGGGCCGGCCTGGGGGCTGGATAATTTCTGGCTCAGCGAAGGTCATAGCTTTGGCATCACGGCAGCCGGTGGAGCCGGCTGGCAGCTGGCCGAGTGGATTGTGGAAGGCGAACCCACGGTAGACATGCTGGGGGTGGAGCCGCGTCGTTTCGGCGATTACGTCACGCGCAACTATCTGCTGGAAAAGAACGAAGAAGCCTACGCCAATGTGTTCGTGATTCATTATCCGGATGAAGAGCGCCCTGCGGCGCGGCCCTTGCGCACAGCGCCCTGTTACGAGCGCATGCAGGCTCTCGGGGCTGTGTTCGGGCAGAAATCCGGCTGGGAGCGGCCCAACTGGTTTGCCACCGATGGCATGGTGCAGCAAGACGACTGGTCCTTCCGCCGCTCGAAGTGGTTTGCGGCCGTTGGGCGGGAGGTCGGGAACGTCACTCAAAACGTCGGCTTGCTGGATATGACTTCCTTCGCCAAATGCCGCATTGCCGGGCCGGGCGCGGAAAAACTCCTCGATGGTTTTGTAGCCAATCGCCTGCCCCGCGTCAACGGCAAAATCGCGCTGTGTCACGCGCTGAATCAACGCGGCGGCGTGCATTCCGAATTCACCCTGCTGCGTGAATCGGATCAATCCTTTTACCTGGTATCTGCCGGTGGCTGGCAACGGCTGGATCACGACTATTTGCAAAAGCACCTGCCGCACGATGGCAGCGTGCAGTTTACCCAGCTCAGTGGCGCCATCGGCGTGTTGGTGGTGGCCGGACCCAAGTCGCGGCAGTTGCTCCAGCGCGTTTCATCGGCTGATTTTTCCAATGCTGCGTTTCCCTGGCTGAGCGCCCGCAACATTCAGATAGGTGATGCGCCGGTCAATGCCCTGCGAGTGAACTATGTGGGCGAGCTGGGCTGGGAGTTGCACCATTCCATCGAACACCAGAATCAAATTTTTGATGCGCTGATGGAGGCCGGAGCAGACCTCGGCCTGAAACCCTTTGGCATTCGCGCCATGGACTCCATGCGCTATGAAAAATCCTACCGCATGATCGGTACCGAACTGTCGATCGAATACTCGGCCTTTGAATCGGGCATGGAGCGTTTTGTCGATCTGCAGAAAGGAGATTTCGTGGGCCGCGAGGCGCTGCTGCAAAAACAGGCAACGGGCCTGACCCAGCAGTTGGTCACACTGCAAGTGCATGACGTGGAAGACGCCGATGCCCTGGGCAATAATGCCTTGTTGCGTAACGGCGAGCTGATCGGCCGCGCCACCGGTGGTAATTTTGGTTGCCGCATTCAAGCATCGCTGGCGCTGGCCATGGTGCACTCCGAATGGGCCGTGCTGGGCACCACCATGGAGATTGAAATTCTCGGCAAGAACTTCGCTGCCACGGTTATTGCCGACAGCCCTTTCGATCCGCGCAATGAACGCTTGCGCGATGTTAATGGTGCCAACGAGTCCCAATAAAACGAACCTGACGAAATGAACCTGACAACCACAAATCTGAAAGCTCTGCTCAAAACCCTGCCGACATGACGAAATACTCTGCATTCAACCTGCTGCGCAAGGCTTGGGGACATAACCGCGACTGGCCTTCCGCCTGGCGCTCCCCCGAACCGAAGAAGCACTATGACATCATCATCGTAGGTGGCGGCGGACATGGCTTGGCTACGGCTTATTATCTGGCCAAAGTGCATGGTCTGCGCAATATCGCCGTGCTGGAAAAGGGCTGGATAGGCGGCGGCAACACGGCTCGCAACACCACCATCGTGCGCTCCAACTATTTGTGGACCGAAGCCTCGCTGCTGTATGAAAAGTCTATGCAGCTGTGGGAAAGCCTCAGCCAGGAGCTGAACTACAACGTAATGTTCAGCCAGCGCGGCGTGTACAACCTCGGCCATACCCTGCAGGACATGCGCGACATCGAACGTCGCGTGGCCGCCAACCGGCTCAACGGTATCGATGCAGAGATGCTCTCTACCGAACAGGTTACGGCGGCCATTCCCGGACTCAACACCTCGAAGTCGGCGCGCTATCCGATACTGGGCGCTTCATTGCAGCGGCGCGCCGGTGTGGCGCGACACGATGCCGTGGCCTGGGGTTTTGCCCGCGCGGCCGATGCGCTGGGTGTGGACATTATTCAGCAGTGTGAAGTAACCGGGCTGGATCGCAGCAACGGAAAAATCACCGGCGTGCAGACCAGCCGTGGCGCTATCTCGGCCAACAAGGTCGGTGTGGTGGTGGCCGGGCACGCCAGCGTGCTGGCTGCCATGGGCGATATCCGCTTGCCCATCATCAGCCACCCTTTGCAGGCCTTTGTTTCAGAGCCTTTGAAACCGGTGCTGGATACAGTGGTGATGTCCAACGCGGTACACGGCTATATCAGCCAGTCGGACAAAGGCGAGCTGGTGATCGGTGCCGGTATCGATGCCTATAACGGCTATGGTCAGCGCGGCAGTTTTCCGACCATCGAGCATGCCATGCAGGCCATCATCGAATTGTTCCCCAGCTTCAGCCGCGTGCGCATGCTGCGGCAGTGGGGCGGCATTGTGGACGTCAGCCCGGACGCCTGTCCCATCATCAGCAAAACTCCGCTTGCGGGTTTGTATTTCAACTGCGGCTGGGGCACCGGGGGCTTCAAAGCCACGCCCGCTTCCGGTTGGGTATTTGCCCATACCATTGCGCGGGATGAGCCGCATGAACTGAATGCTGCTTTTGCCCTGAATCGTTTCACCAGCGGGGCCCTGATTGATGAGCACGGCGCTGCGGCGGTGGCGCACTGAGCAACGGGAGGGATTAACCATGCTACTGATCACCTGTCCCTGGTGCGGCGAGCGCGCTGAAACAGAATTTCACTACGGCGGCGAAGCCGGCATCGTCCGGCCGAAGCAACCTGATGCCCTGAACGATGCTGAATGGGCCGACTATCTGTTTATGCGCAGCAATGTGCGCGGCGCGCACAAGGAATTGTGGAACCACAGCCTGGGTTGTCGACGTTGGTTTGGCGTGGAGCGCGATACGGTGACTTACCGGATCAGTGGCAGTTATATTCTGCACGGCGCCACCATGAATAACGAGCAATCCGACTGATGCAAGAATATCGCCTCAAGTCCGCTGGCCGCATTGATCGCAGCAAGCCCCTGAACTTCAGCTTCAACGGCCAGGCATTACAGGGCTATGCGGGTGACACTCTGGCATCGGCATTGCTGGCCAATGGCATTAAAGTCATTGGCCGTAGTTTCAAACTGCATCGTCCGCGCGGCATTGTCGCCATGGGCGTTGAAGAACCGAATGCCCTGGTTCAGCTCGGCAGTGGTGCCGCCACCGTGCCCAATCTGCGCGCCACTGAAATCATCTTGTATGAAGGGCTGCAAGCCCGCTCCCCGCGCGGCTGGCCCTCATTGCACTTTGATCTGGCGGCTGTTTTTGATCGCTGCAGCAGCCTGTTAGCGGCGGGTTTCTACTACAAAACCTTTATGGCGCCGAGAAAGCTGTGGAGCGTTTATGAGCACGTGATCCGCGCCTCAGCGGGGTGGGGTAAGGCGCCCGACTCAGCCGATCCGGACCACTACGAACACATCAACGCACATTGTGATGTGCTGATTGCCGGAGCCGGGCCAACCGGCCTGATGGCAGCCCTGGCTGCCGCACGCAGCGGTGCGCGGGTGATCCTCGCTGATGAACAAAGCGAGATGGGCGGCAGCCTGCTCAGCACAGCAGCCAGCGCCATGGCCAGCATAGATGGACAGCTCGCCACTGATTGGCTCGAAGCGATACTGGCCGAGCTGAAGGGCGCGCCCAACGTTACGCTTTTACCGCGCACCACGGTGTTTGGCTATCACGATCACAATTTTCTCACCCTTTCGGAGCGTTGCAACATCAGCTCTGACGAATCATCTCTGGGACAGTCTTTGTATCGGGCGCGCGAACGCTTATGGAGGGTGCGTGCTAAGCAGGTAGTGCTGGCACAAGGCGCCATTGAGCGGCCATTGGTGTTCTGCAATAACGACCGGCCAGGCATTATGCTGGCATCCGCTGTTTCCCAATGCATCCAACGTTATGCGGTCTGCCCGGGGCGGCGCGCTGTGGTGTTCACCAATAATGATTCCGCTTACCAGACGGCCATCGACCTGCACCAGGCAGGCGCTGCGGTCGCGGCCATCGTGGACAGTCGCGCCGAGGGCGCTGGTGCAATTCACGCTGAGGTGGAGCGCCTCGGCATCACGGTATTCAGGGGGCATATCGTCTGTGACGTTGACGGTGCATCAGGGCTGCAGGAAGTAGCCGTTGCAGCCTGGTCTGGTGATCGTTCAAAGACCGTAGAGAGCAGCATCAAGATTGCCTGCGATCTGCTGGCCATGTCCGGCGGTTGGAGTCCCAGCGTGCATCTGCATTCGCAATCCGGTGGCAAGAACCGCTGGAACGACGAGCTGCAATGTTTTGTCCCGGATGTTGCCGTGCAAGCCACGCGCTCGGCCGGAGCTGGCAATGGCGCGATGGATTTGCAGGATTGCCTGCTGCAAGGTTCGCAGGTGGGTTTGGCCGCAGCTGGTGATTGCGGATTTGCCCCGATTGAATTGGCGGCGCCCACTACCCAAACATCGCCCACACACCCAATACAAGCACTGTGGCGTGTGCCCGCGACCCAAGATGCCGATCGGTGCCCCAGGCAATTTATCGATTTCCAGAATGACACCAGCGTGGCCGATGTGCGTTTGGCCTTGCGTGAAGGCTATCGCAATATTGAGCATGTCAAACGCTATACGGCTTTGGGCTTTGGTACTGATCAGGGCAAGCTGGGCAACATCAATGGTATGGGCGTGGTTGCCGAAATCCTGGACCAACCCATCGCCAGCATTGGCACCACTACGTTTCGTCCAGCCTATACGCCGGTCACGTTTGGCCTGTGCGCCGGTGTGGGTGTGGGCCAGTTGTTCGACCCGGTGCGCAAGACTGCGCTGCATGAATGGCATGAATCAGCCGGGGCTGAATTTGAAGTGGTGGGCCAGTGGCTGCGGCCGGAGTATTTTCCGCAAGCTGGGGAAACCCGGCCTCAGGCGGTTGCTCGTGAATGCCTCGCTGTGCGTTCATCACTGGCCATACTGGATGCCTCAACCCTGGGCAAAATCCGCGTGGAAGGGCCCGATGCTGTGGAATTTCTGGAGCGTTTGTACACCCACTCCATCGCTAACATGAAGGTCGGCCGCTGCGCCTACGGCATTCTGCTGGGTGAAGACGGAATGGTAAAAGACGACGGTGTGATGGCGCGCCTGGATGAAACTTCCTTTTATCTCACCACCACCACCGGCGGCGCGGCGCAGGTGCTGGCGTGGATGGAATCCTGGCTGCAAACCGAATGGCCGGAATTGCAAGTATTCCTCACTTCAGTCACAGAACAATTCTCAACCATTGCCGTGGCCGGGCCCAACAGTCGCCGTTTGTTACAGCAGCTCGGCTGCAGTATTTCACTAACTCCAGAAGACTTTCCCTTTATGACGGTGCGCGATGCCGAATTGGCCGCCTTGCCGGTGCAACTGTTCCGGGTGAGCTTCAGCGGTGAACTGGCTTTTGAGATCAACATCGACAGCCGTTTCGCCCTGCACCTATGGCAGCTGCTGATGGACGCGGGTGAAGCCTGGTCGATCACGCCGTATGGCACCGAAACCATGCATGTGCTGCGGGCCGAAAAAGGTTTTTTCATGGTTGGCCAGGATACCGATGGCTCAGTCAATCCCCGCGACCTGGGGCTGCACTGGATGGTACGCAAAGACCGCGATTACCTGGGCAAACGTTCTCTGTCGCGAGCCGATGCGCTGCGGGCGGATCGAAAACAATGGGTCGGCCTGGAATCGCTGGATAGCAAAACCAAAGTGCCCGAAGGCGCGCAACTGGTGGTCGATCCGGATGTACCGACTCCGGTTCCCATGTGCGGCCACGTCAGCTCCAGCTACATCAGCGCCTGCCTGGATAAGCCCATCGCCCTGGCCCTGGTCGCCAGCGGTCGTGAGCGCAGGGGCGAAATCCTGTTTGCAGTCTCGGCCGACGGACTTCGAACTGCAGTAAAAATCGTCACGCCGGTTTTTTATGATGCCCATGGGGAGCGGCAAAATGTTTGATGCCAGAATGCGCCGGCATGGCCTGGAGAAACTACTGGATCAACTGCCGCCAGCAGATCAGTCTGATCTGATTGTGACTATTAACCCTGATCGGAACTATTTCAATCTGCGCGGCGATAGCTCGGCAACTGATTTTCTGACCGTTGTGAACAGCTGTACCGGTCTGGAACTCCCCCTGTCGGCGAATACATTTATTGAAACAGCTGAGCATCAAACACCGCGCATCTTCTGGCTCGGGCCGGACGAATGGCTGATCGAGACAAGGCCGGAGCGCAATGACAAACTGCTGCCGAATCTCGAACAGGCACTCAAAGGCCTGCACCACAGCCTGGTCGTTGTGAGCGGCGGCAATATCTGTCTGACCCTGCGCGGCGAAAAAGCCCGGGAAGTGCTGGCCAAAGGCTGCACGCTGGACCTGCATCCCAGTGTGTTCAAAGCCGGCGACTGTGCCCAGACCGGCTTGGCCAAGGCCGCTGTCTTGCTTGCAGCAACTGATGATGAAGGTATCGATATTCTGGTTCGCCGATCCTTCGCCGAGTACCTGCTGTTGTGGTTTAAGCATTCTGGCAAGGAGTTTGAAATCCGACTCGGTATTGGCTGAGCACATTCAAATTTTTGGATCTTCCCCAATCATAGTGGGCAATTGATAGTCCCCGTTCCAGCGGGGTTGAAAGCAGTTGAAGACGATGCATGATCAGCTTGTTTCCAGACTCAGATTGCGACAAAGCGAACAAGAATAAGTGCACATAATACACTGATTATATGGATATATTACGCTATAATGTATATATTTATATAGTATATAAACCAGTGGCAGATCACCATGCAAAAGCTTCATTCCGATACCGCTTCAAACACTTTTTCATCCGCCCCGCTTTCACGCCCGTCAGAATTCCCCTGCCCGGAGTACTTTGAAAGCCTTGAGCAGTTGGGTGATGAAATCACTGAACTATCCGCCCATCTCGATGCCGGTACCTATCAGTTGCTGGAATTAATCGGCCGCTTCGACGAACACGGCGGCTGGCATGGCTCCGGCATCCACTCCTGCGCCCATTGGCTGAACTGGAAATGCGGGATAAACCTTGGCGCCGCCCGGGAACGGGTGCGTACCGCCCGCGCTTTGCCTGGTTTGCCTTTGATCAGAGCAGCCTTCCAGGAAGGCAAAATCAGTTATTCCAAGACTCGGGCCATGACCCGCGTGGCGACCGCAAAGAATGAAGATGCATTGTTGGGTGTCGCCCTGTGCGGCACCGCCAGTCACGTGGAAAAGCAAGTGCGATTGTATCGCCGTCACAAGCGTCTGGAAGCGCTCGAGAACGAAAACCTGCGTTACCAGCAACGGCAACTCACCTGGTATGTCGATGACGATGGTTGCTGGGTGTTCAAAGGCCGTTTCACCCCGGAACACGGCGCACTGATCAACGCAGCGTTGCAATCCGCCATGGAACAATTGTTCCACGAACAGAAAAACGTTCCCGCAGAAGTTTCCGCGGAAACGTCCTCTAAAGAACCGCTTGACAGGCCCATGCCAGTACCCGTGGCTTCACGCCGCGCCGATGCCATGGAACGCCTGGCCATTTCTTTCCTCAATGGCGCAAAAAAATCGGCTTCCGGTGGCGATCACT
>JAWXBM010000152.1:0-7136 GCA_034440115.1 Lysobacterales bacterium | reverse complement strand
GCTACTCACCTGACGCGGGCACTGACGACCAATGTCAAAGCACAGGGAAATTGGGGCGAGCAGCAGCTGGAACGTTTGCTGGAGATGGCTGGCCTACAGAAAGGCCAGGATTATTCCACGCAGTTTTCCATCACCACCGATGACGGGCAACGGGTACAGCCAGACCTGGTCGTGCATCTGCCTGAGGCCAAGTCGATTGTGCTGGATTCGAAAGTATCGCTGGCGGCATGGACTCGCTACCAGTCGGCAGAGACCGATGAGCAGCGTGAAACGGCCTTGAAAGAGCATATTGCTTCAATCCGGCAACACATAAAAAATCTGGGCGAAAAACGTTATGCCGAGCTGCCTGGCCTCGATGCGCTGGATTTTGTACTGATGTTTGTGCCCGTTGAATCCGCCTTGATCGCCGCGTTGCAGGCAGACGCAGATCTGCCCATATTCGCCCTGAATCATCGCATCGCTCTGGTTTCCCCTACTAATTTTCTGGCAACCATGCGTACCGTCGCTTCGGTTTGGGCGGTACACAGGCAAAACCGCAATGCCCATGAAATCGCCCGTCGGGCCGGCATGCTATACGACAAGTTTTGCGGTTTTGTTGATAATTTACAGAAGCTTGGCGACAGATTGCAACAGGCCCAGCAAAGCTATGACGAAGCATTTGGTCAGCTATCCACCGGTGCCGGTAATCTGGTCCGTCAAACCGAAATGTTGAGAGAACTGGGTGCACGTAATACCAAGCAGTTGGACTCTGGGTTGGCTGATTTGTCGGCCGATGAAGAAGATGTCGATAAGAACCTGCTGAGGGATGAAGATCAGCCACCTCAAGATAATCTGTCGTCTTCATCCAGAGTAAATTAATTGTCATTTATAAATTGACACAAATTTACAAGTCATGGATAATGCAGCGCATGGACCCGTCAGACCTACGATCTGTTTTGGCGATGAAGGCGGAAGTCCGAAAAGAAGTGTTTGAAAAGCGAGATATTAAAGTCGCGTCAAACAATATTTTTTAGGAGTGATGGAGACAGGTAAGCGCTCTTAATAGAAAGTGCGAAACCTTGATCCGCTAACGGAGAAATAAATGAATATGAAACGTGCAATTATGTTGTCAGTACTCGGCGCAGTGATGCTGCCAAGTCTGGCTATGGCTCAAATTGATACACGGGCTACCTTCGCAGTAACCAAAACCTTTGCTGACGGCAACGACGTTGACGAAGTGACTATTTCTATTGACTGTAACACCGGCGTTATTCTGGATCAGGACAAGGTTCTGGGCGATGGCGATTCAGTTGAGTTCGTGGTTACTTCTTATACCGCAGGCACCTTGAATTGCTCAATTGATGAAGGTGACGTAACCGATGGCTATTCTGCATCCTACTCGGGTGACGGCATTGCTGGTGGATGCGAATGGAGTGCTATTCCAAACGGTGGTGAGTACGAATGTGACATCGTCAACAGCCCGGATGAAGTTGAAATCGTAGTGACCAAGAATTGGGTTATCGAAGGCGATAACAACAACGTAAACCTGGGATATGAAGTCTACGCATGGTGCAACAATATTTTCGACGATGAAGTATCTGAAGAAGTTTCCAATCACAACAGCTATTACCAAATCGGCTGGGATTCCAGTGAAGGCCCAGTTTCTGATACGTTTACGTTCTTCGTACGTCCTGGCTTCCCCAGCAGCGACTGCTATGTATATGAAAACGTCTATGACAGCGCCATTGAAGTTGATAATGGTTGCGATAATCTGAACGTATCAGCGGGTGAAGGCGATTCATGCGTTATTACGAACACCGTATTCTTCGAAGGCATTCCTACGCTGAGCCAGTACGGCATGGCGATCATGGCTCTGCTGATGCTGGGTGTTGGTTTCGTAGGCTTCCGTCGCTTTGTCTGATTTCTGAAGACACAGCAGCAAAGCTGATAGTTTGAAAAATATCCCCGCGGCTGCAATGCACCGCGGGGATTTTTTTTGCACAATAGAAAAATAATGAACCGACACGCTGAATCCTATTGGAAAATCCTGAGCCTTGGTCTGATCCTGGCATGTTGGATTGTTCCAACCATGCTGCAGGCCCAGGTAAAAGGCTTGGGTAAAACTCTGCCCGAAGCCGCTGAAGTGTTGGTGTACAAAAAATGGGTGGGTGCAGCGGATGATGAGGCCGCAGTGGAGATTCAGTTGATCTGCCAAGGGTTAGGCGATTTTCACCCACTGAATGTCAACCAGGATCAACCCGACGGCTGGCTGATTGCAGAAGTACCTGAGCAGGGTAGCAATTGCTCAGTTTACGAGGCGAGCGAAGACAGTTTTATACCCGATGAACGTGACTGTCGTCATTTGCTGGTACTGCCGGGCAGCAGCGTGGAATGCACCCTGGTCAATACCAAGCGCGTAAAACGCATCGAAATGTTGAATCGTTACGGTGTTGTGATGATGATTGCGTTCATTCTGGGAGCGGGGCTGGCAGCGGTACATCGCCAATTGCACTGACATGCGTGCATTGACACGAATTGACAAATATTTACAGATGGCCTATAGTCAACTCATCACACGGGCGCTTTAACCAACAGATCGGCAGGATGCTGATCTGTTTTGGTTTTGGGTAGTTGTCCGATGCAGACCCTGTCCAATCCCGCCAAGTCCTGTTGCGTACTTACAAAAACGAATCCGGCTTGCCTTAAAATACTTCTTACACCCTGCGCTTGCTCATAGCCATGTTCCACCAGCAACCATCCACCAGCGTGTAATTTATGCAGAGATTCTTTGACAATCTCCCTGATGGCAGACATTCCATCAATCCCCGGGCTCAAAGCTAAAGCCGGTTCAAAACGGCAATCCCCTTGTTGCATATGAGGGTCGTTCTGATCAACGTAGGGTGGATTACTGACTATAAGGTGAAACTGGCCTGACAGAGGCTGCAACCACGAGCCACAGTGAAAGTGCACTCTTGCCAAACCATGCAGACGGGCATTTTCACAGGCCAGTGTAAACGCTGGCTCGCTGATGTCTGTGGCGTGAACCTGGCAACTTGGGCGCTCACTGGCAATAGCCAGAGCAATGGCGCCACTGCCCGTTCCAAGGTCAGCAATTCGCCAGTTGCTGCCCGGTGGGATTTTTTCCAGGGCTAATTCAACCAATCGCTCTGTTTCGGGCCTGGGTATCAGCACATCAGGCGTCACCTTCAAATCCAGAGTCCAGAACGCGCGCTTACCCACCAGGTAGGCAATGGGTTCTCCTTGCATGCGCCGCTGTAGCAGGTGCATAAAATCAGCACGGCGTTTCAGCGGAACTTCCAGTTCCGGATTGGCGAACAGGAATGAACGACTTACTTCCAGCGCGTGGCACAGCAGGATTTCAGCCTCCAGTCTTGCCGATGGGTCTGGTGCAAGTTTGCTCTGGGCACATTGCTGCAAGGCTTTGATGGTCATTATGTCGCTGTGATCAAATGGTTGAAGATTACGGCCTGCTGACACTATTTGAATCGCCACCAGCAGTGATGATCCAAGCAGTGTTCACAGTCCCTGGTTCAGCAAACCTCGAGTTCTTCAATAACCTTGACCTACACCTGCTCGGAACTGTGGTTTACAGTTGAATGGCCCTGTGCTGGTTGGTGTGGTGCTGAATCCTTGGTTGCCAGCTTCTCTGGCAGGATGTGGCTCCAGGCATTGCGCCACCAATGTCCAAAATCATCCAGAACGATGTACAGGGAAGGAATCAGGAACAGGGTAATGACGGTTGCAAACAGGATGCCAAAGGCCAATGAAGCGGCCATGGGGATAACCAATTGGGCTTGCAGGCTGGTTTCAAGCACGATTGGCACCAAGCCGAAAAACGTGGTCAAGGAGGTCAGCAGGATGGCACGGAACCGTTTTCTCGTCGCATCAATTACGGCATGCCTGAGCTCCACGCCTTGTGCGCGTTCGCGGTTGACAAAATCAACCAGAATCAGGCTGTCGTTCACTACCACGCCAGCCAGGGCAATCAAGCCAAAGAAGCTCAGCATGCTGACCTGTAAGCCCAGTATCCAGTGTCCCACCAGAGCGCCAATGGCTCCAAAGGGTATGACGGACATGATGATCAGGGGCTGAGAATATGATTTTAGCGGAATGGCCATTAGTGCGTAGATCAGGAATAAGGCAAACGCCGCACCTTTCAGCAAGTCGGTTTGTACTTCCTGCTGGCTGCGTGTGGCACCGCTGAGCCGATGACGCACTCCGGGGAACTGCGACAGGACTTCGGGCAATTCATTTTCGAGAATGTCCTGGGTGATTTTGCCTGGCTCGAACTTATCTTTGTCGACCTTGGCCGAAATGAGAACAGCGCGCTCGCGATCAAAGCGCTGAATGCGACTGGGTGTTTCTGAGTATTCAACCGCAGCTACCGCGTGAAAAGGTACCCGGCCACCATCAGGTGTACGAATTCGCACGTTATTCAAATAACCCACCGAGTCGCGCTCATTTTCCGGATAGCGGACCATGACCCGAACTTCGTCCTGACCGCGCTGGATGCGCTGAACTTCTTCGCCATAAAAACCGGCTCGCACCTGGCGGGCGAGATCTGACAGGCTGAGTCCCAGAGTTTCGGCTTCAGGCTTGATGTTAAGTTTGATTTCCTCTGTGCCGCGGTCGTGGCTGTTGCGAATGTCATAAAGCCCTTCATACTGCCGCACACGACGTTCCAATTCAGCTGCGGCCCGCCCCACTTGCCCAATATTGCTGCCGATCAGCTGCACGGAAAAGTCCGGGCCACCACCTGGGCCACCTGCTGCTCCTTCAAATCCCAGGGTTTTGATGCCGGGAATCTCTCCGGTCTGCTCACGCCAGCGGCGCAAAACTTCGGGGCCGGAAATCACCACTTCTTCCTTGACCAGTTCCGTAATCATTTGTCCGCTGGTGTCGGAATTTACCCATGACAAAACACTGGTCACTACGCTGCCGGGTTCCAACCCATTTTCCTGGCTGACTTGTTTGTCCACTTCCCACAAGGCGTCCTGGATCTGGCGAATGGCCGTTTCTGTTTTAGCCGGTGCTGTGCCTTCGTTCATTTCTATTTCGACCTGCAGGAAGTCGGAAGTAATGTCGGGGAAGAACACGAATTTCAGAATGCCTCCCGCCAACAGTCCGATGGAAAGTATCAACATTGCGACAAAGGACGAAAGCACCAACCCAGGATGCTTGAGGGATTTTTCCAGCAGAGGTATGTAACGGTTGTCGACAAAATGATGCAATCCTTCGCTAAAGAAGCGCTGGAAGCGAACAAATGGATTTTTCGTATCCTTGCCGTAGTGCTTGATCTTCATGTGCGATAAATGCGCCGGCAGAATCAGTTTTGATTCAATAAGGGAGAACGCCAGGCAGAGTATGACCACCCAGCCGATGGCTGAGAAAAACTGGCCTGCCGAGCCCGAAACCATCAATATGGGTATGAAAGCTGCGATGGTTGTCAATACTCCAAACGTGGCTGGAACCGCGACTTGCTGAACTCCTTCGACGATATGCTCAATGGAGTGACCCTTGGCTCGCATATTGGTGTAGGCACTTTCACCTATGACGATGGCGTCATCCACCACAATGCCCAATACCAGAATGAAGCCAAACAGGCTGAGCATATTGATGCTCACGTCTACCAGTGGCAGCAGGAAAAAAGCTCCCAAAAACGCAACCGGCAAGCCGAGCATTACCCAGAACGCCAGTTTCAGGCGCAGGAACAGGGTCAGGATGAGGAATACCAGTGCGGCGCCCATGACCATGTTCTTGGTCATCATGTCCAGCCGACCCTTCAGGTAATAGCTGACATCAGCCCAGGCGGAAATTTGTATATCTGCAGGAAGAGAATTTGATTTGCGCTCAACCCATTCGTGAACTGTGGCAGAAATATCCAGTTCGCTCTGGCTGCCCACAGACAAGACCTGGATGGTAATGGCAGGCTTGCCGTTGTATTCAGAAAACCACTCACCCTCAACGAAACCGTCATTGATTGTGGCAACGTCTTGCAAGCGAACCCGCGTGCCATCCGGGTTGGTACGAATGACAATATCTTCAAAATCCTTGGCCGTATAAGCTTGTCCTTTGGTGCGAACCAGTACATCACCTGAATCAGATCGTATGCTGCCGGCAGACAAGTCCAGAGAACTGCGGCGCACGGCCTGGGCTACTTCAATCAAGGTCAGGTCATAGGACTGTAATTCGAATTCGCTGACTTCAATGCTGATTTCGTATGGCCTTGAACCCATGACTTCAGCGCGGGTAACACCAGGCAGGCTGACAATTTCATTACGTACCTGTTTGGAAAATTCCTTCAGTGTGCGCTCGCTCACGCCCCCGTAAACGCTGACCATTACTACCTGCTGCTGGAAATTGGTGCGCGCGATGATGGGTTTTTCGGTGTTCTCCGGAAAGGTTGAAATCGCATCCACGCGATTTTTTACCAGGTCCATGACTTCCGTCACTTCATAGTCAGCATTTACTTCCACAGTCACACTGCCCATCCCCCGGCTGGCGGTGGATATAATTTCTTCGATGCCCTCAATATCCTGAATGGCTTCTTCAATTTTTATAATAACGCCTTCTTCCACATCTTCCGGTGTTGCACCAAGGAAGGGTACGTTGATGGAAATATAATTGGTATCTACTCGGGGCTGGACTTCTTTCTTGATGGTATAAACCGAAAACAGACCGCCCGCGATCAGGATGAACATCAATAAATTGGCAGCAACCGAATTTTTGGCAAACCAGGATATCAGAGCATTGAATGGATCATTGCGCTCCGAGGTCATAGCGCTGACTCTGACACAATAACTTCGCTCGTATTGGTTTTCACATCCGTAGCTTCGCGCTCGCCAGCAATTACCAGTTTGCTACCCGGTATTGGCGCCTCTATGGAACTGATGATCACCTGCTCACCATTATTCAGACCCCCACTCACATAAATAACCTGTGGTTCAGAGCGAATGATCTCGACAGTGCGGATTTCGAGTTCCTTTTCCGGGCTGGCGACCAGCACAGTATTGCCGTCACGCAGGGCTGCCCTGGGCAATACCACAACATTCTCCATCCAGGCGCCCTCGATTTCTGCATGAACAAAGGTGCCCATGCGCAATTCGGGCTGCTCGCTGAGTCCCAAAACACCGTAT
>JAWXBM010000151.1:0-15481 GCA_034440115.1 Lysobacterales bacterium | reverse complement strand
TGAGAACCCCACATCAAGCTCTGAAACCAAGAAATATAGAGAGTAATTCCTACTTGAGATTTCTGGTTTTGGGTTTTCACACAGCCTCCGCGGGAACGTTTTCAACAAGAATTAGCAGGAGTAGCGAGTTTGCTTAGCACTGCCGGAAACGGCCAACTCAATGGCACGCTTTCGTCACAAATAACTTGGTGTTCAACTATGTGTTCAAGCGGACCGCGGCGAGAGGCTTCGATGTTTCCTGATGTTTGGTCGCGCCGCGGCCGCTTAAGACGGCGCTAGGCCGGTGGCGTGCAATCGCGCAAACTTTGCCTGCGACCGACGAGACCCGCGCCGGATAATGAGTTAGGGATATCGCCATTGAACGAAGCATGGCTGATGTGGGGTTTACTGTTTGGCTCAATCGGGCTCGGTTACTTCATGTATGGCAAAAAGCAGAGCGCTGTTGTTCCGCTGATTTGTGGCTTAATGCTGATGATCTTTCCCTATTTCGTCTCCAGCACTTTATGGCTGGTCGTGATTGGGATCGTGTTGATCGCACTTCCCTACTTTGTCAGAATTTGAGTATTCTCAGGCGCATGCTTTTTATCCAACAAGAAAACCAATCCGTGCAATTCAATTCAATGCATCGTTGGGCTGTGTTCATGGGCGTCGTTTTGGTACTGATCAGTTTGATGGGCTGTGCAGGCGTGGGCACGCAACCCTGCGGAGCAGGGCAGAACAAGAGTGTCAGTGAAACGCTTTACTTCGGCACGGGCAAGTCAGATGGTCAGGTTAGCGATGAACAGTGGCAATCTTTCGTCGAAGATGTGATCACCCCCAGGTTTCCGCAAGGCTTGTCCATATGGAAGGCTTACGGACAATGGCAATCTGCTGCGGGCAACATCATTCAGGAAGACTCGTATGTGCTCAATGTCATTCATCACGGAGAGCCCGCCAGTGATGTGGCGATTGCCGAGATCATGAACAACTACAAACAACAGTTCCGGCAGGAGGCTGTTTTGCGGGTAGAGAGTGCAGTCTGCGCGTCTTACTGAACTCCACGGTTTTATGGCTTACAGATTTCGCTATGCTGCAGCAGCAATCCGCTGCGACCGCACAACGCTCGCTCGGTAGGGTTTCAAAGCCAGAAAGCTGAACAAGGCGCCCAGTGGCATCACGATGACGCTAACCAGGGCGATGGAATACCTCAGCATGTTCGGATCTTCAAACACATAGTCAGTTACCAGCGCGTACACGGTTGGCCCGAAACCCAGCGCAATCATGTTGCCGATCAGAAAGTACAAGGCAGTGAGCTGTGCCCGCAGGGCATTGGGGGCAATCACCTGCAAAGCGGCTGCCGGCAAACCCTGCGGCATGGCCAGAAAGAATGAGGTGATAGCCAGCCCTGCCACAGCGACATAGGGGTTGGAGACCAAGGGAGTGGCGACCGTAAAAGGAATAGCCATCAATGCGCAAAAACAGGCCGCGCGCAAAATCGCGTCGGAATGTCCGCGCTTTTGTAACCAGTCGGCCAGGAACCCGCCCGCATAAACGCCACTGGTTCCACCGAAAAACAAAATGAATCCATAGACAAAGCCAATTTCTGAAGCTTGCCACCCCCAGGTGCGAATAAACAGGGTTGGTGTCCAGACCATATAGCCGATGATGCCAATACCGATAAACGAGAATGCCAGGAAGTGATAAGTCAGTGTGCGCATATTTGCGCGCACAAATTTTTTCAATTCGGCCACCGAACTCGCATTGGAATTGTCGGTGGTTTTCGCTCGGCCACGACGTAAGGGTTCTTTCACCGTCATCAATAACAGGATGATGGGCAAGCCCATCAGCCCCACCACGAAGAATGTCACTTGCCAGGGATAAACCTCACCGATCAGCGGCAAAGTGATGTTGTTCGCCTGGGAAACCAGTTTGACCACGAAACCACCAATGATCAGCGCGAGGCCAGCGCCGAAATACACGCCCATGGAATAAACACTGATGGCCCGGGCAAGCTTCGTAACCGGGAAATAATCCGAAATGATCGACATGGCTGCCGGCGACAAGGTGGCTTCACCCACACCTACCCCCATGCGGGCAAGAAACAACTGCCAATATTGGTTGGCCATGCCACAAAGTGCTGTCATTGCGCTCCAGACGCTGATGCCGATCATGATGATACCGCGGCGATTTTTCTCGTCCGACAACCGTGCAATGGGCACGCCCATCAAGGTATAGAAAATGGTGAATGCGATACCTGCCAACAGGCTGACTTGCGTGTCATTGATTTGCAGGTCACGGCGTATGGGCTCAATCAGCAAACTTATAATCTGCCGGTCGATAAAGGAGTTGGTGTAAGCCAGCATCAGCACGCCTACGGTATACCACGCATAGATTGGCCGGGGCCACGGAGGCTCCACGGGCTTGGCTATGGCAGAGTTATCAGTTTTAGTTAGTTCTACCATTTGTTACCAGAGTATTGAAAGCGAGACCGGGCAGCAACGATGCTTACTTGAACGCCTGAGATCGGTAGCCTAGACTAGGTTGAAAAGTCTTGTTATGCAAGTTAAAAACCAACCAACGGTGCGGGCCTCGCACCCGCACACTGGAGAATGATGTGAGAATTAAAGACTGGCTCTTGATACTAAGTGTTTTTCTGGCTTTCGCCGGTACTCCCGCTTTGGGTGAGTAATGAAACTCATGGAAATTGCGGCCTTTGACGCAACTGTAACCGTGGTAAACCGGATTGTCCTTGTCGCCAATCAAGTGCGTGATGCGACCATCTTCCAGTGTGACCTGCATGGAGCACATGGCGTGACAAAAACGGCAAATACCGTGCTGGGTTACTTTGTTCATGGAATCCGCATACCTCCTTCCTCAGCCTTGGGTTGCCGGTTCAAGACCTTTTTCTGTCCAGGCATTTTTCTGTCCAGGCATTGACCCGCAAGCACGCTTTCTATACCTTAAGTCTGATAATGCAAGTTGCAGTTCGAATCATACAATGAAATTCGCCCGGGATGCAGATGTCATCGTGTTGGGTGCTGGCATCGGCTCCGCACCTGGCATGCATCGCTGGCCGGGTTAGATGATGCCGAATGAAACGCCCATCAGGGGACTGTTCAATGTGGGCGATGGGGCCACTCCACCCGGAACCATCGGTGCTGAAGGCTCGGCAGCTTCTGCCCGAGCCGCAGTTCATTCCTTTCAACCATCGACACAACCATCGACACAGGAAAACCACAATGAATAGCCGCGACCTGGCCAAGATCATCAATTTTTACGCACGCTTTACACCGACCTACACCAAGACAGGCTATTGGGCCCGGCGTCTTACTTCCTGGGATAACGGTCCGAAACTGGATTTCAAGGGTCAGACCTGGCTGGTGACTGGTGCATCCGCCGGTCTGGGGCAAGCAATCACCAAAGCTGCCGCCGAAGCCGGTGCGGAGGTCATTGCTGCAGCGCGCAGCCAGCAACGACTGGAGGCGGCCTTCAGCGATCTCAAACCTGAAGTTCGCCAGCGCATACGGTTGGTGACAGAAGACCTGTCACTGAAAAGCGGCAACCAGGCCCTGCTAGACCGTTTGGTAAAAGAAGGTGTGCGTATCGATGTGCTGCAAAACAACGTGGGCCTGTTGCTCAACGATATGCAACTCTCCGCGGAAGGCAAAGAAGTTTCTTTTGCCACCAATGTGCTGATGCATTACCTGCTGACGGAAGGTCTGATCTCAGGTGGTGCTCTGCAAGACGATGCGACCATCATCAATATGACTTCTGGTGGCATGTACAACGCGCCGCTGGGCTTCAAGAAACTGAATGTAACCGACCCAGCCAAGTACAACGGTAAAGTCGCCTATGCCTATGCCAAGCGGGCCCAGGTCGCTTTGACCGGCTACTGGAACAAGAAATATGGTGAGCGCGGTCTGCGCTGTTACGTAACCCATCCGGGCTGGTCGAAAACCCCGGGTGTGAAAATGTCCTTGCCGCTGTTCTGGAAAATCCAGAATGTCTTGCTGCGCACACCGTTGCAGGGTGTCGATACAGCCCTTTGGTTATGCGCAACCAAGCCGCCCATTACCGATGAAGAAGTCATCTGGTTTGATCGCGCCGCACGGGAAACGCATATGTATGATTTCACCCGCAAGCCACAATGTACGGTGGAAGAGTTGGTGGCTTATCTGGAGCAGGAATTGGCTTCGATCGGCTAAGTGCAAAAGCCGGTTGGTTTAATCCCCGATGGCGTAATCGGGGTCAAAGGTGACGTTATGTATATTCAGAGGTTCCTGGCAGGCGCTGCAAACCAGCTCAGTTTTGAGCTTTGAACCGCAGGGTATATGACTCAGGGTAATGGCGGGTTGTTCGTTTTCGAACAACCAGCGCATGGCCCATTCATGCATTTGCAGAGCAATGGGGTAGAGCGCCGCACCCTTTTCCGTGAGCTTGTACTTATAACGCACGGGCTTTTGCTGATAGGGCACTTGTTCAAGAATGTCCGCAGCCACCAGAATTTTCAAACGATCGGAAAGGATATTGGTGGCAATACCCAGAGCAGTGGCAATTTCGTCATAACGGTTCAAGCCGAAATACATGGCGGCAATCACCAGCCCGGTCCAGCGATCGCCAATGATGTCCAGCACATGGAAAAATGCCCGGTCAACACCCTGCCGTGAATGTTTGCTGTTGGGGGTGCGGCGCTGAAATCGTGCAGGGACGGTTTCTGCTGGCCCCAGTTTGGCCTGGCTCTGGAAATGCACTTCGCGCAGGTTAATATCGGAACGACAATCGCTGCAACGAAACAGTGGGCGCATGGACTGGCCACAGGTGGTGTGATGCAGATCAGGCGGGATATGTGTTTCCACGCTCCAGCGGGTTTCCCAGTCCCACACGGACATGACATAGGCATAAAGATCCAAGCCCTTTTTTGTCAATCGGTATTCATAACGTGCCGGTGATTCCTGGTACATGCTGCGGCGCAGGATGTCGTGCTCGACCAGCGATTTGAGGCGGGAAGTAAGTGTGCCGCGCGCCGCCCCGCTGCGCTTGCGGAAGCTTTCGAACTGGCGTACGCCTAAAAACGCATCGCGTAAAATCAGGCCGACCCAGCGATCGCCGAATACGGTAAAGGCGCGGGCCACCGGGCTGTTGAGTATCAGCGCGGAGCCGGAAGAGTTGCTGGTTGATTGGTTGGTGCCGGCTTCGGTCAATCGCTTCTGGCTCGGGACGGCGGCGGTATCAAGCCGCTGGTACGCTGCAGGTACTCCCGGAATCCGGGTTTCCCACGCGCCAGCTTCTTGTCCAAGATTTTCTGTCCAGTGACATTGATCACCAGGTAAGAATAAACCATGGGGCCGATCATCGTAAGCCAACCCAGCGGCACTTCGCAGGCTACCAGGAAAATGCCCCACCCGACGCACCGTTCGCCAAAGCAGTTGGGGTGGCGGGAATAACGCCACAAACCCGATTGCAGCACGGTGCCGTGCATTTCCGGATTGGCTTTGAAGCGCCGCAGTTGTTCGTCAGCAATCCACGCCATCAAAAAGCCGATCAGCCACAGGATCAACACGGAGCCCAGTGCAACGGCCAGGCCGGTCGCCAGGATCAGCAGCAAGTCGGGTGAGAACGCTTCCATGAATCATTTCCTTGCTGTCGATGACGGTTGCATGGCGGGTGTTTTGATAGTCTAATAATGAAAGTTACTACATGAAAGTTACTCTGTGCAATAAGGAATCAGCATCATGGTTAGAACGGAAGCGCGTAATCGCTTCGCTGAACTGCGGGCAACATTGCGTCTGCCAGTGGTTTGCGCCCCCATGTTCCTGGTCTCCGGGACGGAATTGGTAGTTGGTGCCTGTCGCTGCGGCATCGTGGGTTCATTTCCGGCGCCCAACGCGCGCAGTCTCGATGTGTTGGAAGAGTGGCTGGACCGGATTACTGCAGAACTGGCTTTGATGAAAAAGCAGCAAGTGGCGGGCTCCACCCAGGTCTGGGCGCAAAATCTGGTGGTACACAGCACTTATGAGCGGCTGGGTGCAGAACTGGCTTTGGTAGAGAAGTATCAACCACCCATCGTGATTACGGCACTGGGTGGCCCCAAGGCAGTGATCGAAGTGGTCCATGGTTATGGTGGCCTGGTCATAGCCGATGTCAACAATGTGGCCTATGCCCGCAAGGCGGCAGAAGCCGGTGTAGATGGTCTGGCCCTGGTGGCAGCCGGAGCCGGTGGCCATACCGGGCAAATGGCGGCCTTCTCTTTCGTGCCGGCGGTGCGGGAGTTTTTTGATGGCATCCTGATATTGTCCGGTGCGATCGGTGACGGACGAGCGGTTCGCGCGGCCGAAATACTCGGCGCTGAACTCAGCTACATGGGCACACGGTTTATCGCCACCGAAGAGAGCATCGCGTTTCCGCCTTTCAAGCAGATGGTGGTGGATTCGGCTTTTGATGACTTGTTATTGAGCAGTTCCTTTACCGGCGCCCATGCTTATTATCTCAAGCCCAGCATCATTGCCGCTGGACTGGATCCAGACAACCTGCCGGCCAAGGGACGTATGGACCTGTCAGGCAGCCAAACCAAAATCAAAGCCTGGAAAGATGTCTGGTCAGCCGGGCAGGGCGTTGGCACTGTGCATGAGATTGAGCCGATTGCTGCCATTGTTGATCGCCTGGAACAGGAGTATCGCGCAGCCTGCGCTATGCCCTAGGGTTTTAAAAATGCAGCCGAATGCTGCAACGCACTGCGGTATTCGCGTTCCAGCGGCTGCTCACGAAGCTGCTTCCAGGCTTGGTCAATCGTGGCAAAATCTGCCTCATCAGCGATTGGCACCGGCACCGGTTCACTGACGCGGGCATGACCCATCAGACCACCACCGGCAATGATGATTTCCCCATTGACGCCACAACTTTCGTTCATCAGCCAGGCTACCACCGGTGCAACCCGTTCCGGGTGCATTTGTTGCCGCAGCTCATCGGTAAGATATTCGTCGGTCATTTGTGTTGCCGCATAGGGTGCCAGCGCATTTATCCGTAAATTGTGGCGGCCCCCTTCCTTGCTCAGGGCGTACATCAGGCCCAGCAATCCGGCCTTGGAAGTGGAATAGGCCGGTAGGCCATGCTCGCCGTAGAGTCCGGCTACCGAAGTGCTGACCACGATAGATCCATGCCCCTGCTGGTAGAGGTGCTGATACACCGGATGCACTGCGTTCACGGTACCCATCAGGTTGATTTCGATGGTGCGACGAAATTGTGCCAGGTCCTGCTTGTTAAAACTGGTGCCCTCGGAAACGCCTGCATTGGCAACCAGCCCATCGATGCCGCCAAAGGAATCCAATGCAGTTTGCAGCAGACGTGCGCCACACAAGGTATCTTCTGCGTCGCTCTGCTCGGCCACCGCTTTGCCCCCCGCCGCGATGATCTCAGCCACCACGCTTGCCGCGGATGATGGCGTTTCGCCGACATGACTGCGGTTATTGACCACCACGTTGGCGCCCAGCGATGCAAGATGCAGGGCATAACCACGACCCAGGCCCTTGCCAGCACCGGTGATAATGAAGGTTTTATCCTGCAGGGCCATGGGTAAATTCTTGGGCATGCGCTACTCCGGAATTTCTGTAATCAAATAGTTCAGTGTTCTCTGATTTATTCAGAGCCTGAAGCGATCCAACAGGCATGGAAGCCACTGGGAATGTGCTGCGGGATCAGCGCCCGGCATAGCGGTCCGCGGCTGATGTCGCTGCCATCAAATACCTGCAGCTCGGCGCGCTGTTCATTTGGCACGCTGACAAAACTCAGCACATAACCATCGTCTTCAGCAGTTGCGCCCACGCGCGGTGCAAAGGGTGATTCGCTGCCGTAATGGCCGGCCGGGTAGTGGTGCTGCTGTATGTTTCCGGTTACAGAGTCATAGCGCACCAGGCCATCAAACAACACGGTTTCCTCAGGCGCGAAGCTAACGTGATAGCTATACCGCGAAGGCCTGCCCAGGTAGCGGCCATTGATCATGGGAAATTCACTGATCAGGTCATTCAATGCTTGCTCGCGGCATTCGCCAGTCTTCAGATTGAAATGCCAGCGGTGATAGGTGGCATCCAGCCGCATCCATGCCATCAAATTGGCATAAGGCCCGGCGAAGCGGCGGCGGGTATCCTGAGTGGGCTCAGGGTGTTCCAGCCGACAGCCGTCCAGAATCACCTCATCACCTTCTTCCCAGGCATTGATGACGTGGTAAATGTAGCAGGGCTCGGCTTCAAACCAACGAATGCTTGCGCCTTCTGCATGGCGGCCGAGCACGCCGAAGCGGCTGGGCATATCAGGATAGAACGTGACCTTGTGCGCATCGTTACGCAGCAATTCCGGATCCCAGAACAGCGGCAGGTCCATCAGGATGGTGTAATGCTCGGTGATGGCCAGTGAATGCGGCAGTCGCGCGCCGGGTAGCTCAATTGCGGTGAAATGGCTGAGTTTACCCGCCGGGTCGAGCACACCGTAAGTCATATAGGGCTCGACCGTGGCATAGTCGAAAAACATCATTTCGCTGGTGTGTTCATCCACCATGTTGTGGGCTGACATAAAACGTCCGCCGGAAGCTTTCAGGTCGATCCGGCCCAGCGTTTCCAGTGTGTGTGGATCCAGCAGATAAGGCTCACCGCATTGGTAGAAGGTGGTGACCGCCTTACCGTTATGAAATACCACATCGGTATTGGAGCAATCCTTCAGATAACGATCGGCTCCCCAGGATTTCTCCAATGAACGATTGGGCCGGTCGATCAGACCAGGCCAGATGGTTGCACCTTTTGCCTCCTCGGCGGCCAGGCCTTCGGTACGCACCCAGCGATTGCGGTAACTGACCTTGCCATCGGCAATTTCAACCCCGTGCAACATGCCGTCGCCATCGAACCAATGATGCACACCCTGTGGGCTGAACTTTGGGTTAGGGCCATTGCGCAAATAGATACCCTGCAGGTCTTTCGGCAGGTCGCCAATCAGTTGCAGGTCCAGTGCGGTGATCTCGGTGTGAACCGGAGCGTGCGCACCCAATAGATAAGGGTTCTTACGATGTTCGATGGTGTGGTGAGTTTGCGTGTTTAGCAGAATATGCTCTTCAGCCGTGCTCATGAATTACTCCGATACATACAGCAATCAGTTGCGCGCCTGGTTGTGATTCAGATTGTGATTCCGGGCAGCACGGATATCTTCGCCATGTGCCCAGGTCGCATGCGTACCGCTGCTGATGCGGTGCGGCAAAATGATTTGGCACACTGGGCCCGCTTCGATATCGCTGGCGTCCAGCAAAATACATTCAGAGCGGTTTTCGTTCATGTCGGTAATAAAGCTCACCAGATAACCATCGTCTTCAGATTGCGCACCGGCGCGCGGCGCAAAGGCGGGCTCACTGCCGAAGCGGTGCGCGCCGAAAGGCACGGACCAACTGCGGTCTTGCTCCAGGTCGTGTTTTGCCAGGCCGGTAAACAGGAACCAGCCTTCTGCCGGTATGGCGCTGTAGCAGTAGCGATTGCGCACTCCGCCAAAACGCTGGTTGATGGTGCCAAACTCCAGCAACGGATCGTCCAACGATTGTTCACGGGTTTGTCCGGTTTTCATGTTAAAGCGCCAGCGATGCAAACGAGGTTTGAGTTTGTGCTGGTCGAGGAAAGCCATCATGCGCTCAAATTCGGGTGATGCCCCTGCATATTTGGCGGGAACCGGATGTTCCTGGAAGTAGCCATCGAGCACCACTTCATCACCATCTTCCCAGGCATTGAGGAAGTGCAACACATAGGTGGGGTCGGCCTCAAACCATTTGATCGAGTCTGAACCGCCAAAGCGCGGAATGATACCGAAGCGTGAAGGAATATCCGGATAGAAACGTGTCGCGTGGATGTTCTGCTTGAGTAATTCCGGATCCCAGAACACCGGCAGGTCATTGAGTATGCTGTAGTTGCGGGTGAAGGCCATGTCGTGTGGCAGACGCGGGCCGGGCAGGTCTATGGGAATGAAGTGCTTGAGTTTGTTGTCTGCGCCCACCACACCGTAGTGCATGTACGGCGCATTCTTGGAATAGTTGAAAAACAACAGCTCGCCAGTGGACTCATCCAACTTGGGATGAGCTGAAATGCCATCCAGCGGCACCCAGGATTCAGCGCCGTATTGTTCCAGGGTGTAAGGGTCAAGACGATAGCCATCGCCGCACTGGTAGAAGGTAGAGAGTATTTGCCCGGCGTGCACAATTACATCGGTGGATGAAGCGTCCTTGAGACTGCCATGGGCTCCCCAGCCCTGCCGCAAGGATTTGTCCGGGCGCTCCATCAACCCCGCCCACAGCGAATGCCCCACTTCCTGCTCGGCCACAAATGCCTTGGTGCGTACAAAGCGGTTGCGGTACTCGGCCTTGCCATCGGCAAAACTCATGGTGTGAATCATGCCGTCGCCTTCGAAGGGGTGGTAACGGCCGATGGCTTCATGGATCGGGTTTTCGGTGTTGCGAACGTACACACCGTCAATGTCTTTCGGTATTTCACCGATAACCTGCATATCGCCGGCATCGTATTCGTCGTAATTCGGCGTCCACGCAGCGTTCATGTAGGGATGGTCATTTGGCGCAATGGTGGATTGGACGTGATTGATCAGTTTGGCACTCATGATGAAGCTCCGTTGCCACCCTTCCCGGAAACTGATTTGGGCGGCCATGGGATAAAGGAAGAGGTACGTTCAAGGTATTCGATATAGCCCGGTCGGCTGCGTTTGAGGCGACGCTCCAGCAGTGCAGCGCCGCTCCACTTGATCAAGGTCCAGGTCAGCAGAGCCGGTCCAAAGAAGCTCCACATGCCAAGACTGGTCTCAGCCGCGATCAGATAAAGGCCCCAGAACACACAGGTATCACCAAAATAATTGGGGTGCCGGGTATAGCGCCACAGGCCCTGATCCATCACCTTGCCGTGGTTACTGGGGTCGGATTTGAAGTTGGCCATCTGCTGATCGCCCACCGATTCAAAGAAGATGCCAATCGCAGCCAACGCGGCACCCACCCAGGGGAGGATACCCAACTGCAAAGGCTCAGCTTGAATCTGGCCCAGTTGGATGGGCAGGGAAACGATCCACAAAATCGGCCCCTGCAAAAGGAAAACCTTGAACAGGCTGTGCAAATGCTTGTTGCCGGGTGCCTTGGAGAGCAGAGCTACGTAACGCCCATCCGGTCCTTCTCGACGCCAGCGGAAAAACAGATAGCCGCCCAGTCGCAGGCTCCATATCGCTGTGATAACCAGGATCAGTAATCGGCGATCGGTGTCGCCGCCACTCATGTAGTAAGTCAGCAGCGCGACAAACAGAAAACCGATGGCCCAGAAGCTGTCGACGAATGAAACATCTTTCAGCGGAATGCTGATCAGCCACAACACGACCATGCAGGCTATCAACATAAGGAAATTAGAGAGCAGGATATTGGCAACTTCGTTCATGGGTGATTTCTCTTTGGGTTTTAACGTCCGGTACTGAGCTTTTCAGCTTTCAACATGGCCGCCATCGACTTTTCCATAAAACCCGGATCACGCGCCAGAGCTGCGCGCACACCAACGGCAAAGTCATCGGTATCGACTTCGTGAATGTTCTTTTCAATTGCGCGGATGCCGGCTTTGGCCACAGTATTCGGCGGCTCTTTGCGGCCTTCGACATGCTCCGCCATGCGGGTGTCGATGGAACCGACGATTAGACTGCTCACTTGTGTGCCCTGGTCCGCCAGTTCTGCGCGCACACTGGTGGTCAACGCCCGCGCGGCGAACTTGGCCGGTGAATACCCACCCATAGCGGGTACCGCCACGATGGCTGCGGCCGACAAGACATTGACGATGGCGCCGCCGCCATTGTTTGCCAGTACCGGCGCGAAATGGCGGCACATCGACAAAACACCGAAGTAATTGACTTCCATCTCCTGGCGGGCCGACTGCATATCGGGCGCACCGATCAGAGTCTGGTTGTTGAAGGCACCGGCGTTGTTGATGACGATGGAAACATCGCCGCATTGTTGTGCTGCCGCAGCGACCTGTGATTCGGCCGTCACGTCCAGCTCAACCGCTATTGCGCGACCTGGAAATTCCTTCTCCAGGTGAGCACCCGCTTCGCGCGAACGCGAACCGACATAAACTTTTTCGGCCCCGGACTGCAGCAAGCAGCGCACGAAGGCCTCGCCGATTCCGCGATTGCCACCGCTAACGATGGCGACACTACCCTGGACTTTCATGGTTGAAGGATTTCTCCTGATGGGGTGTTGGCGAACAGGGCTTCGATTTCCCCGCTGCGGTTTTCCGCCGCAATGGATTGGTTCACCGTACCTTTATCGGATAACTCGTGGCGCGCTGCACTGGGTGCCTCGCGCATGAAACTGAATCTGCGGATGGCCGTGCTGCTGCCCGGGAAGGCCTGGTTGTAAGACTGCAATTTGGCTTGCAGATAATCCAATACCTTTGGGTGTTGCAACAACTCGGGAAGCTGGGCTTTGGCTTCACCGGCAATTTCGCGCAATCCGGCCAGGCTGGGTGCGCCCAGTACCGCCAGGTAGTTCCGACCCAGACCGCAGAGCAATAAATCGCTGATGGCCGGTGCCAGCGCTTCAACGACACGCGCCCGTACCTGTCCGGCATACACCCAGGTGCCGGTACCCAATTTGAATTCTTCACTCAGCCGACCGGCAAAATACAGGCCCTGCGCGGCATCGTCATCAGCATGAAAGCGGGCGGCATCGCCAGTGCGGTAAAAGCCTTCCTCATCAAAAGCGGCCGCCGTTGCCTTGGGGTTATGCAGATAGCCGGGCATGATGTTGTCACCGCGCAAACGGATTTCATAGCGATCGCCATTGGGTACCAGCTTCACCTCCAGACCGGGCATGGGCAGGCCGATGCCGACCTTGTCGGTGTCGTAATATATCGCCATGCAACCTGATGCGGTTTCGGTAGCGCCATAACCCGAGGTTATGAAAATGCGCTGGCCGGTTTCTGCGCTGGCCATTTTCTGCAAGCGATCGAGTATGGGTTGCGGCAAGCCAGCGCCGCCGTACAGCACCATGCGCAATTTGCTGTAGAAGGTTTTACGCAGTTCCGCGTCTTCCTCCAATGCTTCCACCAACCAGGTAAATCCCGCTGGTACATTGCAAAAATAGGGTATGGAAATCTCGCCCAGATTCCGCAGGGTTTCGTTGAACAGGCCGGGCGCGGGTTTGCCCTCATCGATATACAGGCTGCCACCGAACACCGCCGCAGCCAGCAGGTTAAAGCCGCCGGAGACATGGCTCCACGGCAGCCAGTCCAGCATCACATCGTCCCAGCCTGACATCGAGCCCAGAGTCTGGAAAGCCTGAAACAAATTGGTCGACAGCATGCGCTGGGTCTGGATCACGGCTTTGGGCATGCCGGTAGAACCGGAAGTGAGCACGTATACGGCATGTTCGTCGGCATCGGCATGTTGCAATCCTTGCTGAACTGCCGCTGTTGCTGGGTGTTCCATTATCGATTGCAGCGCAACCGCTGTGACGCCAGTGGCTGCCGGATCAGCGCTTATGACGATGCGATCATTCAGGTTTATCGCTTGCAGTGCCTGGGCATAAAGGGCCGAGTCTTCGGCAAAAATAACTTTTGGCTGGACCAGGTCCAGCACGTATTTGAGGCGGGCAAAATTACCTCCAGCCAGGCCATAATTCATGCTGATGGGGCAGGCGCAGATGCCGGCAGACAGGCAGGCCAGGCGCATCAAGGCATGATGGATGGAATTGCCAGAAACCAGCAAAACCACATCACGTGGCTGCAGACCCTGGTCCAGCAACCACTGGGCCATGGACTCAACCCGTTCACCGGCTTCCCTGAACGACAGCCTGCGCCAGTCGCCGCGCGTTCCATCAGCCAGTCGCTGACGTTGAGCGTAAATGGTTTTGTCGGGTTGCTTTTTCACCTGGGCAAAGAAATTGCGGGCGATGATGGGATCGAAATCGACCAACTCATATTGCGATTTGAGCAATAAGGTACCGTCCGCGCGACTCAATACATCGAGCCGCACCGAAGGTAGCGTGTTGTCCCGGTAGTCCAAGGCTTGCGTTGACACGGTTGATCCGGATAGTTAGTCTAGTTGTGAAAGTTACCAGCCGGACAGGTATTAAGCAAGTTTGGGTTTTGCTGTACCTGCCTGAAGTCCGGTCAGCTCAGGCCCACGTTTTCCGGCTCCATATGGACTCGGCTTTTCCCCAACCTGATGGAGTGTGCATGAACCAGCATTTACAGCGTGTGCAGCAAATGATCGATGCCTGGAAACAGCTTGATGTTGACGGTGTTCTGGATTGCCTGACGGATGACGTCGAGTATCACTACCTGGTAGGACATCGACCCCTGATCGGCAAGGATTGGGTGCGAAAATTTCTCAACAAATTCGGCCACGGACAATCGGCGATCAAATGGCGCATTGTCAATCACGCCAGCAACGGCGACCTGCTGATGGTGGAGGGCATTGACGATTATCTGGACGCCGAGGGCAACCACATTCGCACGCCTTACATGGGCGTTTTCGAGTTTCGTGACGGCAAAATCTGCGGCTGGCGCGATTATGTCGATACCGCCTTGATCACCATGGCCAAAGCCCGCGAGCCGTTCCCCGAGTGGTTAGAAGCGTTGGTAGCTTAGGTCCTCACGATCCTTGCGGCCGAAGTGCATTGCCGGATGATCCAGATTGAACATGCCCAGGCACCAACCTTCGCTGCCTGGAATATCGTGGTTCCAGTCGAACGCCGGGCCGACATAGGCATTGCCGTGCTCTGCGATGGCGTCGGGGTGATAACAGGACTTCAGCCACTCCTCGACCGCGCGGTCGACACCGCGACCATAGCGCATCAGTACCTCGAGGATTTCGGCTCTATCCAGAAATGCCGCAAGGCGGGGGTCAGTATTAGGCGCAGAAGCACTCATGACATGATGAAGTTATATTCTTACAAGAACTAACTTTCACCAAGACTATTCAGCCATTTCAACCAGGAGACAGTATGAATCATTCAAACGACGCCATGGCCGTAGCCGACCGATTTATTGCAGCCCTTAATGTTTGCGACGAAAAAGCAGTTCGAAACATTTATTCGCCCGACATCAAAATCTGGCATAACTTCGACCAGAAACTGCAAAGTATTGATGACAACATGAAATCCATGCACTACATACACAGTCGCCTGACCGGGCTTAACTATGACGTGATTTCACGTATGGCGATTCCTGGCGGCTTTGTCCAGCAGCACGTGATGCGAGGTGTACTTCCCTCAGGAGATATTTTCGCCATGCCAGCCTGTGCCATTTGCCAGGTTGAAAACAATCAGATCACCAGTATCGATGAGTACCTGGATACGGCGCAGGCTCGCGCCCTGTTTAAGTGAGAACGCCACTCCAGTGGGTGCTTGCAAGTCAGAAAAATGGAGTCTAGCAGCCTGTCGGACTTAAAACTGATCTACTGCGGAAAAGCCGAATTTGGTCATATTTCCCGTTCTTTTTCG
>JAWXBM010000150.1:0-24892 GCA_034440115.1 Lysobacterales bacterium | reverse complement strand
GGGCAATCCAACCCAAAATGGATGCCGGATCAAGTCCGGCATGACGGAGTCGTCACGTCATCCCGGGGGTTGCGCCAGCAACAACCCGGGATCCACGCCCACTAACCCCGTAACCTCAGACATCCCCGTCATCCCGGAAACGCGCAGCGTTATCCGGGATCCAGACTGACCAGGCAATCCAGCCCAAAATGGATGCCGGATCAAGTCCGGCATGACGGAGTCGTCACGTCATCCCGGGCGTTGTGCCAGCAACAACCCGGGATCCAGGGCCACTTTCCCCGTCATCCCGGACCTGATCCGGGATCCAACTTTTACAACGGCTGAGTTGGCCAATAATTGGATGCCGGATCAAGCCCGGCATGACGTAGCTTACTGTCATCCAGGATCCACTCCGATTTCATACTATTGGGAACAACGATCATCAAATTGCACGACATCAGGGCCAAGCGTCGTCTCCAGTCTGGTTATGGCTTCGCAAGACACATCGGGATTTCCACGCAGGTTGATCACATCCACCGATCCGAGGTTGCCCAAGGGGGAGACATCTGAAAGCGAATTGTCTTCCAGTTGAATACGCGTCAGTTTATGCAGCTGCGCCAGTACCGTGATGTCGGTCAGCGCATTCTCAGACAGATCGATTTCGATCAGGTTGGACAATTCATCCAATTGTTCAAGTTGAGCGAGATTATTGGCCCTTAACCGCAGAATGAGTAATTTCTTCAATGGTGCCAGCGCAGACACGTCCGCTATCTTATTGTTGCTGATGTCCAGTTCTTCCAATAAAGGAAAGGAATCCATGGCATTGAGCGTGGATATGCCATTGTCTGCGATATTCAACTGATGGAGATGGGTAAGCGTATGCAGCGGCGTGAGATCCTCGATGGCATTGTGGCTCAGGGACAGAGATCGCAAGTTCTTGAGTTCGTTCAGAGAATCAGAACTGATCAGTACATTATTATCCAGGTTCAGAGAGACCAGGGTGACACGCACGTTCTCAAGTACGACTAATGACAGTTCATTGAAACTGAGGTCCAACTGGCTCAATTTATCCAGGCGATTGATGGGCAGCATGTCAGAAATCCTGTTGTGCGCCAGAACCAGCCGCTCCAAGTTGACCAGATTCTCGATGCCACTGAGGTTCTCTATGCCCATGGATTGTGGGTTGGTGCAATCCAGGGCAGTGACCAGCCCCGATTCCCGCCAACCGTTCTGCCTTGCCTGTTGCACAACACATTCTTGCAGCACGGAGTCGGCGAAAACCAGGTTCGCGACTGGGGTGTACACGCTGGCGTGGCCTGGTCCCATGTCGCATGAAGTCAAGTTCAACAACGTCAGAGCCACCACCAGGCAACAGCCCATGCAACATAATGACCGGTGAATGGTAGCTCGCGAATCGTCGGCTGCCGCAGGTATCACCACGATATCTCTGCTTGACCATAGCCTTGCAGTTCTTTTGTTTGAATTCATTACTCTTTATCCCCGATTACCCTACTTGAAATTGTCTGCCAGGTATCGATCTATGGCATTCGTAAACGCTCTTGTCCCGCTGCTGCCTTTTAAATGACTCATTTGTGCTCCATCGATTCGTTGCGTTTCCAATTTCAGTTGCGCCAGTAAAATGGCATGAACAGAATCAGGAAAGTAAAAACTTCCAATCGCCCAACCAGCATGCCAAACACGCCCAGCCACTTGACCGCAGGCCCAACGCTGGCGAAATTCTCAGCGACTTCGCCCAATCCCGGCCCGGTCAGGTTCAGAGTGGCGAACACGGCACCAATGGCTGATTCCAAATCCAGCCCGGCGATCATCATTGCGATGGAAAGGACAGTGGCGGTGGCGACGTACAAAACGCAAAAACCCAGCACCGAAAACAGGACGTCCGAAGACAGGGTATCTTCTCCCATCTTCACAAGCTTCAGCGCGTGTGGATGGCAAAGCTTGAACAACTGCCCTTGCGCCAGTTTGAACAGCAACACAATGCGCACTACCTTGATACCCCCCGCGGTCGAGCCAGCACATCCGCCAATGTACGAAAGAATGACGATCAGCATGGCAATGTGCAGCGGCCAGACGGCAAAGTTGGTAGTGACAAAGCCGGTGCTGGTGAGGACAGATGATGCCTGGAATGCGGCGTATCGAACGGACTCCCCGACCGTTGCATAAACACCCGTCAGATAAAGGCTCAGGGCCACGGCGACTAGCCATAGCAGAAAGATTGCTAAATACCATTTCAACTCAACGTTGTTGAAATAGGGCAGCATGCTGTTGCGCCGCCAGGCGAAAAAATGCAGGGCAAAATTAACCCCTCCAGTCAGCATAAAAAATATCGCGATCATTTCGATCAACAGGCTGTCGAAGTAGGCGATGCTGCTGTCGTGGGTGGAAAAACCACCGGTTGAAATTGTGGAAAAAGCATGGCAAACAGCGTCGAAAACACTCATGCCGGCAAACCAGTACGCCAGGCCGCAGGCAACGGTCAAGGCGAGATAAATACCCCACAGCACCCGCGCAGTCTCGGCAATACGAGGGGTCAGCTTCTCCTGTTTCACCACACCCGAGGTTTCGGCACGGTAAAGTTGCATACCGCCTACACCCAGCAGGGGCAATATCGCCACGGCCAAAACGATAACACCCATTCCGCCCAGCCATTGAATCTGCTGACGGTGATAGAGTATGGAGGGAGGCAGCTGATCCAGTCCGACTATCACCGTGGCCCCGGTGGTGGTGAAACCGGAAATGGATTCGAAAATGGCATCGGTTGGGGTGAGATGAAGGCTGATGATGAAAGGCAGTGAGCCCACCACGCCCAACACCACCCAGAACAGGGTTACAACAAAGAAGCCTTCACGCACTGAAAGCTCATTTTGATGATGGAAGTTGGGCAGCCATAACAACAGCCCGGCGAGAGCAGCAATGCCAATTGAATCAATGAACGCGGAGGCCAGGCCATCGCCGTAGGCCAGGGATACGAGCAGTGAAGGTACGAATCCCAGGCCGTAAATCATCAGCAGAATGCCAAACAGGCGCGCAATGGAACGTCCATGCATCATTGCCTTGACCTGCCAGACTGCGACCTTTTTGTGCTTTTGGAAACACTGGAACTCATGAGTGAATTATCGGCAGAGCAATAATTCTGGTCACATAAAATAATCATAAGAATTTTATGTGAAATTTATTTTTTGCCACAGACAGGAGATCGCATAATGTCGAAATGTCCACCCAATTCGGAAACTGGAACACTTCTAGCGTGAAGCCGTCCCGGATCAGAAATGCGTTTCAATCGCCTTCTGTGCTGCCGAAACCACTGGTCTATCTGGCGGTGGTCGGCGTGGTTTTCATAACGGTGGTGTTGGCTTTTGGTTTGAATCGGATTCTTCCGCACGCCAGCCTGTCGCTGTTGTTCCTGACCGTGGTGCTGATCGTGTCGGCCAAGGCAGGCCTGGGCCCGTCCCTGTTTGCCAGTGTCCTGAGTTTTCTTACCTATAACTTCTTTTTCACCATTCCGCACTACACCTTCGAAGTTACCAGTGAAGGTGACTTGGCCACGCTGGCATTTTTTCTTGTAATGGCAGCGATTACGGGCAAGCTTGCTGCGCGAATGCACACAGAAATGGATAAACGCGAGGCTTCGCTGCAGCGCATCGAGAACCTCTACGCTTTCAGCCGCCAGATGTCCTCAGCGGTGGGTTCGCAGGAAGTGCTGGATCTTCTGGCCGCACATCTTTCGAGTTCATTGGATTCGGCAGTTGCGGTATACATTGCTGAAGAAGGCGAACCGCTCGAATGGAAGGCCCGAATGGGTGATTGCTCGACATTGCGAGAGGAAATGCTGGTCAATGCGTCGAAAAATCTGAACGAACCCATACAAGTCAATGACTCATGGAAACTTTTACCGCTGGCCACCGTTTCCAAGCCGCTGGGTTTAGTAGCTGTGAACGGCGCCCTGGATGAAGAACATCGCAATCTGGCCCGCAACCTCTGCGACCAGGCGGCAGTCGCTCTGGATCGCACCCATCTGGTAGCCAAGCTGGAAGACGCGAAACTGGTTTCGGAAACCGAACAATTGCGTTCGGCATTGCTTTCCTCCATTTCGCACGATCTGCGCACGCCGCTGGCCACCATCATCGGGTCTACCACCAGCCTGTTGGAATATGGGGAGTCATTCAGCCAGCAGAACCGCACTGAACTGCTGGCCGCTGTGGTTGATGAAGCTCAGAGGCTGGATCGTCACATTCAGAATCTGCTCGACATGACTCGTCTTGGCCAAGGTGGCTTGACTCTGAGACGGGACTGGGTGGATGTGCAGGATATTGTTTATAGCGCGGCTAACCGCTTGCGCGATGCACTCAAGAAAATTTCACTGGTGATCAACTTTGAAGGAGAGATCCCGCTCTTGTGGGTACATGGTGCCCTGATTGAACAGGCACTGGTGAATCTGCTCGATAATGCCATCCGCTTTTCCCCCGAAGACGGCGAGGTCAGGATTACCGCGCGTTCCCATGCTGGCCAGTTGGAAATTCAATTGTGTGACCAGGGTCCGGGCATTCCTCAGGCTGAACGCGAAAAGATATTTGACATGTTTTACACCGTTGATCATGGCGATTGGGGCAGGCTGCGCGGCACCGGCTTGGGCCTGGCAATCTGTCGGGGCATGGTAGCCGCCCATGGCGGAACGGTGCGGGTTGAAGATGGGTGCAACGGCCAAGGCACCTGCATGCTTGTTTCGCTACCCCAGCATACCGCTGAGTTGGAGCGCCTGGGCGCGAATGGTGAGTCATGACAGACGCTGCGCGTTCCATTCTGGTGGTCGAAGACGAGCCGCAGATTCGAAAGTTTCTCAGGATCAGCCTGGAATCCCACGGTTACACGGTGCACGAAGCCCGACTGGCGGCCGCTGGCCTGGAGCTCTGCGCCACCGTCCGGCCCGACCTGATCGTATTGGATCTGGGTCTGCCGGATTTGACCGGTCATGAATTCATTTCCCGTGTGCGCGAGTGGTCGCAGGTGCCCATCATTGTGGTATCAGTGGAGCGTTCGGAATCCGCCAAGGTACTGGCGCTGGACGCGGGCGCCAATGACTACGTTACAAAACCTTTTGGCATCAGCGAACTGATGGCCAGAATTCGCGTGGTGCTGCGTAATCTGGATGATACGCGGGAGTCCCCGGTGCTCGAATTGCAGGGCCTGAGGCTGAATCTGGCACAACATGAGGTAGAGGTGGATGGTGAGACAATCCACCTCACCAAAAAAGAATATGACCTGTTAAAGCTGATTGCGGTCAATCGCGGACAAGTGCTCACCCATCAGCACATCCTCCGCGAGGTATGGGGGCCCGCTCAGCAGGACGAAACGCATTACCTGCGGGTGCTGGTTGGCCAGCTGCGGCAAAAACTGGGCGATGACCCGGCCGACCCGCGCTTTATCGTCACAGTGCAGGGTGTGGGCTATCGCTTTTCGTCGCACTGAGAAAAATGGGGACAAGCACATTAAATCAAATTAATGTGCCCCGTTCACTCAATGTGCCCGCACAAAGGCGTTATGGCGCATTTCATGGCCGATGCTGGTTTCCGGGCCGTGGCCGGTAACAACGGCTGCGCTTTCATCGAGGGTGTACAGGCGTTGCTGGATTGATGATTTGATCAAGCGCGGATCACCGCCGGGAAAGTCGGTGCGGCCCACTGAGCCCAGAAAAAGTGTGTCGCCGGCAATTAAAAGTTTTGCATCTTCAAAATAAAAACTGCTGGAACCTGGGGTATGCCCTGGTGTGTGGATGCAACTTCCACCGCACTCGAGAGGTTGTTCGTCTTCCAGCCAGTGATCCGGGTCGGGCTGCGGCGTGAAAGGCACGCCAAATGCTTTGCACTGCTGTTCCAGGGCTTTCCACAGATATTCATCTGAACGATGCAGCCAGATGGGTGCCCCAGTTTGACGACGGATTTCACCCGCTGCCAAAAAATGATCCAGGTGGGCATGGGTGTGCACCAGGCCGACGATTTTCAGCCCGAGTTGCTTAACCGTTGCCATGATTTTGTCGGCGTTGCCGCCGGGGTCGAATACGTAACCCAAGCCGGTTTCGGTATCACCGAGCACAGTGCAATTGCACTGCAGGGGGCCAACGGGGAATGATTTGCGTACGAAGCTCATGGCGAGTTTATATCACGCTGGGATACTGCGCGGCCATCTACTGTGGCATCCCGAACTCGCTAATCCGTCATCCCGGCCCCCTCTTGTCCTGGACCCGATCCGGGAAGCCGGAATCCCCTCCGTCATGCCGGACTTGATCCGGCATCCATGTACTGGTTATTGCTCGGGGTGTATTGGATCCCGGATCAAGTCCGGGATGACGGACTATTGAGGAGCCGGGATGACGGACTATTGAGGAGCCGGAATGACGGACTAGCGGACATAAGTGGCTCAGGCTTGAAACAACGCAGCCAGTCGCGCAATACCCTCATCAATCTGATTTTCGTTGTAATGCGCAAAGCTGAGCCGAATGAAGTTACCGAATTGGCCTTGGGTTGAAGAGACGATACCCGCCTGGAAGCCGGTTTGGAATGAGGGCGCGCGTTGGCGCATAGCTACGGCATCAAAATCTTCGGGCATTTCCAACCAGAAAAAATAACCACCTTGAGGCTTTTGCCAGCGAGCCATGTCGCCCAGTTGATGTTGCAAAGCCTGGTCCATGGCCTCAACCCGGCCGCGATACACGCTGCGCAAATGCAGCAAATGCTGATCCTGCAAACCCAGATCAATGGCGTGACGTACCACCTGTGAACTGAAGTGACTCAGCGAGCCACCACTGCTGATCACACCGTTGGCCATCAATCGCTTCAGCAGCGGCCTGGAAGTTTGTATCCAGCCCAGCCGCATACCCGGCGCGAGGATTTTGGAAAACGAACCCATGGAAACTATGCTGCCGTCTTCTCCCTGCTGCTCTGCCAGGCTGCCAAAAGCAATGGGTGGCGGCTCAAAGTAATGCAGTAGTTGATACACCTCATCAGCAGCAATGATGAACTCATGCTCCAGGCTCAGTTCAACCAGGCGCTGCCGTCGAGCGGCGCTGAGGCAGACGCCAGTGGGATTGTTGTAACTGGGTATGGTGTAAACCAGCTTTGGCCGGTGCTGGCGCAATTCGGTTTCCAACTGCTCGATGATCAGGCCGTCTTCATCGATGGGAATGCCGACGATATTCAGACCATGTTCACGCAGAATATTGAACGCCAGAAAGTAACTCGGTTCCGCAACAAACACCGTGTCGCCGGGCTGGATTAACTGGGTAGCAACCAGAGCCAGCGCCTGAGAATTGCCATTGGTAACCAGCAGTGATTCCAATCGAGCTGGCTGGCCGTAGTGGCGGCTGAGAAAGCCCGCCAGCGATTCACGAAAGCGCCGGTCACCTTGCCTCTCGCCGTAGTTGAATTCAAAGGGTTGGGCAGAGCGCAGAAAATCCGCACTGGCCTGTTCGATCAGCTTGACCGGTAACAGATCAGCCGAAGGCTGGCCGACACCAAAGTTGATATGGCCTGGAGGTGGTGCGTCATCAAAAGTGACGTTCATTGGGTGAAAGTAATGGTCATTGGGCGAAGGTAACGTTCATGCAGCTTGCGCCACATCACGTGGATTGCGCCAGGCAAGCGCAGTAAACGTCAGTACCGAAACCAGCAGGCCGGGCCACAGGGCATCTATTCCAAACCAGCCGCCCCATTCCAGGCTGCCACCGACATACCACACGATCACGGTGCTGAAGGACAGAAAAATACTCCAGAAGGCCGCGCTGGAGTGGACTTTACGCCCAGCCAAAGCAACCACAGTGGGCAGGAACAAAGCTGCTGAATTCAACGTGAATGCCAGCAGCAGGATGTCGAGCACACTCTGCATTTTCCAGGCCAGCAAGGTGGCCAGAATACCGATGCCCAGCGAGGCAAAGCTTCCCAGCCGCAGCATTTTTCGCGGTGCGATATTCGGGTCCACAAACCGCTGGTAAACATCCCGCGTGACGTTGGCCGAGGCGGTCAGAATGCAGATATCAGCCGAAGACATCACCGCCGCCAGCACACCCACCAGCATCAGTCCTTTCAGCCCGGCAGGAAACAGCTCGACAATGAAGGTGGTCAACACCGTGTCCGGTTGCTCGATGCCAGGAAAGAGCAGTTGTGCCGACATGCCCATCCACACCGCGGCGACGGCAATCGGCAACATGAACAGTACCGCCAGCAAGGCACCTCGGCGGGCGGCTTGCGCATTCTTGGCGGCGAAGCTGCGGGTATAGCTGTCCATCGCGGTGAAGAAGCTCAACGATATGCTCACTACCAAAGCAATGATGGCCGGCCAGCCCCAGGTGCCGAGTTGAAAATACTCCGGCGGCAGTTGTTCAACCAGCTCCGCAGGGCCACCGGTTTGCTGGATGGCCAGCGGCAGACCAATCAGGCAGATACCGGTGATCAACAGGATAAACTGCACCCAGTCTGTCCAGACAACCGCCAGGTAACCACCGGTCGCGGTATAAACCACCACCACCGCACTGGCCAGCAGCAAACAGGTAGTGAAATCCCAACCCAGCAGTACCTGCAGAATGCTGCCCGCTGCGGCCATCTGCCCGGCCGAATACGCGATGTAGGCGGCCGCGGTGGTAATGGTAGCCACCACGCGTGTGCGTGGATCGTAGTGGTGCTCTATCAGATCGGGATAAGTCAGGAATTGGTGCTGGTCACCCAGTTGTTTCACTTTTTTCGCCGCGAACAGCCCATACAGCAAACAGCCCAGCGCCAGCGCCGCAACATACCAGACCCCGGTGATGCCCATTTCATAACTGCGGCCAGAGCTGCCGATGATGGAAGCCCCGCCTATCCAGCCCGCCAGCCACAGACAGGCGATGGAGAAAGTGCCCTGGCGGCGGCCAGCCACGTAGTAATCATCCACACCCTTGGCGCGTGTGCTGGCATACCAGCCAATGGCCACCATCAGGGCCAGGTAGATAAAGACGATCGAGGTATCAATGCTGCTCACGTGGCTGTTCCGCCTGAGTTTTTAATTGGTATTTTTAATTGGTATTTTCAATTGGTATTTTCAATTGATGTTTCTAGGGGCCCTTCAGCCAAGGGATTCCGCGACGAGTTTGGCTGCCAGCGCCAGCAGGATGAGTCCAAAGGCGCGATCAATCCACACGGCATGTTTTTGCAATGCTCCCAACCATTTCGGCTGTGTCACCATAACAGCAACCAGCAGATACCATGCCGTATCAAGAATCCATGCAGTGCCTGCATACAGGCCACGCTCCAGCCACGGTGTAGCGGGTCCGATGACCTGGCTGAACAGCGCTATGAAAAACACCGCGACTTTGGGGTTAAGGAACACGATCAGAAAGCCATCTCGAGCAGCGCTGGAACCCGTGGTTGCCGCAGGCAGCGGGCCGGCTTCGGCAGGTTTTGCGCGCAGACTTTTGAAACCCAGCCAGGCCAGATAGATCGCCCCGGCCCATTGAAAGGATTTGAACAATAGCGCTGAGGTAGTGATCAACACGGCCAGCCCGGAAATACACAGCAGGGCGTACAGGCCAATGCCTGAACCGTGGGCGATGGCAGCAATGCAGCCGTTGCGACGACCACCATTGAGCGCGTGCCGCATGACCACTGCCAGAGAAGGGCCGGGTGACATGGCCCCGAGAGAGCAAATGCCGATTACCGTGAGCCAGGTTGAAAAGTCCAAGGTAGTTAGCTTACTAAGTCGGGGCTTGTTTCAGTCGGGTAAACAAATAGCCACCCGCTGCACCGGCCAAGGCCTGGGACAACAACCCCAGAGGACTGCGCGCCACCGCCACCAGGGTGATATCGAAAGACCAATTCAGCGCCAGATGGATGCTGAGCACGGCGACTGCGCCAGCGAGCACAAACAGAATGGTGCGCCGTTGCGGGTGGTGACGCCCCAGCCAACCCGCAACCAGCATGGCTATCAACATGCCTACAGCGATCAGCGCCAGAAACAGGCCGGTCATACCCAACTGGTCTTTGACGCTCATTCGCAGCCTTTCTCCCAGGCTAAGCGGGATGCCCATATCAAGCAGGTGGCTGATTACGGACAGTGTGGCGAACAGGGTCGCCAGCGAATAAGTCAGCAACACGGCCAGAGCCCAGGCTGCGGTCCAGGCCAACGAAGTTTTTATCCAGCGCTGCATGATCGGTTATTCTTTCTCTGGCCAGCTTTGCCAGCTAGGCTATCACAGCACTCCAATGGGGCAATACCGATGCGTCAGACTGATATGAACGAAAACGCCAACTCGTCTTGCAGGGAACTGACCACATGTGTGATTAATGCACGTAGACAAACAGGCATTCCCGCTTTGCGACTATTTGATTGTGTGGCCGCCATTGCGCTGATGCTGCTGGTCAGCAGTTCTCATGCCGAGGTGCCCTACCAGCTGCAAACCGTGGCCACCGATCTGGAACAACCCTGGAGCGTGGCAATTTTGCCAGATGGCGATTTCCTGGTGACGGAATTAACGGGGCAGCTTCGGCATGTCTCATCGACGGGGCAGGTCAGTGAACCCCTGGCCGGCGTGCCGCGGGTTTATGTCGCTGGGCAGGGCGGCCTGTTTGATGTGGTGTTGCATCCTGAGTTCGAATCCAATCGATTGGTTTACCTGTCATACGCGGACGGTTTCTCCAGGGACAATGGCACGGCCATTGCCCGTGGCAGGCTGGCTGGAAACTGGCTCGAAGACTTGAAAGTGATCTTTCGTGTGCAAACCCGGAAAGACACACCAGTCCACTATGGTGGGCGCATGGCCTTCCTGCCTGATGGAAGCTTGTTGCTGACTACCGGTGATGGTTTCAACTATCGCGAAGCAGCACAAGATTTGGCCAGTCAACTGGGAAAGGTTTTACGGATGACGGACTCCGGTCAGCCTGCAGCAGGCAATCCATTCCCCGAGGCGCCTTATGTTTACAGCTACGGCCATCGCAATCCGCAGGGACTGGCAGTGGCCAATGACGGCACCATCTGGTTGCATGAACACGGCCCTAAAGGGGGCGATGAAGTGAATCGTATCGAAGCCGGTGTGAACTACGGTTGGCCGGCCATCACCTTTGGGCTGGATTACAGTGGCGCGATCATTTCACCCCATACCAGTTGGCCAGGGATGGCCCAGCCCGAGCACTATTGGGTGCCTTCCATAGCACCATCCGGATTGGCCGTCTATGAAGGCGAAATGTTTCCAGACTGGTCGGGCGATTTATTCGTCGGCGCTTTGGTCAACCAGGAAGTTCGTCGCCTGGATGTTTCAGCTGGCAAAATCGGCAGTGAAGAAACGCTGTTCAGTGAGTTGGGTGCGCGCATTCGGGATGTGCGGGTGGGGCCTGATGGTACGATTTATATTCTGACCAATGGCACACCGGGTGAATTGATCCGCGTTAGCAAGTAGGAGCGAGCCATGCTCGCGACCTTGCGTCACTCACCGCCGCAAAATGGCCCACCAACGGGCGATGTTCAGCAGACTCATCATGGAGGCAGCCACATAGGTCATGGCCGCTGCGCGTAACAGTTTTCGCGCATGCTGCTCATCACCTTCAAACAACACCTTTTGTTCGTCCAGCATGGGTAAGGCGCGTTTGAAGCTGGCATCAAGTTCGGTGGGTAACGTCATCAGGTGGATTAGCACTGCAGAGCCCAGCGTCAAAACACCACCCACTAGCATCAGAACGCCAGCCCAGGGCAGTCGTGTAATGCCCATGATCAAGGGTGTGGCCATCAACAGGCCGGCGCCGATTTTCTCTACCGGACCCACCCAGCGCACCAACCGGCTGCGTAAATGCAACGGTGGATATGCGGTGGCGTCCTGCAATGCATGGCCAGTTTCGTGGGCAGCGATGACCAACGCCGCCAGTGACTTGCCGTCATGATGAGGCAAGGTCAGGCGCACGGCTTTGGCGATGGGGTCATAGTGGTCGCCTTTCTCCGTGCGTTCTACGCTGACCTGCTCCATGCCGTAGCGATCCAGCAACCTGCGGGTTAATTCGGCGCCACTTTCATCATAACGATCAGCCGGTTGTTGATAGCGCTTGATGACCCGCTGTACCCAAATACCCGGGCCAAGCAGAATAACCAGCAAAATAAGTATGAGAATCAGGAGATGCATCAGGTAATTATGGGTGCCTTTCTGAATAAATGAGCTGAATCTGCTATTAATATAGGGTGCCTGATTCCGCTTTTCGAGTCATAACCGCAATGAGGATACCCATGATGCGTAAATTACGGACTTTACCTGGATTGCCGCTTTTGGCCCTGGCTTCCACCCTGTTACTGACAGCGCCCATGGTTCTGGCTGATTCGGCAAAATTAACCGCTGTGCTGGCTGGCCAGCCAGAAGCCGTGCAAACACGTTATGTCTGGCGCCATCCAGCCGAAACCCTGGGTTTTTTTGGAGTTGAGCCCGGTATGACGGTGGTGGAAGCACTGCCGGGGGGCGGCTGGTACAGCAAAATCCTGATCCCTTACCTGGGCGCAGAAGGAACCTTGATTGGGGTGGATTATTCGCTGGATATGTACCCTTTGTTCGGTTTCTTTTCTGATGAAATCCTGGAAAGTAAAAAGAGCTGGGTCAGTGACTGGACTGCAGAAGCCGAAGGCTGGCGCGGTGCGGACGGAGCTTCAGTGTCCGCGTTTGTATTCGGCTCGTTGCCCGACACTATGAAAGGTACGGCTGATGCAGTGCTGTTTGTTCGTGCACTGCATAACCTCAACCGTTTTGAAAACCAGGGCGGATTCCTGACCAAGGCTTTGCAGGACGCATTTGATATGCTCAAACCGGGCGGCATAGTCGGTGTGGTGCAGCATCAGGCAGCAGAGGACAAGTCCGATGACTGGGCAAATGGCTCACATGGCTATCTGAAAAAAAGCGCCGTGATTGCCTTTATGGAAAACGCGGGATTTGAACTGGTGGGCGAATCGACCGTCAATGAAAACCCCAAGGACCAGCCCGGTGACAAGGATGCGGTGTGGCGTTTGCCACCTACCTTGTCAATTGAAGACGATAGCGAGGAAACCGCCGATGCCATGCGCGCGATTGGTGAATCCAACCGCATGACTCTTAAGTTCCGCAAGCCCTAGCCGGCATATTTCTGGTTTACTTGTGATATTTGGAGTTAGGTAATAACATTGTTATTATTTTTGGACCTAAACCCATGAAAAGCAGCATACGAAAAATCGGCAATTCTCGCGGAGTATTGATTCCTGCTTCGTTTCTGAAAGCCTGTGGAATCGGGCAAGAAATAGAGCTGAGTCTCGATGGTAACCGAATTGTAATTGAGCCGATGCACAAACCCCGCACTGGTTGGTTTGAAACTTATCAAACAAATGAGGATGAGAGTGTGTGGGGTGAAATTCAGGAGACCGAGCTCGAAACCGAGGATTGGAAATGGTGAAAAGGGGTGAGGTCTACTGGGTTTACCTCGATCCAGCAAAGGGGAGTGAAATCAAGAAAACGAGACCAGGCCTGGTGGTTTCACCTGATGATATGAATAAAATCCTTCCGCGAATCATCGTTGCGCCGTTGACCAGCAAAGGGCAGCCTCTCGGATGCCGACCCCCAGTGCGTTTCAAGGGAAAGGATGCACTTATCTTGCTGGACCAACTTCGTGCCGTCGACAAGCAACGCCTGGGTGAGAAAATGGGCACCATTCCTCTGGAAAAGTGGCATGACCAGATTATTGAAATGTTTCTTTGAAAGCGGATCGAAGCGAGCATGTCTTTGCCTGCTGAAGTAGCTGTTTTGTCGCTTTCCATCCTGCCGGATTTTACATTCTGTCAGCACCAGGCGGTTCTACCGTTTTCTGCGTAATTCTATGGGCTTAGCGCAACTGGCAGGCAGTGCATGCGGCAGATCACCGCAGGCGTCGGTAAAACGAAGACAGAATCGGTTGAGCCGTCACTCTGCCACGACGAACCGCAGTTCCTGTGCCGACCTTTACGGGTAAAATGTCCGTATCATGTTTAGAAAATGGTTGGTCAATCCGCGGCACCTGTTCTGGGTGTTGCAACTGGGTGGCTGGGGTTTTTGGGGCTTCATCGTCAAGTATTGGGCAACCCGGGCATCATTGGGTGAAGTCGCTCCGGAATATGAGCTGTATGTCTCGGTAATTACTTTCATTGGCATCATTCTGACTTTGGGTCTGAGGCTGCTTTATAAGCTGCTATGGCATCGGGCCATCTGGTTACAGGCACTGGCATTTTTCGGTGGCAGTGCGTTGGCTGGTTATGTCTGGATATCCGCCCGTGGCTATCTCTATACCGGCTGGATAGAAAAAGCCCAAGAGATGGAAGAGTGGTACGCCAAAATGGGCGCAGCCGCCGAAATCTATGAGAAGGTTTCGTTTGTCGAAAGCAATGTGTCCAGTTGGACGGTGATGCTGGCCTGGAGCTCGCTGTACTTCGCCCTCAAGTATTATCGGGTGTTCCAGGACATGCGCGAAAGCGCTTTGAAGTCTGCAGCCATGGCCCATGAGGCGCAGCTCAAAATGCTGCGTTATCAGCTCAATCCGCATTTCCTGTTCAACACCTTGAATGCCATCTCAACACTGATCCTTGAAAAAGACAACGCGCTGGCCAATCGCATGATCACGCGATTGTCCAGTTTTTTGCGCTACTCGCTGGACAATGACCCCATGCAGAAAATCACCCTGCAGCAGGAACTCGCTGCACTGCAGCTTTACCTGGATATCGAGAAAGTCCGTTTTGAAGAACGGCTCAATCTGGAGCTGGATATTTCCGCTGAAGCCGAACAGGCCATGATTCCGAGCCTGTTGCTGCAACCTTTGATCGAGAATGCCATCAAGTACGGCATCGCCCGTTCAGAAGAAGGTGGCACGCTGCGCATCGCAGCCAAGGTATTTGCCGGTGATTTGCTCATACAACTCAGCGACGATGGCCCGGGCTGCAGCCTGGAACAAGGCAACATTCCGGATGCCAAGGGCGTGGGCCTGCGCAATACCCGCGAGCGGCTGGCCGAACTTTACGGCCACCAGCACGGTTTCCGCCTGAGTAAAACCGAACCACATGGTTTGACCATCAGTATCCGCATTCCATTCGACAAGCGTTAAACCGGTCGATTGCCTTTACTGCCCGGGGAGCAACCAGCCTGCGACGGTATCTTGAATGCAATGTCACCTTGCCGTTTGAGGGCTGACAGGCTCATACTGGTGACTCGTGCTTCTCCCAATCACCGTGTCCGGAGGGACTAATATGACCAGTGCATTTTCAATTCATCCAGCAGTCGACAAAGGCATTAAACCCGCCAAACGGAATTTCAAAGGCGGCGTTTTGCATTGCAAGTGTGCCAGCGATAAGGTCGAAGTCACGCTCGGTTCGCAAACGGCTCACAACCATGTGTGCGGTTGCAGCAAGTGCTGGAAGCCAGAAGGGGCTCTGTTTTCGCAGGTTGCTGTGGTTTCGCGTGACAAGCTCAAGGTAACGGCCAACGAGAACAAGCTTAAAGTGGTTAACAAGAAAGCACCGATCCAGCGTCATGCCTGCAAGAAATGCGATGTGCACATGTACGGTCGAATCGAAAACAAAGATCATCCGTTTTATGGTTTGGATTTTGTGCATACGGAGTTATCGGCCGAAGAAGGTTGGTCGCCACCGCAGTTTGCGGCATTCGTTTCATCCATTATTGAAGCCGGATTTGAATCCAAAGACATGACCAAGGTGCGCAACCGTTTGCGCAAGCTGGGTCTGGAACCGTATGACTGCCTGTCGCCCCTGCTGATGGATGCGATTGCAGCGCATATTGCGAAGTCGAAAGCGGCCTGAACCTTCTAATCGTCTTCTCGGGATGACGCTGAGTAAGGTCAAGTTTGGGGTGACGTATTTACTTCGTCATCCCGGCCTCCGAGCCGGGATCCATACAAGCTGTCCCCAATGGATCCCGGATCAAGTCCGGGATGACGTTGAGTAAGGTCAAGTTTGGGATGACGGGCCAAGTGGCTTGGGTGACGAAATACATTCAGTCCCGCCGCAAGCGGTCCGAGGCGGCCATCGGGGTAGGGAAATTCAGCACCACCAGGCTGGATGAACCGATGAAGGTAATCACCGTTGCCAACTGGATCATGAACACGGCTTCCTTGCCGATAAACGGACTTTGCAAAGCCAGGAAAGTAATCAGCAGGGAGAATTCACTCAACTGGCCCAGCCGGAAGCCGTGTCTCCCAGGCCAGCGGTTTGGTATCAATCAAGCCACTCAAAGTGTAGCGAAACGCGATGGGTTTGAGCACCAGCATGGCCAGCCCCAGCGCAAAGGCGGGCAACAGCACGGTCGAAACCACATCCAGGTCCAGGCTGGCACCCAAGGCAAAGAAGAACAGCACCAAATAGAAATCCCGCAAGGGTTTGAGGCTGATGGCGATGAACTGGGCGATGGGATTGGTGGCCACTACGATGCCAGCAATAAAGGCACCGATTTCATAGGACAAACCTACCGCGTGCGCCAACTGTGCAATGCCCAAACACCAGGCGATGGTGAGCAGAAAAACGTATTCCTGCACCCGGTCGAAACGGCGGAACAAAGCCAGTAGCACAATAGCGTTCCAGCACCCAGGTCACGGCAACCAGCGCGGGTAAGGCCAGCAACAACAGGCTGATGTCCTTGAGTACTACATTGATCAATTCAACGCCGGCCAATTGCATGCCCTGCAACACCAGCATCACCAGGATGGCGATAAAGTCCTGCAACAGCAAGACGCTGATGATCACCTCGCCGGTGTGCTTGTGATGCAAAACCGTTGTTGGCAAAAGCTTGATGCCGATGATGGTGCTGGAAAACATGGCGGATACGCCCACCAGCATGCTTTCGGCCGGAGTAAAGCCAAAGCCCTTGGCAAATTCCCCAGCCGGCCAGGCAGAAGATCAGTGAGGTGATGAATGTAACCAGCGTGGTTTGGCGAAACAGCAAACCCAGTTTTTGTGGGGTCAGGTCCAGGCCCAGCAGGAACAACAGGAAGATAATGCCGACCTCAGCAATGTCCGCAATCAGCCCAGGGTCGGCTACCCAGGACAAGCCTCAGGGGCCGAGCGCCATACCCAGCAGAATGTAGCCAACGATCATGGCCTGGCGCGCATACAGCGCCAGGGTCGTCACCACAGCAGCACCTGTGAAGATCAGGAAAAGCGAAACAACGATATTGGATTGTTCTGGAATCATGGTCTCCTTTCCTGCCTGGAATACGAACAAGCCATTCAGGAATAGCCTACCTTATGCGAATCGCTGGTAGTCAGCTCTTAAAAAGTAAAGGCTGGATGCCGGATCAAAGCTTCCGCTCCTGTTCACGCCCCTTACCTACATCCCTGTAGGCAAGTCCGGCATGACGGGTAAGACGTCATCCCGGACTTTTTATTCGTCATCCCGGACTTTTTATTCGTCATCCCGGACTTTTTATTCGTCATCCCGGACTTGATCCGGGATCCAGTGCCAGAGCGATATTGGATACCGGGTCAGGCCCGGCATGACGGTGAGTAAGGTCAAGCCCGGCATGACGGTGAGTAAGGTCACGCCCGGCATGACGGTGAGTAAGGTCACGCCCGGCATGACGAAGTGAATGTCCGGCATGACGAAGTGAATGTCCGGCATGACGGTTACAAAAGATTACGGGCTCTCTGCCGCCTGGAAAATAACCTTGCCACCAAACAGGGTTTTCATAACCTTGGCGTCAGAAATTTCCATGGGTTCAATTTCAAACAGGTTCCGGTCCAGAATTACCAGATCACCGAGCTTGCTGACTTCAATGCTGCCCGTCCGACCATCCAGATGGTTCACATAAGCCGAGTTCAGCGTGGCGGCCTTGATGGCATCTTCCAGGCTGATGCGTTCCTGCGGCAGGAACACCGGAATGCTGGGGTCAAATATATTGCCCCGTGTCACCGCAGCTTCTATGGCTTGCAGTGGGTCTGGTGACGAAACATTCCAATCAGAACCAAAAGCCACGCGGCCATTGGCAGCGATCAGGCTTTGCAGGGGATAGGTCCAGCGATAGCGTTCCGGTCCTACCCGCGGCAGGGTCAGCTCGGTAAGGAATGTGTCTTCACCGCCGGCCCAAATAGCGGAGAAAGTGGCGGTGACATCCAGTGCAGCGAAGCGACTGATGTCTTCGGGTGAAATGAACTGGGCATGCGCCAGATGATGACGGCCATTGCTCTTGCCATTAAGGTGCTGCGTGTATTCGAATGCATCCAGTGCGGCGCGCACGGCACCATCACCGATCACGTGTATATGTACCTGGAAGCCTTCGGCGTCGAGTTGTCTTACAGCCTCATTCAGCACATCCACAGGAATCTGCAGCTCACCCTTGAACCCGGGTTGATCGGCATAATCTTCCAGCAAAGCAGCAGTGCTCGGCTCGACTACCCCATCCAGAAACATTTTGACTGTTCTGACCCGCATGCCCCGGCCATCGTATTTTTCGCGCGCCGCTACGATGTCGTGTATCTGCTCCAGGCCTTTGTCGCTATTCCAACGCAGCGACAATACGGTGTGCATCTTCAGTTCGTCACGATCGGCAAAAGCCTGATAGGTTTCCAGGCCCTGCAGCGGATCTTCCGGATCAACACTCACATGGGCTTCCTGCATGGCGGTAATGCCCAGGCTGTGCAAATAATCCAGCGCGTAGCGCATGCCATCATTGCGTTGCTTCTCCGGGGGTGGCGGAACCAGATTGCCTACCAGGTACATGGCAGATTCCTGCAGACTGCCTACCGGTTCACCCGTTATAGGGTCGCGATCAATGCGGCCATTGGCCGGATCAGGTGTTTCTGAGGTGATGTCGGCCAGTTGCAGAGCCAGACTGTTGGTCCATGCGGTATGTCCGTCGGCTGAAAAGAACACGGCTGGTTTGTCAGGAATCACCGCATCCAGCAGGGCCTTGTTTGGAATCGGGTTGGCACCAAATGCCGTCAGATTCCAGCCGCCGCCTTTAATCCATTCGCGCTCATTCATGGTCTCGTAGCACTGCTTGGCCTTGGCCACATAGGTCTCGATCGCGATGGGTTGTAAATCCATGTCGCAATCGAACTGATCGATGCCCGAAGTGTAGGGATGCAGATGCGCATCCTGGAATCCGGGCAATACCATGCCGCCTGCTTGGGAGATGACCACGGTTTCAGGGCCAACCATTGTCTCCGCCTCAGCCAATGAGCCGACGAAAACAATTCGCTCAGCACGCAGCCCCACGGCTTCGGCCCAGGGCTGCTCCGGGTTCAGGGTATAGACCGCCGCATCGCGTATCAGCACGTCCACAGCATTAACAGGAACAACAGGATTAACATCAGGCTCGGCTTCTGCTACCGCATTGGCGACTTCTTTCTCAGCGGCAGGTTCACAGCCAAACAGGATCAGCGCGCTGCCAAGACACAAAAATAAGTTCCGGAAATTGTTCATACAGGAGATTCACGTAGTGGTTGGAGATGCTATTTGTATCACGAAAACCCGGTGCTGCTGGCTGCCCTGCCGCATTCAATCGAAATTAGGGGTTAAAGTTACGGAGGCTCTGACTAATTCATCCTTGAATTATCAGAGCAAGCCAAACAAAAAATGTGATTTTTGTTTGGCTTCATTTTCAATGATTTACAATCATCGAAAATGGCGGCACATCCTTGTGCCGCAGAAACTCTGAATAAATCAGAGTTTTCTTAGGAACGAATTTGAAGCAGGAGAGCACGGTCCATGTGCGGATTTGCAGGCCTGATCAATCTGGCCGGACTGAGTGGCGACGCAACCGAGCGCCATCGTGCATTAGCGGCCATGGGCGCCCAATTAGCCCGTCGTGGCCCGGATGACGAACAGTTCTATGACGATGGCTTCCTCAGCCTGGTGTTCCGGCGACTTTCCATCATTGACCTGGCGGGTGGGCAGCAGCCGATCTGGAATGAAGATCACAGCATCCTCAGTGTGGTCAATGGTGAGATTTACAACCATCAGGATATCCGTGAGCGTTTGAAAGACCGGCACCAGTTTGCCAGCCGTTCCGACTCCGAAGTAGTGGTTCATCTGTATGAGGAAGGCCAGGATGAACTGCTGAGCCAGCTCAATGGCATGTATGCCTTGCTGATCTGGGATACACGCGAACGCAAACTGCTGTTGGCCCGTGACCGCCTCGGCATCAAGCCGCTGTTTTATGCGGAAACGCCGAAGGGCCTGCTGTTTGGCTCCGAGCTCAAGGCTCTGTTGGCTCATCCATATTGTCCACGTGAGATGAACTGGGGGGATTTCGACAGCAGTTGGGGTATTGCCAATCCGCTCCACACCAATGTTCGCGGGGTTAAGCAATTAGGCGGTGGGCATGTGCTGGGGCTGGTGTCGGGCAGCCCGCCCTTGGTTAAGCCCTATTGGTCGGTACAGGATTATTTTCATCAGCCCGGTGAGGATGCAGTCGTCGACCCGGCCTGGTGGAGCGAGCGTTACGGTGAACTGCTGCAAGACAGTGTGACCCGGCAGCTGATGAGTGACGTGCCACTGGGATTGTTTCTTAGCGGCGGCATCGACTCCAGCCTGTTGGCTGCGATGGCAGCCAAAGCTGCACAGGAACTGCACTGCTTTACGGTGGTTGAAGACAGCACGTTGCAGGCCGGTGATGTGGAGCAATCAGTCATCCTGGCTGAGCGCCTGGGTTTTCATCATCATCCGGTGCACTACAATGTCGCAACCCTGCTCGACCAGTTGCAATTCAACCTGGCAGCATTTGAGTTTTTGGTTTGGGCCATGGAAAGGCCGGCGTTTAAGGTGGAATGGTTGTTGAAACTGGAGCTTCATCGATATGCCAAAACGGCTTTACCAGGCCTGAAAGTCATCCTGCTGGGCCAGGGTGCTGATGAGTTTGCTGGCGGCTACTCTCGCAGCATGGGCAACGAAAGCCAGGACTGGCAGCACTACTCAAGCCGGATTACAGCCACTCATACGGCCATGCAGCGAATTGATATGCAGATACCCGCCTATTTGCGGGCCAGCTTGAATGATCGTTATCCGCCGCTTGTGGATAAGGTCCCGCATAGCGCATTTCATCGAGAGATGATTTTTCGTGGCGGCTTACTGCAGCGCTATAACCTGTGGCATGAAGATCGAAGCAGTTCCAGCCAGGGTATAGAAGCACGCGTGCCTTTTCTGGATCATCGCCTGGTTGAGTTACTGGCTGCGGTGCCACCCGAACTGCATGCAGGCCTGTTTTACGATAAACGCATCGTCCGCGAGCAGCTGGCCAAAGTGGCGCCTTTTTACCCCCCCGACAAACAGAAAGTGAAGTTTTCTTCTACCGGCAAGGGCAATTCCATCAAGGACCTGCGCAAGGACATTGTGCGGCGAATTTACCCGGAATTCAGGGACAAATACCTCACCAGCCCCGATGCCATTTTCTCTCGCGACAAGCTTGATACGCACCAGCAATTCCTGATGCAGGATCCCACGGCCAGCAATCGCGATGTCAAAGACATGCTTGAATGCATGGCCATTGCTGTTTTTGACCGCTATTGCCGCGAAATGAGCCTGGCACCTGCACCGTCGATAGATGAAAAACCATCACCACTGCAGCTTTGGTCACCGCCGACCCGTCAGCAACCCACAACGTCCAGTGAATGGTCTATGGAGCTTTCGCTTTAGCCAGAGAATCTTTTGGCGACCTACGCGCATTGGCCAATTGCCAGAACTGGGTGGTCATACGACTGATGGCACTGGATTCTGCATTCAGCAATACCGTGATCCCAATTCCCTCGGTAATTGAATAAGCGATATCGGCGCGGTATCCGGATACCCAGCCGCTGTGATAGGCAATGCGCTGTTCACCCAGTTGGTACACCCGCCAGCCAAGGCCGTAATGCGCATCGGTCAGCAGCTTGTCCCATTCGCGACGGTGTAATTCCCCGGGCGTGCGCACCCGCGGTGCGATCAAAGCTTGCTGAGCATCGGGCGAAAGCATCATGGGTTCAGCAACCATATGCGCCCGCAACCATTTGGCCATATCGGTGATGCTGGCATTCACTCCGGCGGCAGGGGCGACGCGGTAGTAATTGGGCAATACCTGCACGGTCAGCCACCTGCTTTTGCCTTTCACATGGGGCATGGCGCGATTGCTGTTCGCCAGAAATGGTTCATAGCCCACCGATGCCGTTTGCATATCCAGCGGTTTGAAAATGCGCTGCTCTAGCAGGCTCTCATAAGATTGGGCCGAGATAGATTCCACCACCGGCTGAATCAGGCTGAACACGCTGTTTTGATAGCTGTAACAGCTGCCAGGCGTGCAGGTTAGAGGCAGGTCAGAAAGACGGGTGTAAATCTGATCGGTTGGCACGCCATCTTCGATCAGATTGTCGTAAGCATGTGAAATCAAACCCGAGCTCTGGCCCAGCAAATCTTCGATGCGAATCTTCGAGGTGTCGCCCTTGATGTGGAAGCTCGGCACATAGCGGTTCACCGGGTCGGTCCAGGCCAGGCTGCCGTCCGCCACCAGCAGAGCGGTGAGGCCGGCCGCAAAAGTTTTTGATACTGAGGCAATGCGAAAAATCGTGTCCTGATTCACCTGTTGTTTTTGGCTGGTATCGGTATAACCAAAACTGCCGGTACGCAAAATGCCTTCGCGTGAAACAATGGCAAAACCGCCGCCCACCAGATTCTCCAACAGGAACTCGGCTTTGAACCATTCTGCATACTGATCGGCCAGGGCTTGATCACTGGCTGTATCAGCGTAGGAGGGGAGGCTGCTTAACAGGCAAAGAGCGCAGAAAAATTTACTGAAGAACTGGCCATATCTTGAATATTGACTTTGTTTTGCTGCTCTGTGGCGCATTGATTTCCCGTTGTATTGCAAGCCCAGGTTTGCCGACGATTCTAACGCCATGAGCGGCTTAACAACAGCGGCGATTCAAACCGAGATTTTCGGCTTCAAATAGGCTATCGCTGCGCGAATGGCCTCAGCACGCGTATTGAATCGTTCCGTTTCGCGCACTTCATCCAGCGCACCCAATCGGCCTGGCCACACGAAATGTCATACCGGTGATGATCACTTTGTTCTGCAAATCCGTTGCCATTAGAAGGCTGCAAGGTTGAGTTAACAAGACGAGGGTTTTCTTTACTGGGGGAATTAGGGAAGAGGTTTCTTCCTTGTTCTAATAGCATTATAATTAAATTATCATAATTGGCCGAGAGACTACGAAAAGTGGAAAGCAAAACCGCCCGTTTTACGGTACTGATGGATCCCCGAAAAAAACAGGCTTTTGAAAAGTTATGCGCTTCTCAAGATTTAACTCCGTCACAAGTGGTTAGGCAGTTAATCCGCGAATATCTTGAAAAGCACGGTGTCAGCTACCTTGAAGAAGGGGCTATCAGTAACCCTCAGGTTAAGCTGTAATCAGCCAGTCGCGCCCTTACCTGCTTGCTCAACCGTCTTGAGCAAAAACGTTGGATTGGTATCCAACATGATGCTCGTGGGGTCAATTGGGCCGCTCATCGCTGTTGGGTTGATTGGGCAACACGTCGCTTGATTCAGGGCAGCTTTCTTGAAGAGCAACCAAGGCCTCATCAATCGACTTGAAATTATTTGTTTTGCCAATCAGGTCAATGATCCCAGCTTTTTGTAACTTGGCCGTTACACGTTCATTCGCACCTGTCAGCATGACGTTGACTTGGCGTTTTTGGAAATCTCTGATGACCTCTTCCAGAGTTTGCAGCCCGGTGATGTCAATAAAGGGTACCCATCTGAGGCGAATAACCAAATGTTTCGGATCGGTATGCGTTCCTGCCAAGGCCCGCTCAAAGTTTTCCACTGCACCGAAAAAGAACGGCCCTTCAACTGCAAAAACCAAAACCCCTGGAGGAAGCTTGACGATGCCCTTGTGAGCAAACTCTTGAGTTAATTCCTGTTCGGTGGCTTGCCTGACTTCTACACTGGTGGCCATTCTTCGAAGGAAATGAAGTGTCGCCAGAATGACACCAATATTTACCGCGACCACCAGATCCGCAAATACAGTCAAGGTAAAAGTAATCAACAAAATGGCAACATCCGCCTGTGGTGCACGACGAACCATTTTGACAAAATGCTTGGCTTCACTCATGTTCCACGCAACCACAAAAAGAATAGCGGCTAACACGGCCAGTGGAATATGTACTGCAAAGGGTGCCAATACCAACAAAATCACGATGAGTGTAATGGAATGCACGATGCCAGCAATTGGACCGGTGCCGCCGTTGCGAATATTGGTGGCCGTTCGCGCAATAGCACCCGTTGCGGCAAAGCCACCCAGCATTGGCGCCACAATATTGGCGAGACCTTGACCCACCAATTCTTGATTGGAGTCATGCCGGGTGCCTGTCATGCCGTCAGCCACCACCGCCGATAGCAATGATTCGATAGCACCCAACATCGCAATCGTAAACGCCGGTCCAATGAGTTCGATGATCTTTTCCCAGCTGACGCTCGGCAAGGCAAATTCCGGCAAACCCTGAGGGATCCCGCCAAATGCGGTTCCAATGGTTCTGACCCCGTCAAACTGAAATATGACTTGTACTAAAGTGATAACAATCAAGGCAACAAGAGGGCCTGGAACACGCTTTAAAGTGGGTACTTTTGGGCTGTAAACAACCAGCAATAAGGCGAACACTGACAACAGGGTTGTAGCCAAGTGGAATTGGGGAAAGGTTTGTACCAGGTGCCACAATTTAGTGTGAAAGTGCTCGCCGGTAACAGCGGGTAAACCCAGGAAATATTCCCATTGCCCGACAAAAATAATCACCCCAATGCCCGCAGTAAATCCGACAATGACCGGATCGGGGATGAACTTGATGATGGATCCCATCTTGGCCAAGCCCAGGGCCAAGAGCATTACGCCTGCCATAACACTCGCTATTTGTAGCCCTTCGATACCATATTTG
>JAWXBM010000149.1:0-7091 GCA_034440115.1 Lysobacterales bacterium | reverse complement strand
TTTGCTAGGTGATGGGTGTCTTTACTTTTCGGCAATTTCTGCCAGACGAATTTGAATCGAATTAGTTAGAAAAAGAGATGGGTGTCCGGTACTTTTTCTCGAGGATTATAAAACTGAATTAGTAATCCGCTCATAAATGAACTTCGATGCTGAATGCGCCCTTGCATTTCGATCGAATTAATCCTAAAAAAACAGCACATGTTTAACGATTAGCGAGAGCAGTAAAAGCAAAAATGGCCAATACTTTAAGCCTCGCTACGTGGGGCAATGACAACCATGCGTGGTAAATCGGCTCGATTTTCGTTTCGGATGCCTCGCTAAAGTCCTGCTCAGTGAGCACTCTGTGGTCGTCAAAATACCTCTTGAGGATGGCACTGGGCGCATGACGAAAAAACGATTTGGGGGAATAGTGCCCTGCCGTGAATTTAGCCCTCGAATAAGGTGGGATTAAAAATTAGGATTGTGCCGGGTGCTATAGTACATTGCAGGATTACGCAGGGGTAGAACTAAGCACGGCTCAGGGAAAATAATGGCCATTGCCACGAATACCACGTGAGCTTTTGTGTCGCCTCCGCCGACATTGGACGGGTTAACTTAAGCCCTTCAAGAATGATGCAAATGCCGTCGCCCGTTATAGCCATCTCGGCTTGAGAAAAAATGTCCTGAATAATGGCTAGACTACCCCTGACAAACTTTGCCCATCTGGACCATCATGACGAACAGTTGCTGCGTCTGGGCTTGTTGGCAGAGAAATATTTCGCAGACGATCCCAATACCTGTTTGCTCAAACTGCGCCAGCTTGCAGAATTGCTTGCCAAACTTGTTGCCGCAAAAACTGGCCAGCTAGTTGCACCAGAAGAAACCCAGTACGATTTATTGCGCCGCTTGCAGGATAGCGGACTTCTTCCGCGCGAAATTGCTCAGCTTTTTGGTGAGGTGCGACGTACCGGCAATGCTGCCAGCCATGCGCTTGAGGGTGACCATCGTGGTGCGCTGAGTGCCATGAAGATCACTTGGCAGCTAAGCCTTTGGTTTCATCGCACCTTCGAGAATCCGGCTTATAAATCTGGCCCGTTTGTTCCTCCAGCACCCCCCAAGGATGAGAGCGATGAGCTGCGCGCTGAAATGGATCGGTTGAGCCAGGCATTGCATGATTATCAGGAAATACATCACGCAACGGCTGAACAACTTGAGGAGACCGAGGCAAAGCTGCGCGAGGCGAAAAATGAGCAAACCTTCTGGGAGCAAATGGCTGCTGAGGCTGAGCAGGGCAAGATTGCGCTGGAGAAGCGACTCAACGAGCAGCAAACCCTATCCGTAGCACAGCCCAGGACTGCATGGACAAAACTAATATCCGCAGCCAATACAGCGGCAAGTGCGGTTAATCTGGATGAAGCCGACACCCGCAAATTGATCGACCAGCAACTCCGCCAGGCGGGCTGGGAAGTTGATTCACAGACCATCAAATACAACAAAGGCGCACGTCCCGAAAAGGGGCGGAATCTTGCCATCGCAGAGTGGCCAACCAAGAGTGGCCCTGCCGACTACGTGTTATTCGTGGGCTTGACGCCAATCGCGGTGGCGGAAGCCAAACGCAAAAACGTTGATGTCTCTGGTTCATTGCAGCAAGCAAAACGTTACAGCCGTACTTTTACGCCTACACAAGAAACAGTGCTGCCCGATGAGAACTGGGGTGAGAATGCCGCCTACCGCGTGCCCTTCGCCTTTTCATCCAATGGCCGCCCCTACCTGCGCCAGCTTGCCACCAAGAGCGGCATCTGGTTTTGCGATTTACGCCGTGCCGATAATTTAGGGCATGTGCTCGACGGCTGGTACACACCCGAAGGCTTGACCGCGCTGCTCAAGCGCGACGAAGCCAAGGCACATGAGCAACTAGCCGACGCACCGTTCAACTATGGCTTCTTGTTACGTTATTACCAGCAGGATGCCATACGTGCCGCTGAGGCAGCCATTGAAGCGGGTCGACGGGAGATGTTGTTGGCGATGGCGACTGGCACCGGCAAGACGAAGACCTGTATTGCATTAATCTATCGCCTGCTAAAAGCGAAACGCTTCAGGCGCATCCTCTTCCTCGTTGATCGATCAGCGCTGGGGGAGCAAGCGGCCAATGCCTTCAAAGATACCCGCATGGAAAACCTTCAAACCTTTGCTGATACTTTCGGCATCAAGGAATTGGAGGAGCAGTCGCCAGATTCGGATACCTCTGTGCATATCGCCACCATACAGGGCATGGTGCAGCGCCTGCTTTATGCAGCCGAAGATGCAACTACGCCCGCCGTAGATCAGTACGACTGCATCGTGGTGGACGAATGTCATCGCGGCTATTTGCTGGATCGCGAGATGTCGGATACGGAAATGACTTTCCGGGGCTATGAGGACTACATCTCCAAATACAGCCGCGTACTCGATTACTTCGATGCATTCAAGGTCGGGCTAACCGCTACGCCAGCCTTGCACACTACACAAATATTCGGCGCGCCCATCTATACCTACGGTTATCGGGAGGCGGTGATCGACGGCTTTCTGGTAGATTACGAGCCGCCGATTTCAATCAAGACTGAACTCTCGACGACCGGCATAAATTGGAAGGTTGGAGAAGAAGTTAAATTCTATGATCCACGCCATAATCAGGTTGAGTTGTTCAGGACACCCGACGCCATCAACATGGAAGTGGATGACTTCAATCGCAGGGTGATTACAGTCCCATTCAACCGGGTCGTTTGCGAATATCTTGCCACGGAACTCGACCCCGCATCCAGCAACAAGACCTTGATTTTCTGCGCGACAGACTCCCATGCCGACATGGTTGTCGATCTGCTCAAAACCGCATTCAAGAATCAATATGGCAGTGTGGACGATGATGCGGTAATGAAAATTACCGGCGCCGCCGACAAGCCCCTCAGCCTCATCCGCCGCTACAAGAATGAACGCAATCCTAATGTGGCGGTGACCGTTGATTTGCTCACCACCGGCATCGACGTGCCGGAAATCTGCAATCTGGTATTCCTGCGTCGGGTGAATAGCCGCATCTTATTCGATCAAATGCTGGGACGTGCCACGCGCCTGTGCGACGAAATTGAAAAAGAATATTTTCGTGTCTTCGACGCAGTAAATATATTCTCTGCGCTGAAGGACATGACTGCCATGCAGCCGGTTGTGGTTGACCCCAAGATCAGCTTTACTCAACTGGCGCAGGAGCTGGTTTCGGTTGGTGACGAAACAGCACGCCAACTGGTGCGCGACCAGTTTCTTGCCAAGCTGCAAAGCAAAAAACGTCACCTGTCAGAAAAATCTGCGCGTGACTTTGAAACCCAAGCGGGCATGAAGCCGGAAGAATTCATCAAGAAGCTGAAGGCCATGCCTATTAACGATGTGGCGGCCTGGTTCACCCAGAATCCCGATCTAGGCGAGATATTGGATCGCAAGGGCGAGGGTAGCGCACAGCCTGTTCTGATTTCAGAGCACGAAGACAAAATACTTCCCTCCGAACGTGGCTATGGCAACGCCAAAAAGCCAGAGGATTACATCAAGGAATTTTCCGCTTTCATCAAGAGTCACAGCAACGACATCCCTGCGCTGATGACTGTCCTCACACGCCCGCGTGAACTGACCCGCAAGCAACTGCGTGAGCTGGTCCTAGAGCTGGACAAAGCCGGATACAGCGAAACCAATCTGGCTACCGCTTGGCGCGCGATGACCAATCAAGACATCGCTGCGCGGATTGTGGGTTACATCCGCCAAGCCGCCATCGGTGATGCGCTCATGCCTTATAACGAACGAGTCGAACATGCGCTGCAAAAAATACTGGCGTCGAATAGCTGGTCAGGCCCGCAGCGCGACTGGCTGAAAAGAATCGCCGCACAAACCAAAGCCAACCTGCTGGTCGATCATGCCGCACTGGATGATCCAGATCTGATCTTCAAGCGTGAAGGTGGCGGCTTTTCCCGGCTCGATAGAATATTTAACGGACAACTTCAGCAAGTGCTGGAAACCTTCAATGAATCCATCTGGAAAGTTGGCGAGGCCAATGCGGCCTGATACACACGGAAACTGAAACACATGACCACAAGTGACATCGTCGGCAAACTCTGGAATCTCTGTAACGTACTTAAGGACGACGGTGTTACCTATCACCAATACGTTACCGAGCTGACCTATCTGCTGTTCCTTAAGATGGCCGAGGAAACGGGTACAGAAGGCCAGTTGCCAGAAGGGTATCGGTGGAGTGATCTGGAAGCGAAGACTGCACCAGAGCGCCTTGAGTTTTATAAAATGCTGCTGATTTACCTTGGCGGCCATGGCTCAACTCTCGCCAAGGAAATCTTTGCCAATGCCAGTTCCTTTGTCAAAAAGCCCACCACACTTTCCACGCTGGTAACTGAAATTGACAAGCTCGATTGGTACAGCGCCCGTGAGGAAGGGTTGGGCAATCTATACGAAGGCTTGCTGGAAAAAAACGCCAATGAGAAAAAATCCGGCGCAGGCCAATATTTCACCCCGCGTGTGCTGATAGACAGCATGGTGAAAATCATGCAGCCGGAATTGAAAGACATCATTCAAGACCCGGCAGCAGGTACGGGCGGCTTCCTGATTGCCGCCAACCACTACCTACGCGAACACACTAACCCGGATGGCTGGACCGAATCGCAGCAAAGGAAATACCGCAACAGCACCTTCTACGGCATGGAGCACGTGCCGGACACACATCGTCTGGCGCTGATGAACCTGATGCTGCACGGCATCGACGGTGGTATCAATTATGGCGACACTCTCAGCCCCGAGGGCGCAGCATTGCCCAAGGCCACGCTGATCCTTACCAACCCGCCCTTCGGCACCAAGAAAGGCGGCGGCCTGCCCAGCCGTGATGACTTCACCTATCCAACCAGCAACAAACAGTTCGCCTTCTTGCAGCACATCTACCGTGGCTTAAAACCCGGCGGACGTGCCGCCGTGGTGCTGCCAGATAACGTGCTGTTCGAGAGCAACGTCGGCACCGACATCCGCCGCGACCTGATGGAAAAATGCAACCTGCACACCATCCTGCGCCTGCCCACCGGCATCTTCTATGCGCCGGGCGTGAAGACCAACGTGCTGTTCTTCACCCGAGGCGCAAGCGACACGGGCAACACCAAGGAAGTCTGGGTGTATGACCTGCGCGCCAATATGCCGCAGTTCGGCAAACGCACCGTGCTGACCTCCGAACATTTCCAACCGTTCGAGCAAGCTTGGGGCGATGACCCGCTAGGCATACGCCTGAATAAACGCAAGGACACCGGCGAGGCCGGACGCTTCCGCCGCTACACCCGCGAACAAATCGCCGTGCGTAGCGACAGCCTGGATATAGCCTGGCTCAAGGGCGATAGCGGCACCGCTAACGACGATCTGCCCGAACCCAGTGTGCTCGCGCGCGAGGCGATAGATGAACTCGAAGGCGCGATGCTGGAACTGCGCGGGATATTGGAAGAGTTGGGTGAAGAACTGGATGAGGTGGAGTCGTGAGCGAGTTGCCTTGTGGTTGGGAAAATGTTCCGATTGTTGAATTGCTTGCTCCATTGTCAGATGGGCGGATCATTCATCAAGGGTGGAGTCCCCAGTGCGCTCAAGGCTCATCACCCAGTAATGACATTTGGGGTGTGCTTAAAACAACTGCGATTCAAGATGGTAAATTTCTTTCACAGCACAATAAACTTTTGCCTGATACGCTGGAACCGCGTGCCCTTCTCGAAGTTAACAAAGGAGATATTCTGCTTACATGCGCCGGTCCAAGAATTCGATGTGGTGTTCCTTGCCTAGTTAGATCAACGCGACCAAAGCTAATAATTTCGGGCAAGATGTACAGGATGCGCGCCATGGAACCATACGTCGTATCACGATTCGTCGAAGCCATGTTGCGTGCAGCAGTCACCCAGGATGCAATTGATGGGATCAAGACTGGCATGAGTGAAAGTGGCATGAATCTAACTCATGCAAGATTTGCCAAAATTGAAATACCCGTCCCTCCCACCAATGAACAAAAACGCATCGCCGACAAACTTGATGCGGTTCTCGCGCGGGCGGATGCCTGCCGCGACCGCCTCGACCGCGTGCCCGCCATCCTCAAACGCTTCCGCCAGTCCGTTGTGTCGACTGCTGTTACTGGAAAATTGACTGATGATTGGCGCAATCAACAATCAACTAGCCCTGACATCTACCGATCAAAAAGCACCACGCTCGTTGATCTTTGCTTAGCTGGCAGAGTTATCACTTATGGCGTTATCAAGCTAGGGGACGAAACTCCTCAAGGTGTTCCGTGTCTGCGAACCAGTAATGTGCGTTGGTTACGGTTTGACGCAGAGGGTATCAAACGAATTGCTTCAGGACTTTCCTTAGAGTATTCCCGAACTATTTTGCAGGGCGGAGAAGTACTCGTTAATGTGCGTGGCACATTGGGAGGCGTGGCGGTAGTCTCAACAAACATGATAGGGTGGAATGTTTCACGCGAAGTGGCAGTTGTACCTGTTGATGCAACAAAAGCAAGTCCTGATTTTTTGGCTCTCTGGATTGCTTCGGATAGCAGCCAACGCTGGTTAAGTAAAGTGAAAAAAGGTGTTGCCTACGTCGGTATAAACATCGAAGACCTTAGAGTTCTGCCTGTAAAGATTCCGTCTTTACAGGAGCAAACCGAAATCGTCCGCCGCGTTGTATCTCTCTTCGCCTACGCCGACCGTCTCGAAGCGCGTTACGCCAGCGCCCGAGCCCAGACCGGCCGCCTCACCCCCGCGCTGCTCGCCAAAGCCTTTCGCGGCGAGCTGGTGACGCAAGACCCCAACGACGAACCAGCCAGTACTTTGCTTGAACGCATACGCGCAGCTCGTACTGAAGCTGAAAAGAAACCAAAACAACGCATAGAATCGAGGAAAGTACCCAAATTGAAAATAACCATAGAAACGATCAAGTCAATTATTCAAAAGTTACCGGAAGAGACCTTTACCTGAGTATAAGTAAGACAAACGCTATATTCACCTAAAATGCAAAGTACCAAACATCCATTCTCACCCATCGTTCAATAGAAATTCCGCAAAGACTGGTCA
>JAWXBM010000148.1:0-3921 GCA_034440115.1 Lysobacterales bacterium | reverse complement strand
GTCGAAAAGCCATACCTGCGTCTTGCCATTCTCGCGATTCGACAGCACCGCCAGGTAGCGATTGTCCGGACTCCATTGCGGCGACTCTGCCTCACTGCTCAAGGACGTCATGCGCAAAGGCGCTCCGGCGGCAGCAGGTTTCATCCAGACGGAGCCGGTGGAGGCGTCTTTCCCGAGGTCGTAATGAGAAAGATGGTAAGCAAGAAACTGACCATCCGGGCTAAGGGTAATCTGCGAGACATCTTTCATCGCCAAATAGGTATCGATGTCAAGCAGTCGATCCGCATACGAATTAATTGACCAGCTCAGCAAAGCAACTGCGACCAAAATGCTCCGTTTTCTTGTTCCTGGCACGTCATAATCTCCCGCTGGATTTCTTGATAATGGTACATCGCACCTATTCTCGTGCTCAATGTTCGTGTTGCTTGCCTCGAGTGGCAATGTTCGCGCCTTTGGTTCTGAAAGCCCGTTCCAGCACGTGTGCATTGATGAGGGGCCATACAGGGTCAATCGCTGCCTGACCCGCCACGGCTTTGGTGACGATGGTCTCCGCAGCCCGGCCGTCCCACAGAGCGGATTCGCGAAAGGACTGGCTGGATGCGATGTCCTGTAACCAGGGGCCAAGGCCCTGCCGGGACCAATCATCCACCGGCGAGGAGAAATGGATTTTCTGAGTGCGAAGCCGCACCGGGTCGGGCATCAGCCCTTCCATGGCCAGGCGCAGAATGCGTTTGGTATAGCCGCCGCCAATCTTGCTTTCATCCGGCAGCGAGAAACCCAGTGTGACCAGTCGCCAGTCGAGGAAAGGCATGCGCACTTCCACGCCATGCGCCATGGATGCACGGTCAATGCACCTGAGAAAGGTGGGTAAAACCCGTTGATGAAAATACTGATAGAGCATCTGGTTCAACGGTGTGCCGGGAGCATGACCTGCTGCCAGGGGAAGTCCGTATTGTGTGTCGTCAATGGGCCGCAGCAGTGCGGTTCTCAAAGCCATAGCGGATTGATCAGGTTGGTTGCGTCGGAATGGCAGGCCGGACTCAGGAAGCACGCTTCGGGCAAGGGATTTAAGATCATCCCACCAGTGGGTGCGGGACAATAAGGCGCCGCTTCCCCCCACCTGCGTGCCGCCGGCCAACCCGGCTCGAACCCGGTTCAAATCCAGCAACCGACCTAGCCGAAAGGCCGGTCCATACTGGGCCTCAATGGCTGCCTGAACAAAAAAATGATAGCCGCCCAACAATTCGTCCGCGCCATGACCGTCCAGGCTGACGCGCACTCCGGCTTGGCGCATTTCCCGGTAGAGCGCCCAGGCACCCACCATTGGCACGAACCACAGATCCTCCAGGTCAAAAACTACCCGCTCGATATTATCGACTGCGGTGTTTACATCGATGTTCAGGTAGTGAGCGTGCAACCCAGTATGCTCGACGATTTGTTCGGCATAGTGCTGCTCTTGCAAGCCAGTGCCGGGAAAACAGGCGATGAATGCTTGTTGCCAGTCCTGCGGGATGCGTTCAAGCTCATTGCCACGCGCCAATGCCGAGATTGCGCAAGCAACTGCGCTGGAATCCAGCCCGCCACTCAACGAGGTGGCAATAGGTACATCGCTGCGCATACGCAGGCGACAGGCGTCCATGAAAACCGTCCTGAACGCATCTGTTTGCCCCTGCAAGTCAGATGGAAGTTCGGGCAGGTGATTTCCGGTTTCCCACCAACGGGTGACTCGACGATCGTTGCCGGTAAGGGTCATGCAATGACCGGCAGCCAGGCGCTTAACACCAGAGAGTAGCGTTTCATCTCTGGCTTCCTGTCCAACAATGCTGTGAAGGGTTGCGCTTAAAACCCGTTGGTCCAGCGCCCCATCGCACCAGGGTAGCGTGCGGAATGCTTTCAATTCAGACGCGAAGGCAAAACCACCTTGATGTTCGGCATAATACAGCGGCTTGATGCCAAATCGGTCGCGCGAAAGGAATAGCTGCCGGGCGTGGGTGTCCCAGATGGCGAAGGCCCACATGCCATTGAAACGCTGCTGACAATCCGCGCCCCACTCCGCATAGGCCGCGAGAATGACCTCACTGTCCGAATCAGAAACAAACCGGTGTCCGCGCTGACGCAGTTGTTCACGCAGTTCGAGGAAATTGTAAATTTCACCGTTGTAACTGAGCCAGTAACGGGCATCGGCATAGGACATGGGCTGATGCCCCTGGCTGGAAACATCGATGATTGAAAGCCGCCGGTGCCCCAACCACAATCCATCCCTCTGGAAATACTCGACGCCGGCACCATTCGGCCCGCGGTGCGCCAGGCTGTTATTGAATTGCCGGAATACGGATTCTTGCAGGTGGGGGCCGGAATAGGCCCAATGTCCAGTGATGCCACACATTTGTGTTGTCGTATCAATCCGCCGGGAGAAACAAAGAGTCCCCCCTGATTGACGGGTAGCATAACAGCACGCTGCGATATGGCTTCGGTATTTGGCCGATTATGGGGTCGGATCCAATTTTTAGAAAAAGGTGGGCCGTGAAGGATTATTCCGGGCGTTCTCGACAACTGCTCCTGCGTTGCTCTACCTCCTGCATCCCTGCAGTCGTGCCCTCTACCTTTCAGGCCATCTTGCTTCGCTGCGATGCTCAAAATTACTGCTTTGGTGGTGTGCGGCGCGCTACCCGGATCTTCAATTCTTTAAGCGGTAGCCGGTTTGGAAGATCCACCAGACGATGCTTAGACATAACAGCAGAAGGCCCAGCACGGCAGCCAGACTGACACCCACGCCCACGTCGGAAGTGTTGTAGAAGCTCCAACGGAAGCCGCTGATGAGGTAGACGATGGGGTTGAACAGCGCGATGGTCTTCCAGTTGCCCGGCAGCATGTCGATGGAATAGAACGCGCCACCTAGAAAGGTCAACGGCGTAATGATCAGCAGCGGGATCACCTGCAGTTGTTCCCAACTGCTGGCCCAGATGCCGAGGATGAAACCGAACAGGCAGAAGCTGACTGCGGTGAGCAGCAGAAAAGCGACCATCCAAACCGGATGGGCAACGTGCAAGTCGACAAAGAAACTCGCAGTGAAAAGGATCACCAGCCCGAGAATCACCGACTTGGTGGCAGCGGCACCCACGTAGGCCAGCACAATTTCAAAGGCTGACAGCGGCGCCGACAGAACCTCGTAGATCGAGCCCGTCCAACGCGGGAAGTAGATACCGAACGAGGAGTTGCCGATGCTCTCGGTGAGCAGCGACAGCATGATCAGGCCCGGCACGATAAAGGCGCCGTAACTGATCCCGTCTACCTCGCCCATGCGCGAACCGATGGCTGCGCCGAACACGATGAAATACAGCGCAGTGGTGATGACCGGGGTAATCAGGCTGGTCCACAGCGTGCGGCCGAACCGCGCCAGCTCGAAGTGGTAGATGGCCCAGACACCACGACGGTTGAATAATGGAACCGGAACAGGCGTGCTCAAGAAGATTCTCCCTGCTGGCGGCCGACCAACCCAACGAAGATCTCCTCCAGCGAGTTCTGGCTGCTGTTGAGATCGCGGTAGTTGATCTGCAGTTGATCAAGGCGGCGCAGCAATTCCGGAATACCCGAGTGCTCACGGTGGGCGTCGAACACGTAACGTAACTGCGAGTTGTCGTCACCGAATTCCACCTGCCACTCGGCCAGCGCAGTCGGCAGCTCAGCCAGCGGCTCGGTCAGGTGCACAATCAATTGGCGCTTGCCGAGCTGCTTCATCAACCGGGCCTTGTCTTCCACCAGGATCAGACGGCCCTTATCGATCACGCCGATGCGGTCGGCCATTTCCTCGGCCTCGTCGATGTAATGAGTGGTGAGGATGATGGTCACGCCCTGGTCGCGCAGCCGCCGCACCAGCGCCCACATGTCGGCGCGCAACTCCACGTCCACGCCGGCGGTGGG
>JAWXBM010000147.1:0-13476 GCA_034440115.1 Lysobacterales bacterium | reverse complement strand
GTCTTTGTCCTGATCCAGGATCAGGCCGGTATTACAGTCGATGGATACTTCAATTTCATCAACGTCGTTACCGTCGGCAAAGAACTTGGTCACTTTGAATGTGGCACGTGTCGGTGTGTTGGTGATTGCGCAGGTTCTTGGCGCATCACTGGTCGGTGTCAGATTGAAATCACAGGTATTACTGGTTTCATAATATCCACCAGGTGGTACCGGCTCCGTCACTTTACAGTTAGTGGTGCCATTGAACTTGATGTCATTTACCGTAAATACAGCTGGGTTACCCGGGCTTGCATTGGCAGTTGCCGGAAGTACCGTACCATTCGTGTCCAGATTGGTGCAGGCAACCGCGAAACTAACCGGTAAGCTGCCGCCATTTGAGTAAACCTTGGAGGCGTGAATCAGGATTGGATCCTGGTCGTTAAAGATCTCACAGTTCACGTTGGTAGTACCCACCGCGACAGCCAACGGTGTTCCGCAGTCGAGTGCTGCTGCTGGCTTCTGTGTATAACCCACCAAATCCACTTCGGTTGCAGAGCAGTTAGCAGAACCGTCCGCGTACTTGACTACAACTGGGAAAGGCGCAGCTTCAGAAGCAGAACCGCCTGCAGTTGTACCCGCGACTCCATTCATTGTAAGCCCAGGACCACTTCCGGCATTGGTACAAGAGGCCGTGACTGATGCGGAAATTGTGTTGTTGTCACTGAAGTTCTTGCGAACCGTGAAAGTCGCTGAAGTTGGGCCGTTCTGGATGGAGCATGACGGACCAGCGTCATCGGTTGGCATAACGGTCAATGCATTACAACCAACCGCGCTAACCTGAACGTAACCCGCAGGGATCGTTTCGGTAGCGACGCAAGCTTCACCGCCAAATGGGAAGTTGCTGACTTCAAAAGTTGCAACATAGCCAGTCGTGGTCTTGGTAGCCGTCAGGGGCGAACCATCAACCGTAGCAGTGGGGCAGGTTAAGGTAATTGAAGCTTGAGAATCCATCACGGGATGGGGTGCTGAGAAAGTCTTGTTAACCGTAACCGTAACTGGATTTTGTGTATTGGTAATTTCACAGGCCGAGTCCTCTGAAGAAACCAAAGCCATATCTGTGCAATCACTGTTATCAGTTGTATAGCCTGCCGGAACGGAATCCTCCGAGGCCGTACACGTAGTCCCATCAACATAATCTGTCACTGTGAATTCAGCTGTGTCGCCGTTTCCAGCATCGCCATCATCCACTGTTATCGTGGCATCCGGGTCGGTACATACCAGCGAAACGGGAACCACCGCAGGGTTAGCGTCAGAGAAAGTCTTGGCAACCGTGACAGTGGACTCGTTTATAACGGCCAGACCGTCATTGGGACAGAGACCCACATTGAAGGCACAAGCGGCGACCGCGAGAGTGTTGCCGACATCATTACAGGAGGCGTTACTGGCCTGGAACATGAAAAGGTTGTAATCACCAGCGGTGAGCAGTGCGCCTTGAACCGGAAGGCTTACAGTAACTGTGCCCGCAGAAAAGGCCGCTTTATTTGGCGTATCGAAGCAGCCGTAAAGCGTATTGCCCACGTAGACTTCAGTGTGGGTCCAGGCCCCTATTGTTGCCCAGGAAATAGCGACATCGAAAGTCGTATCCACACCGACAATAATCGGTGCATTCTGGACATTCAGGCCGACGAAAACTTGAGGTTCATCCTGAGCTGAAGCCAGCCCGGGTAACAATATCCCTGCAAATAATATGGACAGTATTAATGTCCTGATTGAGCGCAAATTCATTTCTCTCTCCCTATCGGCCGGTACCGGCCTATGTGCTTATATTTTCTGGTGTTCTTCTGGTGTTTTCTTGTGTTTCACATGCAGCGAACGAAACCACCTTCAGAACCACTCCAATACCCAATGCGATCCCAGTTGTAAGGCCTGAGTACGCAAGAAAAACGTCCAGCGCCTAAAGCGCGAAAGACACAGTCTGGATTCCCTTCCAGCGCCCTACACCCGCGTAACGGAAGTACGGTAATCCCTTTTCGTTGCTGAATAGTAACTGAACGTCAAGAAATGTCAATGTTTTAGACTAAATCAGTCCTAATTTTTTAAAAAGCTCGTTGCCAGCCAGAATATCGCCGGAATTGGGCTTTTCACCCGTTTGCCTTCTAATAAGTCACTACTAACAGTTACTGGTTTTGTGCAGGCTGCTGCTAAACTCAGTTTCGGTTGCGCTTTAGTCGAGAACTAACCAACCACACCAAAATTTGCCACAAGCCCGAGGGAATCAACAATCATGAGCAATACCTTGTCCGATCTGGAAATCGCCCGCGCTGCCAAAACCCTGCCGATTGTTCAGGTGGCGGAGAAACTGGGCGTGCCCCAACAAAACCTTATCCCCTACGGCCACGACAAAGCCAAGATCAATTATGCTTTTCTGGAAAACCTGTCATCCAAACCCGATGGCAAACTCATCCTGGTAACCGCCATTTCCCCCACCCCGGCTGGAGAAGGCAAAACCACCACCACGGTGGGTTTAGGCGATGGCCTGAACAAGATTGGCAAAAAAGCCATGATCTGTTTGCGCGAACCCAGCCTGGGCCCCTGTTTCGGCATGAAGGGTGGCGCTGCGGGTGGCGGATATGCACAAGTCGTTCCCATGACGGATATCAACCTGCACTTTACCGGTGATTTTCACGCCATCGGCGCTGCCCATAATTTATTGACTGCGGTTATCGACAACCACATCCATTGGGACAACACACTCAATATAGATCCGCGGCGCATTACCTGGCGACGCGTGATTGATATGAACGACCGCGCCTTGCGTGATAACACCACCGGGCTGGGCGGCCCGGGTAATGGCATCCCGCGACAATCGGGCTTTGATATCACGGTGGCTTCAGAAATCATGGCCATATTCTGCCTGGCCACTAACCTGGATGATTTACGTAAACGCATTGGCAATATCGTTATTGGTCAGACCCGCACGCTGGAGCCGGTGACGGTAGAGCAATTGAATGTGGCAGGTGCGATGACGGCTTTATTGCTGGATGCCTTTCAGCCCAACCTGGTGCAAACCCTGGAAAACAATCCGGCACTGATGCACGGTGGCCCATTTGCCAATATCGCCCATGGCTGTAACTCGGTGATGGCGACCCGAACCGCCTTGAAACTGGCTGACTATGTTGTGACTGAAGCGGGCTTTGGCGCCGACCTGGGTGCTGAGAAGTTTTTCGACATCAAATGCCGCAAGGCCGGACTGCATCCAGACGCTGTTGTTTTAGTGGCCACTACGCGCGCTTTGAAAATGCATGGCGGAGTAAAAAAAGAAGACCTCAACCGGGAAAACCTCGAGTCATTACGCAAGGGCTGCAAAAACCTTGGCCGGCATATTCGCAATATTGGCCAGTTTGGCGTACCGGTTACGGTGGCTATTAATCACTTTACGCTGGACACTGCAGCCGAACATGCAGTGATCAAGGAGTACTGTGCCGGCATGGGCGTGGACTGCACGGTTTCTTCGCACTGGGAAAATGGCGGCGAAGGCGCCAGCGAATTAGCCAAGGTTGTGGTCGACATGATCGCCGAACAAAAATCCCAGTTCCGTACCCTGTACGACGACGACATGGGCCTGTGGGACAAGGCCCGGCATATCGCCCGTACTATATATGGAGCGGAAGACATCATTGCGGACAAAAAAGTGCGTAACCAGTTCACGCAACTTCAGGACGCCGGCTACGGCCATTTCCCCATCTGCATGGCCAAAACCCAGTACAGCTTCTCCACCGATCCGCAACTATTAGGCGCGCCCAGCGGCCACGATGTACCGATTCGCGAAATCCGGCTGGCTGCGGGGGCAGAATTCCTGGTGGTCATTTGCGGCGAGATCATGACCATGCCGGGTTTGCCGCGTAGGCCCAGCTCGGAAAACATCAGCGTGAACAAGAACCGGGAAATTGAGGGGTTGTTCTGAGGCGAGAAATTTTACGGCAGAATGCCATGAACGCTTTGATGGCAAACTTGCTGGATTCCAGACATGCCTGTCGGCAGTCTGGAATGACGCAGTTAGCAACTACACCTGTTCCAGCTGCAGCCCAAATTTTTCTGCATAATGGCATGAACAATCTGACGATTCGAACCACTGGGGAAACGAAACCATGAATAAGTGGATCAAACAGAATCTCGTTTTGGTCAGCGGTATCCTGCTGCCAGTTCTGCTGGTTGCCGGATTTTTTGTGCTGAACAGCATGCCGAGAATAATGACCGATCCACCAGGCCATGATTTCCTGGTAGTGGGTTATCAAAACGATTACCAGAATCCAAGTACCTATTACCTTGCCTTTGAAGTACGTGATGGAAAACTGCACGGCCGGGCGATTCCATATACTGAAGATAATCGCCAGTTTAACCGGCAACACGCTGCAATCTTTCTCTACCACGTTGCCGATCAGCGCTTCGAAGAATTCGCGTTCGACCTTCCTGCTGATCTGGAAAACCTCGAAGAACCTGTTTCATTGGATTTAAGAGAAGCTGGCGAGCTCCATCTCGACAAGCGAATAAAATCACCCGACGGTTATCAATTCGAATTTCAGGGCTACCGGGGGCGCGGCGGAATACTGGGTGAAATTTTTGGCATGAACCGCGATTACGAAAGTAATTACGTGCTGAAGAAAGACAGCAGCTACGTCAACGTGCCTGATCCCTCCACCGATCCCTCCTATTATCAGAATGACTTGCATTTCATGGGCTGGGTCGTACCAGAGGGCTCAACCCCATGAGCAGCCGTGAAGAGGCTTTGCAACAGATTGTTGACATAGCCGCTCGGTACCAACTTGCAACAGACGAGATTAACAGCGCACTGACAGCCGGGTCGAAGCCGGATCAGGCAGAGCGTTCCAGCGGCATTGTGGCAAAAATCCTCGCCTACCTGGGGGGTGTTTTGGTTCTTGCGGGCATCGCGATCTTTATTGGCATGCAGTGGGACAACTTTGGTTCGGCTACTCGCGTGTTGGTTACACTCGGAGCAGGTTTCGCCGTATTTGTTTTTGCGCTTACATCATTGAGCGACGAGCGCTTCTCCAAAGTCACCACGCCGATGCTGTTGGTTGCCGCCGTGCTGCAGCCTACCGGCCTGGTGGTCATGCTCAACGAGTATTCACGCGGCGGTGAGCCGGAGCATGGGCTGCTGTTCATGTGCGCGGTGATGCTGGTTCAGCAATTTCTGACGTTTCTCGCGACGCAACGAACTGAACTGTTGTTCACTTCGCTGTTTTTTGGCGCGGCAGGCTTCGGAACACTTTGTCACATCCTGAATATCAACCTTGAAATCGTGGCGCTGGCCCTGGGTGTTGGCCTCACCAGCCTGGCTTACGTCATCGGTAAAACCGTGCACGAACCGATCACGCCATTCTGGTATCTGGCCGGCTCGGTGTTTTTCCTCTATGGCAGTTTCGATGTACTCGACGGCTCAGCACTGGAAATTCTGTACTTTGGCCTGGCGGCGGGCTTTATGTACCTGGGCACCGTGGTGCGCAGCCGCACCCTGTTGTTCACCAGCGTGATCGCCCTGATGGCCTTCACCGGGTATTTCTTCCGCGACAGCCTGGCCAATGCTTTTGGATTGATTTTTATGGGTTTTCTGCTCATTGGCCTGAGCGCCTTTGCCATGAGCCTGAATCGAAAATATATTCGTGGCAAGCAATAAAGGCTCCAGGACCAAGCCAAAAAAAACCCCGCACCAGGCGGGGTTTTTTCATATTCCTTGCGGAATAAAAGTTACTGATACTCAACCCAGCAGAACACCACCGTACTGCACAAAGAACGGAGCGAACACCAGGCTGAGAATAGCTGACAGCTTGATCAGGATATTCAGTGACGGGCCAGATGTATCCTTCAGAGGATCACCAACGGTGTCACCCACCACAGCCGCGATATGTACATCTGAGCCCTTGCCGCCGAGGTTTCCGGCTTCGATGTATTTCTTGGCGTTATCCCAGGCTCCGCCGGAGTTGGAAGAGGCGATGGCCAGTACGCCACCCGTAACCAACGAACCCACCAGGATACCGGCAACGGCTTCAACACCGAACAGGAATCCAGTGACCAGCGGGGTACCCATGATCAGCACGCCCGGAGCAATCATTTCGCGCAGGGCAGCCTTGGTAGAGATGGCCACACATTGGGCGTAATCCGGCTCGCCGGTGCCTTCCATGATGCCCGGGATGGTTTTGAACTGACGACGCACTTCTTCGATCATGGCGAACGCTGCCTTACCCACCGACTTCATGGTCATGGCAGTAAACAGGAACGGCAATACGGCTCCGAGAAATACGCTGGTGTAGACCATCGGGTCCAGCAGGCTCATGGTGATGGGTGTACCCATCAACTTTTCAGAAGCGGTAATAAAGGCGGCGAACAGCGCCAGTGAAGTCAGAATGGCAGCACCAATGGCGAAACCTTTGCCGATGGCCGCTGTGGTGTTACCGGCAGAGTCCAGAATATCAGTGCGACGACGCACTTCCTTGTCCAGGCCAACCATTTCGGCGATACCACCGGCGTTGTCAGCAACCGGGCCGTAAGCATCGATGGTCAGGGCAATTACCAACGTACCCAGCATACCCAGCGATGCGATGGCAACTCCGTACATGCCCGCGAGATCCCATGAGATGAAGATACTGGCAGCAATACAGATGTAGGGCAGCACCGTGCTCTTATAACCCAGTGCCAGGCCATAAATGATATTGGTAGCTACACCGGTTTCACACGATTTGGCTACTTCTTTAACCGGGCCGTATTTCTCTGATGTGTAATAACCCGTCAGCAGCCCTACCGCCAGACCGGCCACCAGGCCGGACAGGAAACACCAGTAAACACCCATACTGGAGTAGGTTTCACCACCCAGTTCGAACGAGCCTGGAATCATGGCCTTGGTAACGAAGTACATCACCACCGACATCAAGGCGCTGGAGATGATCAGCAACTTCATCAGAGCAGGAGCTACATCGTCTTCGGTTTTAACCCCTACCAGCAACTTGGTCACCAAGGCGATGGGTATGCCCACGGCGCTGATCAGGATGGGGTACAGCAAAGCGTTGGGATCATAAGCAAAGGCGATGGCAGAAATCACCATGGCAGCGCAAGTACTCTCAGCGCAAGAACCGAACAGGTCAGCACCCATGCCGGCCACGTCGCCAACGTTATCGCCCACGTTGTCGGCAATTACGGCTGGGTTACGGGGGTCATCTTCCGGAATACCCTTTTCGACTTTACCCACCAGGTCAGCACCTACGTCGGCCGCTTTAGTGAATATGCCGCCGCCCACACGGGCAAAGAGTGCGATGGTAGAACCACCCAAACCAAAACCGGCAATGACTTCCATCAGCACGTGATTGTTTTCCGGGCCAAGGTCAGAGAGCAGCGCGTTCATTACTACGTAAATTACTACCAGCCCCAGGGTGGCCAGACCAACCAGGGCAAAGCCCATGACTGCGCCAGAGTTAATAGCCACATCAAAGGCATGGGAAATGTCTTTCTTGGCAGAAACCGTGGTGCGGGCATTACCCTGCGTGGCGACTTTCATGCCGATGTAACCGGAAGCGATGGAAATAGCCCCACCAAACAGGAAAGCCATGGCGGTGTAATACCCTTCATGGATAGTAACGGTATGAACGTCATCAATCAGCACGGCAATGATGGCGGCAAAGACCACCATAAATATAACGAGAAATTTGTATTCCTGCTGCAAAAACGCCATGGCGCCCGTGGCAATCGCGCCGTGGATGAATCTCAGACGCGTGGCGTCTTTCTCATCCAGACCAAGGGTCAGGGGCACACTGATCACTTTCTTCATATAAAAGAACGCGACAGCCAGGCCAAATAAACCCAAAGCCGTGATGGTTATGGTAATTCCGTACATCTATTTGCACTCCCGCAAAATGACTACTCTATTTTTGATGGCGCGCACTTTACCACAAACCATTGCTGGCTTGACAAAACTGGCCTGAAAAAGCAGCTATTTTCGCGCCAGCTATGAGCTTTCGAATGTTCAGTTGCGAATTTTGTCGAGACTGGAGCAGAAGCGCTTTACCCAGGGGGTTGTTGGTCGAGTGGCTATGAACGCGTTGATATGCCCAAGCAGTGCCTCGGCTCGTTCCGAGGTCTGATTGCCCAAACCCTGGGTCAAGCGGTTCAATTGATAGTTCATGCGCGCTTGCTTGTCTTCGGTGGGAGATTCGATTTCGCCAAACACTTCCAGAGCAATGCAGGCTTCGCGACACTTTTCGTCACCGTCTTCATCCGGACCTTTTAGAGAAAACTCGCGCAAAATGCCAGCATCGACACCCTTGGGCAGATTATTCCAGGTGTCATCGGGTACAGAATCGGCTTGTGATTCCGGCCCGGCTTTCGAACTAATGAGCATGATCTCAACAAGCTGCGCCCAGGATTCCTGTTCTAGTTGCTTGCGTGCCTGATTCACTGAATCACGCGCCTGACGCTCCATCGCCTCAAAATCCTTATACAGGCGCAGCCGCACCGGCACGGGAAGATCGATGGCCGTCATTTCTGCTTTCAGCTCAGAAACAGACCTGGGTAGTTGGGCGATGGTTTCCGTCTCAGGGTTTTGCAATAGCGCCCGGGCCTGGTCGCGTAATGCTTCCGCCTGCTTGACCTGAGCTTGAGCTTCCGACTGCTGAGCAACCCTTTCCTGATCCAGTCGGGCAAAAACCGCATCACATGAGGCTCGAAATCCTTTCCACAGTTTTCGATCAACGGCGACCGGCGTCTTGCCTGTGTCCTTCCATTCAACCTGAAGCTGCTTGGCGGTGGCCATGGCTTGCTGGAGATCCGCAACATCAGCCAGCTCTTTGGCCCGTTTCAGCAATGTTTCTTTGCGTTCGATATTGCGTTGGTACTCCGCATGGATGTGGCCATAAATGCGGTCACAAATTTCGCGAAATGCTTTTTGGCTGGTTCTATCGCCTTTTGGATCAACCGGCTCAAAGGTCCGGAACGTAGCGCGTGCGGCATCCAGGGTTTTTTGCACCACAGGCCAATCAGGTTTCGGCCCGGCAGCAGCCAGCTCGTCTCTGACTGCATCTGGCCATCCCATCTGGGCTTCGTATGCTTTCAGTTGATCAACCAGTTTCATGCGTTCGGCAAAATTCTCTCGCCGGGTTTGCGCCTGCAAGTCGAATGCTTCTTTGCAGGGTTTCCAGGCTTCATCGGCTGCAGCCTTGAACCGGGTCCAAAGCTCATTTTCACGCGCATGAGGTAACGGGCCCAACTGCTTCCACTCGGTTTGCAGCGTCTGGATGTTCAGTGCCAGCAACTCGACATCGTCCGGGTTGCCGATCAAAGCCGACATGCGGCCGCAGAGTTCTTCTTTCTTCGGCTCGATGGCAAAATTCTGCCAGTCGTGGAATTCATTCAAACGAGCCGTCAAAGGGCCCAACTCCTGCTCAAACTGCTGTTTCGTTTTGGGTACCAGCGATATCAGCAGTTTGCGGGCTTTCGTCAGCGCTCGGTCTGATGCCTTGGGCCGTTCCTGATCCAGCGCCAAACTTAGCGTTTCGGTTAATTCCCGCAAACGAGCTGTCAGCTTCGGTTGATCCTGATCCAGGTCGTTAAGCTGTTTGCCCAGCGCTTGCAAGGCAACCTGCAAATGGCCGATGGCCTCCGGTATTTCCAGGCGGCTGGTTTCTGGCCAGGAGAGAGCGCCAAGGAATTTTTTCAGCTCCTTGATATGTTTTTCCAAAGCGCCGTAGTTCTTGCCGTCCAGTTTCTTCGCTTGATTCAGCAAAGCATTGGCCCTGCCCGCTTTTTCCAGTAATTTCTTCACGCTGCCGGAGATGGTCCGCAAGGCTTGAACTCTCGCTTTAAATGTCCCGGCCAATTCCGTTGGCGCCGGGCTGATCTGATGCGACTCCTGCCAACGGCTTTCGAACTCTTTCAAGGCACCGTCAAGGCTCTGCAGCGAGTTTGGATCTGAGGGCGTCGTCAAAGCCACTTCAAACTCGTCGAATTCGCTGAGAATCGCCGGAAACTGCTCCCGCGCCATCGCAACTTCCGCTTGATTGCGTTCGGCGTCCGCCCGTTCTTCCCGCAGCAAAATCAGCCTTTGGCCACAAATCGCCTGGTCGCGTTGAAACGAGGCCTTCTGAGCCGACGAAGCGGCGGACTCTACCGATTGCCATTCAAGCACCAATGAGCGGTACTGGCCTTCGTAGATAGGCGAGTCCAAGGATTTTGCCAGCTCCTCTATTTGAGCTGACAAGCGGCGGATTTTTTCCTGCTGCTCGGCTGCCCGCTTTTCTAAGGCATGTGCTTCATCCAGCAGGTTCTTGCAATGGCGGAATATGGCCTTGTCATGGCCTTTGCTACTTTGCATGAGTTGTTCGAGCACAGCCAGACTGCGAATACTTTGAGCCGCGTGCAATCTGGCTTTTGCAACCGGGTGCACCCGAGCGAGCTCAGCACGTGTTTGTTCGCTCTCGATACGCTCGATGGCTGTGGTGGTCAGCTCAAGATCATCGCTCAAGTCGATGATGTGCAGCAGCGTCGTTTCATCAGATATCGTGGCGAGCCCTGCCTGCAGGCCGGTTGATTGAGGCAACAATAGCTGTAATCGCTGTAACCTGGCCTGGTTGTGCAAAACTTGAGAGAGCTTCTTGCCAATCAACTCGTCCAATAACTGCGCCTGATCAATCCGGGCCAGCGCCGCCAACTGTACCGAGGGATCCGGGTCGGTGTAAACCAGCTCTAGCAGTAATGCCTGGTCATCCAGCTCAGAGAGGGCCTGCTGGCGAACTTCAGGATTTTTATGTTGCCATTTAGGCGGTTTTATTGAGTCGAACAGAGACATGTTTGATGAGTCCGGGCTTGCTATTGGAAGAAGTCTGACAATTTTACTAGAGATACGACCGTCGAGGGGAAAACTAAACATGCCGGTTCTGATAAGGCTGTTTATGTATACTGCCGGCATAGCCCGAAAATGATTCAGCCTTGTATTCAGCCTTGTATTCAACCTTGTATTCAGGCGCACAAACAATGGATGGTCAAAAGTCTGGAGGCACTAACAAAAAATTGTTTTGCATAGCAAGTTAAGTAATACCAGCCCTCCAAACACTCAAACACAGGTTGCTCATATGAACCCGCGACGCATGTTGAGTCGTTCTACCTTGATATCGTTTGCCTTGGCCATGCTGCTGGCCCCTTTTGACTCGGGATATGCCGAGTGGAAAGTGCCGGCCGACCTTGCCGGAAAGCTGGCCGGGCTCAGTGAAGATCAAAGAGAATTCATCGAATCAGGCGCAGCGCTGGACTTTCTTCCGGAACGGCAACTTGTTCACGAACTGACCACGCAGGAAGAAAGCAACCTGCAGAGCTTCGTAGCCGATGTGATGTCGCTGGCCGAAGAGATGGGCTATAACCCGCAACGCGACATGGGCGCCATACCGTTGAACCTCACTGCCCTGAAATTCAGTGGCGGCATGGTACCCACACCAGCACCACTGCGAGAAGCCAAGCGGGAACCCGGACCGTTCAGTGTGCAGCGCTACGTTTTTCCGGAATCCGGGGTGGCCACATTCGCCGGTGCAAAAGTAGCGATATGGCCGGAAGACCTGGTTGCTGGCCAGGTGCATGTAGCCATCATCGGTGTGCCGCATGATATGAGCAGTGGGCGACGTGGTGCGAAATGGGGGCCAGATGAAATGCGCGCGCTCGACACGATTGCCACACCCGATATCCAGTCGCTGATTGATCCCCTGGAAGAATTGTCGGTGGTGGACTACGGCAATTTCGCCACTGACAACATGAGTACCGAATTGAGCCTCAAGCATGTCATGGCCATGGTGGCAGAAACAGTGGCGAGCGGAGCTGTCCCCATGATGGTTGGTGGTGACACATCCATGCTCTACCCCGGAGTGAAAGGCGTTGCGCAAGTCCACGGTAGAGGCAATTTTGGCCTGCTGCACTTCAGTGCCCACCCCGATGCGGACCCAAATGGCGCTCATACAGTCTCCGATGAGCAGGCGATTTTCCTACTGCTGGAACAGGGCATCATTAAAGGCAGCGATACCATACAAGTGGGCATGCGCGGGCCCTCCGTGAATCAGCAAACCCTGCAATGGCTTCGCGATAGAAAAGTGCGTTACCACACCATGGCGGAAATCCAGCAACAGGGCTATGACAAGGTCTTGAAGCGGGTGCTGTCGGAAACTGCAAAAGGGCCGGATAAATTCTTTGTGTCGGTGGATGTCAGCGTTTTAGATCCCAGTGAAATGATCGCGGCTGGGCGTATTGCTGCCGGCGGAATGCGCTTCGAGCAGATAGCTCAAACCATTCGTTATGTATGTGCAGCAAAGCAGATTGTCGGCTTCGAACTAACCGATATGGCCCCGGTGCTCGATCTGTCTCGCTTATCAGTGGTCAATGCGAATGCATTGCTCAACGCCTGCCTGGTGGGCATGGCTGTGCGCAAGTCGGGTCTTAAAGCGGATTATGTTCATCCCCTGGCGGCAGATCATGGACAGAAATAATCCAATGGAAGTTCATGCAAAAACCGGGGTCTTCCTGATGCAAGACAACATGCTTAGCGGCGGTGCAATTTCGTTACTTTTGTTAGCCCTGTTACTGCCAATTCTAACCGTGGCACAAGGGCCAATTGATACACCAGAACATATTGTCGGCACAGACCCCTACCCTTTCGATACCAGAGATCCAAGGGTCAAGATCGAGCCAGCCATAGAGCTGCCAGAAAGCATTACGCCAAAACTGGAACTGCTCACTGCAGAACAAATTGAGTTTCTCAAAAGTAGTGAGGCCAGAACTGTGGCGGGGTCGGCCAAGAAAACTGTTGAGGCCCTGGAAGAGCAATCACCAGAAGAAGTTAAAGCCTGGGTTGAGGCCATACAATTTGTCATTGATGAAAACCGCTACATTGAAGGGCGTGACTCGCGCAATATTCCACTCAACACCCAATCGCCAGAATTCAATGCCTGGCGCTTGAAGCGACCTCAATCCATGGACCCGGAACGCGAACCCGGCCCGATAAAATTGGGCCGCTATGATGGCAACGGCGGACCGCGAACGTTTGGCGGCCACCCGCTGGCATTGACGCCGGCCGATTTGATTGCCGGAGAAGTGGATGTCGCTATTCTGGGTGCACCCTTGAACATGGGTTCGGGCTGGCGTGATTCTGGCGGGCGCGCCACCGCGGAATTGCGCTTGCTGGGGCGGAGTATGGGTGGCCCTGACCAATACGTGCAGGTTAACAGTTCAAAGATATTGAATATTGTTGATTACGGTGATGTTGCCATCGACAACAACAGCACCGAACGGTCCATGCAGCATGTTCGCGAAATTGTCCGGGAGATCGTCACTGCCGGAGCGGTGCCAATGATTGTGGGTGGGTAATCCCCCCGAATAATAGCTGAACTCAAAAGTAGAATTTTCTCGTAAACTAAACGAAGGAGATTCTGCATGAAAACATCAAGATTTAGCGACAGC
>JAWXBM010000146.1:0-19126 GCA_034440115.1 Lysobacterales bacterium | reverse complement strand
GTCGCCGACGGTCGCGATGGCGGGAACGCCCAGATCCAGGCTGCCTTCTTTATCAATGGTGATGCCAGGAATTGCGATATCGTCATTTGTAATGGTGCAGCTTACCGTTTGACCGGAAGCAACCGTCACATTAGAACCACCAAACGCACCAGCGTTGGTGACTGCAACGGCCGCATTGCCATTGGCCGTGTCCACACAGGACCAGGTGCCTTCGGCATAACCGGCCACATCTATTTCTGACAGCGTGTAGAGACCGGCTGTGGAAGCTACCAGTTGGGTGCCGCCGGTGGTGGAGTTGACATTGGACCAGCTCACTTCCACTGCGTTAACAGACACGTCGAAATCACCCACGACAGCCGTCCCGCCGTTGTTTGACACGATGACTTTAGTGATGGTCAGAGTAGCCGGATCATCATTATTGGTGATTGAACACGATACATCCTGGCCGGCACTTACCGTAACGTTACTGCCTCCGAATGCGCCGCCATTGGTAACCGCAACGGGTGCATTTGCATTGGCCGTATTCACACAGGACCAGGTGCCTTCTGCATAACCTGGCAAATTGGCTTCAGATAATGTGTAAGTGCCGATCGAGCTTGTCACCAGTTGGGTGCCGCCCGTGGTTGAATTCAGGTTTGGCCAGCTGACTTCAACTGCGTTAACGGATACGTCAAAATCACCCACAACCGCGGTTCCGCCATTATCCGACACGATGGTCTTGGTAACGGTCAGACTGGCAGGAATGTCGTTATTGGTAATTGTGCACACCACATCCTGGCCGGCACCCAAGGTTACATTGGAACCACCGAAAGCTCCCCCATTGGTAACAGCAACAGCTGCGTTGCCATTGTTGGAGTCTGCACAAGACCAGCTACCTTCAACGTAGCCAGCCAGATTGGCCTCAGACAATGTGTACACGGCCGGATTGGAAGTAACCAGCTGAACTCCGTTGCCAGTGGAAGCTGGATTATTCCAGGCCACTTCAAGCGCGTTAACCGAAACATTGAAGTCATCCAGGGTAGCGGTTCCGCCATTATCCGAAATGATGTTTTTCGCCACAGTTAATGTGCTACTGGTACCCAATCCATGGCTGGCCACCGAAGTGAGACAACCAATACTGACAGCGTATTGCTCGCCGGTGTCCCAGTCGTTTTGCGTGCCTCCCGACAGTTGTGAGTGGCTGATATTGGTGTTGCTGTCGACTACTGTTACCGTACCAGTGGAATTGCCATCGCCAATATTAGTAACGGTGTCGCCGGCAAAAATGGCATAACTGAGGAAATCGCCGTTACTGTCGATCAGGTCATCGCCGCCGTCATTACTTGTAACAGTGCCGTTCAAAGAAAATGGCGTACATCCGGTCCATTCCGCTCTGGCAAGGTTACGCAAAATGTCGCCTGTGCCAGCTTGTTTGACTCGGGAACACATATATACCTTGACTGAATCTCCAGGGGCCAGACCATTGATGGCGCCCCAGGCTGCCGGACCTTCAGCGCCATTGAGAGAAGCTGAGTTGGCGGTATAGGCACCGCCGGTGCCGCTGCTACTGAAGGTGGCGTTATAGTTGCCGTAGATACATCCCGGTGCTTTAGGTTCCTGCAAATCCATTTCGAGCGTGCCGTTCGATATGCTGATGCCACCAAAAGGCCGGTCTTTGAGCAGAATGCCATTCATGGTGGCATTGGTGGTGTTGGTAAAGGTAATTTCGTAGCTGATGACATCTTCGTCAGCCACCACCAGCGCGCTGCTGGACCCGGCTCGATAGATCTGGTAATTCTCGCCATTGTCCCAGTCGTTCTGGGTGCCGCCCGATAGGGGGGTATGAGTAATCTGGGTTGCGCTGTCTACCGATATAACTACCGCAACGGAATTGTTATCAGAAGTATTGCGAACAACGTCACCCACTGTAACGCCGGCCGTAATAAAATTGGCTGCCGCATGGATCAGTTGCGTGCCAGCCGGATTGTTGGCCGCAACTGAACCTGTGGTCAAAGTCGCTGATTTGGATTTGTGCACGGCCTGTTTGAGCAGGTTGGCATCAGGATTGAAATCAAGGCAATTCAAACCACCCGACGATGGCGAGCTGAAGACAGGCTCATAATAGCGCCACGGGTTGTCTTTGGCGGAGGTATCTGCGGTATCGCTGCCCAGGCTCATGACGCAGAGGTTGGCAACATCTGCAAGGAAATCATTCACATTGGTGATTTCAACAGTTATGCCAAAAAGTTCGATATCGCCGATGACACGCGCGCCGAAAGCAAAACGGACAGCGTTGGTGTCAGTTGGCAGTTCGCCGCCCAATCCGGCAAAGGTGTCGCCCAATCCAGTGGCGACTGAGTTATTAAGAATGGTTCCAGGATCAACGGCTGTAGGAAGCACCGCTCCTGAACCACCGATCTTGTCGTTAGGCACCTGCAAACGACGCCATGGGCCGACGCATTGCAGGTTATCGAAATTATCGTTGCCAGAGCCGATGAAAGACCGGTTGGTGTTTTCTGAATGTTGCTGGATGCCTGTTACGGTCCAGTTTTCCGGGTCTGTGAAGTCGTATGCCCACGAAGGCACTGTGCCGGTAACGAAACGGACTTCGTAATTTTCGCCAATATCCCAATCATTTTGCGTTCCGCCAGAAAGTGCTGCACTGGTGATCTGGGTGGTGCTGTTGATACTGGTAACATTGGCCGAGCTGCCATCGGAAGTATTGAAAATCCGCAATGCTCCAACGGCGTTGTCCCAATTGAGATTGAATACTGCGGTGGTGTCGTTTAACTGCGTGCCACCATTGTTTGAGGTTACCGTTCCTTTGGCAATCAACACGCCGGTGGTTGGCTGTGTGCCAGAAGTACCGCAATATGGGTTTACATCGTTGGTGTAATAGGTATGAGGGCCTGCGATGGGCGAACCCGTTCCGTACCAGGTTGCGCCGCTGTCATTGGAGAATACCGGTATGTTGCCGCGCCCATTGTTTCCATAGGTGCCGCCGCCATCGCCTACGTCCACGCCAAAAGCCAAGGTCTGGTGAAAATCCCAGATATTGTGCATCGGCATTGGCGTGCCAAGGATATCCGCACCACCCGTAATGATGAGAGGTGGAAATACCGAAGCGCCTGGTGCAGGTGGTGTGCCAGCGCCCGGAATATATTCCGTTCGTGGATCACGGCTATAGAAAACACCCGTGTCCTGCTGATGTTTGTTCAGAAAGCCATCATCTATTCTCAGGGTTCCGCTGGAAGCCGCGTCGATGTTACAACCACGAGAGCCGCAGCCGTTATAGGCCGCATCGGTATCCTGCGCTGCGATATCAATGTAATTTCCACCGCTGAAAGCCTTGAAGCCGGCGGCAACTACCTTGGCGCCATTTACGGTGTAAAAGGTGTTCCAGGAGGACTGACCGGTATCGCTTCCTGTGTCGCCAGGCGTTACTTCACCGATGATGGTAAAGGTGTCACCTACCTGTAATCCATTCGCAACTTGATTTACGTCATTTGGGTCAAGAAAAACCCGAATAGTAGAGGTTCCAAGATAATCAGCGATGGCGATCTGTGCGGGTGTGAGAATCACCGCAAAGGCCAGCAGCCAGGAAAGTGTGGTGCCAACCCTTATGGGTTTTCTGCGTGCTTTTTCTTTGCTGAGTTTGAATTCATTTATGCTGTTGTTTGAAGCAGCAGAACGCGTAGGCTTTGCATTTTGGACTTGCACTTGAACACCCCCGGAAAATTAATAAGCTGCAGATTCCACTCTAAGAATGAAATCTTCGTCTCTTGTGTGCTCAAAAGCAGGCTTTGCCCGATACTGTACCGAGCATTACTTAAGCACGAATCTGACTTGGTTGATCATCCCTGATCATGCTGGATGCGGAGCGTCCCCTTTCAATAGCGGAAACTATCCCAATCCGAAGCGTGACACTATTGAACTTTGCCGTCAAGCAAGTGTATGCAGGCTTGCACCACGGTCAATGTATTTAAGGCCTTGAAATTGATCGCCTGAAGCCAAGGAAAATCGGATGAATGTTCAAAGTGATGCTTCGAATTCAATTCACTATGCTCTAACCCCTTGGGCGTCAGTATGAAGTGTTCCCATTCAACTGACTCAAATGCTACAAAGCTGTGTTGCCATGTTTCAATTCAGATCAAGAGATTTGTTATAGCTCATGGCTTTCTTTTGGAACAGCAGGTTCAGCTCACGCTCATAGCCCACTTCTATATTGATGCCTTGCTGACCAGCACGTATCGTGATGTTGTTGATCATTTCGTCCATCTGGTTCAGGTTGAGAATGCTTTTGACTGCCTGCTCTACCTGTTGCGCACTTGCGTAGGGTTGTGAGCGGTTCTGGCTTTCGATGCTGTCGAGCATGGAGTCCAACGACTTGGACTCTATCAACTGTGGCACATACTGAATACCGAGATAAACGCCGTAGGCAAACAAGGCAATCAGCAGGATGTTGCCTGGTGCTGACCCTCCAAGCTGGTTTTTGCGTGTCTGTTTCATCATCACGGCTGTCCTCTTGCGCTTCAAATACGGATTGGAAAGACACGGTTCACATCCTACGCAAAAGCAAAAGCTAACTCAATTGCGACGAGCAGGAAACCTGCGATGAAATAGTCTGGCCGGGGGAAATGAAGACGACCCAGATCCAGACCCAGGCCAAGCCCATGCCGTGAATGAAGTTGAAAAGGTTTATATTGTAAAAAAGCACGTCGATTCTGACTGAAACTTTGACCACCCTGGGGGGCCGTAACCATGCATGATCCAAATGCCAATGATTCAAACGCCAATAATTCAAACGCCAATGATTCAACTTAATCGGGTCAGTCGGTCCTTTGGCGATCTGCTGGCCGTAGATCAGTTTTCCATCGGAATCCCCCGTGGTGAGATTTTTGGCTTGCTCGGCCCCAACGGAGCCGGCAAGAGCACTTTGATCTCCCTGATTTCCGGACAACTGCTGCCTACTTCGGGCAGTGTGCTGGTCAACGGTCTGCCGCCGGTCAGTATTGCTGCCAAGCGACAGATGGGCATTGCACCGCAAAGTCTGGCCGTTTATGAAGAGCTTTCTGCCCGCGACAATCTGGAGTTTTTCGGTCGTTTGTATGGTTTGAATGGTGCAGGCCTCAAATCCTCGTGTGTAAAAGTGCTGGAATTTGTGGGCCTGAGCGACCGCGCTGCTGACCGCGTTGAACACTATTCAGGCGGCATGAAGCGCCGCTTGAATCTGGCCATCGCGCTGCTGCATGAGCCGCAGGTGTTGCTGCTGGACGAGCCTACCGTAGGCGTAGATCCACAGTCCCGCAACCGCCTGTTTGAAAGCATTTTGGCCCTGAAAGCGCAGGGCAAAACCATTGTCTACACCACGCATTACATGGAAGAAGCGGAAAAGCTGTGTGATCGTGTGGCTATCGTAGAGCAGGGCAAATTGTTGGCACTGGATAGTGTCGACCGGCTGATTCGGCAGCATGGGGGTGAAAGCCTGCTTTCCTGGTCTTCGGCGGGTGTTGAACAAAGCATTAAAACCGCTGATCCACTAAGCGAGATACAGCGCTTGCTGGCAACGGGCTGTGATATGAGCGAGCTGAGCCTGGCGCGACCAAACCTGGAGCAGGTATTCCTGAATCTCACTGGCAGACACTTGAGGGATTAAGCATGGGCGTTTTGATGGCCATGGTGGTGAAGGATCTCAAGCTGTTGTTTCGAGACAAAGTCACATTGTTTTTTATTTTTGGTTTCCCTCTGTTGTTTGCGGCATTCTTTGGCTCGATTTTTTCCAGTGGTAGCTCGGGCAGTGGCATGTCCGTGGCAGTAGCCGATCTGGACCAGACCACCACCTCACAATTGTTCGTGCAGAGTATGGATGAGCTGGATGAATTGCGGGTTGAACGGGTTGAAGAAGCGCAGGCAAGGGAGTTAACGCGTAAAGGCAAAAAAACCGCATATATCATTCTGCCAAAGGGCTTTGGCCAGGCTTATGGCAGCCTGTTCTCTGGCACGCCACCGGAAGTGATTATTGGAGTGGACCCGTCTCGCAAAGCCGAGGCCGGCATGTTGCAGGGCGTGATGATGAAGCTGGGCGTGAAGCGTTTTGAGCAAGCGTTCTCCAATACCGACGCCATGATGGATCAGTTGGATATGTCGCTGGCTGCCTTGCAGGACAATCCAGACATGCCTGCAGACTGGAAAAATCTGCTCAATGACTATTTACCGCAAATGAAGCAACTGGTGGAGCAGGATGGCATCACCAGCGCAAACGACCCGGGTGAGCCAAATGATGAGTCAACAACCGACACCAGTGAAGGCATCGGTGATGCGCTGATGCCGTTGAAACTGCTGCAGGAAGACGTGCTGGTGGAAAAAGACGGGCCAACCAATGCCTATTCCATCACCATGCCACAGGGAATGTTCTGGGCCATTATGGGCGTGGTGATGGGTTTCGGCGTGGCGCTGGTGCAGGAGAAAGCCCAAGGCACCATGACGCGGCTGGTGGTGGCTCCCATCAGCCGCCTGCAGATTCTGGGCGGCAAGGCGCTGGGTTGTTTTCTGGCCCTGGTGTTGGTGCTGGGGGTGTTTTTTGTGCTGGCACGGGTGGTGTTTGGAGTGCCCATTGATTATCCCCAGAAAGTGCTGTTTGCGGTGTTGTCGGTGGCTACCTTATTCGTTGGCATCATGATGTTTCTGGCGGCTATCGGCAAAACCGAGCGCGGTATGGCCAGTGTTGGCTGGGCGGTGATGATGGTGTTTGCCATGTTTGGCGGTGGCATGATCCCGCTGTTTGCCATGCCGGCCTGGATGATCAGCATCAGCAATTTCAGTCCGGTGAAATGGGCCATTCTGATGTTTGAGGGCGCCACATGGCGGGAATTTTCTTACGCAGAAATGTTAATCCCCTGCAGCCTGATGTTGGTTCTGGGTGTGGTTCTTTTTCTGGCCGGATCAAGGCTGTTACGCCTGGAAAGCTGACCCGCATTCCTGCCAACCCTTTACACAGCCAGCTGGAGCTGTTGATTCATTCGATGAGGACTGGTGGTGCTTCCAGTAAATGCCGCTGTTCAAAAAAGCGCTCGCGCTTGCCCTCTATCAACGGAATGTAGGGTTTGATGGCCTCCAGCATAAAGTCGCGGAAGATGCGGATGCGGGCCGTGGTTCTCAGGTCTATATGCGACAGCAACCAGAAACCGGTGGTCTTGGACTGAAAGCGGGTAGGTACTCGCTGCAGCTTGGCAGAGGCATCGCCCAGCCCACAGGGCAATAAAGCAAAGCCCAGACCCTGTCGAACCAGGTTGAAAGCCACGCTGAGCGAATTGGCGCGGTAGCGAACCAGCATGTCCGGGAAATCAGTGCCCAGCCACTGCGGTGGGGTACGGCTCTCCCTCGACCAGGAGATTCCACCCACGCTGGTTGGGCTGTCGAGAAACTGCTGGTAAAGCGGTGGGGTAGCGTAAACCGCATAGGCAAAATCCGCGATATGAGTACCCAGCACATTGGGTGGCGGGGTATCGGTGGCGCGAAATGCTACATCCGCATCGTGTACCGATAAATCCAGCAGGGCTTCTGTAGCCACCAGGTCAATATCGATTTCCGGGTAGAGCCGGGTGAACAGGTTCAGCCCCGGTATCAGCAAGCCCTGGATGCAGATATCCGGCGCGGTTATTTTCAACTTGCCACTGAGTTCTTTGCGGTCAGCCTGCACCAGTCTGCCGATGTTCATCACTTCATCGGAAATGATTTCGACGGAGCGCATCACCGATTCACCCACGGGAGTGATAAACCAGCCATTACTGGAGCGATCGAACAGTGGTGCGTTGAGGGCTTCTTCCAGGGCAGTGATGCGGCGCGAGACTGTAGTTTGATTTACCCCCAGCTTTTTGGCGGCCGCTGTCAGTGTGCCGCCGCGCACGATTTCCATCAGATAGCGTAAATCCTGCCAATTGATGCTCTGCATATTTGCATACTCAAACTGCGTTTATAGATATTTACCTGCGTCAGTGCAGAGCCTATCTTACCTACACCGCCGGTTCAAGCATGTATCGGAGCAAAAATTGGAGAGTCATCATGAACAAACGTAACAGCAGTATTTGGAACAAAATGGTTGTGGGCAGCCTGGGTCTGTTGGCTGGTCTGGGCGTAGCCAATACCAGCCTGGCAGCGACCAGCATCGCGCAGGCTTTTGAAACCTGTCGTGAGCACGCCGAAGTTGCCTACGGTTCAGCAGACCAGTTAGCCGAAATCCGACTGGACGGTGTGCGTAAATCGGGCCGGCAGTTGCGCCTGAAAGTATTTACCCCTGCAGGTGATCAGATACTGGCACTGTGCAATGTGAATCGCAGAACGGGATTGCTGGTTTCGATCGACCCTCCCGGCAATCTGGCACAAGTTGAGAAACTCACTGCCAGAAACTAACAACGCTCTGATAAATCCACCCTGGATTTATCAGAGATTACCCAATGTTGTGCGCTTGGCTATGCATCCGTTATGCGGGTGCTGAGCCACTTTTTAGCCATTGTCCACGTCGGCTGATATGAGCTGCCAGATTGGCTATAGTCCTTGCTGAATTTGCTGCTATGCTTGTTAAAATAAGAAAGGACGTCAACCATGCTGGCAGGTGACTGTGTTGAGCAGCCCATGCTGCAGAACACATCGCGGGATTCGCCAGCAGAGGTGAAATCCAGTAGTTTTATTTTTGGAAAAATCCATTCTGAGGAGTTAAATCATGAAGATCGGTTTTTGTAGCGTATTTTTAAGCATGGTTCTGACCACTTCGGTTTACGCCGGCGCACCCGAAGTGAAACACACATGGGATCCTGACTCGAGTTATCCCTTCTCCAAAGCGGTTCGAGTGGGCCACATGCTGTACCTCTCAGGTGACCTGGGCTTGCCGCCCGGCAGCAGGGAGCTGGTTGAAGGCGGTATAGGGCCTGAAACCCGCCAGACCCTGGACAACATCAAGGCAACGCTGGAAGAGCACGGTTCTTCTCTCAGCGAAGTGGTCAAGTGCACGGTTTTTCTGGCGGATATGGCCGAATGGGCTGCCATGAATGAGGTGTACAAAACCTATTTCCCGAAAAATCCGCCGGCCCGCAGCGCACTGGGTTCCAGTGGCCTGGCTTTGGGTGCAAGAACCGAAATCGAGTGTATCGCCACCGTAAAGTAGGCTTTGACTGCCGTGTGGTATCCATAGCCAAGCATGCAGCCAGCAGGAGCAATACATGAGTGAATCGTCCATCAGCGGCAGCTGTTTGTGCGGTGCTGCCCAATACACGGTTACTGGAGAAGCAGTACGTTTTTATCATTGCCACTGTTCGCGTTGTCGCAAGGCATCGGGAACCGGGCACGCCAGTAACCTGTTCGTGAAAGGATCGCTGCATTGGGATAGCGGTGAAGAGTTAATACAAACTTTCAAACTGCCAGAAGCAGAGCGATTCAGCAATACCTTTTGCAAAACCTGCGGTGGGAGATTGCCACGATTTATTGAGGCTGCAGGAATGGTGTTTATTCCAGCTGGTTCGCTGAACCAGGAGCCCACCATAGGCCCGCAAGCACGCATATTCGTAGGTTCACGCGCCAGCTGGTCCTGTGAACAACAGCAAATCCCCGAGTTTGAAAGCTATCCGAGTTGAAGCAGTCATGATGGGCCATTCCAGACGACTGAGGCTGCACGCTGGTTAATGGTCTGCAGCAGGTGAGAATTATGAAAATTATCCGAGTTCTGAGCGTATCCAGTGCAGTCATTTTGCCAGCCTTGCTGATGCTGGGATTGACGGCTTCCTGCCCGCTGCTGGCCGGGCAGGAAGGACAATCGCTGGAGCAACAGCCCATAGGCAGCGTGCGGGAAATCTACGACGGCAGCATGGCAGACGATTTGCGGGTTAATACCTTTCGCAACATCGATCGACTATTTCCCACTCGCATCGTGGCACGAGGACCAAAAATTTCCGAACTGCCGGTACAGCTGCGCAGCGTGGAGGACTTTTCCTTCACCTCAGGTGAGTCCGAGTTTGACCTGGTCGATGTTATGACGCTCAATGCCGTAACCGGATTGCTCATCCTGCATCACGGTGAAATCGTTTATGAGCAGTATCAGCGTGGCAATGACCAGCACACGCGCTGGATGTCGATGTCGGTAGTCAAGTCAATGACAGCTGCACTGATCGGCGCAGCCATCCAGGATGGTCATATCGAAAGCATTGATGATCCGCTGGTTCGCTATCTGCCCAAGTTAAAGGGCAGCGCTTACGAGGGTGTGACCGTGCGGCAGGTCTTGCTGATGGCTTCCGGGGTGGGCTGGAATGAAACCTATACCGATCCGACTTCCGATCGCCGGCAAATGCTGGAAGCACAGATTTCGCAACAAGCCGATGCGATTCTCGACTTGATGGCCAGCTTGCCACGTGCCGCTGAACCCGGAACGCTGTGGAATTACAGCACCGGTGAAACCCAGTTTGCAGGCGCGCTGGTGCATGCCGCAACCGGGAAATGGGTGGCCGATTACCTGTCAGAGAAAATCTGGGTTCCACAGGGCATGGAGTACGATGCCAGTTGGTGGCTGGAGTCGCCAAATGGCCTGGAAATTGGCGGTAGCGGGCTTTCAGCCACACTGCGTGATTACGCGCGCTTTGGTTTGTTTATGCTGAATGATGGCGTGATAAACGGGCAGCGGGTTTTACCTGAGGGTTGGATGGCAGAGGCCGGGGCACGGCATAGCATTGGTGGCAAAGAAGTGGAATACGGTTATATGTTATGGCCCCTGCATGGCCGCAGTTACTCCGCGATTGGAATTTTCGGGCAGTTTGTTTTTGTAGACCCAGATAGCGACCTGGTGGTTGCCATGTGGTCTGCCCAGCCCAAGCCGGTGGGCAAACACGGCGTTGACGAATACGAGTTCCTGCAGGCGCTGTCGAGCTATTTTGATTGATTCAACGCCTTGCTCTGCAAAGCTGATCAGCATACTTCAGCTTAAGCTCAGTGATATTCTCGCCAGCTTTTATTCCGCTAGACACCCATCGCGCGCAAGGCGCGCTTACATCATTGGGCGTTGATGATCGCCCTGTATGAGGCCGCTCTGCGGCCGACCCTTTTCAGACTCATCGATTTGATCGGGTTTGTGCTCGCTTGAAGCCTGTCAGCCCTGTGAGCTGCAGCGGTTGGCATCCGCATCAAAATGCTCTACCAGTCCGACCGCAGCCACGCGCAAGCCGACGGTATAGTCCTGCCGGAGTTGATGGCAAACCTGGAATTCACCGGCCGTTCCAAAAGCATCGCCCAGCTCATTGAACTGCACATATCGGCTAACGCCGGAATCAGTGAAAAACTGAATATCTTTATCACTCGGCTCTATCAGGCGCAGAACTTCACCGGTCTCGTTATCAAGCACAATCAAGCCGCTATTCCAATTCCCTTGTTCAGCACACTCAAGCAACTGCGAAGCAGGGCATACCCTAACCGAACTGCGGCGGCTGATCGCCTGATTGCGGGCAAAGGCAAAAGACAATTGCAGATTTCTGGCGGCATCATCAACCAGCAAACGTTCATTGCGCTGCGAAGCTGCAGTAACCGCGCTGACAAATATCACCGAAGACGCTGCCAGAATGAGCAGAAATTCGATAGCGGATAGTCCGGCTTGATGGCTCAGAAAGCGGCCAGGCTTAGCGCAATAAAAGCGGCCAAAATGCAGTCGAGCGAGAGCACACCGTGAAAGTGAGTGAAGCGAAAACCCTTGGCACAACATGTAAATCCCCTTAAAACACACCTGGCCCTTACCCCAAATGTTATCCAGCCCTGGCAGGCCAGATTGGTTGACCGCTTCCTTGCGTGCAGCCTATCCCTTGTACCTATCCCCGTGTACTAACGTTGCTTAGTCTACGCCCATGAAAATCAGATTTCCAGCACCTCCCGCAAATTCATCCTGTAACACTTTGATGCCCATATCTTTAATCAAACGCTCAATTACTCTGAGATTTCCCAAGCCCAGTAGCCAGTGGCGCCTGCCAATTCCACGTTCAGGAGCCGGCGCTGGCATGTCGGCCTGACCAACACTGTCGCGCAAAGGCTCCACCCTGGTCACCTGCTGTTTTAACGCCGATGTCAGTAATACTCAATGTGCCGCAGCTGTCTTCCACCTGGCCACCCAGAGGGGCCGCTGCAGCAGCAAAATTCTGATTGGCATTTGAGGTGGTAACCGTGATGGCGTAGTAATCATTCTGGCTGTTGCCCTCGCAGCTGTCGGCGTCATAAACGTTGTTACGGATGTACAGGCGTTCCTGGCAAGCGGCCGTTGCCAACAGGGTTTCTATCGCTTCGGTCCGATGGGTTCGAACAACATAACCTGTATAGCTGGGTACCGCCAGGCTGAGCGCGATGGCCAGCAGTCCTACCACGACCATGGCTTCGATCAGGGTGAAACCCACCTGACGTGCTCCTGATTTCCTGATTGGATTTTTCATGTTTTGCTCACAGTTCCCGGGGTGGAATCAGGCTAATGCGCCTGGTCCCAACTTTGCCGTCCACATGACAAGGGCTGATGAGCCGCTGCCACCATTTCGATACTGCCGTTGGTACGGGTGGTATAGGTAAAGGACTTGGCTCCTGCTGCTCCACACCCTCGAGGTGCATTGGCCCGGGGCGGGAACAAGCTGCCCAGGTCGGAGGCACGGTCATCGTACAGCAGGGTAGGCAGGTTCGGGATACTGAGCATTTCCAATCCTACCGGATTAACCAGGCTGGAATCCTCGCCTTCGATGTAGGGGTTGTCCCGGGTCAGCACATCATTTTTGTCGATGATATTGTCGTCAGTCATGTCCAGAACGGGAAAGCGCGGCGCATTACCGGTTTCGGCATTAAGCGCCATCAACCAGCCCTTGCCGCCTGCTGCACAGACATCCTCTTCCGGAATCAGTGTGACCAGGAAGGCAATATTGTCGCGTAAGATCACGTTGCGGTTAACCCTTTCGCCTTGGACCGGCAGGTCGATTACCCAACCACGATTATCCGGATCGCCATCTTCATCGAACCACCTGACTAAGTTCGCTTCATTGTCATGAATGATGCGTCGATTGGTGGTTGTGTCAACAGTGATCATTGGATTACTTAAGTCGTCGCGGTTAAAGTCATGTGCGCCATAGCTGTTGCGCAGATTTTGGGGTTTGAAGTAATAACCGTCACGATCCCAGATTCCATATACCGATTGTGGCGGCACGTCTTCGGTCACATCGTCGTTCACTTCAAGATACTTGCCGGTGCCGAAGATGACCATCACGCCTTCACGTATGGACAAAGGATGACGCATGATAGCGGGGCGTGTAGTAATGGGCTGCCGGGTTCCGTCTTCGTCTTTGGCGATAAATAATGGTTCACCAGAGAAAGCCACGTTCCAGTTGGCCTTGGTTTCAGAGGTGACGTCAATTTTCCACATATTGCCGTCCAGATCGCCAACGTAGATATAGTCAGCCAGGCTGTCGCCATCCACATCAGTCACAGCCGGTGATGACAGGCCGTCGGCGCCCGGAAGCTCGATCTTGCGGAAATCACTGGACGACCAGCCATTCAAGCCGTCCTCGATAAACACAATATAGACGTACTGTTTGCCAGTAGAAGAGGTATTGCCATCTGCAACGGTGTTGTTGTAGCCAGAAGTGAATATGGCTGCCCACTTGCCATTTTGCATTTTTTTGATCTGGGGTTCGCCAAAGTAGTAGCCCAGGTCGGGGTCATCTTCATCAGTAAATTCCCACAGAACATTGGACGTACCAAAGTTTTCAGGGTCGGTGACGTCTAAAGCAAATATGCCTTGTCCGCCGCTGCGCAAGCCGCTGACCAGGATGGATTTCCAGCTGTTGGAAATCTGTATGTCTCCATAGGCAGGGGATCCGTCTACATAAAATTCATGACCGTAGTAGCGTGAGGTCAGCTTTGGCAACTTATGTAAAACCTCGTTCGGGACATAAGCATATACTTCCACACCATCACTTTCGCGGAAAGCATGCAACATACCGTCGTTGGCACCTACGTAGATCATCGCAGGCCGGTTTTGTGCGCCGCGGGCAAAGCTGGCGTAATCGTCAAACGGATAGAAAAAGGGCGGTACGCCCACATACTGTGGATCCGAATGGCTGATGTCACCCAGGATGTGCTGACGTTGACGATAAGTTGTGCCTTCGCCGGTATCAACACCACGAATATAATTAACCCGCTCAGCGCCGCGTGTATCGGTGGCGCCGGTTTCCGGGTTAATGTTCATGAGCGCCTTCTGCGCCGTGCTCAAGCCGCTCCAGGTGAAAGTCGTACCGCTGTCGCTGGCTGGGTTGTAGCTGTAAACCTGGCGAGTGCCACTGAAGAAGGAATTGCTCTTCTGATCCAGCAAGGCACCGGCTTCCCAGGCGATCTGGTCCAGTTCACCGTTGCTGGAGTCCACGCTGATGGCCAGCAAAGAGCCATGCCAGTCAAGTGCGTCAAACTTGGCCTGGAATACCTTGGATTCAGAGGTGATGGAACCACCGTTGGTGGCACCGGAAGCTGCGCCACCCACCCGGTCGGAGATGTCGAGAATGGCACCGGTCAGCTTGTTGATCAGTTCTTCCGGCCGCTTGGCTGAGATGTATTGTCCTTTGCTGTTCCAGGCCGCATGCCACAGGTCATCGACCCTGCGTTCATTATCGGTCGAGCCCGAGGTGTACCATTTGCTGCCGTTATTCAGGTTATCGGGCCAGCCATCGCCGTCGTCGTCGTACAAGGATCCGATAATACCGAAGCCCACCGTGAAGGTCACCATGTGCTGATGACTGGCCGGATCGAACTGGTCAGTAGGTACCAGATTGGGTTTGTCGGAAAGGTCTTTGTCGTAATAGTATTTGGAGACGTCTGCCAGCAAAGTGTTCTCGCCATCGCTGAGCGAGCCACCGTCGCCATCCACGTCACCGCTCACCTGGATCGGATCGCTGCCATTCCAGAAACCGTCCGAGAACAATATGGTGAAGTTCTTCTGACAAGCGGTGGTGATGGGTGAAGGTTTGCCGCTGAGTTCGTCGGCATAATAGAGCCCAACCCGCTCCAGGCCGCGTCTTAACGGTGTGCTCAGTGCTGCCTGTCGATGATCGATGTATTGGTTGATCAGGCTGTTGTTGTGGGTGGTGAAATCATAGGTGTCAGGCGGTGGCATCTGCACAAACATACCGTCGTTGATGGTGCTAAAACCATAACGGAACGAGGGTAAACCCGTTACCGTACGGGCAATGGCAGCGCGCGCCACCATGTTGCGGCGGCGATAATACTGGAACCAGTTAACGACATTTTGCTGTAGCTGCGCCAGGTTACCGTTTGCGCCTAAAGCTGCAAGGCATTGTGTCGAACCCGCCGCCAGCCCTGTTGACGTGAGATTGAGACCGTTGGAGTTAGGTGAGGCGGTTTTCAACACACAATTGAAGCCGCTGCTGTTCACGGTCACTTCCACATAACTGTCCCATTCATCAACGATGCCATTGGAGCTATTGGTATGGTCGGTCATATCCGGGCGGCTGCCGGAAAATCCTTTGTTGTCAATCCAGTGGTTATAAACAAAACCGTTCAAATTTTCGGTGTCGTTGTAACCACTGCTTTGGGATGAGTCAGGCCAGGATCTGGCGGAACCGAACGAGGCGTTGCTGTAACCCACCCAGGGGTAATAGTCGATATTCGGATTGAAGAACATCACATTAAGGGACGAGCTTTTTACCCGCCAATCCCACGGCACATTGCTGGGGCGTGACCCACACAACTCAATAACCTGGCGGGAGGAACCAGAGCAATCCGTGCTGTAGGCATCATCATTCGAGGCTTCTACATATTCGAAAGTTTCGTAAATCCAGCGGTTGCTATCGTCCTTTTCGCCTGAATAGTCATACAGCTCACCAGTAGATTCCAGCGTAGTGCAATTTTTCTTCTTGTTGTATCTACAAGTGGTGAAATGCGTTGGCATCAGGATGTCCCAGTCCATGGAGCCGGAGTCATCCATCTGCAGGAAAATATTAGGCGTTGTACTGATGTTGACGAACAAAGGCACGTTCGGCAACAGCAAAGCGGCCCAACTGGTTACGGGGGTCAACAGCCCGGCTGCGAAGGCAACGGCCATCGCCAACAGGGTGATGGGAAGTTTGGTCATTGTGTTCATCCTTGAACTCCGAAATCAGCCAACAGTGTTGGCCAGGTTTTGGCTATGTGTTTATGGGCTGCTATTCAAATCGTTTGGCAATTACGGCACTGACGATGGCGTCGCTGTTCGTTCGAGTGCCCATTCCTTTGGCTGTTACCCGATAAAACGCCACACCTTTCTGCGGATCGCCGGCGAGGTCATCGCGCATAAAAAATTGCTGTTCCATAACGTACTTGGGCTGTTCCTGAACCATGGCTACGCTGTAGAGCATGTCTTCGCCATCACTGGGCCGAATGCCATAAACTCCCGCATCTGACCAATAGCTGTTCTTGGGGCTGGGGTGGGCCGAGTAGTAGCCCACTTCGCGCACCGGTGTGGTTTCGTCACAGTCGGCATTACAGGTAAACGGCCGGCTGAGCACCTCTCCGCCCAGACTCTGCAGCCATGACATACCCCAACGGCTGCTGGACTCTGAAGACTGAAACGCAATGCTCAAATCCTTGAAGTTGCCCGCCAGACGCCCCTGGATCACCGACACCTGTGAATAGGCCACACCCAGCAGAGCCAATACCACCAGTACCATCAGGCCTACCAGTAACACTGCGCCTTGTTGTTGCTTGTATTGCACAGAAAAGTCGCTTTGCGATTTTTTGCTGTTCATATGGTCATGTTCCTTAGCGTCACGGTAGTGGTGTAAACCTTGCGCATCAGTCGATCGTTGTCTGTAACAGTGACCGGCACATCCAGAACGTCAAAACTCTGGCTGATCGTTTCGCTTTCGGCAGTTTCGGGGCTGGCAATCAGCACTGCGAGTTTGATCGCGACCGGAACACCGTCCAGCATGTCATTGAGTAAACCCCCGGCCTCACACAGGTATTGGCTTTGCATGCAGACCGAGGCTTTGGGTTCGATGTTGTCGGCAGTGGTCCATGCATTGATGCTGAAATCTGGCGGAAAGTCGGTATCCACGCCATACAGCACCTGGAAGCTCTCCACGCCATCAATCACCGGCTGGTTCGCCGATTGCACGGTCAGGCTATCCGGATTGGTACCAAAAGCACAGCTCCACAGCAGGGTTCCGGTGCCGTCCACTGCGAATGTCATCTGCTTATAGTCAGCTACCGGTTCGGTAGTTTCCGGATCTATGTTGGTGTTGATGGCGCCGGTGCAATCGGTATCTGACATGTACATGAATTGCAGCGTGTCGTTGCTATTTGAGGTGCCGTTGACTGAGCCATCGGTTATGGGTGAGTAACCATTCATCGGGTCGTTCCAGACCGGTTTGCGAAAGCCGGCTTTGCGAACTTCTTCACCGATCAGGCTGACTGCAACGCGACCGTCTTCCTGGATTCGGGTCAGGCCGTCCTGCAAGCGGTAGCTGGCTTTGGCGTTGGAAAACAAGGCGATGATGATGCCCGTCAACAACAGGCCCAACACCATGGCAATCATCAATTCGATGATGGTCGTGCCTCTGGCATATACATGCGTAATATTTTTCATGGCACCACCGTGACTACATGACGATGAAAGGTTTCACCTTCGGCCAGAGCATCGTTACTGCGATTGTCCAGCCAGAACAGTTTGACGGTATTCATGCCGAGGCCATCGCAAGCGGTATTATCGGGTTGGCCATCGTTCGGAGTTGAGTCCATACAAACCGATGCGGTTCCACCTGGCAGCACGTTGGCTACCAGGGTCTGCCATTTGCCCGTATCGAACTGGGCCTGTTCAGCGGCTGAGCATTTGCTGCCTGGTGCGCAGACTTTTTCAGTGCTGGCGGGTGTGCTGGCAAACTGGCCGGTTTCATAACCAGTGAGATTGGCCCGCATGGTATCGGCCAGTTGGTCAGCCAGGATGGTGGCTTGAGAGTTGAAATGTCCATCGGCCGTGTTGCGCAGACTGGTGATGGATAAACCAGCAAGGCCAGTCAGGCTGACGCTGAATATGACCACGGCTACCAGAATTTCAATCAGCGAAACACCGCTCTGTTTATTGCTGTGGTTCATGCCGTCCTTCATGCCGTCCTTCATGATGTAGTGCCGCTGACCGGGTTATCGCCGGTCGATGCCACTTCCGGTTCCATGTAATTCGATTCAGCTGAGGCGATGGAGCCAAATGGGTTTATTGTTACGTCGACGCACCTGTTGCTGACCCCTGCATTTTTGTAGCAACTGGTAATGACGGTGTCACTGTCGCGTGAAGTGGTGCCATCGGATTCAAAGGTCAGGGCGTTTCCAAAACCACTGGCTTGGATATTGCCTTCAATTTCCACAATACGTACCAGCTCGGCCGCATCAGCGGCTGAGTTACCATTTTCGTCAGCAAATACGATCCAGCCGCTGCTCCAGCTGTCATTGCTGCAGCTCTGGCCGTCTGCGGATGGGCAGATGGTGGTTTCCTCACCGGTGGTGATGGCATTGAAGCGAGCCATATTGAGACCGCTGACAATGGAATTGCTGGCTGCCAGCACCTGATTATTAGCTGAGAATTGTTGCAGTGAGGGCAAAGCCAGGCTGACGGATATGGCAATCAGTACCAGCGTAATGAGAATTTCGATAACTGAAAAGCCCGTAACTAAGGCACGACAAGCACTAGGGTAGCATCCCTTCCACATGATCATGGCCAATATCCTTTTGGTCCGTTAATCCAAGCGAGGAAAATTTATCACGCTGTTGTGTTCGGGGCACTACCGTTGATAACGTTAATGCGGCCACTCATCGCCTGACCTGATTTGCTAACTCTGCGCCATCATCCACTTGCGCAAGCGATTTGAATCACCGAAGGGTGTTAGCTTACCAAATGAATTCAACAGCACGATAAACACGGGCTCACCTTCAATTTTGGCCTGCATGACCAGACAGCGGCCAGATTCATTCAAGTAGCCGGTTTTGCTCAGGGAAATGTCCCAGTTGGAATTCTTCAAAAGGCGGTTGGTATTCACGTAAGTCAGTGGTCCACGATCAGAAAACGGACGTACTTCCATGCTCTTGGTGGTGCTGGCTTCACGAATGATCTGGT
>JAWXBM010000145.1:0-40472 GCA_034440115.1 Lysobacterales bacterium | reverse complement strand
GCAAAGTCACAGGAATACCTGCATTGGCAAAGCTCATGGCAATGCCGCCACCCATGGTGCCTGCACCGATGATGCCCACCGAATTGATCGGCCTTAAGGCTGTTTCCGGGTCCAGATCGTCAACTCGTGCCGCTTCGCGTTCAGCGAAAAACACATGACGCAAGCCTTTTGATTCGGACGAATTCATCAACTTCTGAAACAGTTCGCGCTCCAGTGCGCATCCGTCCGCATAGCTCGCCGTGGTAGCCTTTTCGACGCAATCGATAATGCCTTGGGGCGCGGGCAAACCACGGGTTTTCTTGTGCACTGCTGCGCGGTACTGCGCAAAGAAATCTGCTGGCAACTCAGCCGTTTCTATCGCCAGCTCGGAGCTGCGACGTGGCGCTGTCGATTCTGAAGCCAATTCATTGGCCCAGTCCATCGCCGCCTGAAGCAGATCACCTTCAGCAATCCGGTCAACCAATCCTGCAGCCAATGCCTGCGGCGCACTCAAGGGTTTGCCACTGACCATCAAGTCCAAAGCGGCCTGCACGCCCATCAGGCGAGGCGCTCGTTGCGTGCCTCCCGCGCCGGGCAGCAGGCCCAGATTGACCTCGGGAAAGCCCAGCTTCGCGTCTCTCGTCGCAATACGAAAGTGGCAAGCAATGGCCGTTTCCAGACCGCCGCCCAAAGCCGTTCCATGAATGGCAGCCACGACCGGTAATTTACAGGCTTCGATGCGATCCACCACCGTCGGCAACCAGGGGTCCACCGGCGGTTTGCCAAACTCACGAATATCAGCCCCGGCGCAGAATGTTCGGCCTTCGCAATGCATCACCACCGCCTTGGCTGCGCTGTTCTCAGCTTGTTCTATAGCTTCTATCAAACCGGATCTCACAGAAAGAGACAGGGCATTGACCGGTGGATTGTTGATACTGATCACGGCAATCGGGCCGTGAAGCTGCATTGAAACAGGCTGACTCATGAGGTGCTCACTTTTGGTGTTAAACGAAAATAGCCCTGAATTATGCCACGAACGGGTAATAGCAGCGACGCTGTGCCGACACTGCTGTGGGTAGGGATCATCATTTCTTACATAACTCTCGGGGATTCCATGCTGAGCGAACAACCGTTTTCGACGTAATTCCGTGCACTTTTACAAATTCGCCCATCCCTTCCTCTTTGTTGTTTATTCGCCACACAGCAGGTCACGTGATAACTTAATTTTTGCTGCAGATACGGTTCTGTGGAATTCATGCCGTGCGCGCAGCCGCGCAGTTATTGGCAGCCAGCGACTTTGCGGTCCCTGCACACCACCGGCGCGCATGTCGTGGTCGAAATTACCCTTGTTGTGGATCTGCCACAGATCGCTTAATCACTGGCGATATGCATAGTAAGGCTTTGTTTTACATATTTTTTTCTGATAGCATGACCGTCCCGTCGCGTTCTGGACCCGGCTGATTTTAAGCCCATGAAGCAAGCCACCAAAACAATAATATTTTCTCTGCTGACGGCGTTGTCAGCATCGCTTGCGGCTGCGCCGGATGGCTACAGTATTAACTCGGATAGCGGCTCTGCTTTCAGTGACAGCCTTTATCGTATAGACCTGTCCAGCGGACAACAAACGCGCCTGGGCTTTGTCAGATCGTTGGGTCAAACCCGTCTGGATGTAGAAGGCCTGGCCTTCGCTCTGGATGGAACTCTGTATGGCGTAGATGATGAGTCTCTGAAACTGTTTCCGCTGAATACGGATAATGGCCAGGTCATCAACTCTGCAGAAGTAAGCATTACCGGCCTGCCCGGCGCTGGTGGCAATGATTTCGGTATGACTTTTGCCTGCGATGGCAATCTCTACGTAACTTCAGCCAGTGATGATTCGCTCTATCGGGTGGCGCTAACTGGCCAGGCAACGCGCATTGGCAATGCAGGCAGCCTCGGCACGAACATCAATTCTCTGGCAGCCTGGGGCAATCCTGTTGAGCTTTATGGACTAGGTGATGGTGGGCTGAATGGCGGTGGCCCGGCCAGTTTGTATTCGCTCAACCTGGCCGATGGCACGAAAACACTGAAAGGCCAACTGGGCGGAGGAGTCGCCCTTTATGACCAAGCGGGACTGGCCTTCGACAGCTCCGGACAATTGTGGGCCATTACTGACCGTAGCCAGTTACTCACACCGTTGCCCAGCCAAATCCTGCAGGTCAACAAGAGCGACGGTACCGCAACCTTGGTCAGCAGTACAATTGGCGAAACCGGTTTTGAAAGTCTGGCGATTACCCTGCCACGCGGCTGCGGTGGCGGTGGCGGCGAAGACCGCGCCACCTTCACGGTGCAAAGCCGCTTCGTCGATCACAACAACATCGCACCGGTTACGCTGGATATCAGTTGCAACACCGGGCTGATTCTGGACCAGACCAAGACCGTGTTACCGAATGAAGGCCTGAATGGCGCTTTTGAAGTTTCCTTTGTAGTCAGCGACTTTGGATCAAACCCACTGAACTGTTCGGTAAGCCAACGGGCTAATAGCGGTTATAACAACAGCTATACCTGCCTGGGTGAATCAGAATGCGTCGCAGCGCAAAGTATCACCAATTGCAGCTTCAACAATGTGATTCCCGGCAGCGACAACCTTTGTCAGGTGCAAAGTTATCCCAACGCCGTACCGTTTACCGTTATCAAGGAATGGCTGTTCGAAGCCGAAGATATCGGTGAAACCGACTTCGCCAATATCAAATTCGAATGCGCAAATGTGTATGACGGGGATGGTGTTGCCAACGGCAACAGCATGAATTGGAGCTGGGATGTACACGGCAATTCGCAGCGCATCGCCAGTATCCAACCCAAATTCAACGGCAGCACCCAATGCCGCGCCACTGAAAGCAATACCTTCAGTGCGGTCGAAGCAGAAAACGGCTGTGCCAACTGGCTACCGGTGTTGATCGGCGACATTTCACGCACCTGCACGATAAGCAATACCGTATTCCTCGAAGGCATACCCACTCTGAGCGATTACGGCCGCTGGCTGATGGTGCTACTGTTGCTCGGAGTTGGCCTGGTTGCAGTGCGGCGCATCTAAGGCCTGTTCAGGCTATTTGAGCAAAACCAACTTGGCAGCAAGTTAGGGCTCAAGGAACCTTCGATTTAGGCTAAACTTCCCATTCACGTATTCACGGAGTTAGAAAATGGGCATTGGTGGCATAAGCATGTGGCAGCTTTTGATTCTGTTGGTTATCGTGGTGTTGGTATTTGGCACCAAAAAATTACGCAACATGGGCGGCGATCTCGGTTCTGCGATCAAAGGCTTCCGCAAAGGCATGGAAGACGACAAGAACACGGACCCGGAACGCCTCGAAGCTGATTCCGGACCTTCGGTCGACACCACCAGCAAATCGCCAGACAACGAGTCGGCCCGCAAAGCCTGACCAGTAAAGACTGACCAAGAAAGCCTGAGCTAAACCATGTTCGACGTCGGTTTTACCGAGCTACTGCTGTTGGCTGTTATCGGCCTGCTGGTCCTGGGTCCTGAACGCCTGCCCAAAGTTGCCCGCACTCTGGGCGGCTTGGCACGCAAAGCCCGCAGCAGTTGGCTTAACCTCAAGCGCTCCATAGACGCTGAAATCAACGCTGAAGAACTCAAGAAGCCCCTGCAGAAAATGCGTGACGATATGCGCGCAGCCGTCGATGGAGTCGACCAACAGTTGAAGAAAACCACTGCCAGCGTAAACGAAAATTTGGCTGGTAAGCCTGTTGACCCAAAGCCCGCTGACCCAAAGCCCGCTGACCCAAAGCCTTCGGCTCATGACAACCACTGAAGGCAACGAAGACCGGGAACAGACTTTCCTGGAGCACCTGATCGAATTGCGCGGTCGCCTGCTAAAGGCCTCAGCAGCAGTACTGGTCGTATTGCTGGTGTTGCTGCCCTTTTCACGCAAGCTATATGAATATCTGGCTGCACCTCTGACTGCAAAGTTGCCCGCAGGCAGCAGCATGATCGCCATTGATGTTGCTTCGCCCTTTCTTACACCTTTCAAGCTGGCGCTGTTGCTGGCCCTGATACTGGCCATTCCCATCGTGTTGTACCAAAGCTGGGCATTCGTGGCGCCAGCTTTATACCGGCATGAAAAGCGCCTGGCCAAGCCTTTGCTGTATAGCGCGGTGGTGTTGTTTTATGCCGGCTGTGCTTTTGCCTACTTCGTGGTGTTCCCGCTGATTTTCGGCTTCTTTGCCAGCGCAGCCCCGGCTGGTGTTTCGGTAATGACCGATATCAGCAAATATCTGGATTTCGTGATCACCTTATTCATGGCTTTTGGCCTGGCCTTCGAGGTGCCCATTGCCACCATCATCCTGGTGGCCACGGGCATTTGTACGGTCGATCAGTTATCCAAGGCGCGTGGCTATGTGGTGGTCGGAGCCTTTGCCGTCGGCATGTTGCTGACACCACCTGATGTGATATCCCAAACCCTGTTGGCGGTGCCTATATGGCTGTTGTTTGAACTGGGCCTGGTGATGGCGCGACTGTTGTTGCCGCACCGGGTCAAAGCCAACAAAGATGACGCTGGGGATGACGCTGGGGCGGCTGATGCCGCAAGCGATCAGGCTAACAACTGACCGTCATCATTACTGCTATCATTTTGGCCATCCGCGTTGTCAGCTTCTCCGGCAGTTGCACCCAATCCGAAAATATCGCGGCAGGCACAATACTGGGTTCCAAGTACCACCAGTTGGAACAATAATGCAGCCAGCATCAGTAGTACCAGAAACAGCAACGACAACGGGCTGATAGAGCTGGCCAAACCAACCATCAGGCCCAAAAACACCAGTACCGGAATCAGTAACACCATCATTCCCAGCCCCAATACCAGGAACGGTTGCCAATTTCGTGCCAGACCTCGTAAACCAGTCAGGAGGGCCTTCAACATGGGCATGTTGTGAAACCAGATCAGAGGGATTGCTAAAAAGCTGATCGTGCCACTCAAACTGACCGCCAGCAAGGCTGCTATCAATACCTTTGAAATCAATGCCGGATCAAGCATTGCTAATGCTTCGGCATCACCTTGTTCAATCCGCTTGAGCAGTTCCGGGTCAAGCTGCGTATCAACACCGCCCATCACCAACATCACGGCTATGGCAGAAGTGGCAAACATCAGCAGACCCAACAGCAGCAAGCGCCCATTGGCCGGTTTCTGCGCAATGGGTACAAACAAAATACTGGCTGGCAACAGTGCCCCAGTCTCCACCCGGTGAAAGGCTTCCAGCAGTCCTGCTGAGAAAGCTGGCAGGGCCAATATAACCAGCATGCCCAGTATGGGCACCTGACTGAGCCCCAGTATCAGTTGCAACAGCACGGCCATGAACAACAATCGACCGGCTTGAGCTTTTATCAATGCCAGGCTTTGCATCAACCAGGCCAGGCCACGACCGGCAGGAAAGCGATTAGCAGTAATTTGTGAGTTGTTTTCTTGGCTATTCATATTAAAGCGGTCTCACCAGCGGAAGCTTCAAAGCTTGGGCAAACCAGGGAGTCCTATTGTAGTATGAACAGCGATGAGCAGGAGCGAGCCGTGCGCGCGAATTTGTGCAGGGATGCACTTAGATAGCGAAGGGTAGGATGCCCGAGAGCTATCAAAGGATGCCCGAGAGCTATCACAGGATGCCTGAGAGCGGCCTCATACAGCAAAGTGCATCCTGCACAAAACGACAACATATATATGCAACAGGTAGCCCATGAATAATAACGCCTTACCCACGCCCGTTTCGATGGGCATTATTATTTCCTGTGCACTGGTTTATTTATTCAAGAATATTTCACCTGCTCTGGCTCTTTGGCCACTGGAAGGAGGTTACTTCCAACTCTGGCAGCCGCTCACTTACGCCTTTCTGCATGGCAGCTTCAATCATCTGTTTTTCAACATGTTCGCGGTGTGGATGTTTGGCACACCATTGGAGAATGCCTGGGGCAGCCTGCGCTATGCCAATTTTTACATTGCCTGCATATTGGGTGCGGCAGCCGCGCAACTCATCGTTCTCCTCATCACCGGTAACCAATACCCCACCATTGGAGCATCCGGTGGTGTATTTGGATTATTGCTGGCCTACGGTGTGATGTGGCCCAACAACCGCCTGTTTTTGCTGTTTTTCCCGGTGCCCATCAAAGCCAAATGGTTTGTACTACTCTACGGTGCCGCCGAGTTACTGTTTGGTGTTACCGGAACCATGCCCGGAGTCGCACACTTTGCCCACTTGGGCGGCATGGTGATGGGAGCCGCAGTGCTTTGGAAATGGGGTTGGCGTCCGGGCATGTCCTGGCAGAAATAGCCTCATGCAACGCATTACGAAAATGAAAGGCCTGGGTTGGGCTGCGCTACTCGTCGCTGCCTTACTGTGGCGTCAGTTTGGCCCGGGGCTGCCTACTGAAACGGCTCTGGGTGATGGTGGAATGGCGGAACTGTATGCCCGAAAGCAATCCGATATCATGGTCGAATTTGAGGCACGGGTCGACCGGATACTGCCCGACGACATCAATGGCACACCTCACCAGCGCTTTATATTAGAACTGGATAACGGCCATACCGTTTTGGTTGCACACAATCTGGATCTGGCTGAACGGGTTGCCCTGCAGGAGTGGGACCTGGTAAAAATCCGCGGCGAATACGAATACAACTTACAGGGCGGAGTAGTTCACTGGACGCATCGCGACCCGGGCATGGGCATCAAACACGGCTGGATCGAACACAAGGGTCAGCGTTACCAGTAAGCGCCTATTCATCGAGAACAAAACTCACTTTAAGAATAACGCGGTATTCCTTGATGTGACCTTCTGAATCGCATACCACCTTATGCCCTTCCACCCAGGCACCCTTGACGTTTTTGAGCGTTTTGCTGGACCGTTTCAAGCCCTGTTTTACCGCGTCTTCAAAGGACTCTTTAGAGGAGGAAATAATTTCAGTTACGCGTGCTACAGTCATGTTGTTCTCCTTCAATGGATGTATTCAGCATAGCTCAACACCAGCGTATCTGCATGGAATCGGCCGGATCAGCTGCTTGATGGCCACTCCAAACTCAATAACTTTGCGTTGAGTACGGATTTCCCAGATAGAAATAGAAAGTGCTATCGCCCGTATCGGCTCGGCCCCAGGCCAGGAAAAACGGACCGATAGGAGTATCGACGCCGAGGAACAAGCTGCCGGAATACACCAGGTTATCAAAGTCAATATTGGAGCTGTTTTCCCATACATTGCCCGTTTCCAGCGTAAATCCGGCGTAGACCGGTGCCATTTCCACCTCGTTCAGGCGCCGGTAATAGGCCAGTGATGCCAAGCCATAATTTGGCCCGGCCAACTGCTCTGGAATCAGCCCGGAAAGTCGGCCAAAGCCACCCAGCTCCCACCAGCGCTCCAATGGAGTCTGGTCTTCAAAGCTGTAACCTCCTTCGAGCCTGAACAGCAATGAATTCTTGCCAATAGACCAGGCCCCGGAAAAGTTACCGAAAGCCTGTTCATAGTTCGCTGATGAGCCCAGTGACTTACGCGACAAGCGGTAGCCCAGGCTGGAGCGATAGCCCTGGTTGGGAAACCACAGGTTGTCCAGGCTGTCATGATAATGCTCAAAATTCAGCTCACCCAGTTCAAATGAGTCCGTCGATAGCTCATCAGCACCGAGTATCACATCAACATCACCTCGCCCATACTTGTACTCGGCCAATAAAACATCGGTGGAGCTGAGATTGCGCCCGACTGCAAAAGCCGCACCCGGCCCTCGCACCTCTACCTGATCGCGCAACTGGTTACCCGCAAAGACATTGAGGATATTCCGCGAATAATACAGGCGCGGCTCAATGAACCAGCGCGCTTCTTTATCAATGGGCTGGTAGAAGTCCACTTCAAACAGGTCTTCCTGGCCAATGGTGAAGTCAACGCGCAATTCTCCGCCGAGGGAATTCAGCGCATTGCGGGTATACGCAGCACCCAGGGTGTAATCACTGTTTCCTGCAAAGTCATCCGATACCCGCAAGCCAAACTGCAAATAGTTGGGGCCCCAGCCACGGGCGCGGGCCTTTATGGAAACACCGGTGCGGCCATCATCCTGGTGGACCAGGTCATAGGTTACTGACTGGAATACATCGATGCCGTAAATGTCATCCAGGCTGCGTTCCAGCTTGTCGAGATCCAGGGGCTGGCCAATTTCCAGGTCGACGCGCGAGCGGATGATCTCATCGTTGAGTATCGAGTTGTTATTGATATCAATAAATTCAACGATGAAGGGTATCGCCTCACGTTCTTTGAGGTCCTTGATGCGTGCGTAGCGATCGTAGCCATTTTCAGTTAATCCAGAGATAGCTGCACTTTGCAGTAGTACCGAGTCATAACCGTTCTGGACCAAGCTTAAAGCGTTTTCAAAATCGGCCGAGCTGTAACTCTCCAGGTCCGGCACCAGAAATATGTCGTCAGGCCCCAGCGTAGCGACTTGTTGCTCCACATTCTTGCGGGTCAGAAAGTTGGTCACTTGCTCGGTAACCGATAGCACCGAAGTCAGATCATCTTTGCTTAACATCGGCGAGGAAATATCCACGGCAATAACCACATCTGCACAGAGATCACGCGCCACGTTGATCGGCAGATTATTGGCCATTCCGCCATCAACCAGTAAACGTCCGTCTATTTCCACCGGCGCGAAAACACCCGGCACCGACATACTGGCCCGCAAGGCATCTGGTAATGAACCTTTGGCCAGAACAACCTCCTCTCCCGTGACCAAATCGGTGGCCACAGCCCTGAACGGTATGGGCAGCTTATTGAAGTTGGCAATGTCTTTCACCGCCAGCATGGCACGATGCAGGATCTGATCCAGATGCTGGCCCTCGATGGCTCCCAGCGGCAACTGGACTTCACCGCGGTTCATGCCGACCCGGTGCGGAATCAGAAAGCTGGAATCGATCTGTTTCTGCCGCATGGTCTGGTACTTACGCAACGGTCGATCGGTAAAAGCTTCATTCCAGTCGGTATCTTGCATCAGCTTTTCAATATCCGCCGGACTGTAGCCGGCAGCATACAAACCACCGACCATTGAACCCACGCTGGTGCCTACGATGCAATTGATTGGCACCTGCATTTCATCCAGCGCCTTGAGCACACCAATATGCGCAATACCCCTGGCACCGCCGCCACTGAGCACCAGACCTATCTTCGCGCGTTCCGTATCAGCTTGAGCTGTTGCTGCCAGACCGCTGACAAACAAGCAGACGAAAGCACCCAGCATACGAACCCAATCCTGCATGGCTTTCTCCAGAAAAAATCCTGTCTGCAACAATTATATCGACTCTGCCAGGCAACTGGCCGCACTAATATTCAGGCTGAAGATCAGCAAGCGTGGAAGTCTGCTGCTGAGCCGCTACAATGCCTATACCCCATGCTGAGCAGTTGAGCCATGAGCCAAATTCATCCGGTAAAGCCCGATTTCGCCGCACATGCTTTGATCAAAGCTGCAGACTATGAGCAACTGTATCAGCAGTCGCTAGATGACACCGATGCCTTCTGGCGACAGCAGGCGGAACGTTTGGACTGGATACGCTTTCCTCAGAAAATCAGCGATGTTTCTTTCGACCAGGCGGATTTGCATATTCGTTGGTTTGAAGACGGTGTGCTGAACGCTTGCTACAACTGCCTGGACCGGCACCTGGAAACACGCGGCGATCAGACGGCCATTATCTGGGAAGGCGACGACCCCAGCCGCGACCTGAAGATTACTTATAGACAATTGCACCAGCGGGTGTGCCGCATGGCCAATGTCATGCTGCAGCTCGGCGTCAAGCGTGGCGATCGCGTCACCATCTACATGCCGATGATACCCGAGGCCGCCATGGCCATGCTGGCCTGCGCGCGCATCGGCGCGGTGCATTCAGTGGTATTTGGTGGTTTCTCAGCCGAAGCCCTGGCCGGACGCATTCTGGACTGCCAGTCCAGTTTCATCATCACCGCCGATGAAGGTAAACGCGGCGGCAAAACCGTAGCGTTGAAAAAGAATATAGATGAGGCCTGCACCCGCTCTTCGGTAGCCGAGTGCGTACAGACCGTGCTGGTGGTGCGCAACACCGGCAACGACATCAACTGGCAGGCTGGGCGCGACCAGTGGCTACACGAGTTGGAGCCCGATGCCAGCGATGACTGCCCGGCTGCAGCCATGAATGCCGAAGATCCGCTGTTCATACTCTATACCTCCGGCAGCACCGGTAAGCCCAAAGGCGTATTGCATACCACCGGCGGCTATTTGCTGTACGCGGCCTTTACCCACGAGATCGTATTCGATTACCACCCAGGCGATGTCTATTGGTGTACCGCCGATGTTGGCTGGGTCACCGGTCACAGCTACATTGTTTATGGGCCTTTAACCAATGGCGCCATCACGCTGATGTTTGAAGGCGTGCCCAACTACCCCAGCAGCAGTCGCTTCTGGGAAGTGGTGGACAAGCACCAGGTCAACATCATCTACACCGCACCAACGGCCATCCGTTCCTTGTTGCGGGAAGGGGATGAGCCGGTCAAACGCACATCGAGAAAATCCTTGCGTTTGCTCGGCTCGGTAGGCGAGCCCATCAATCCGGAAGCCTGGGAGTGGTATTACCAGATGGTGGGTGACGGTCGTTGCCCCATCGTTGATACCTGGTGGCAAACCGAAACCGGCGGCATCCTGATCAGCCCTTTGCCTGGCGCTACCGACCTGAAACCAGGCGCGGCCACGCTGCCCCTGCCCGGCATACAGCCAGCCCTGATGGATGAAAAAGGCCAGCTGTTGGAAGGTGCCAGCAGTGGATTACTGGTGCTAACCACCAGTTGGCCCGGCCAGATGCGTACCATCTACGGTGATCATCAGCGTTTTATTGACACCTATTTCACTACCATCCCAGGCTGCTACTTTACCGGCGACGGCGCGCGGCGCGACGAGGATGGCTATTACTGGATCACCGGTCGGGTGGACGATGTGCTGAATGTCTCTGGTCATCGTTTGGGAACGGCGGAAATTGAAAGCGCGTTGGACGCGCATCCAGCCGTGGCTGAAGCAGCGGTAGTCGGTTACCCGCATGACATCAAGGGCGAAGGCATATACGCTTACGTGACGCCCGTGCGGGGGTATGAACCAACAGATGCATTGCTGGCTGAACTGAAACAATGGGTACGCAAGGAAATCGGCCCGATTGCAACTCCCGACCTGGTGCAATGGGCACCGGTATTGCCCAAAACCCGCTCCGGCAAAATCATGCGACGTATCCTGCGCAAAATTGCAGCCAATGATTTTGCCAATCTGGGTGATACTTCAACGCTGGCCGAACCGGACGTGGTGCGGCAATTGATCGACAATCGATTAAATCGCTAACGTAATTGGCAACGAAAAGGAAAGAACATGGGATTATTCGACAATCTGAAAAACGTATTGGGCGGCAAAAAAGATGACTTCATTGCTGGCGCAACCAGAGCCCCCAGCCAGGTTCTGAAAGAAAATGGTGTAGACCCCAGCGGTCTGAAATTTGCTTTCGGCGCCGACGGCACCGTTACGGTCAGCGGCGAGGTGAGGCGGGAAGCCGACAAAGCCAGCATCAACAAACTGCTGCTGACTATCCCTGGCATCAAGCAGGTGAAGCAGGAACTGAGTGTAGCGAAGGTAACGGGGAAAGCCGCCGCCGAGACTGCCAGTGCAGCGGCTGCGGAAAGTACTGATCACCCGCCGGCAGCAGAATCGACCAGCCCGGCAGCGAGCCCAACTTCCAACACCTATACGGTGCAGCCAGGCGATACGCTGTGGAAGATCGCCAAGCAGTTTTATGGCGAAGGCAATCAATACCTGAAAATATTTGAGGCCAACAAAGGCTTGTTGAAAGATCCTGACCATATATTTCCTGGCCAGGAGTTGGTTATTCCGGAAAAATCCGACTGAGGCAAAGGGTCGCAAGCGCAGCCCTTGAAATCAGCGCAATAAGGTTTTAACCCAGCCCACCGTGCTCCAATGGCCGGGCGCGGTGCATCAGTATCCACTCGGCGCCCTCTTCCAGCGCGGCCTCCCCCAACGCCTTGAGTACGCGGCGCTGGAATGCCAGGTCCTGATCCTGGTCCAGCAACTCGCGCGCATTGGCGAATATTCTTGCCATGAAGCGATACTGCTTGATCAGTTCTTTTTCTGCGCGCTTGTGAGAAATGGTATCCCGTATACCCGCCAGCAAAGGCAGAATGCCTATCAGTACCATCAAGCTCTGTTGCTGGCTTTGTGTCAGTTGCTGCTGCAGCAGACCCAGCACTACCGCAATGGCGATACCCGACCACAGGCAAATGCTCCCCAGCAGTTGCGTGCGGCGGAAATTCTTGCTGTTGTGCGCGGCCTTGCGGGAGTAGTAAGCCAGTTGGCCATCTCCGGCTGAAGCGTCGCCCACCCAGCGCTGGATCACCCAAGGCACCCAAGCCGGATCAGGTTCGCGGCCACGCGAGCGGCGCAGGCTGGCAGCCCGCATGACATGTCGAATCCAGCCCAGCTCCACGTCTTGCTTCTGCAAGAAATTTTCATAGGCAAAGGCTACAGACCTGGACTCGACCACGCCGGATAAATGCCAGTAGAACTGCACCCGCAAGGCTTCGGCCAAGGCGCGATAATCAAGGTATTTGCGATGCCATTGGCGGCGGTTCGCGGTGATGTGCAGGGCAACACCCGCTCCGAACAAACCCAGGAACAACCAAATCAGCCAATGCGGTTCTGAGTACTCGGAATAGAGTATGAAAACCAGGCCCATCAAGGTTGCCAACCCGTAAATTCCCAACAGGTTACGATTCACCTGCGCTTGATAATGCATCGCCAGGTGATCAGCCACATCAAATAAATACTCTACGAAGCGTACGCTTTCTGAGGGCGAACGGCCTGGCAGGCCTTCATCCAGCATGGTGCCAGGCCGGTGCTGATCGCCCAGGTATCTACGCCGGTCACGTTCAAACTGCTGCAAGCTATCCAGCATACTGGCATAGCTGGCTGGCATTTTTTCAGTGCTGGCAACACCACTTTCCGAAGTTATCCAGGCACAATCAAGTGGCTGCAAACCTGTAACGCACTGCCCCTCTGGACGATCACGCGAACAGGCAATGTGATAAGCCAGATCATTCTCGTTATCGGCCAGCAGTTGCGCTGACGTTTGCTGGTCTTCAAAGCCCTGCATCACCGTGGTCAGGTGATACCGCACCACATCTGCCGTGCCGCCCACCGCGGCGGGCGGTTTACCATCCCATAAGGCCAGCAGGATCTGGCAATGATTGGAAATGAACACTCCGGCCTGAGCGTACTGCCGGTCACGCTCAGCCGCACTGAAGACGCCATCGTCCCATTCTCCATGCACCAAAGGCAGTTCTATGACCTGGTTGGCCAGTTGCAGCAAGCCACGGAAACGATCGAGCTTTGCTGCCGTCTCGAAATCTTTTTCATACTCCGCCTGATCGAACGGCAATACCGCGACCAATTCAATATCCAACCCTAACGCTACGCGCGCAACCAGTTGATCTCCACCCTCAGCCAGCGGTGTCAGCAACTGCAACATCAGATCCGGAAAGCGTTGATCAAGAGTGAGCAGAAACTGGCGCACCCGGGCTTCGATTTCCGGCACTTCTGCCGCAACCAAATCGCGATGGCCGGTAACACCCACGGTCAGGCGCATGGGCAGGCGCATTGGGGTTTTCGGGAGATGGTTTTCTGCACTCATGTCATTGGTCGGTCCAGCCGGTTCTGCCTTCCAGGCTATTCAGGATGCCGGTATCAGCGCGAGCCACCACCCTGACTGGAGATCATGGGCACGGAATCCGAATGGATTTCCATGCCACCTGCCTTGGGCATGGCGTAAATCCGGTAGTGCGTCTGGCACTCTTCCTCATTGCTGTTGCTGATCATGACCTTGCGGCCATTGCCTGTGATCATGGCGCTGGCCGCATTACCGGTGAACTGGTCGCGCGCCTCCAGATTAAAGTTTTTCACGTTGCAGGCTGGCAGTGGAAAATTGCTGTCGCCCCAGTTCACCCCATCAGCACTGAACTGAAAGCGCGTCAACATCCAGTAGGTTTCACCCATACTATCCAACTCCCAAGTGAGAGTTCCTGACTCGCCCTTTTGGACTTCAATACAGCCACCCTGCTGGGCGTTGTCCATGCAAGCGGAATTGAGAAACTGTATTTTGAAATCACTGCCGGAGCCCACCACCGTGAGGTCTATCAGCTTGTCCTGGGCACTGAGGCTTGGGCTGGACAAAGCCGCCAACAGAGCCATCAACAAAGCCAAACAAACTGAACTACGTGTATCTCCGATCATGTCAAAGCTCCGCTTATAAATATGGTTGAGAAACGCGCTCCGCGCAAAATGGGTCGGAGGCTTCCTAAGGTAGATCACACAACTGAAATTCCATGCAGAAAGAAACGAAATCCGCTTCGGAATAGCCTTTGCTCAAAACGTAATCAGTATAGCTCCTGGCCAGCGATAAATTGCCATCCACTAACGCCAATCGTGCCCCCAAGTCAGCAGCGGAACAGTTTTCTGTCAGGCCCGTCTGGGACAGGTAAACATCAAGGGCAGGATTAATTTCGACTGAACTGTCTAGGCCCAATTGTCGCCACATTTCGAATTCAACCCTGGCCAGCGCTTCAAGACCATCACGCGCTTCAGGCTTGGCTTCGACCATCTCCTCCATCTGTGTCCTTACGGCAAAAAGCAGCTCCGTGCCTCGGGCAGTTTGCCCTTTGGCCAATAACACCAGTGCCCGGTCCAGCCTCGTACGTGCTGCTTCGAAGCCCCTTTGATAATCGCCCGTTAACAACGGGTCGCTCAGTGCATCATATCGCTCTGCGATCCGCTCCAATATGGTTCCGGCTTTCTCCACTTCACCCATGGCCAGTAAGTGACGGGCGTAACGACCCTGTCGGTAATACATTTCCCACTCCAGTTCGGTGTCTTCTGGCTCGGCCCGATGAACGGCACTGAAGATATCGTCAATCTGTGCAAAAATGTCGCTGGCTTCCTTATCCAGGCCAATTTGTTCTTTTACCCCAGCAAGCCCGGTCAGTTTCATGGCCAATTCAGTCTTATTTCGGCGGGATGCCGGATCTTCCGCCAACAATTCTCGCCTGAGCTTTACCGCCTGCTGACGTATATCAAGGGCCTGACCCAACTCGCATTTTTCCAGCCAGGCATCGGCTTGCCAGGCCAGGTTGTTGGGCAGTGCATCGCGATACTCTGCGTTACCCGGATCGAGAACCAAAGCCATCTGGTTGTATTGCACTCCGGCCTGAACCAACTGCAGCAAGCGCGCGGTGTCAGGATTCAAGCGACCGAGTTCAAGCGCGCCCAGGTTAGTAAGCGTGTACGACAGCTCCATGACGTAGCGAGCGTTGTTAGGTTCCGCATTGACCAAACGTCGCGTGACTGCGCCATAGCGGGTCCAAGCCTGCTCAGCAAGCTCGATTTCACCCATCGCGTGATAGACTTCGCCAACATAAAACTCAGCCTGACCCAACTCAAAAAGAGCACCTGTACTATTGTTTTCGCGTTGATTCAGTTCGATGAATGCAGCTCTCGAGCGCTGAAACAAATCCATGTTGATATTGAGGTCACTCTGGCGTTGGGCATCGATGCCTGCTTCACGCCAATTCATGCCTGCATTCAGCAGGGCTTCGTTGTCCATTTGGTCGAACTTAAAACCTTCCCGGAAACGTTGCTGCATCGCATCGTCTGCGAGAACAAACTCCAGACCTACTATTGGATCCAGCCTTTTCAAATCACCCAGCATATAACCCAGCAATTCTTCGGTATTGGTTCGTTGTACCTTGGCGCTGGCTCGGGTTGTGGCTTCTGACCAGGTCAACCAGCCAATCACTGCGACCAGTGCCAATGTGGCTAACGAATAGACAATGCGATTACGGGTTGTTCGTTGCGCATCACGACGGCGTAATTCGTCCAGCCGGACACCGAGAATACCGGCGACAATTTTCAGCAACGCCAGGCGTTTGCCGTCCGCATAACGACGCACATCGGCGGCCAGTGGTTCTTTGCTGCTACCGTTCTCGGCTTCGAGAATTGCACTTGGGAAACAGGCTTCAGCAGGAATGCTGGCTTGCGGATCGCCATCGACAATTAAGGCCAGGATACGGTCCGATTTTCCCAATTGACGAAAATAACGAATTTCCTCAGCTACCCAGGGCGATACTGCCGCAAAGGGCGAGCAAATCACCACCAGGCTTTCGGAGCGAGCCAATTCACCCTTGATTTGGGTGGTCAGATCAGATGCAGAGGACAGGTCTTCGCGATCACGAAAAACCGGGTTCAGCCGGGCTGGGATCGGCCCGAAAGCGCCTGGTGTTCCAACCAGGCGCTTGGGCACGCGGTACTTTTCCAGCGCGTGTTGCAGCCACCTGGCCCAGACTTCATCCCGGTGGCTGTAACTGATAAAAGTCTTATAGCGCGGCGCCTCCATAACGCCACACTATACTGCAGGCTTTTTACTCAACAGTGATTACTTTCTGCCGCCGTTGCCGAAGCCTGGGTCCGTCATTACAGGTTGTCCACCCATACACGGACTGGCGGTAATTTGATAGTAAATGAACTTGTAACCCTCTTGATTATTCGCGTTGTTGATAATAACAGTAGTACTACCAACACCGCCTCCAACGGGTGGGAAGATTTGGCCAGTGGAGATATTCACATCAGGAAAGGCTTCTTTCAGCCAGGCGTCTGGTGCCTTGGAAAAGTCTCCTTTCTCTGAGGAGGGCGTTTGGGACGAGTCTGAGGCGGTTGATAACTGCACTTTGGTAATAACCCATTTCGCGTCACCATCAAGGCCTGCATTGGCACAAGTGTTGTCAGAAGTTTCTTTTTTCAGAGCGAAGACAATAGCGCCAGAGTCCCCTTGCGCGAACCCCACGTAGCCATCTTTTTTGCCGTCTTTTTCCCAACCTTGTGGTCCTTTCATGATTTTCAGCTCACCTGGAGGCGGACTGGGTTTCGGGTCCAGTGTTACCCAGTAGTTATTCAATTTCATCGTATTGGTTTGCATCATTTGCTGTGGAGCACAAGCAGCAACGGAACATCCCACAACGATCAAGACCATGCTTTGAAGTTTCATGTGACCTCCTCAGGTTCAAGTTTCCTTACGCCTAAACCAATGGTGAGAGATTGAGCTTTTTCTCTCAAACAAAGATTCCTGCAGCGTCAAGCATAGTCCATCAGCCAAAGCTCTGCTGCTATAGCGCTGTTTTCTCTCTATAATTCACGGCCCAGATCAAACGGAATATAGCGCCGTGCAGTGCAAGATATACCGATCCGAAAGCCAAGCCTACACCTACTTATACCTGGCAGAAGGCAAAGAGTTGGAAGACCTGCCCGAATTCCTGCTGCAGAAATTTGGCCCGCCCGAACTGGTAATCGAGTTGGATTTGAGCCAACGCAAGAAATTGGCTCAAGCCAATCTGGAAACGGTGAAAAGCCAGCTTTTGAGCAAGGGCTACTACCTGCAACTACCACCCAAACAAAGCGTGGAAGCTTTACTGCAGAAAAATTTCAGTTAGTAGCTATTAGCAGATTAAGCGGATTTCCGGCCAAAAAGGCCTTCACCACATCAGCCAACTGCTCAATCGCAGCCTGACGGGAGTCGCGGCTGGCCCAGGCGTTATGCGGCGTAACAATCAGGTTGGGAACATCATTTGCCAGCAGCACGTGAGCGGGTGGTGGTGGCTCCTGAGTGAGCGTGTCGATACCCGCACCTGCAATCTCACCAGCCCGCAAGGCATTGGCCAGATCGGCTTCATTGACGATGCCACCCCGCGCCGTGTTCAGCAACAGCGCAGTCGGCTGCATGGCCCGCAGAGTTTCGCGGTTGATCAGGTTGCGGGTGCTGTCATCCAACGGGCAGTGCAGTGACAGCACATCAGCGTTGCTAATCACAAAATCAAAAGCGACTCGTCCCGGCCGCGGCACCTGGCCTTTGCGCTCAGCCCAAAGCACATTCATACCCAGTGCCGCTGCCAATTCACCGGTTCGCTGGCCCAGAAAACCAGCGCCAATAATGCCGAAATTCAAGCCTTTGGCCTGGCGTATGGGCCGCTGTTGCAGACAAAACTGCCGCGCCCGACTCCAATCGCCCTGCTGCACCGCCTGCCAATACCAGGGCTGGCCAGTCAGCAGGTTCAACATTAAAGTGATGGTATGTTGCGCCACCGCTTCGGTGGCATAGTTACGGATATTGCAGACCGCAATGCCAAGATCTGCCGCCGCCAGCAGATCAACATTGTTGCTGCCGGTGGCTGCCAGGACGACCAGTTGCAGGTCTGGGGCTGACTGCAATAGTTCCCGGCTCAAGACACATTTGTTGGTCAACAGAACATGGGCATTGGCAATGTGATCGGCTATTTCATCGGCTGGTGTGTGGGAATAAAACTCCCAGTTTGGCAAAGTGGCGCGCAAGCGATTGGAGTTTATATCGCCGCTGTCCAGTGTTTCGAAATCCAGAAATACACCGTGTTCAGGATTTTGTCGTGATGATTTCATATTGGGATCAGAGCCCAAATACAAAAAAAGGCCGTCATCGACGGCCTTTTGCAAAAGACCCAAATTGGATTCACTCTGCGGAGCTGGTAGCCACGGTTACGCCGACGATGCCAACCGATTTGGCGGCATCCAGAATCGCTACCAGAGAGTCGGTTTCGGCTTCAGGGTGCGCGGCAATGATCAGTGTGGAATCGGGCTTTTCCGCTTTCTCGCGTTCCAGATTGGCTTCAACCGCTGCTTTTTCCAGAATGCGGCCTTTTATGCTGATCAGGCTGCTGGCATCGATTCTGACCACGATGGGGCCTTTATCCTGCTTGATTTCCTTGGGTGGCGCATTTGATGGGCGCGAAACTTCCAGGCCCTTTTCCTTGACGAACGAGGTGGTCACGATAAAAAAGATCAACATGATGAACACGATGTCCAGCATCGGAGTGATGTTGATCTCGGCTTCGTCGTCAATTCGGTACTTTCTGCGCATTGCTCAAACCTCTGTCCTGAAATCTCGCTGAGTCTCAGCGGGCCTCGGGGGGAACCAAGCTTACTGAATTAACTTATATTTTGCCAGCTTGAAGGTGCCCATCCAGCAACCCCGTCGGTCATCCAGGGCCGTAAATTTTAGGGTAATCGATACCCGGATCGGTTCGAGGTGAGCGGCGAGCTGATTACCACAATGGACGTCTGGAAGGACAGCGCTGGGTGGATTCCCGCACTGGGCATTAACATTGGGTGCGAGAGTTCAGACGACGGCGCGTAATGCGCCGCCGACCCTATGTAAGCTTATTGCTTGGACCTCAGCTGGGATTTACCGACCGACTCAACCTGGTCGACATAGGCCGCATAGCCTTCCGCAGCCATCTGCTCTTTGGGGATGAAGCGCATCGCTGCAGAGTTCATGCAATAGCGAAGGCCGGTTGGCTTCGGACCGTCTGTAAATACATGTCCTAGGTGCGAGTCAGCGACGGCGCTGCGAATTTCAGTGCGCTTGCCGAACAGCGAGAAGTCGCTCTTTTCTACCACTGCATCGGCCTTGATCGGTTTTGTAAAGCTGGGCCAGCCAGTGCCTGAATCGAATTTATCAGTCGAAGAATACAAGGGCTCACCGGAAACGATATCGACATAAATACCCGCCCGCTTCTCGTCATTCATCGGGTTGTCAAAAGGTCGCTCGGTGCCGTCTTCCTGCGTCACGGAGTACTGCAGCGGAGTCAGCTTTTGCTGGAGAGCCTGGTCGTCAGGTTTGACGAATGACTGGGCGTCGAAGCCCTTGGCGTCGTTCATGCTCTGTGTCTCCTTCGATGTCGTATTGGACTTGCTGTCAGAATCGCTCGCAGGCTGGTAGGCCGTATAGTCGAGCTTATGGCCTTCACCCCAGATCTTGTCCACAAATTGATAGCGGCCGGAGTTGAAGGTGTAGAACTTGTAGCGCACTGGATTCTTCTTGTAATAGTCCTGGTGATAGTCCTCTGCAGGATAGAAAGCAGTGAAGGGGGCTACTTCAATGATCACAGGTTTGTCGTAGTGACCAGACTTTGACAATTCGGCCTTGGATTTCTCGGCTGCTTTCTGCTGCTCATCATTCATGTAGAAAATAGCTGGCCGGTACTGTTGCCCACGATCGACAAACTGGCCATTGGCATCCGTCGGATCCATGGTGCGCCAGAGATTCTGCAATAATCCCTCATAGGTGATCTTGCTGGGATCGTAATAGACTTGCACTGCCTCGGTATGGCTGGTTTTGCCTGATGAAACTTCCTGATAACTGGGGTTCACTTCCTTGCCGCCGCTGAAACCGGATACCACCTCTACCACGCCAGGGACTTGTTCGAAGCTGGATTCGACACACCAGAAGCATCCACCTGCAAAGGTTGCAACCGCCAGTGACGAATCTTCAGGGGCATATTTCGATGATTGGTTGCTTGATTGATTGCTGCTGTCCATGGCGTAAAGTCTGACGCCAATCAGGCCCAGCACCACGATGGCAACTGCATACAGGCTTAAACGTTTCATGGTATTCCTCTTTGGTGAATGCCGGCATGAAAGACTTTCGGGGTAAACTGCTCTCACCAGACACCAACATCAGACAGTCCTAAAGCACCACGGTTCCTCGGGGTAGCAAGCCAAGGGTAGCAGTGGGTGAGATCAGTGAGCAGCGCAGCGGCAGAATCAGTTGCGCGAACAGCGTCTTGCCCAAGTTCATGGTTCGTCTCCAGTGACCTTGTAAGTTGACCAGACACTACTGACCATTGATAAAGGAGAACTTCGCCCGTGGCGTTTATAGAAACCATTACACCTGAAGAAGCAGAAGGGAAGCTTGCCCAACTGTACCGGCGTGTCAGCGGGCCACAGGGGCAGGTTGACAAGGTGTTGCAGGTCCACAGCCTCAGGCCGCACTCAATGGAAGGGGCTCGATGGCCAGTTCCGGGTCGTTGCCAAAGGCCTGCTGCACCATCATCAGCTCGACATAATGGGTCCAGCCTTCGGTAATAGAGCTTCCCAACAATTGATTCGATGGATCGTCATCTGAAGCATCCACGGCTGCCGGGGTGAGATAGATGTTACCAGTATCTCTTTCCAACAGGCCTTGGCACTTTCTTTGTTGTGCAGGTTACCGATCAGCCACCCGCCAGCGGTCACCAGCGTGTTCGAGATCAAGGAAATGTTGCGCTGAGGAATCATTAGCCAATCCTTACGGCAACGAGTTCTTCGGGAGTCACGTTGAGCTGGAGTCGCCAACGTGAGCGGAACGCCCCTCAGCGGGGAGCAGTGGATCAAGCCGCTGGTAAGTTGCCGTCAGCATGCCGCACAGCGGTTCCAGCACCAAAGCATTGGCCAAGCCATAGTGTTCCAGCAGGTAGCCGAGGCGTCGTGCGTAGTCTATCAGCCGGTCGACTTTCAGTACGTCCCGCTTCATCCACAACCCCTTGGCGACTTCGCTAATGCCACCAGCAAATACCGCATGCCGGAGACCATCGATGATCGTGCGCTCCATGTCGCTGATCATCCCGAAGCGATCCTTGTCGACCCAGTGCTTAACGACCCCGAACTCTTGTTCCGCAGTGATGTGGACAAACCAAAAGTCATAGCCGCCGACGGTCTGCGGGTGCACGCGCCGTGTGCATGACACATACACCGTGAAGTTTGGCTGCGTCACCATGCGATGCAGTTCAAGCGCGGTACCGTGCGACAAAAAGTAGGGTGCAGAGCCTGCGAGCTCACGCGCGATCAGGTACGGGCTGTCAACGTACTCGGTCGCCCGGCCGAGTTCGAAGGGCACCAGGTTGTACAAGCCGGGCTTCAGGCGCGTCAACAAACCTCGCTGCTGGGCCTTGTGCACGAGATTGCGCGCCGCTGCAGCCGCCAGGCCGGTGATCGCGCACACATCTGCCAAGGTGAACGTAGAGCGTCGCAGCTCATTCAGCTCAGTGAGGAGCTGCGCTGCCCGCGGGCCTAGCGTCTTCGTTTGCAAGTGATATTTGCGCTCAAATCTCACCCCTAAAAGAAATGTACTGCGCGGTAAATACAACACTAACAATATTCTGCGGCCTGGGCGTTTCAACAGTCCAAGTCGCGCGCGCTTGGAGCATCCGAGGTGGACGCGGTTGATGTCGTTCCGGAGAAGCTGGAGTTGACTTCGCTGTTCGGGGCGATTCGGACAAACGATCCCGAGCGTCTTCCATTTTTAGTTTGTCAGGAAAAGATATGGGTGTCCGGAGAGTTCCTCCGGAGAGTTCCTTTGCAAAATGGCTCCCGGGGCGCGACTGACGGGGTCCCTGCAGCACGATCAGTCCGTAAGCTGCAGATCCCACTCCTGGATAATGGGGCCATACTGTCCCTTGGTTTCCGGGGTCGGCATCAAGGTGTAGTTCGCGGTCAAATGCGCTGCGTCAGTAAATGGCAAAGGGTTCTCGAACTGCATGCCAGGGGAGCCCGTGCCAATGTATAGTATCACCCCTTCTTTTTTTTGGTAGGCGCCGGAGCGTGAGTTCTCGCAGTCGAACGCAACATCCTCGGTGGATAACAAGGTGATGGATAAGGCGTGTGTCTTCGCTTCCAGGTCCACGTTGAGGACACCGGTTGGGGTCGTGGAGATCTCGACCGGTGCGGCCAGTTTACATTTCCAACTACTGAACTTGCCATCTGAATCCGCGGAGGTTTCCGTGTAGGAGGAGTCCCACTGCGAGATAGAAACGGTTGCGTTCGGCGCTTCCCCGCCAAAAAACTCAGCGTTGATGGAAGATCCATCGCGGTTGGTAACCGGCAAGCTGATCTGGATACTCGCGCTATAACTTACTTCGGGACCAACTTCTGTTCCCGATACCTTGATGGTGCCGGAGTAGGCACCGAGTCCGCTCGACTGTGCCTGCACAAAGCCCGCGCTGAAAGCACACGCTATAGCGGAAAGGGCGACCACATGCAGCCGGAACGCCTGACCCGGCGATTTAATCGGGTTGAGTGGCTGCCAACCGAAAGACTGTTGCATAAGCTATCTCCTTAAAGTGACTGTTTCGACCTGGGTACGTGTTGAGCAGTTGCGCAAGGCACCGCCCTCGCTTAAGCTTTCAGGCTCCAATAATTTCATTCAGGCCTTCAATGATGTGCGCGAGTTCTTCTGGATCGACTGCGCTGATCTTTTTGCCAATTCGTTCGGTTGAAAGCGTACGGATTTGACTGATCTTAACCCAGGAGCGCTTGGGTAATCTTGATTTTTCGAGTTCGTGGGTCAACGGATAGCTTGCCCTTTGCTCCTGGCTGGTAAGCGCCATTGCAATAACGGTTCCCGAGCGTTGGTTGAAGATGCCCTGGCTGAGTATGAGAACCGGCCGCTGCCCAGAATGTTCGTGGCTAATTGTGTTGATGGTGGGACCCGACATTGCGGCATCATGCCTGAAGCAACTGAAACTGCCTTAGAGTTATCAAGCTCTGGAAGTTCGTGAGCCTGAATGAGAGTAAACTGATTGCAAATCGCCACCAAAATAAATCGCTCTGTAACCCTCGCCAATACTTGATCTTGGCTCGTGACCTTGTAAGTTGACCAGACACTACTGACCATTGATAAAGGAGAACTTCGCCCGTGGCGTTTATAAAAACCATTACACCTGAAGAAGCAGAAGGGAAGCTTGCCCAACTGTACCGGCGTGTCAGCGGGCCACAGGGGCAGGTTGACAAGGTGTTGCAGGTACACAGCCTCAGGCCGCACTCTATGGAAGGGCACATGGCGCTGTATAAAGCGGTTTTGCACCACAGCGGCAACAAGCTGGCGGTGTGGTTCCTGGAGTCCATCGGTGTGCTGGTCAGCCGCTTGAACGGCTGTGAGTACTGCGAGCAACACCACAGCAGCGGGATGCGGAATTTGCTGGCTGACCAGGCAACAAAATTTGCTCGCTGCCTGGAACAATTGTGCACCGATTCACCCGGGGATCCCTTTACAGCCGCCGAATCTGCCGCACTGCGCTATGCCCGCAAGCTCACCCAGACTCCGGGTGACATCTGCCAATCCGACATTGATCAGTTGCGTGCCGCGGGCTTAAGCGATGGCGAAATTCTGGAAATCAACCAGGTGGCCAGCTATTTTTCCTACGCCAACCGCACCGTCAGCGGCCTGGGCGTCACCACCAGCGGAGAAGTGTTGGGCTTGTCGCCCGGCGATGAAAACAGCTGGCAGCATGGCTGAGCGGAATTTTGAGTCGGGGTGTTGAAGATAGCCAAGGCACACGCAGCGGCGCTCAAGTACCGGAGCGGAAGTAAGGGATCACCTGCTCACCCATCAACCGGATCGCCTCGGCCGGATCGGGGCCGAGCGGCCCGCCAAGGTTGACTTGGGTAACTCCGAGATCCGCCAGTCGCTCGATCTGCTCGATGACCTGCCTGGGCGTTCCGGACAGCGCCAAGCGGCACATGTCGTCGGTGACCAGCGACTCGGCGCGTGCGTAATCGCCGGCATCGATCAGTACCTTGATCGGCGCGAAATCATCGGGCACCAACCCGATGGTCGCCAACGCCGACGCTTCCAGAGCCCAACCGAAGTAGGCGACCATTCGGCGCAGCACAGCCGTCGGCGCCGAGCTGTCGGCAGCCAGCGACAACCAGGCGCAGCCGGATATGTCCACCTCCGCGGGATCGCGGCCCGCGGCGAGCGCGCCGCCGGTAATCGCAGGCACCATGTAAGAAGCAGACTCCGGCGGAGTGATCATCGGCAGGCTACCATCGCCGATCGCGCCGCTGAGCGCCAGGTATTCGGCTCCGAAAGCACAGATGTAGATCGGCACCGCGGAGCGCACCGGCTTCAGGCGCAGGTAACACTGGTCAGTCCATTTAAAATGTTCGCCCTGGTAATCGACGACTTCCCCGCGTAACAAGGCGCGAATGATCTCGGTTGCTTCGCGGGTCGCCGTGATCGAACCACTGGCATCCAAGCCGGTCCATTCCACCATTTCATGCGTGTGCAGGCCGAGGCCCAGCACCGCCCGGCCGCCGGACAGTTCATCAAGCGAGGCGATATACGTGGCGATTTCGGCCGGGTTGGTGGTGAACGGGTTCGTGCCGACGCTGCCGATGAAGATTCGCGAGGTTGCTGCGGCCGCGGCGCTCGTCAGCACCCAGGTGTTGTGCATAAACGTGTCGTGCGGGTACCAGGCATAATCGAAGCCCGCCTGCTCGGCCAACACGGTCAATTCAACGCGTCGGCGGACTGACCCCAGGTAGTCGATGAAACGGATGCCGAATTTCATGCTGTTGGCGAAGCCCTGCCGTCAAGTGCGAAGCCGGAGTATAGGCAGCATTAAAGCGATATTGCCAGAATTCTGCTTGTATTGAATATCACTTTACATCAGCGTTTGGGTTAACTCGATCCGCATTGCCGCCTCGGTTGCATGGGGCGGCCTCATATTGATGCAGCAACCGGCCTCCAGTCGCGAGCATGGCTCGCTCCTACAACCAGTCCACAATCAAGTTATATCTTTAGCCCGGGTCGGCTTGCTGCGCTTGGCGATCAACATGTCACTGAGTTTCGGGCCGCGGCCCGGTTCGGACCAGGGGCAGACTTCGATACAGATGGCGCAACCAAAGGTAGTTGAAAAATACGGTGCGCATTTGTCGAAATCGACATACCAGCGATGCTCACCGCGTACCCACTGTTTCTGGTCAACGATGGCTTGCGGTGGGCAATCTATCGTACAGCGGCGACAGCCGAAACAGAGATCATCCACGGCAATGTCAACCGGCGCATCCAGCGCCATGGGTATGTCGGTGAGAACGGTGGACAAACGAACATTGGAGCCATACTCCTTGCAGATCAGCGAACCGTGTTTACCCAGCTCCCCGAGGCCAGCCCGAATCGCCAATGGAATCTGCAACAGTTCGGTACTGCGCGGATCACCATAAGCAGTTGCCGGCCAGCCCAGGCTGCGAATGTGTTCGGCCAGATCGACCGCCGTTGATGCGACTGCGCCATAAACACGCTGCACTTCGATTCCGGCCCGCTCATTTGGCACATGCAGCATTTCTTCACGATCCATGGGAGCGCCGATGCAAACGGCGTAGCGGTAATTCGGCTGTACGTCCTCATAAAAGTCGGTCGGGATGACTTCGGTGATGCCCACGATTCCAGCGCCGAATGATTTCGCTTTGGCTTTCAGCAATTCGGCCATTTCGACCGGGTCGGTGACTTCAACCTGCTTTTTAGCCACAGTCCCGGTTGAACGCCTTAGTTTCCACCGATAGCTGAGGGCCATCTTCAGAATGGCCCAGGTATTGTTCATCAGGAAGAAACCGTTCATGCCCGACCAGGCAAATCCAGGTCGGCCAAAGTCATGAAAAACACGCTTGGCGCGGATTTTCTCCAGCACCCCGAGGCCATTGATCACATTGCCCGAAACCGGAGGCTGGCGGTAGCGCGGAAGATTCTCAGCCGATGGAATGTCGTGCAGTTTCACGGCTTAGCGCTTGGCCTGGGTTGCCCTTGAAGCGGGCTGGTTCTGCGAGGTTGAGTCATCGACCGGATCAGATGCTGGTTCTGCGGGCGGCCCAGCAAAGCGGTCAACATAAAACGGCTGGTTTACTGCGCGGCAATGCTCAAACTCAGCCCTGAAGGGTTTTGCCTTGAACCACATGCGAATGGTTTGTGCCATCCAGCGAAGCAACCTCAAGTCGCGCCCAAGACGCTGCAGCAGGCTGGCCTCCTCAAGGTAAAACTGTTCTGCGAATGTTTGGTATTTTTTGGGCATTTTAAGAGCGCATTCTGGCAACGCTGCAAAAGCAAGTAAACAGACTAGCGCTTTTGCGATGCCCTGTGCGCAACAATCTGTTTCAATTTTGGCAAGCTTACTACCGGGGTCAGAGCAGATATCCAAACTACTCCACGGTAACCGACTTGGCCAAATTACGTGGCTGATCCACATCGGTGCCGCGCAGCACGGCGACGTGGTAGGCCAGTAACTGCAGCGGGATGGTCAAAACCACCGGTGCCAGCAAGGCCCCGCCGGTTTCTACCTCGATGATCTCACCATGGCGCTCCTTCAGGCTGGCACCCGCTTCGGAGTCGGCAATCACCAGCATCTGGCCACCGCGGGCCCGCACTTCTTCGATGTTGCTGATCAGCTTTTGCAGGAGATTGTTGTTTGGCGCGACTGCGATCACCGGCATATTTGAATCCACCAGCGCCAGAGGGCCGTGCTTCAGCTCACCGGCCGGATAGGCTTCAGCGTGGATATAGGAGATTTCCTTGAGCTTGAGCGCTCCTTCCATGGCGATCGGGTAATGGCTGCCTCGGCCAAGGAATAGCGCGTGATTCTTATCGACAAATTTCTCCGCCAGCTTTTCGATTTTCTTATCCAACTCCAGTGCATGATTCAGTTTTTCTGGCAAATGATGGAGTTCACCCACCCAACCAGCAATCAGCTCAGCATCCACACCATTGAGCTGCGCCAGCATCAGCACCAGCAATTGCAGTGCCACCAACTGAGTAGTGAAAGCCTTGGTGGAAGCCACGCCGATTTCAGGCCCGGCACGGGTCATCAGCACAAAATCTGCCGCACGCACGATGGAGCTTTCCGGCACATTGCAAATCGCCAGCGTGGCCAGGTAACCGGACTCCTTGGCGTGCCGCAGTGCCGCCAGCGAATCAGCAGTTTCGCCCGATTGGGAAATGATCACAAACAGGGCGTTGTCGGGCACCACCGGATGGCGGTAACGGTATTCACTGGCCACTTCCACCGTGCAGGGAATGTCGGCCAGTTCTTCCAATTGATAGCGGGCCACCAGGCCCGCATGGAAACTGGTGCCGCAGGCCACAATATGAACTTGCCGCACGCGCTGCAGCACTTCATCGGCACCTACACCGAAAATATTCGGCAGGATGCGGTCGACACCAATGCGGCCTTCCAGGGTTTCAGCCACCACCTGTGGCTGTTCGAAAATTTCCTTCTGCATGTAATGCCGGTAGTCGCCGCGCTTTACCGCATCGGCGTTCATCTCGGCCTCTTTCACCGGACGATCCACTTTTTGATCCTGCGCATCACGGATTTCGTAGCCTTCGGTGTCAATACGCACCACATCGCCTTCTTCCAGGTAGATAAAGCGGTTGGTGACCGGCAACAAGGGGTGGATATCAGAGGCGATGAAATTCTCATCAAAGCCCAGGCCCAGCACCATCGGGCTGCCCACACGGGCGCCCACTACCACGCCGGGTTCCTGCGCACTCACTACCGCAATGGCAAACGCACCGCGCAAGCGCGTAGCGGCCAGGCGCACCGCTGCAAAGAGGTCATTTCCCTGGCTGAGCAAATGGTTAACCAGGTGAGCCATCACTTCAGTATCGGTTTCGGAAGTAAATTCATAACCCAGCGCCTGCAACTCGGTGCGCAGCTCTTCATGGTTTTCGATGATGCCGTTATGAATCAAAGCGACGTTTTCGCGTGACATCAGCGGATGGGCATTGAGGGTATTAGGTTTGCCGTGTGTGGCCCAACGTGTATGAGCAATACCGCACACGCCCTGCAACGGCGTTTTATCCAGCAAGGCCTGCAGGTCATTGACCTTGCCGTTAGTGCGCAGGCGTTTGATGGCCGTGCCGTTCTGCATGGCAATGCCAGCGGAGTCGTAACCACGGTATTCCAGCGTATGTAAACCGGCGATCAGGATATCCACCACGTCGCGATGCGCGCTGGCTGCCACAATTCCACACATGACTAAGAGTCCTTTTTCTTCTGCGGCCGTTGCCAGCCTTTGAGCGTGACCTGTTTGGCGCGGCTAACGGTCAACTCCCCTGCGGGAGTCGATTTGGTGATGGTTGAACCGGCGCCGATGGTGGCGCCTTTGCCTATGGTAACCGGGGCCACCAATTGCGAGTCTGAACCGATAAAAACATCATCTTCGATGATGATCTGGTGTTTGTTGGCACCATCGTAATTGCAGGTAATGGTACCGGCACCGATGTTCACCCGGTCGCCCACCTGCGTATCACCCACGTAGCTGAGGTGATTGGCTTTGCTGTTTTCACCCAACCGACTGTTTTTGACTTCGACAAAGTTGCCGATGCGCGAACCCACGGATAATTCTGTACCAGGACGCAAACGCGCAAAGGGCCCGATTTCGCAGGTACCGGTGGTGCGCACGCCTTCCAGAACACTGTATGCCTTGACCACGGTACCGGCGGCCAGGCTGCAATTGGTGAGCACACAGCCGGGACCAATTTTTACACCATCGCCCAAATTGTTACGACCTTCCAACACCACATTGATATCGATCACCACATCGCGGCCAACCTCGATCTCGCCGCGCACATCAATACGCGCCGGATCCAGCAGGCTGACCCCTTTCTCCATTAACTCGTCCGCCATCGTTTGCCGATAGCGGTGTTCCAGCGCCGCCACCTGGTGGCGATCATTAGCACCCTGCAGATCACGTGGATCGGGAGCCTGAACCGCACGGATTTCATAGCCTTGCTTGTATGCCTTGGCAAAGATATCGGTGAGGTAATACTCGTTCTTGCTGTTGGAGCATTCCAGCTGCTTCAACCAGTGCCGCAAAGGGCCAGCCTGGGCCAGGATAATGCCGGTGTTCACCTCATGGATTGCACGTTGGGTTGAGGTGGTATCACGCTCTTCCACGATGCTGTTGATACGGCCCGTGCGATCGCGCTCGATGCGGCCATAGCCTTTGGGGTCGTCCAGCACCATAGTCAACACCGCTAAAGATGGCAGAGGCTGCAGCAACATCTGTTGCAACACGTGCAGAGGAATGAGCGGGTGATCACCCAACAGCACCAACACATGGGCATCATCAGGTACAGCGGGCATGGCTTGATCCACCGCATGGCCAGTGCCACGACGCTCGGCCTGCACTACCCATTGAATTGGCCCGTCAACCTTATAATCGGAGAACGCTTCACGTACCCGTTCAGCACCACTGCCGACCACAACGTGAATGACATCCGGCTGCAGACCACTGGCTGTTTGCAGCAAATGCGCCAGCATGGGTCGCCCACCCACCGTGTGCAGCACCTTGGGCAGGTTGGATTGCATGCGCGTGCCTTCACCGGCCGCCAGAATAATAATGTGTAGACTGATGTTGAGATCTGGGCTCACGACGGTGAGTAGACTCCGCTTTTTACGATGCGACAGTATAGCCGGATAGCATTTATGGCACTATGAAAGCAGCCTGATCGGCCTTCAATGTGGAGCTTTGGGGGCGTTTCCCGGGGCGCTTCCCAGAAAGCCTCCCAGAAAGCCTCCCAGAGAGCCTCTTGAAGCAATCGCCTCAAAAACGGCCCACTAGCCCCGGACGCCCTGTGGATGCAACCCAATTATTGATATAAGCAGTTGATATGTTGGTAAATTCAAGAAATTTCCCAAACGCGGAATCGTTCAACTTACAAAACCAGTTACAGGCTTTCGTTTTGCTTATCATCGCGTGCTTGAACCCAATTACTGGTCTTTGGGCGGACACGGACGGCACAGTTTCCGTAAACACCCGCACTCTGAACAATGGCCAGTTGATTTTGCAGGAAGTGCCCGAGATTCCTGCCAGCCTGGTCAATCGCCTGCAGCAATATCAGGAAGTCCGCTCGGCGCAGTTCTTATCCTGGGCAGAAAACGGCAAAGGCATGCTGATACTGACTCGTTTTGGCGAGCTTGACCAGGTACACCGGGTGGATTTCCAGGGTGGCGCACGCCACCAGTTGACCTATTTCGAGGAGCCGATGACCGAAGTGTGGCGTCAGCAGGGTGGTTCAAAACTGGCTTTGACCATGGATCGAGGCGGCAGCGAGTTCGACCAGATTTTCCTGTTCGACCCGGAAAGCGCCACCACTCGAATGGTCAGCGATGGCAGTTCAAGGAACTCCAGGCTGGTATGGGACAAGCAAGGCAAAAGACTGGCCTACCAATCCACCCGTCGCAATGGCCGCAGTAACGATATCTGGATGATGGATATCACTCGGCCAGAATCTGCCAGCCCCATATTGGCAGCCGAAGATAATCATTGGTGGGGCCCGGTGGACTTCACAGCTGATGGAAAGTCGCTGTTGGTACAGCAAATGATTGGTGCCACCGACTCGCGCATTTATCTGCTGGATCTGGCTACGGGCGAGCAGCGCCTGCTCAGCGGCAGTGCCGAATACCCCTCTGCCAACCGTGCCTCAACGCTGGATACCGACGATCAGGGTTATTACTTCATCAGCAATGCGCGCGGCCTGGCAGCCGAACTGGCCTGGCAATCGTTTGAACCCGACTCCGCCCCTGAATTCATCACCACTTCGATTGCCTGGGATGTGATTGAATTTGCGCTCAGCGATGATGGCAAACGCGGCGCGTTCACCACCAATGAAGATGGCATCAGCCACCTGTACTTGCTCAACACGCGCACGCGTAAATATGCCCTGGTCAGCAATATGCCGATGGGCGTGATTTACAGCCTGCAGTTTCACCCGGACAGCCGCCGTCTGGCCCTGACGCTGAATACCGCGCAAACCCCCAGCGATGTGTTCGTTATGCAACTGGGTCGTTCGCCGCTGGATGCTGAATCGCTGAATCGCTGGACCTTCAGCGAAGTAGGCGGGCTGGATACGGAAACCTTCGTTGAGCCGACCTTGGTGCGTTACCCCAGCTTCGACCTGGAAAAGGAAGCGCCACGGCAGATCCCGGCCTTTATCTATCAGCCGCAGGGTAACGGCCCCTTCCCAGTCATCATATACATTCACGGCGGGCCGGAAAGCCAATACCGGCCCTCGTTTTCGAGCAGTTTTCAAAGCTGGATAGCGGAGCTGGGAGCAGCGGTAATCGCACCTAACGTGCGCGGCTCTTTTGGCTATGGCAATGAATATCTGTCACTGGATGACGGCATGAAACGCGAGGATGCAGTGAAGGATATCGGTGCCTTGCTGGATTGGGTGGCAACACAGCCGCAACTGGATGCCAATCGGGTGGCGGTTTATGGCGGTAGCTATGGCGGTTACATGGTGCTGGCTGCCGCGGTGCACTACAGCGATCGATTAAAGGCCGCTGTGGATGTGGTCGGCATCAGCAACTTCGTGACTTTTCTGGAGAACACCCAGGATTACCGCCGGGACCTGCGCCGAAAGGAATACGGCGACGAGCGTGATCCGGAAATGCGCGCCTTCCTGCAATCCATCAGCCCGCTCACTCACGTGGACCGAATAGACGTGCCGATGATGGTAGTGCAAGGCCAGAACGATCCGCGTGTGCCGGTTACTGAATCCGAACAAATCGTCACAGCCTTGCGCAGCCGTGGCCAACCGGTGTGGTACATGAATGCCCTCAATGAAGGCCATGGTTACGACCGCAAGGAAAATCGCGACGCTTACCAACAAGCTGCCTTACTGTTCCTGCAGCAATATCTGCTGCCAATTCAATAAAAGCCTTGTAGGAGCGCGCTTGCGCGCGAAATGGCAATGGAATGGTCGGCCGCAAAGCGGCCTCCCACACCCACCCAATAGGTTAATTCAATGTGCGCGGTATCTGCGATGAATGGTGATGCCGAATGGGCTGGTCTTCCGACAGATCAACAATAAAGCTGAAGCGCGAAGCAAACGACAGCAGTTCATCATCAACCTCAAAACTCCAGGTATAAATACCGCATAGCACAGTGCTGTGTTCGTTCAATACCTGCTCGGTCAGCGTGCGTTGATGGACTCTCACGAACAAACCCTGACGCGAAGCCAACTGCTCAAAATATTGCCGCGTGCTGGCGTCATCGCGAAGCATGTGCGGTGAAAAGGTTGGCAATAACACGTGATCGGCAGAATACATAGCCACGATGGTGTCAATTTCACGCTGGTTGACGGCATCAATCCAGGCGTTCAGCACGTCCATGGGTTTGGTAAAAGATTGGCTGGGCAAAATCAAGGCTCCGATACATTCGCTGCTGCTCCGGTATGATAACCATGTTGTGGCAAGCTGTCTGGAAAGGTGAGCATGGGTACGAACGAAACCACTGGCTGGAATGAGCAAGACGGTCTGATCTGCGCTTACGATCTGGACCGCAAGGGTCGCGGGCAGGCTTTGCAAATGGATGATCTGGGCAAGCCCGTAGCGGCAGACGGCTTGCGCTGGATCCACATCGATTTCACCAAACCTTCAGGCAAAAATTGGCTGCAGAACAACAGTGGAATTGCCATCACAATGCTGGATGCCATGCTGGATGACGACATACGGCCACGTGCCCTGCAAACAGCGGATGGGGTGCTGGCCATACTTCGGGGCATCAACCTTAACCCCGGCTCGCAGGTCGAAGACATGGTTTCCATTCGCGTCTGGCTGGAACCGAATCGCATCATCACTACCCGACGCCGGCGCTTAATGTCAGTACAAAAACTTCAGCAGGAATTGGCCCAGGGCACCGGGCCGCGCAGCCCGGGTAATTTCATCGCTGAACTGGCCTGGAATCTGGGTGAACGCATTGCCGACGTGGTTGATCGCCTGGATGGAGCCATTGAAGATGCGGAGGGCTCTATTGCCGACAGCCCAAATGCTGGCAAACGCAGTGAGTTTGCCCAGCTGCGGCGCAAAACCGCGCAAATCCGGCGCTACCTGGGGCCGCAAAGGGATGCACTGGATCGCTTGTCACGCATGCAGCATTCGATTTTTTCCGAAGACGAATTGGTTGCATTGTCGGAAGAAACCAACCGCATGACCCTGTTCCTGGAAGAGCTGGACCTGGCTCGTGAACGCGCCATGGTAGCCCAGGAAGAATTGCTCAGCAGCCTGGCGCATAAGCAGAATTCCAAGATGTATTTGCTGGCCATGGTTTCAGCTGTATTCCTGCCGCTGACGTTCCTCACTGGCGTGTTTGGCATGAATGTCGCCGGCTTACCTGGTTTGGAAAACCCCATGGCCTTTATGTGGCTGGTAATAATGATGACTGGATTAGGCGGCGGCATCATGTTGCTGTTCCGCTGGAAGAAGTGGTTATGAGTAACAATGAAAACAAAGTGACCAAAAAAGCGGCCGAAGACTTAGCCGAAAAGGCTGGGCACGATGGCGTAGTGGTCGGCTGGAGGGAATGGCTGGCACTGCCAGGCCTGGGCATACCCAGGATCAAGGCCAAGGTAGATACCGGCGCCCGGACCTCGGCGCTGCACGCCTTCAAAACCGAACTGTTCGATCGTGAGGGCGAAAATTGGGTGCGCTTCTGGCTGCATCCCGAGCAATACGATCTGGAGAAAGAGATTATTTGTGAAGCCAGGTTGCTGGAAGAGCGCCAGGTGACTGACTCCGGCGGACACCGGGAAAGCCGGCCGGTGATTGTTACGCCCATTACCCTGGGCTGCCGGACCTGGGACGTCGAGATCACATTAACTTCCCGTGACACCATGCGCTTTCGCATGCTACTGGGTCGCACCGCTTTACGCGGTCACGCGCTGGTAAATCCTGAAAGGTCCTATCTTTCCGGTAAACGCCCTCGCCTGAAAAAGAAAAAATCCGTCATCCAAAAGGAAAAGGTATGACCCGCGGAAAACCCTTTGAGATCGGCGGAACAGTCGTCGCGCCGGGAACACGTGCCATTATAGACTTGCCCATAGCCAGGCTTTACACGCACGACTCCTTAAAAATGCCGGTGCAGGTAGTAAATGGCAAGCAAGCGGGCCCGACACTGTTTATTTCTGCCGCCGTGCATGGCGATGAAATCAATGGTGTGGAAATTATTCGCCGCCTCCTGTCGCTCAAGCATCTCGCCCGCCTGCGCGGCACTTTATTAGCTGTTCCAGTCGTAAACGTTCACGGCTTTCTCGACCATAACCGCTATCTGCCTGATCGCAGGGACTTGAATCGTTCCTTTCCGGGCAGCCCAAAAGGCTCCGTTGCCGGCCGGCTGGCACACAAGTTTCTCAACGAGATTGTATTGCGTTCGGATTGCGGAATCGATTTGCACACCGGCGCTCTGCATCGCGAAAACCTGCCACAGATCAGAGCCACGCTGGATAATGGAGAAACAACCCGGCTGGCACTGGCTTTTGGTGCCCCTGTGATTCTTGATGCCCAGGTGCGACCAGGATCTTTGCGCTCCTGCGCCATCAAGAATGGCATCCCGATGCTGATCTATGAAGCGGGTGAAGCACTGCGTTTCAACGAGGTGTGTATCAAAGCCGGCATTCGGGGCATTCTGCACGTGATGCGTAAGTTGGGCATGCTAAAGAGCGGTTCGGTAAGAATTGCCCGTGTTGAACCCATTATTGCCGAGTCCAGTCGCTGGGTGCGCGCACCCATCAGCGGCGTCGTTCGCGCGGTGGTAGAGCTCGGGCAGCGTATTACCAAGGGCCAAAGGCTGGCAGTAGTCAGCGATCCGCTCGGTGATACGCAAGAATACGTATTAGCCACACACAGCGGCATTGTCATTGGACGCACAAATTTGCCGCTTGCGCTTGAAGGCGATGCACTGTTCAATGTCGCCACTTTCGATCGTGTCTCAGACACCGAAGAAGCGGTCGAAGAATTCACCGCCAATCACGATCCCAATTTCACTTCGGGAACTTAAGGCCGTTTTAGCCTTGAGATTCTCCACGCAGCGGTAAACATTATGAAAATCCTGGTACTTTCCGCCAATGCCCACCTCTACTCCACCGAACGCCTGGTTGAAGCCGGTCACAAGCGCGGTCATGAGGTAAAGGTCATCAATCACCGACGCTGTTATATGAACATTGCCTCGATGCGTCCGGCGGTGCATTACAAAGGGCACAGCCTGGATGATTTTGATGCGGTGATTCCGCGCATCGGCGCATCGGTCACCTTCTATGGCACAGCGGTGGTGCGGCAATTCGAAATGATGGGGGTTTATTGCGTCAACGAATCGGTTGCCATCAGCCGCTCACGCGACAAGCTGCGCGCATTGCAATTGATGGCTCGCAAAGGCATCGGCATGCCGGTAACCGGCTTTGCCAGTTCGCCGGATGACACTGATCACCTGTTATCTTTGGTTGGTGACGCTCCTGTTGTGATCAAGTTGCTGGAAGGCACGCAGGGTGTGGGCGTAGTGCTGGCCGAAACACGCAGTGCCGCCGTTTCGGTAATCGAGGCATTCCGCGGCTTGAAAGCGAATTCTCTGGTGCAGGAATTCATCAAAGAAGCCGGTGGTGCTGACATCCGTTGTTTTGTAATTGGCGACAAGGTAGTGGCTTCCATGAAACGCCAGGGCAAGGACGGCGAATTTCGTTCCAACCTGCACCGGGGCGGTTCTGCGCAACTGGTGCGTATCACGCCGGAAGAGCGCTCAACCGTGGTTCGTGCAGCCAAGATCATGGGGTTGAATGTGGCCGGCGTAGACATGTTGCGCTCCAACCACGGCCCGGTGGTGATGGAAGTGAACTCTTCACCTGGCCTTGAAGGTATTGAGAAAGCCACCGGCAAAGACGTGGCCGGCATGATCATCGAGTTCATCGAAAAGAACGCGCGCAAAGGCCGCACCGGCACGCGTGGTAAGGGTTAAATAATTGGGGTCAAAATAATTGCTTAACTCATGAGCAAAGCAGATTTCTCCGGACAGGTTGTTTGGATCACCGGCGCTTCCTCCGGTATCGGTGAGGCCCTGGCTCTGCAATTCGCGCAAGCGGGTTCGAAGTTGGTACTCTCGGCCCGGCGGGAAAGTGAGCTGCAGCGCGTAAAAGATCGCTGCACAAAGGCTGGCAACAACGACGTTCTGGTGTTGCCGCTGGATGTCACCGATGAGGCTGCCATGCCCGGTGCAGTAGAGCGGGTGAAGGCGACTTTCGGCCGTATCGATATGCTGATCAACAACGCCGGCCTGTCACAACGCTCCAAGTGCATTGATACCGACATGTCGGTTTATCGCAGGATTTTCGAAGTGGATATCATTGGTCAAATTGCCCTGACCAAAGCCGTTCTGCCAGGCATGATTGCCCAAGGCAGCGGGCATATTGCCGTGACTTCTTCCGTAGCAGGCAAGGTCGGAGCACCACAACGCACCGGTTACTGTGCTGCCAAGCATGCCGTCATGGGTTTTTTTGATGCGCTGCGGGCCGAGGTCAGCGATCAGGGAATTCTTGTCACTACCGTTACCCCCGGCTTTATCCGCACTGAGGTTTCAGACAATGCCCTCAATGGTGACGGCACCCGTTTCAATCGCACCGATTCCAATATTGCCAAGGGCATGGATGTGGATGAATGCGCCAAGGTCATCATGAAAGGCTTCCGCAAGGGCAAAATGGAGATACCCGTCGGCAGCGGCATCGAAATGCACGCGCTGTGGATTAAGCGCTTCTTTCCGGGGCTGATCCTGAAGTTGGCCTCCAAAACAGGCAATCCAGACCAGGCTTAAGCAACTGCCTGCACTAAACTGACGAAAATTTGTGCTGGCAAAAAAATGCTTGTTCGCATCAGTACTTGCCGAATCCCATTCTTCGTCGGTCATATTCTCGGGCGCGTTGAGCACCGCAATCCCGGCATTGTTAACAAAGACTCCTGCCTTTTCTAGCAAACGATTAAATTGGCTGGCGCCGAGCACCAGCAAAAAAACCAGGAATGCATAGCGGCCTGGGCTTCTGGTTGAGCGATTCGTTATAAGTCTTTCTCAATTTCTTTGCCGTGCCAGCTCTACCGCCATTGAGTTTTTACCATTTGCCGACAAGACCCTGGACGCCATCCAGATAAACAAGCCGGCGCACACGGCATATGGAACTCTACGAATCCAGAAGTTCGTCTCAATGAGACGCTCAATCAATGGGATGGACAATCCATCTGCGCTGAGCTGAAGCTGGATTGGAACCTGAATGCTAACTGTAGACACCCCGACAATAGCCTGCAGACCTATGGCCACCCAAACCGCCCAATTCGGTATCGCCGATGGGCGAAACCAGAGCAGCAGAATCGTGAACCCTGTACCGAGCAACAACGGTGCGACCAGATAGGTCAGAATTCTCGGAGAGATGAACCGGTGGAACTGAGTGAACTCCGCGCTTCCGATCAGATGCCAACTTGGATAGTTCACGAAGCTCTCGATGAAGGCAGCTCCGGTACCATAGAACACCAGAGCAAATGCAATCAGAAACACCCAATGCGTTCTCATTTGAGTCCTTCTCCAAGTGAAGTGTAGATAAGGTTCCACATCCGGGCTGCTTGACGTATTAGTTAAGCCGCCCCATGGCGTGGCAGCAGTCACATGCTAGTGTAGTGTATTACTCCAATCCAGCCACGAGAGACCCCTCTGGCTAAAGCGACAATGTAAGAATTACTTGACATCCACTTGGCGTGTTGCATACCATACACATGTCGGGTTTTTCATACATTTTACTCTTGCTTAAGGAATCAAACATGTCATCAATGACTTTTCAGGAAAAAAGCCAGTGGGTTCAGTTGGTGGGCCTGCTCGTAGCGTTCGGCGGTTATTTCCAATCGGCATACCTGACTTTAAGTCACATACCTGCTGCCCAAGACATATTGCCGGTGCACGCTGGTTTGTTCATTGGAGCAACTGCAGTGCTGGTGATCATCCAGATAGTGGGTCATCTCGCAGTTGTCATTTTCAATCGAGACACCGAGACCGATGAACGTGACCGGCTGATCGAATTGACGGGCGAGCGTTATGGTTCGTTTGTCCTCGCAACAGGTGTGTTCTTTTCGCTTTGCGCTGCCTTAGTCACGGAGGGTAACGCCATCATGGCCCATGTACTGCTGGGCTTCTGGGTATTGGCGCAAATGGTTGAAAACCTCTCGCAGATCATCATGTATCGCCGGAGTAGCTGAGCCATGGGCAAGCGCAAGCTCAGCATGACCAACCGGGTTAAAGAGCTTCGGGCCGAAGCGGGCGGCATGACCCAACAGCAGTTGGCCGACCTGGTGGGCGTCACACGACAAACCGTCAATGTCATCGAGGCCAATAAGTACTCACCGTCACTGGAGGTGGCTTTTCTGATTGCACAGAGTTTACAAGTTCAACTTGAAGACGTTTTTGGATTCATAGAAGACTGACCTGCCACTTCAACGCTTCAGAATAGTTCAGAGTTGGGCTTGGGGCCGGGCCCAAGGCCGCTAGTCACTTTCTGGATCAGTGCCCGGTGGTGGCATTTTTTCTTCAGCTTTTTTTACACGAATCTTGTTATCAGCAATCATCTTGTTGTTCATATTTATCATCGCAGCCTTGGCTTCTCCGGGTTTCGGCATTTCCACAAAAGCAAAACCTTTTGACCCTTTGGTGTATTTATCCAAAACCAAATCACAGGATTGCACCGTGCCATATTCTTCAAAAAGAATTTTCAATTCTTTCTCAGTGGTCGTGCGAGCGAGATTACGAATAATTAATTTCATCTGTCATTACGCCTTATTGTTCCCTTAAATTGCTGCCAGATTGGCGCGCATACAGTGAGCATCCGCGTTGCACGTAGTGTCAGGCGTGCCGAATAATTGCGCCCGTTAATGCTGCTAATAATAGAATGAACGTTGGAAGTATGGTTAGCAAAAAGCCCGGGCCACGCTTGCTCGGGTCTTCTGAATACGATTTCCCATAAAGAAAACGACCCACGAGGTACACCACCCCAATTGCAGCAATTGGCAAGTTAGGCCAATACATACCAGCAATGAGAAGCGCTGGCAAAAAGCCGATTAATTGCTCCAGTGTATTCATATGTACGCGAAAGGCTCGATCAAACATTTCATGGCCCGACGTGGCAGGAGCTTTTACGCCATATTTTTCTCTGGCACGACCCACCATGATGCCAAAGAAAAAGAACTGAAAAATTGCGAGTACTGCAACGATGTGAACGTAGTTCATGGGGCTCCTTTAATCTGATCGCCTGACGTTTGAGTTAAGGGGCAACGTGCGCCCAATCTGGTACGTCTCTGTTTGTCCATCTGGCAAAACCCATCTTATCACCCAGATAAAACTGTCTGTAAGCAGTGACTGCATCTGCAGGGACTTTGTACTGATCTGGCATCGCCTGGGCAAATTCCGTCGGTCCTCGTTGGTCATAGTAGTGGTCTGAAACAGCATTCAGCACCTGTATTGACTTATGATCCGAGTCCTTTTCAAACCTGAATTTATATTCATCATTCAATGCAATTGCGAGGTCTTTTAACCAGGTAAAGTTATCAAATGACTGCTCTACCCAAAGCACGCATGGATGACTGATATGAGTGGACTTGTAGGGTGTGGTAAAGCCTTTTTGATTAAGTGCGGCACATAGCATCTGAACGCTCTCCAGAATCATTTTCACCACGTGTTGGTCGCAATGATATTGCGCGCACTTTTTAATATTCTGGTCCAGGATGAAAATGTTCATAGTGCGGTAACGATACCTGTGTAACCGGGTCTTACGATGAAACGACCACCCGGTGCCCACTTAGTGGGCGTCTGTATTTAACGCTTGTTAGCTGGCCGTATCACCGGATTGATACTTCAAGCGACCGACCCAAGACAGATGCAAATTTCTCCAGGGTTGATAGCCGAATATCTTCAGCATGGTTTTCAATCCTGGAAATTGCTGATTT
>JAWXBM010000144.1:0-2552 GCA_034440115.1 Lysobacterales bacterium | reverse complement strand
TCCGCCTTGCTTTATCATCGTGTGCAATAACACTTCGACGTCTAAGCTGGTCTATGACTATGTCTCTGGTTTTCACCGCGAGAACGATGACGGGTCAACTACACTTGAAAACGGCCGTTTAGCACTGTTCCGAAATTTCGACGAACACGGCAACCCTCTGCCGATGCCGAATACTTTGTTAATTGACAGCCAGCAGCTGGAATCGGGCGACGCGCTTGATAAAAATTTCCGGGCTATGGCGGAAGATGAAATCGAGCGGTTCCGTCGTGAGATTTTTGAACGCACTGGAGACGCAAGGCAGGCCGAAAACATCACCGATCAGGATCTTTTGCGAGAAGTGATGAACACGGTGGGTAAAGAAGGCCGCCTGGGCGGATCCATTCGCTGCGTGGTATCGGTGTCTATGCTTACCGAAGGCTGGGACGCTAACACCGTGACCCATGTTTTAGGCGTGCGTGCATTTGGAACCCAATTACTCTGCGAACAAGTTATTGGTAGAGCCCTGCGCCGCCAATCCTACGATTTGAATGAAGAAAATCGCTTCAACGTTGAATACGCAGACGTGTTGGGCATTCCCTTCGACTTCGCAGCTAAGCCGGTGGTCAGTCCGCCTCAAAAACCACGTGAAACCATCCATGTGCGCGCCATGCGTCCCGATCGCGATCATTTGGAAATTCGCTTTCCGAATGTGGCCGGTTACCGGGTAGAACTTCCCGAGGAACGGCTCACGGCGGAGTTTAACGATGATTCAATTTTGGAGCTCACGCCTGATCTTGTTGGCCCCACAATCACCCAGACCGCCGGCATCATTGGCGAAGGCGTTGACCTCAATTTGGTGCACACCGGTGATATGCGCCAATCTTCAGTGTTGTTTCATCTGACGCACCGTTTGATTTATACCAAGTGGCGAGATCCTGGCGACGAACCCAAGCTGTATCTATTTGGGCAACTCAAACGTATTGCCAAGCAATGGCTAGATAATTGCCTACGCTGTAAGGGAGGAACTTATCCCGCCCAACTGATGTATCAAGCGTTGGCAGATATGGCATGTGAACGAATTACGGCGGGCATTACGCGTTCGCTGATGGGCAACAGCCCTGTAAAAGCTGTGTTGGATTCCTACAATCCGGTTGGTTCATCGAGCCATGTGAGTTTATATACCTCTCGGCAAGATCGCTGGGAAACCGACTCTCGTCGCTGCCATGTGAATTGGGTGATTCTGGATAGTGACTGGGAAGGAGAATTTTGCCGTGTCGCAGAAGCTCATCCACGTGTGAAGGCCTATGTGAAGAATCACGGCTTATACCTAGAAGTTCCCTATCGCTACGGCTCAGAGATGCGCAAGTACATCCCGGATTTCATCGTACAAGTTGACGATGGGAACGGTGAAGATGATTTGCTCAATCTCATCGTAGAAATTAAAGGCTATCGGCGCGAGGATGCCAAAGAAAAGAAAGCCACCATGGAAAACTACTGGGTGCCAGGTGTAAATAATATTGGGGAATATGGACGTTGGGCGTTTGCAGAATTCACGGACATCTATGCAATCGAATCGGATTTCGAGGCAAAAGTCGAGGCGGAGTTTGCAAAGATGATTGATAAAGCAGTGGCGAAAGCCAAGTGAACAACGTTCACCAAATCATTCAACTGTTGGATCAAAATGATTATGTGTGCCCGCTACCAAATTATTGGCAAGCGCTATGGGAATTGCTTCCAAATAGACATCGAAATGGTTCAGGTTGGATACCTTCAGCTCCACTGATATTGGCCGCGTGGTGGAATACCAGCAACATGGAAAAACGAGAAAGATTGGTGTTACATCTTAATTGGGCGAAAGAACATGGAGTGCTCGCGCAAGTTGAGCAGTACTTAAATAACTTGAAGCCTGATCAATGGCATATCAGAGACACTAACGTATGAAAAAGAATAAGAAAGTCACTACGAAGAATGTCACGACTCTGAAGCACGAAACAGCCAAACGTAAGAATATTCCTACCGCCGAGTATCAGTCGGTAATGGCCAAGGAGGACCTTTCTCCGATAAAAATAGCCTATCAGCGTCGAAATAGAGACTTAGACCCGCAATTGGTTTGGCGCGGCAAGGATGAGCAAGACTGGTCAGATCTCGTGGTTCATGCACCGCCACTTTATATCCAAGAAAAAGTGCATCCCAAAGTTTTGATTGATGACTTGCTCCGGCGCACCGAGTCCGAAAGAGCTGAGGCTGAACCGCAGACTGACCTGTTTGCAGATTTCAATGGCTTGCCCGATGAAGGATCGAAGACCGAGTTTTACCAGCACGATGCAAATTGGACCAACCGCATGATCCTCGGCGACTCGCTGCAGGTCATGGCCAGCCTCGCCGAGCGCGAGGGTCTGCGAGGCAAGGTGCAGTGCATTTACCTCGACCCGCCCTACGGCATCAAATTCAACAGCAACTTCCAGTGGAGCACCACCAGCCGCGACGTGAAGGACGGCAAAGCCGACCACATCACCCGCGAGCCGGAGCAGGTCAAAGCCTTCCGCGACACCTGGCGCGACGGCATCCATAGC
>JAWXBM010000143.1:0-15614 GCA_034440115.1 Lysobacterales bacterium | reverse complement strand
CGCCCATTGTCCAATATTCCCCACTGCTGCCTCCCGTAGGAGTCTGGACCGTGTCTCAGTTCCAGTGTGGCTGGTCATCCTCTCAGACCAGCTACGGATCGTCGCCTTGGTAGGCCTTTACCCCACCAACTAGCTAATCCGACGTAGGCTCATCCTCAAGCGCGAGCTTGAAACAGAGGCCCGCTTTGCTCCGTAGAGCACATGCGGTATTAATCCGGATTTCTCCGGGCTATCCCCCACTTAAGGGCAGATTCCTACGCATTACTCACCCGTCCGCCACTCGTCAGCAAGCTAGCAAGCTAGCTCCTGCTACCGTTCGACTTGCATGTGTTAGGCATGCCGCCAGCGTTCAATCTGAGCCAGGATCAAACTCTTCAGTTTAAAGTTTTCGATTTCCGACTTTTGCCTGGCCCGAAAGCCTGACTCCAGTTTTCCATCTATATCTTCTAGCTGAGAACTTAACCTTGCTCTGAACCAAATTTCGTCCGAAGACAAAACCTGGCGTTAATCAGGGCATGGTCGCTCTCTTCATGGCAAATTCCATGACACGAGCGCCCACACAAGTTACCTGTATCTTGTTAAAGAACCTTTTGAACCCTGGTGCATTTCGCAACCAGTTTCCGCACAACAACCCCGCGGCTGAACCCTTTCGGATCGCCGCGCCGGCAAACTCAAAGTTGAATCACTACCCGGTGCTGAGCGGGCCGCCCATTATACGTTAACCGAATCCTCCGTCAACGCCTTTTGGAAACTTTCCTACAAATATTCCAAAACTTTTTTTCTGGGCGGTTTGCCAGACCGACGTTTCAACCAAGCAAGGAGGCGCATTATAAAGACCTCAAGGAGGAGGTCAAGCGCTTTCCACCAATTTTCCACCAATTGATCAAAATTAACTCAGATCACAGGCGCGATGGCCTGCCATTGAGTAACAAGAACATCCAAACGCTGGCGAATTTCAACCAGTTGCAAATCGCCGCAAGCCCCCGGAGAGATGCGTTTTTCCAGACTCTCGAGTGGATCACCCGGAGGCATTACTGCCAACTGCTCCTTGGCCATGCGATAGGCATCACGAAAAGGCACTCCAGCAGCCGCTTTCAGGATAGCAATGTCAGTTGCGAACAATTCCGGAGTGATTGCGGTACGCATGTTCGCCGCATTGAATTCCAAACCGGCTATCAGTGCTGGCGTTATGCGCAAACTCTGCAGCACGCTTTCCATACCGCGAATCAGCGCAGGCTTGGTCAACTGCAGATCGCGTTGATAGCCCGAGGGCAAACTCAATAGCGCCTGGATCTCGACAATAGCGCCTTCGACAACAGCCGCCTGCCCACGCAACAACTCCACTACATCCGGGTTGCGCTTATTGGGCATGATGGATGAGCCAGTGGTGTACTGGTCTGGCAGGTGCACGAAATCAAATTCGGAGGTAGTGAACAAGCTGAGATCCCAAGCGAGGCGGCGCAGATCCAGCATCGCATGCAGTGCCGCCTGCAGAGCCATAAGCTCAAACTTGCCACGAGCATTCTGCACCGCCATTGGGTTGAGCTGCAATCTGGAGAAGCCCAACTCTGCTGCAACTCCGTTGCGGTCCAAGGGCAAATTGACTCCATAACCCGCGGCCGTGCCTAAAGGGTTTGCATCGAGCACCCGATAGACACCGTGAGCAAATGCCAGGTCGTCCGTAAAGGACTCCGCAAAGTTACCCAACCACAAACCTACACTGGATGGCACCGCGCGCTGCAGGTGCGTATAGCCCGGCATGGGCAGCATGGCGTGGGCTTCTGCCTGATTCAGGCAGGCCCCGGCAATGGCAGCTTCCAAAGCTGCCAACTCCTGCAGGCACTGCAACATGTACAGGCGGGTTGCAACTGCCACCTGATCATTGCGACTGCGGCCGGTGTGCACACGGGCGCCCAAGTCGCCGGCCTGCTCGGTTAGCCAGCTTTCTATGGCTGAATGGCCGTCTTCAAAACGATCATCCAACAGGAAACTCCCTGAATTGAATTGGCGCAACAGCTCTTCCAGCAACTGGCACAACTTCTCGCAGTCGTCCGCGCTGAACAAGTCAATTCGGTGCAAGCCGCGCACATGCGCCACAGTGGCCTTGATGTCGTGAGGGAAAAGCACACGGTCAAGCACCACATCATCACCCGCCATAAAGCGCATTATGGCCTGGTCTACTTCGGCACCCGATGCTGCTTGCCAGAGAAAATCAGTCATCGGCTTCAACCAGGCTGCGAAAATCCGGGTCATCCAGGCCAGTTGCCACCGGTAACTCAAACGCCAGATTCAGGTTCTGTACTGCCTGGGTTGCTGCACCTTTCAGCAGATTATCCAGCACACTGACCACGGCAATACGCCTGGGGTCTTTTTTGCTGACCGTGAAGCCACCAATGATTACACCATGCTTTCCTCTTACCTCTGCGACTTCAGGCGCTTCTGCTTGCACTTCGATCAGAGCGTGGGGTTCGTAAGTTTGTTGATAAAGTGCCCGCAAACCCTCGGGCGTTTGTGCTGAATCCAGCTCAGCGGCAATTGTCAACGTGATTCCCCTGAAAAACGGCGCCACATGTGGCATGAAACGAATGTCCCGACCCAACTGATGAGATACTTCCCGTTCATGGACATGGTCTGCCAGGGAATAAGGCATCAGATTGTCTTTCAGCGCGACAGGGTCATTCTTCCGTGATGGCGTTTTGCCTGCACCACTGTAGCCAGATACCCCGAAAACTGCGGGCATACTCACCAACTTCTCCTTGATCGGCAACAGTGCCAATTGAGCGCCGGTGGCGTAACAGCCCGGATTGGCGATTCGGCGCGCACCCGCCAGTCGGCTGGCGAAGCGCTCTGGTTGGCCATAATTCCATGTATCGTCAAAGCGGTAATCAGCGCTCAAATCGATGATCGCCGCATCGGGATAATGTGCGTCAATGGACGCTACATAAGCGCCTGCCTGTCCATTCGGCAAGGCCAGGATATAGGCGTCTGCTGGAAAGTCAGCCAGGTTGTCAGCGCGGATATCGGAGAAATTGAGGTCCAGGCCTTCCAGGCCGTTTACATGGTCGGTCAATGGCTGGCCCGCTGCGCTGCCTGAGCCTACGGCAGAAATTTTGCACTGCGGGTGAAGATACAGGATGGGCAAAATTTCACTGCCGGTATAACCACGGGCTCCTACTACGACTACATTTATGCTCATTTCACTGCCTGTTCTGATTCAAGCGCGAGCCAACTTTCCTGGCGCGACAGGCTGTCCTCCCGGCAACGCCAGATCTGATCGCGGTCTTGAATGCCTTTACTGAATGCGACCCACCCCCCGTCGGTAAAGCTGGCATCCGCCTGTTCGTAATACCACTGGGTCACGGGATTCCCTACCCGCGACCGCCAATACAATTGAGGGCAGCGTTTTATCAGCGTCTGCCAGACTGCCGAACCCAGCCCCGCGCCCTGAGCCTCCGGAGTTACGGCAAACTTGTCCAGGTAGGGAATACCATCCACTCCTTGCAACAGAATAGCCATAGCACCGTATGATTCACTAACCAGTACAAAATCGAATGGCAGCTCTTCAAGGTAGCCGGGTTTCAATTTCCGGGAAAAGCTCTGCTCCAGCAAAGCGACGGCTTTTGGTCGGTTACCACCGTCGAAATCATCCAATTCGAGAATGCGCTCACCTTTACGAATCAGTGTACCAGCCCCCCGGTGGGTAAAGAGTTCTTTGGCCAGGTTATCGACCGAGGTGATTGAAACCGAGGCGGTGTCGGGTAATTTCTCGAGAATATTAGCGATTTGCTCCAGCTTGAGCAGCATGCCGCCATTTACCCACGGCTGGCTGATCAGGTAATCATAATCGGTTTTAAGGCTGATGGATGAGATGACCCGGCCTGCCTCATCGAGCAAGCCGCCGGTACCGGTGAGAAAGATGATCTTTTGCGGCTCCACGGCCCAGATCAATTCGCGTGCTGCTATATCGGCATTGATGTTCATTACCTGGCCGGTAGCGCTCTCGCCCATGCAAGCGACGACCGGCAGCATGCCATGGTCAATAGCCTCACGAATGGCCTCGAGGTCTATGCTCTTGATTTCGCCCACCAGGCCGAGCTTTTCCTTATCGAGGTAGTCACATTCAAATACACCATGCTGGATGCCCTCGGCCCTGATGCCCTGTGCTTCCAACGCTGATACGATCTGCCGGTTGGCGCGGTAAATCACCGGCCTGGCAATAGCCATGACTTCAGGCGTGGTGACGCGCAAACCGTTGTACTTTTCCGTGGGTATTCCCGCTTCGGCGATGGCCTTATCCAACTGCGGTCCAGCACCATGTGAAATGATGGGCATCAGACCGAGGTTGCGCAGGAATGCCAGAGCGGCTGCCAACTGATCGAGTTGCTCCTCGATTATCGCGCCACCCACCTTTACAACCGCAAACTCCATGCGGTCTTCCTTGTTGTACTGTGAAAGGTAGTAGCGCGCCTCGCGACTGTTCGCGAGCTGACTCAAAACCTGCTTGACGGTATTCCGAATATCAGCCATCTGATTTCACCAATTCTCCATATCGTTTAATCGTCAGTTCAAGCTGGCTTAAGGCCACCCATTCATCTGTCTGGTGCGCTTCGCTGATTCGACCGGGACCCAATACCAGCGCAGGTTTTCCGGCAGCAGAAAACAATGAGGCTTCGGTCCAGAAATCCACGTTTGCAGCCGGATTCATCTGATGCCGCGTGCAGAAATGCTCGGCCGCTTCTGCACTCATATTAGCAGCAGGCAGCGGCTCGCCAGCAAAGGGCACTTCCCACTCAACCCTATCTGGTTGAGCGGCGCAGACCTTGATCTGCTCCAGAAAGTGCTCGTTTGATTCGCCAGGCCTCAGGCGCGCACTCCAATGCACAAAAGCTTCACCGGCAATCACGTTACTCTTGGTGCCACCATTCACTATGCCGATATTCATGCAGACGCCCGGATCGGCAGCAGCGGTTTTTTTCTTACGTGCTACCTCCAATGCTGCTGCTGCCCATCGTGCCATATCGTGGGTGGCACTATCATTCAATGCCCGCGCTTCGGATGAATGTCCCGATATTCCATGAAAGCGTGTTTTCACCGACAGATAGCCCCGATGTCCCAATACCGGCTGGCAAGATGTGGGTTCTGCAACCACTATCTGTGTGAATGGTTCGGCCAACCCAGCGTCGACAAAACGGCTGACACAGCAGCCGCCGGCGCCCTCTTCGTCCGAGGTAAACAAAATGGCCATATGATCCGGCGAGTGAGAGGCGATCTCCAACAATACGGCTGCAGCACCTTTAATGTCGCAACTGCCACGGCCATAGGCCCGCTCGTCGCTAATAACCAATTCATGCGGATCGTTACTCCAGCCTTCGCCTGCCGGAACAGTATCAAGATGGACATTGAACAGGATCTGCGGCTTGCCGCGGACTGCCAACCAACTGACACGACCATCGCCGTGATCCCAGACCTGGATGTCAAAACTGCTGCCCACTGTTTTTGCGCAATAAGCGAATATTCCATCATCCGCACTGATCAGGCGCGGCGGGTTCTGTGTATCGCAGGCCACCAGGCGGGTAAGGTGTTTGATGACGGGCTGCAAGCTCATTACTGACTTTTCCTGATTTTGCCAGCCAGCGTAGTGCTCTGACCCATCAGCTTGATAAAGCCCACAGCTTCTTCGGGTGTCCAGTCACAACTCTGCGCATAGACTGCACCAGGTTTGTGCAAGCGATATGGCGTTACCACACTGGCGGCCAACAGATAACCGCCTTCACTGACCAGTTCGACTTCGCCCGTGACAAACTGTTGCGAACTTTGCAAATAGGCTTCCAGGTCGTGTTTGTGAGGCTCGTAGAAAAACCCTGCGTAAACCAGTTCGGCCCAGCGTTGTGCGATCCCAGCGCGGAATTGAGTCTGAAAGCGCGTATTCACTGAGTCTTCCAATGCCTGATGAGCTGCCAGCAGACCGTCTATGCCTGGACATTCAAAAGCAATGCGGCCTTTCAAGCCGATGGTTACATCGCCAGTGTAAATGTGACGACCTATGCCATACTCGCCCAATCGCTTGTTTAATACCTGCAGTATTTCGGGGCCGCTTAACGGCTTGCCGTCGACGCTGACCGCGCAGCCTTGCTCAAAACCAACACGCACACTCATGGCCTTGGTGGGCCATTCTTCACGTGCCCGGGTTATGGTCCAGACATCATTCGCCGGCGCCTGGTACTGATCAATTTCGCTGCCAGAAATCGTCACGCCCAGCAGATTCTCGTTGATGGAGTAGCGACTGCTGCTGGCAGCGATCTCGAAACCAGCCTCTTTCATCACTTTCATCTCATGATCGCGCACCAGAGACACGCGTGATTGCAAATCACGGATGGGTGCGTGAATCTGGTAGTCGCCCAGGCTACGTACGGTCTGGTCAAAGCGCATCTGGTCATTGCCCATACCGGTACAACCGTGTCCGAAATGTATCGTCCCCAATTCATCACACAGCTTCAGGCAATGCTTGACGATCAGGTAACGGTCGGAACACAGCAAAGGATACTCACCCAGCATGCGGGCGTGACTCCAAACCAACGGCACCACGAACTCCTGCCAAATCTCGTCGGCCACCGCAATCTCATGGTGCTGGGTAGCGCCCAGGGACATTGCCCGGGCGGATATTGCCGCCTTATCAGCGGAGCTCATACCACCGGTATCAACAAAGGCGGTATGCACTTCATAGCCCTGCTGCACCATGTCCAGAACACAGTAACTGGTGTCCAGTCCGCCGGAGAAGGCCAGTACAATCTTAACTGTCATATCAATATCTCTCTCTACAAATTATGTTCGGTAGCTGTAGGAGCGAGCTTTGCTCGCGATTTTGTGCAGGGATGCACTTAGATAGCGGAGGGCACGACTGCATGGATGCAGGAGGTAGAGCAACGCAGGAGCAGTTGCCGAGGATGGCCGAGAGCTATCCACGGATGTGCGAGAGCTATCCGCGACCGGCTGAATGCTCGGCAGCATGGCTGCCTCCTGCAAGTCATCCCTGCCCCAGCAAGGTCAGCATCACAGCCTTTTGCACATGCAAGCGATTTTCCGCTTCATCCAGTACTACGCAGTAATCGGCATCCATCACACCATCAGTCGCTTTGACATTACGCCGCAACGGCAGGCAATGACTGAACAGGCCGCCATTGGTTAATGCCATTTTTTCCTCGTCTACCATAAAGTGGCGATATTTCTCCCGCAGTGCCCACTCTTCCTCGGGTCGGCCATAAAAAGGCAGTGCGCCCCAGCTCTTGGCGTAAACCACATCGGCATCCCGGTACGAAGACTCAATGTCATGACTGACGGCAAACGAACCGCCTGAATTCGTGGCGTTTTCCTTCGCGGCTTGTTCGAACTGTGGATCCAGACGATATGCTTCTTCCGGACATAACAATGTCACATCCATGCCAAATTTGCTGGCCATCATCAGGGCCGAATTTGCCACCGCGGTGTTTAACGGCTTTGGATGCCAAGTCCAGGTGAGCAGAAACTTCTTGTTCTGAACGTCACCGAGATGCTCCTGCAAGGTTTGCATCATGGCCAGTTCCTGGCAAGGATGTACGATTGTTTCCATGTTGATTACAGGCACGGTGGCGTGTTGCGCCAACGCGCGAATCACGACATCCTGCCGGTCGTATTGCCAGTCCTTGAACAAGGGAAAAGCACGCAAAGCGATCAGGTCGCAATAGCGGGACAATACACCTGCAACTTCGGAAATGTGCTCTTCGGCCCGACCGTCCATAACGGTTCCGGGTGAAAACTCCACGCCCCATGCATCTTTGCCAGGCTGCAGAACAATGGCGACACCACCCAACTGCTGCATACCCAGCTCAAAAGAAGTACGTGTTCGCAGCGAAGGATTGAGAAACATCAAGGCAATCGATTTGCCGCGCAATTGACTTTGCCACGGATTCTTTTTCAACTCGCTGGCCAACTGCAGCATCTGCTGCAACCGGTCTTTGCTCCAATCCTGAGTTGTCAGGAAATGCTTTATGGCCAAAACGAACTCCTCGATTGATTGGTGCCATTTCAAACGCAACAGTGGCGATTCAAATAGTGTTTACAGGCCCACGGTTTCACAAAACAAAAAAACCCAGCCGGTGGCTGGGTTTTTTGTTCTGGCTTATTTCGAGAATGAAACTTACACGGCTACCCAGCCCCAATTTTTCATTGAGGGTCGGCGCAGGCGGAGGGTAAGGTCTGCCAGTTTTCTGCAGGTTTCATTCATGACTTGAATGTACGTAAATCCGCAGATCTTTGCAAGCCATAACAACTACATCCTGGCATTTTTTACGCTGACGCCGATTTCTCTGCAACAATTGGGTGGTGGCCCAAGCCATGTGCATGGTGCTCCGGCTCATTCCGATACATCAGCCAACGCACCAGTGCCGGCAGCATGACGATTGCGCCAACCATATTGGCGAGGAAAATAAAGGCCAGCAATATTCCCATATCTGCCTGGAACTGCAATGGTGAAAAAATCCATGTTCCCACACCAGCGGCCAGTGTAAAGCCAGTGAAAATAACCGCCCTGCCGGTTAAGCGCAAAGTTCGATAGTAGGCTTCCTGTAAAGTAAAACCTGCTTTCAGCAGGCTATCAAGCTTCTGATAAATATAGATACCATAATCCACACCGATGCCAACACCCAGAGCCACTACCGGCAAGGTATTAACCTTCAGACCAATGCCATAAACCGCCATCAATGCCTCTGCCAGAGTGGATACCACTACCAGCGGCAGAACGATACAAATCGTACCCAGTACAGACCGATAAGTGATCAGGCAGAGAATGATGATGGAAATGAAAACCAGCGCCAACATCGGCTTTTCGGCAGCAGCAATGTCTTCGTTGGTTGCGGCCATCACTCCTACGTTTCCGCTTGCCAGCCGGAACCGCAAGGCCTCACCTGTTGCAGCTTGGTCATCATCCGCCATTTCTTCCAGAACGGGATGCTCCATGGCGAATTCAACATCGCCCAATTGCAACTCATTACGCAACTGCTTAACTCGCTCGACTACCCTGGCAATGGTCTCCGCTTTGTGATCAATGGTAAAAACCATGATGGGCATGGCGCTGCAGTCGTTATTGAGCAAACCGGTATCTGTGTCTATGCCACTCAGTGCCTGGCGCATGACGTAGTTATCACGCGGCAAAATACGCCAATTGATATTACCTTCGTTCCAACCCGCGTTAACCACTTTGGCCACCATTGGCAAGGTAATAACTTTTTGCACACCTTCTACATTTTGTAACTGCCAGGCGAACCGGTCAATGGTATCCATGACATGATAATTTTCGGTGCAGGCGTTGGGCACTGTTTCTGCAACCACGGTCAGCAGGTCCACACCCAGTGAAAACTTGTTGGCAATGAACAAGGCATCCTGGTTATAGCGTGATTCCGGTCGCAACTCAGGCACGCCAGCTTCGGAATCACCAATTTTCATGCCCTGGGCAATCACATAACCGCCGATAAACAACAGGCCGCTAATCACCAGCACCCATGCTGCGCGCTTTTTCTGGGTGAAAGAGGTCAGAAGTTTCCAGAAGGGTTTGTCCGCTGCTGCAATGTCCAGCAAGCGCTGGCGGAATTTCTCAGCGTTGCGAATTTCCACCCAACTCAGCAATACCGGCAACAAAATCAGGTTGGTCAGAATAATTACCGCAACACCCACACTGGCGGTAATAGCCAACTCCTGGATGATGCGGATCTGGATAAACAGGATGGTCAAAAAACCGATGGTGTCGGAGACCAATGCGATGATTCCCGGCGCCAGCAATTTCTTCATGGTCTCTCGCGAACCATGCATGGGCGAACGATTCGGAATTTGCGAAAGGTCGGTAACGCCTGCACGCGCCCAGTCGTCCGGAGTTTTGCCGCCGAAATTCTTTTCCACTATCCAGGCGCTGATTTTCTGTACGCCATGGCTGACGCCGATCGCAAAAATCAGAAAAGGCGTGAGGATGTTCATGGGGTCAAGGCTATATCCCAACAGGCTCAGAGTGCCCAACTGCCAGATGACAGCCATCAAAGAGCAAGCCAGCGGCAGCAGGGTAAGCCAGACAGATCGTGAATAGATATACAGAAGAATGGCTGTAATTACTAAAGCTATCAGGAAGAACCAGATGACGGATTTGGCACCGTCTGAGATATCTCCTACGATCTTGGCAAACCCTATGATGTGGACTGTGTACTGGTCATTTTCGTATTCGCTGCGAATCGCTTCCAGCTTTTCAGCTACCTGCCGGTAATCCATTTTCTCGCCGGTAACCGGGTCTTCCTCCAACAGATTGGCCCAGACCATGGCGCCGGAAAAATCGTTCGAAACCAAGCGGCCAACTTCGCCTGACTTTACGATATTGGAACGCACCCGTTTGAACATTTCTGGAGTGGGTGAGAAAGCCGAAGGAATGACGTTGCCGCCAGCAAAACCATCCTCAACAATCTCCACAAACCGAACATTCGGCGTAAAAATGGAACGCACCCAGGCGCGATCCACCCCGGGAATGAAGAAAGTCTGGTCGGTGATCTCTTCGAAAGCGGTGAAAAACCCTTCGGTAAACATATCGCCATCGCGCGCAACCAAGGCAACCAAAACGCGGTTGGCACCACCAAACTCCTGCTCGTATTGCAGGAAGGTTTGCATGTACTCGTGCTTGAGCGGTAGTTGCTTCTTGAAACCTGTTTCAATCTTCAGGTTGGTCATGGCATACATCATGCCAACGGTCACCACCAGAAAAGCAGCCACGATGCCATAACGGAAATTGATCAGGAAAGTTGCGAAATGATGCAGTTTGGAATTGGTATTCATTGCGCTTGCTCCCCTGCGCGGGCTTCCGGATAACGATGAACGCCGTCTTCACCGGCCAGTAGAAAGCTCCCATCATTCATGATGATGGCAGTGGAAAAATCTACACCACTGGAGTGGTTGTGCAGCGACAGGGCACCGCCATTACGGTAATCCACAATCACACCACTGTTCCCGACCATCAGCACACCACCCGCATGACTGGTACCACCGGCCAAAGTATTTTCCGACTTTGTTTCCAGCTCTTCCCAGCTTCCAACGCTGGCGCAAGAGCGAAGTATGTGCCCCCTCAGGCCATAGAACAGAATGCATCCATCTCCAGCCACATCTGCTCCAAACATGGAGCCCTGGTAGGGAATATCCAGTGCCTCCCAAGTCTCACCCGCATCGTCGCTTCTGTAAGAAAAACCGGCCTCACCTGCAATCAATAAAGTGCCATCAGACAGCTCGACGATGTTATTCAAATGCGCATCGTCTGCATCATTAACTGCCCAATCTTCCCAGTTCTGGCCGCCATCAGCAGTGCTCAGCATCAAGCCATAGGCTCCGATGGCCAAACCGTTGTCTTCGTCAGAAAACCACATATCCATGATGGGCTGTTGCCGTTCCGGGTCAAAGTACTGACGGGTCCAGGTATCGCCACCATCACCACTGGTCAGGATGACCGTATCGTGGCCGGCGGCAAACAGCCTTTGGCCAACGGCCACTACTGTGGTCAGTGTCGCGCGGGCAGGCACTGCTGCAGCCTGCTTCCAGTTGGTACCACCGTCTTCGGACAGGACTATGATGCCGCGCTCACCCACCGAAACAACGCGCTCGCCAATTCGCACCAAATCCAACTGCATTGATTGGGCTGCAAGCGGTACGATCTCGGCATACTCGATATCGATACCATCTGCTTCTATTTCAGCGCTCAAGGGTTCGATTGGTGACAACAAAAATATTGCAAGGAGGGGGAACAAGGCGCGAAGCGGTCTTTTCATCACAGTACCTGCATCTGGGCGATATCGTTCAGAAAACCAGAAGGCCAGCATGCGCTGGCCTTTGGCGTATTTGGAATCTTACCTCCTGCCGCGAGTGCGCAAGGCCTGAGGTGTATATTCACTCGGATTCATCTCCACGTTAAACGTATTGACATCACCCGTGTTGTCCAACCCCTGAGCCACGTAGCGACCTGACTGAAGGTCATAATGTACTTCGATGGTGGACCAGAAAGTCGGAACATCGTAATAATTCACTGAATGAGCCTCGGAAGCGCGCCACAATTGATCACGGCCATCGTAGTGATCAATCAGCAGAATCTGATAGCTGTCTTCATCCAGGTAGAAAGTACGCTTGGGGTTAATATGGCGCATGCCCTGTTTGAGGTTCGCCTCAATAACCCAAACACGGTGCAACTCGTAGCGCATCAGATCCTGGTTTAAATGCCCTGGACGTACAAAGTCATCATAAGGTGTGCCCGCTTGGTGCGCGCCGTAAGAATTGTACGGAACGTACATTTCCTGTTTGCCAATCACCTTCCAGTCAAAACGGTCCATAGCACCGTTGAACATGTCAGTCATATCATTCGTACGCAAACCGTCCGAAGCCGTGCCGGGATTGTCATAGGCTACATTGGGCGCGCGCCGCACACGGCGCTGTCCAGGATTATAAATCCACGCCTGACGAGGTAATGCGATCTGGTTCAGTGTTTCGTGAACCAACAGGATGTTCCCGGCCAAACGGGCGGGAGATTCGACTTCCTGGAAGAAGTACAACAAGATGTTGTTGATGCTTTGGGTGGTTTCGCCTTCCTTGTAATACAAGCCCAGCAATTCTTCGCGGATCACGGTGACCGAATAATCACCATTGGTTGTTGGCGCAACCTGATTGTTGTATCGAACACCCCCAGTTCCCTTGTATTTGAGCTTGTGATTCCACATCAGCTCATAAGCGTTTTCCGGAAATGGAAATGGAAACCCTTCAGCCGCATCGATTACACCTTCGCCGTTTTCTGCCAGCTTGGCCGTGGCGCCATTTTTGGCAGTGAATTCATAGGTTCTTTGCGGAAACGAGGTACTGCGATGACTGGGGTAAACATCCATGAAATAGGTGTCAGGATATTTCTCCAGAGTCGCTTTCTGGCCGATACTCAGTTTGTCGGCGTGTTGTGACGCATTGGCAGCAGTGATCCGGAACGAGGGTTTGTCGGATGCAAATGGATCGGCATGAAACTGGCCAGGCTCATAATCTGCGGGAGGCTTGGTAATGCCGCCGGTCCATTCCGGGATGGATCCGTCGGCATTGCCTGCGCGTTCTGAACCCATTGGGGTGAGATCCTGGCCAAGGCGAGCCACTTCGTCGGGTTTGGCTCCGGCAAATGCCTGGCCTGCAATACCGGCGAATCCAATGCAGGTTGCCAGCGCGATTTTGTTCGCCAGCGCGATCTTCTTGATGTTGAGCATATTCTGTTCCTTGATCAGAATGAGTAACTGACGCTGGCGCCAATAAAGTCACGGTCAGACAGCAGGCTGTATTTTCCGCCTCCAAAATAGGCAGTGTAGGCCAGATTCATCACCCATTGCTGCAAGTAACTAAACGTTAAACCCACGGACAGTTGCTTACGGCCATCGATAAATGAGCCGCCAGGTCCAGGGGTGGTGCCACTTACATCGTGTTGCCAGCCAATTGAGGGCGACATGGTCCAGGCCGTGCCAAAGGCGTTGTTGTAATCCGCGCGGGCAGCCAAACGATAACCCCAGCTAAAGTCATCGGCAAATCCATCTTGCTCTGTTTCAGGATTGCGGAAATCACCACTGAGGAAGTCTGCACCACCGCCGGTGTCGGTGCCGTCGCCGTTATAGCGCAGCCAGTCTTTGGCGGGAAGGTCAGCAACATAGTTCATGCCCACTTCAGTAACAAAGGCAATTTGGTCAGCTTTGAGGAAATTGCCCGGCCCAAACAGCTTGGTCAGGGTGGACTGGCCCTGCCAGACTTCGTGCTCGTCCCAGCCGGTGATCAATTCACCCGGCGCTAATTCGCCGAGTTGGCTCTTGAAGCGCAAGACCGGTGCAGGAATCAGGGGATTGAGCGGCGTCAATCCGGCAAACAGCACCTCCACGTCATCAAATTGCAGCGGTGTGTTAGGGCGATAGCTGACCTCGCCACCCAGCGACCAGGTGCCCACGGAGGTATTGAAGCTCACACCCATCAGGTGAATGTCTTCCGGGTACTCGGTGAAGTAACGACCACTGCTCAGATTCTGCGACGTAATCGAGATTCCGCTGATGAGTGGCAAGCGGCTGTGGTAGTTGAGGAAATAGAAGCCGAATTCGGTGCCGTTCCAGTCCTCGGCGAACCAACGCAGCGCAGCCCCATACTGCCCGCTGTTACTGGGTTCGATGCTGTCTATCCGGGGGAAACTGGCACCGCATCCGGCGCCCACCAGGCTGGGTGGCAGCGAGGAATCCGAATTGCCAAAACCAGCGGGCCCACTGAGGCAGACAGACGCGTACAGGTCCGGGTTGATCACCGGTTGCGGCACAGTGCCGAAACCCAGCATGGCGTAGGAACCACCCGGAGTAGCGATGTCATTGGTCGAGAAGAAACTACCGGCCGGATCGGGGATGATCGGCTTCCATTCGAATATGTACAGGGGCTCAAATGAAACTGTCGGTGTCAGGTCAATATTGGCCCAGATCATATTGATGCCTTCAAAGGCTTCCTTCAGTTCTGAACCGGCAATACGTAACTTGGAGACATCAACCGGGTTAATGGAGTTGAGACCGCCCTGGATGAAAGTAGATTCGCCCCAGCTCACCGCCTGGCGGCCAAGGCGCCAGGTCAGGTTTCTTTCACCAATCGGATGATCACCCCAGATAAAGGCATCAAGAATTCGAATATCCGTCCCAACCCGACGTTGCGCCACTTCTGAAAGCACATCTTTGTCAGCATTCTCGAAATCGTAGAAGGCGCTCAAGCGGGTGAAGGCACCAAAGTTACGCCAGGTCAGATCCACTTCGGTAGTGAGCTTGATGGTATTGGAAATCAGGTCACCGCCATCAGGGTAATTAAGATTGCCATCATCGCCATTGACCGACCAGCGGCCCGTTAGCGCTTTTTGACCCGCATTATTCAAGGTAAAAGCGGTGGGGTTGAACACGGCTTTGCCGAGATTGTCTTCATCGGCATCATCCATGCGCCAGGCTGCACCGTAACTGACAGTGGTGTCCCAGCTTCCGCTGATTTCGTCACCCCAGTTGAGCTCAATGGCCGAAACGGGCATTGCTGCTAATCCCAGCAAGGCACATGCCACTGAACGGGCCAGCAAGCTGGCGCCGTTTTGCCCGCCGGTGCTGCCCGAAAAGCAGTCATTGTTGGTAGAAACAAGGCTGGTTGTTTGCTTCATGTTGATATCCCCTGACTTTAATCCTGTGCCTGATTGTTAACGGGTGTAGTCCTGTTCTTGCTCTTGCCCGAATGGCTTTCGCTCTGCGCACTGTCATCTCCGGGGGCAACTTCAATTTGCGCCACGGGTATCAGTACGCTTGAATTGGCAACGATTACAAGTTGTCCGCCGGAAGCAATGAATGACACCATCTGCCCCTGCATTTCGGCGGTGACCGCAGGGAAGGTCGGGCTGAGCAGGGAACTGTGTTCGCCACTGCTAAAACGCGCAACCCCCTTCAGCCCAGACGGGTTTGCCTGGGTCTTGCTGTATGCCACCAAGCCCAGAATTCTGTTCAATCCTTCGTGACCGGCGATGGGTGAACCAGTTACTGTATTGGGAACAACGG
>JAWXBM010000142.1:0-10989 GCA_034440115.1 Lysobacterales bacterium | reverse complement strand
TGGTGGTGCCTTCTTCATAGCGATAGGCATGCACCCACCACCAGCCATGTTCGTTTTGGCGGAATATAAAACTGAAGTCATCCAGCGGCTTGGTGGTGGCCAGCCAGCAAAAACGGTTCGAGCGCCAGTCCACACTGGTCTGGAATTCATCTTTGTATGCCTCGCGCAGGATAGAGGTAACGCCATCACCGGCAACCACCAGGTCGTACTCATCGGTGTGCAGTTGCTCAACGCTGGTGATATCAACACCAAATTGCAGATCCACACCCAACTCATCGCAGCGATCGTGAAAAATGTTCAGCAGCTTGAGGCGGGACATGCCGCAGAAACCATGACCCTGTGAGTTGATGCTTTTGCCGTGAATAGTGGTGTTAATGCCGCCCCAGTAGGCGAACTGCTCGACAATGCGCTGATAAGTGCGCGCATCAGCTTCCATAAAGCCACGCAGAGTGTTGTCGGAAAACACCACGCCGAAACCCCAGGTGGAATCACGGTCGCCGCGTTCAATCACGGTAACGTCAAAATCCGGGTTGGCCTTTTTTATCAGGATGGAAAAGTACAACGAGGATGGCCCGCCACCGAGACATAAAATTTTCAATTTAAACTCCTTGTTGGTATTTTTCGTCTGTAGGTGCGCGAGACCAGATATCAATCCACATCGCTAATAGAGATGGGGATGGTCCAGGCTGGCGCTTCCAGTCGACGTTTGCCATCATTGGATTTGAGTATGTTGGGCTCATCAAGATTCTCGCGATCCCAAAGCTCGCAGGTCACCTGCTTGTGGCGGGTATCCAGCGCTTCGCAATAATTGGTGTAAAGGCATAGCCGCACCTGTTCTCCCAGGCCCAGTTTCATTTTCATAAACCAGTCCGGATCAGCCAGCGACTGGCGGGCTGCCGCAATGATGTCGGCTTCACCGGATAACAATACGTGCTCGGCCTGCTGAAAACCGTGAATGCCGCCGGCGGCAACAACAGGGGTTTGCAGATTTATTGCCCGCACCGCCTGGCGAATTCGCGCTGTGGCATTCAGATTGCGACCAAATGGGCCTTGCTCATCAGAAATATACTGCGGCATGCATTCATAGCCGCTGCGGCCGGTGTAGGGATAGGCCGCGGCACCCACTTTGGGTTGCTTGGCGTCCTCAAACTTTCCACCTCGCGACAGTGACAGGAAATCCATACCCACTTTGGCCAGTTCCACGCCAACATAGCAGGCATCATCCACCGTCATGCCGCCTTCCACACAGTCCTCCGTAAGGTAGCGGCAGCCCACAACAAAGCCAGCGCTCACAGCCGTCCTGACCGCTGAAAATACCTCCAGAGGTAGCCGACAGCGTGCCTCCAGGCTGCCTCCGTAACCGTCATCCCTGCGGTTGTGTGCAGAGAGAAACGAAGCCATGGTGTAAGCATGCGCATAATGCAGCTCGACACCATCAAATCCTGCTTTTTCAGCTCGTTGCGCTGCAGCCGAAAACAAGCCTGGCAAAACCTGCGGTAGCTCGCGAATATGCGGCAAATGCATATCATCTACGCGCTCACGATAACCCTCCGTCAGCGTTTCATATTCACGCTTGCTCAGCACCCGACGTAGCGATTCATCATCCATTTGCAGCAGCGCTGAACGCACTTCTTCATCAGACCGGTGCTGACCAATGGACTGACGATGATGCTGGGTGAGCTGTAAATAATTTGTGAAATACTTCTCAGCCGGGGGCCGTCGGTTGATGCGCAGGAAATCGATTAACTGGATAAACAGGCGGGTATGGCCTTCGCTGGCGTCGCGTACGGTTTTCACCAGTTCTTGCAAACCTGGAAGATAACGATCGTGACCAATACGCAGCAAGGGACCACTGGGAACATCACGAATACCGGTGGCCTCAATCACCAGCGCACCGGGCCGGCCTTGCGCAAAGCGTCGGTACCAGGCCAACAGCTCCGGGGTGACATGACCATCCTCAGTAGCCCGCCAGGGCACCATGGCGGGAACCCAGGTACGTTGCTCCAGAGTTGCCGGGCCAACATTCAAAGGGCTGAACAATAATGAGGACTTTGCCGTATCACGATCCGGCCATTCACCGGGTTGCGGTTGATACTTGATTCTTGCTGCTGGCCGCCACATCAGGCTACTACCTCTCTGTTTTGATGATTCACCCGCATCACGCCGCTGCCACAACCAGTTGGCGGTCCAGTGTCGCCAGCAGATGCGAGGGAATTTGCACCGGGCTCAACTGATCGTTCTGAAAGGCGACAAACACAATTGTTTGTCGGGTCTGTAACAATAATTCTCCACCGCGGGAAATGGACATACCCAGGCCCAGTGAGCTGCGACCTATATGCAGCACCACCAGGTTGAGTTGCACGGTGTCACCTTTCAAAGGCAGTTCCTGTACTTCGGTTTGCAGTTTCACCGTGGGCACCAGCGCGCCATCTGAGGATTGCAAAGTGGCGAATGGGCATTGCAACGAAACTGAAAACCACTCTTCCATTAAGACTGCGGTCAATTCATAACAACGTCCCAAGTGCATACGTCCTTCCGCGCCGGTCATCCAAGCACGGATTTCGGCCTGGCGAACAAATGTATTGGCGTTGACGGCCCATGCAGAGGAGGTAGCGGAATCCAGCCCGGTCTTGAGCAGCTCAAAACAGAGCTGGCCACCGGACTTGCCTGCTACGGTGAATGCATTTGGCACGGGGCCCGTCGCAGCGAAAAGCTGCAACCGCTCGCCCAGCCGCACAGGTTGGTAAAAGCTGGTTTCAAATCTCGCAGGAGACGAAACAGCAAACGGTTCGGGAAAGGAATCGGCCAGCATTTCAAAGTAACGCGGATAGTAGACTATGCCTGCGCCATCAATCTGCGAAAAGCGGATGATATGGCTGTTTCGCCACGTTCCGAGATCATCGTTATCAGCTTTGCTTTCGCTGACTGGCTGCAAATTCAAGCGTCTGCTCCAACTTCAATTAATGGGCAATTTTCATAGGAGTAATCCATGAATTTGCAGTATAAAACGAAATTATTTTATATACAAAATATCTTTACTGTATTATTTCATATTGCGTGTATTTAATGGCGGGTGGTACCCTTGTGGGCGAATGTGACGCGCCTGAGAAAGGAAACACCTCGACATGGCTAATACCGACAAGAATGAAAATCGCCAAAAGGAATCCCTGCGCACCTGGTTACGCTTGCTGTCCTGTGAATCCATGATCGAGCAGCGTCTGCGTTCGGTGTTTCGTCAGCAATTTGACGTAACCCTGCCTCAATTTGATGTGCTGTCAGAGCTGGAGCACGCCAGCGCACCCTTGACCATGTCTGAACTGTCGCATGAACTGATGGTTTCCAATGGCAATATCACCGGCGTGATTGATCGCCTGGTCACTATGGAGCTGGTGCAAAGAGAGCGTCCGGAACATGACCGGCGCATACAATTCATCCAACTCACCGAAAAAGGCTCGAAGGAATTTCGCCGCATGGCTGAGGTGCACGAAGCCTGGGTAGATCATTTGTTCACGGACCTGAACCTGAAGGACATGCAACAACTACAAACCCTGTTGTTGAAAGCCAGAAACTCGGCGGTCAGCAATGAAGACCAATTAAACAGCTCGGATGAATCAGAGATTCCCTAAGCTGAAGGCAAGAAATTCTAAAGCACTGCAGTGGTTTCAATTTCCAGTAAAGCATCGCGCTCGACCAGGTCATTCACGCCGACCACGGCCATCACTGGAAAATTCTTGCCGATCACCCGGCGGTAAATTTCACCAACAGCGGGTAAGTTCTGACGGTAAGCGTCCAGATCTTTAACGAACCAGGTCATGCGCACAATATGCTCCGGCCCGGCACCGCCTGCCTGTAAAACGGCAACCGTATTCTCCAGCACTCGCTCCAACTGAGCCGTAAAACCTTGTGAAAAAACACCTTTGGTGTCCCAGCCAACCATGCCGGCAACAAAGATCATTTTCCCTTCGGCCTCAATGCCATTTGAATAACCCGATGGGCGCGGCCAGGTCTGGGGATTAATGTGTTTCACGCTTGGCAATCCTTGTAAGTCTGTCGGGCAATGATCACTTTCTGCACCTCACTGGCACCCTCATAAATCCGCAGTGCGCGAATTTCCCGGTACAGGGTCTCAGCAATATGGCCACTGACGACCCCGCTGCCACCAAATAACTGTACCGCCTGGTCAATGACTTTCTGGGCTGTCTCGGTGGCAAACAATTTGGCCATCGCCGCTTCTCGAGTGACCCGTTGCTGGTAGCAATCTTTGGCCCAGGCCGAGCGGTAAACCAGCAGAGCACTGGCATCAATACCCATGGCCATTTCGGCAATGCTGGCCTCGGTCATTTGCAGGTTGCTGAGCGGGGCACCGAACAATTGCCTTGTGCTGGTGTGTTGCACCGCTTCATCCAGCGCGCGCCGGGCAAAGCCCAGGGCTGCTGCGGCCACCGAGGTGCGGAACACATCCAGCGTGGCCATGGCAATTTTAAAACCCTCACCGCCTGCACCGATCTGCTTGCTCGCGGAAATACGGCAGTGGTCGAATCTCAAGGTAGCCAATGGATGCGGCGCGATGGTGTCGATGCGGTTCACGATAGAAAACCCTGGCGTATCGGCATCGACGATAAAGGCGCTTAAACCGCGTGCACCGGGCGCTTCACCGGTGCGCGCAAAGACACAATAAAAATCAGCGATGCCGCCGTTGGAAATCCAGGTTTTCTCGCCGTTAAGAATGAATTCAGCGCCGTCCCGCTCAGCAGAAGTCTCCATGGCGGCCACATCGGATCCGGCTTTGGCTTCTGACAAGGCAAATGCCGCAATCGCTTCACCACGAGCCACACGTGGCAGGTAATCCCCGCATTGTTTATCTGCTCCAAACAAGGAAATCGGGCCACTGCCCAGACCCTGCATGGCGAAACTGAAATCAGCCAGACCACTGTGGTAGGCCAGTGATTCGCGACACAAAGCAATACTGCGCACGCCCAGTTTTTCTGCTGCACCACCCCAGGCTGCGGGCACACAATATTTCAGCCAGCCAGCCTGACCCAGATCCTTGACCAAGGAACGGCAGATACCATCGGTATCGTCATCGTGCCGAAAGGCATACGTGTTAGCCCAGCCAGTCAGATCGCTACGCAGTTGCCGATGCGAATCCGCAAAGAAGGGCCAATCGATAAAGCTGCTATCGGCCATGATTATTCATCCCCTTAATCAGCCGCTCAGGCATCACCTTTGGCATCACCTCAGGCATCTCCTCAGGCATCTCCTCAGGCAGCACCTTAGGCATTCCCTTAATCACCCAGGAACTCCGGCTTCTGCTTGGCCACGAAGGCGTGATAAGCGCGCTCAAAATCGGCCGTTTGCATGCAAATCGCCTGCGCCTGGGCTTCGGCTTCGATGGCGGTGTCCAGCGACATATCCCATTCCATATTGAGTTGGTTCTTGGTAAAACCATGCGCAAAATTGGGGCCTTCAGCCAAGCGGTTGGCTTGCGCAACAACTTTTTCCAACAATTCATCCGACTCAAACAAACCATTGTAGAAGCCCCAACTCATACCCTCATCGGCAGACATGGAGCGGCCGGTGTAGAGCAACTCCGCTGCCCGTCCCTGCCCGATCAAACGCGGCAACATGGCGCAAGCACCCATGTCGGCACCGGCCAGCCCGACCCGCGTGAACAGAAACGCCGTCTTGGCTTGCGGTGTGGCATAGCGCAGATCGCTGGCCATGGCGATGGCGGCACCAGCACCCGCGCAAATGCCATCAATGGCGCTGAACACAGGTTGCGGACAATTACGGATGGCCTTGATCAGATCACCGGTCATGCGCGTGAAGCGCAACAGCTCTTTCATATTCATCTTGGTCAAAGGACCGATGATTTCGTGCACATCGCCACCCGAACAGAAATTGCCCCCGGCACCGCTTATAACAACGGCGTTAACGCTTTCGTCATAGACCAGATTACGAAAGGTATCGCGCAGCTCGGCATAGGATTCAAAAGTCAGCGGATTTTTGCGTTCCGGCCGGTTAAGCGTGATCCGGGCAACGCCTGCTGCCGAGGTTTCCATCAGGAAATGTTGTTTTTCGCTATTGCTCATTGTAGGGGACCCTGTTACTTACATGACTTCGCCGCCAGCGATGGAGATCGACTGGCCGGTAATGGATGAACTTTCTTTACGACATAACCAAAGCACCGTATCCGCCACCTCGGCGGGATCAATCAGTCGACCCTGGGGATTGCTCTTCACCAGATCGGCCAGTGCTTCTTCAGCGCTCCGCCCGGTAGCCTTTACAATATTTTCTACCGAATTGGCAACGATGTCGGTATCGGTATAGCCAGGGCAAACCGCATTCACAGTAATGCCTTTACGCGCATACTCCAGTGCCAATGAACGGGTCAGGCCGATCACACCATGTTTTGCCGCACTATAGGCACTGACGTAAGCATAGCCGCGCTGCGCCGCCGTGCTGGCGATATTGATGATGCGACCGTAACGAGCAGTCAGCATGGGTTCGATCACGGCTCGGGTGCAGAGATAAACACCGTTCAGATTGACGTTCAGCATGAATTGCCAAAAATCCTCGTCCATCTTGTGGAAGGGACGCGCCTCAGCAGCACCCGCATTGTTCACCAGGATGCTGACAGGGCCTTGCCGTTCTGCCGCTGACTTGAACGCTTGCTGCACCTCGGTCGAAACGGTTACATCGGCAACCGCGTATTGCGCTTCCAGTTCGTTGGCGGTGGCTGCCAGACGCTGCTCACCGCGACCGAGCAAGGTCACGCGGGCCCCTTGCTGTTGCAGCACTGCCGCAATGGCCGCACCGATGCCACTACCGCCACCGGTAACCACGGCATGCTGCCCTTCCAGACTACCCGGCATGATTCTCCAACCTCGCTTTGTTCAACGCCTCAGCGAACACTTTGCCTTCCTCATCGGCCTGAGCCGCCTGATTGAGTTGGCGGGTCAGCGCTGCTGCTCGCTGTGGTGGCAATTCTTCCACTGCCGAAAGGATTTGCTGATAACGATGCAAGCCGCGCTCATAGGTGTCGCCATAACCCTTGACCATACCAATGCACTGCGCAATCGCCAATGAATAATCTGTATCTGCCGCAGCCTGCACGTGTGCTAACCAATCCTCAATCAAGCGGGTTTGGGTGGTAAAACGGTAGGTACCGCGGCGCCAGCGTTTGAGTTTTGCCAGCAGCGTCAATTGCGCATAGCCAATCACATTCGTTGTTGTGATATTGCGACCCTTACCCAAAAAGGGCTGCATCCAACGGCGTGCGCTGTTGGATTGCAACATGCGCTTGCCCAGGCTGCGTGGCAGGGTATCGCACAACTCTTCAAAACGGGGATGGAAGTACTCGACCACATGCGCAGGTTGTTGCTGAGTAACATTCAAATGGCTGCGCACGCCCCGCATGCGTTGCCCGGAAGTTTTGATCTCCGCCACGCGAATGGTGTCTTCGTAACACATCTGCAAGGCCAGCTCGCGTGCCACTTCGTGGCTGACTGCATCAGGCTCAGTGCTTGCCTGTTTTTTCGCTGCCAGGCTTTGTTCGTAGCGGATGACCTGATGCAGGCGATCCAGATACAAGCCTGCGTAAGCGACATCCTGGTAATCCAGTGCCCGCAATGCACCATGCGCAGCAATGGCCTGCAGACTGGGCGGCAACTCTCTGCGGATACGCTCCAGCAATGCCTTGCCATTAGGCCCCTCGGCCTCAGGCATTGACAGGACCTTTCTTGTTCTGGCGGGAGCGGCCCCTAATGCAGCTACCGTCTGACTGCCCTGCTCAAAACCGGCTTGAAAACCTGCCAGATTGGCTGCGACTGCTTTTGCGCCGGCACGAATGGTGTTCTCAAATGCTTCCCGTGCAAAGGGCAAGGCTCCGCTGGCGGCAATCGCGCCCAGCATCACCGAACTGATGATGCTGCCCGTTTGCTCAGCACATTCTTCCATATCGAAAGCAATAAACTTTCTAGCCACCTTGCTGGCTACTTCCACCACCGGTGCCTGGTCAATAATGCCATCACCCATGGCAGACTTTTCAGTGATGGTATAGACCCGGTGCGTGCTGGCAATCAGAGTCGTTATATTGGGAGTTACAAAACCTTTCTGTATGGCCCGCCCGGTTTCGGCGAACTCGCCCGCCACCACCAGATCCACATCGCCTGGCACCGGGTAGGTGGTGAATACCGGTTCGCGGCCGCTCTCGCGCATTTGCTTTTCAGGAAACAATTCAACACAGTACACCGTAGCACCGGTGCGCTGTGCCACACCCGCCACGTAGGTAGATTGCGCCAGATAGCCATTCGACTGGGCGATATCGACCAGCCACTTGGTCAATACACCACCACCCTGGCCACCCAGGGCCATGATAGCCACGGTCAGCGGACGTTCGAATTTATGTTCCAAAGCACATTTTCCAAAGCAGCTTTAGCAAAGTGAATTTCCTGGCTCAGGCCATCTTCAAACGGCGGCGTTCCGTTCCCGCCTGCAGCCAGCCAATCACTCGACTGCGAACCGACCAAAGCATGCGGTCCCACCCGCTTGGATTGAACACAATCTGTCCTTTGTAGAACGATGGGCACAGTACCGCTTCATGAGCTACCTCACCGCAGTTGCCACAACCCACACAACTGTTATCCACAAAAGCGATGGGCTTGGATTTCAAGGGATCGGGATTGGGCTTGATGGTCAGTGACGGGCAACCGCTCAAACGAATACAGGCGTGATCGCCGGTACAGGTTTGTTCATCCACACCGAAGCGTTCCTGAATCACGCGCTTTCCAGCGGCAATATCCTTACGCACCAGCGGTTTTTCGCGCCGTTCGCGATTGAGCATACATTCTGACTGTGCCACCAGTACTTTAGGACCTTTCTCCTTGTTGGAAAGCGCTTCCTTCAGGGTCGAGCGCATCTTGCCGATGTCATAGGTCTTAACCGTCCGGGCCCAATCCACCCCGATACCGCGAACCGCCTTTTCGATGGGGTGCTGGGTACTGCGATTACGCACCTCGTTCTTGCCGGACAACAAATCCTGGCCACCGGTGGCTGCTGCATAATTATTGTCGATCACAATGGTGAGACCATCGTTCTTGTTGAACACGGCATTACCGATACCGCTGGTCAGGCCGTTATGCCAAAAACCGCCATCGCCCATGATGGAAATGGGCGGCTTGCTGCTGGGGGTATTAAAGGCTGAAGCACCCGCTGTACCCAGCCCGTAGCCCATGGTGGTATTGCCCATATTGAAGGGCGGTAGAATGCTGAACAGGTGACAGCCGATATCAGCGCTAATATGAAAATCACCCAGTTCCTTCTGCATCAGTTTCAAGGCGGTAAACACCGGACGTTCCGGGCAGCCAATACATAAACCAGGCGGCCGTGGTGGTACATGATCGGCTATACCGGCCACCAGTGCCGAGATGGAATGCAACGGATCCTGTGGCGCCTGCCAGCCAGGCTCGAAACGCGATACAAAGCTGATCAGGCCTTTGCGCATCACTTCACTGGTGTATTCACCGGCTTTGGGAAACGTACCTTTGCCAATAAGCTTGGTGGTGGTGTCGTGTTGCCGGAGTATGGAATTGATGTTCTGTTCGAGGTAATTGGGCTGTCCCTCCTCTACCAGCAATACGGCTTGTTTTCCGGCACAGAACGATTCAATCTCCTCGTCAATCAAGGGATAGGGCACATTGAGCTGGTAAATCGGCAAGCGGGTTTTACCGAAAGCGTCCGCCAGACCCAGACGTTCCATGGTGCGGATCAGGGTGTTGTACAGCCCGCCTTGAACGATGATTCCCAGTTCTTGGGACTCCCCTGAAAACACCTTGTTCAAACCGTGCTTTTGAATGTATTCAACCGCAGCCGGCCAGCGCTGATTGACCTTTTCCTGCTCATGCAGAAAGGAAGCCGGCGGCAGTACGATACGACTGGTGTCGCGATTTGGGTTTTCCGCTGCTTCGCGCAAAGACAGCGGCGGTTTCCGGTTGTCGCTCGCAATGAAACTGCCAGAAACATGGCAGGAACGTATGCGCAACTGCAGGAATACCGGCGTGTTACTGGCCTCGGAAAGCTCAAAAGCATGCTCAACCGCCTCGACAATGCTGGCCACATGCGGCGGTGGATCAATCATCCACATCTGGCTTTTCATGGCGAAGGCGTGGGTACGTTCCTGCATGATGCTGGAGCCCTCGCCGTAATCTTCGCCGACGATAACCACCAAGCCGCCTTTGACCCCCCCCGAAGAGAGATTGGCCAAAGCGTCACTGGCCACATTGGTGCCAACCGTGGATTTCCAGGTGACGGCTCCACGCAAAGGGTAGTTAACCGAAGCTGCTCCCATGGCGGCAGCCGCCGCTTCACTGGCACTGGTTTCGAAATGCACGCCCAGCTCATCCAGCACATCGCGGGCGTCTGTCAACACGTCCATCAGGTGAGAAATGGGCGCGCCCTGGTAACCACCCACATAAGCCACACCCGACTGCAACAGTGCTTTGGTGACCGCGAGAATGCCTTCACCATTGAAGACTTCACCCTCACCGATGCGGAGTTGCTCTACTTCTTTCTTGAATGAACGTTCTGCCATTTTCTTCCAGTCCCTGTTCGCCTGCTCAGCTTGCTCGAACACCGGTTTGGTCTAACTTGTTCGAGTAGCCGCACCGGTATTTATTCACCATAACATTTTAAGTATAAAATATATATCCACCGAACTGAAAGCTTACGCCGCACCCACCATGTGAATTATGGGGTCAGAGTAAAGTGCCAGAGTAAAATCTGAAATAATTGGGGTCAGAGAGTAAAAACTCTGAGCGTCATTGGGTTTCAAATAAGTTCAGAAATTGAAGAGTTTTTACTCTGACCCCAATTATTCATTATTCTTTGACCCGGCGGTTTCAATGACCAAGTGCAAAAAGTGAAGCGTGATGATGCCTGAAGTCAAAAGCGTCTGCAGCAAACAATTCGGCAGGGCATTTGAAGCCGAGG
>JAWXBM010000141.1:0-15568 GCA_034440115.1 Lysobacterales bacterium | reverse complement strand
TGCCGGCAAGCTCGCTGGCGGCTCGTGACGCCCGCGTCATTGCGCTGGATCTGTCGACTTCCATGCTGGCAGAAGACCTGCGCCCCAGCCGCCTGACCCGCGCGCGTTTCCGCATCGCTGATCTGTTGGCCCAAACCGAAGAAGGCCAGACTGGCCTGGTGGCCTATGCCGGTGATGCCTACGTGGTATCGCCCTTGACCAATGACACCAACACCATTGCCAGCCTGTTGCCCGCCCTCGGCCCAGAAGTGATGCCGGTCACCGGCAGCCGCGCCGATAAGGCCATGACGCTGGCCGCTGCTCTGCTGCAACGCGCTGGTTTCGAGCGCGGCGAAATCCTGCTGGTCACCGATGCCACTGATTCGCGCGCTGAAGCCAAGGCCCGCGAACTGGCCGATCGTGGCATCGTCACTTCGGTTTTGGGTGTTGGCACGGCAGAGGGTGCACCGATACCGAGTGGGACGGGCTTTGTGAGTGACCGCTCCGGCAATGTGGTGATTGCGCGGCTGGATGAAGCCTCCTTGCAACGGGTAGCCAATGCTGGTGCTGGCCGCTACTCACAGATCAGCGCAACCATGCAAGACACCGCGCCGTGGATGAGCCTGGAGGGTGGTGAGTTCGCCCGCCGCGAAGGTTCTCTGGACCAGCGTTGGAAAGACGCCGGGCCATTTGTGTTGTTGTTACTGCTGCCGCTGGTGCTAATGGGTTTCCGCCGCGGCCTGTTGTTTTGCCTGCCGCTGATTTTGCCATCGTTGATGCTCAGTGCCAGTCTGTACGCACCTTCGGCCCAGGCCAGTTGGTGGGATGACTTGTGGCAAACCCGTGATCAACAGGCCTGGGATGCATTGCAAGCGGGCGACAGCAGCCGCGCTGCGTCGTTAGCGAGAGCTCCGGATCTTGCCGGTGAAGCCTGGTATCGCTCCGGTGGTTTCAGCAATGCCCTGTCATCCTGGATGAAGGACGACTCCGCTGCTGATGCCCATTACAACCGCGGCAATGCACTGGCGCAGATGGGTGAGCTGGATGCCGCGCTGGAAGCCTACGACCGCGCACTGGAACTGGACCCGGACATGGAAGATGCCCAGTTCAATCGCGATTTACTGCAGCAAATGAAAGATCAACAACAGCAAGAGCAGCAGGAAGGCGACGAGGGCGACGAAGGCGAGGGCGAGGGCGAGCAAAGCGATCAGGAGTCCGACAGCGAATCGCAGCAGGGTGAAGAAGGCGAGGAAGGTCAGGATGGAGCCGATAACGAAGATGGGCAAGAGGGTGAACAGGAAGCCGAACAAGGCGAAGGCGAGCCCACCGAGCAGCAAGAAACTGATCACACCCAAGCCTGGACCGAAGAAGATGCCCAGGCCATGGAGCAGTGGTTGCGCCGCATTCCGGATGATCCGGGCGGCCTGTTGCGACGCAAGTTCCTGTATGAACATCAACGTCGTGGCGAGCCCAAAAGTGAATCAGATACATGGTAGTCAATAACATGCCAAAACAATATTTCTATCGGGCCGCAACAATTTCGTTGTGTTTGCTACTGATTGCATGGGCAACTGGACTGCAGGCCGAGGTCACCGCCAGCCTGGATCGCAACAGTATCGTCAAAGGCGAAACCATCACTTTGGTGGTTCAAACCAATGATCCACAGCAAAACCTCGACCCCAACCTGGATGCATTGCAGGACGATTTCATCCTGCTGGACCGGCGCAGCGAGACGCAGATGTCGATCGTCAATGGCCGCCAGTCAGCGGTGATGCGGCTGTTGATTACGCTGGAACCCAAGCGCGAGGGTGAGTTGGTTATACCGCCATTGCAATTGGGATCACAAAGCACCCAGCCGTTGAAGGTGCAGGTGGATGCGGCACCGGAATTGCCCGAGGGCGAAATGCCGCCGGTATTTATCGAACTGGAAATCGAGCCCAAAGATGGCCCCTACTACGTGCACGCCCAACTGCGGCTGACGGTAAGGGTGTTCTATCTGGCCAACCTCACCGAAGCGGCGATTACACCACCAGAACCCGCCAATGCAGCGGTGCGTTTGTTGGATGAAGTGCCGTTCCAGGCCGAGCGCGGCGATCAGCGCTATCGGGTGTTGGAACGTCATTACGCGGTATTCCCGGAACGCTCAGGTCCGCTGCAGATTCCAGCTATGACCTTGACGGGTCGGTTGGTGGAACGGCGTTCCGATCGCTTGTGGCAACCTTCGGTGCGGGGTCGTCGTATTGAGGCGGCCAGTGAACCGGTTGATCTGGATATTCTGCCGCGGCCGGCCAGTTTTACCGGTGACAGTTGGTTGCCCGCACGCCAATTGCAGGCGTCGCAGAACATTTCTGCCAGCGAAACACCGACCGTGGGTGAGCCCATAACCCGCACCATCATCCTCGATGCGGTGGGCCTGGAAGAGAATATGCTGACCGAGCCGACCCAATCGGAAATTGCTGGCGCACGAATCTATCCCGACCAGCCTCAGGGTATTACGCGTGATGATGGCCGCTGGGTGCTGGGCCACAAGGAGTTTCGTTATGCCGTGGTGCCTGAAGAAGCCGGAGAGCTGGTATTGCCTGAGCTGAAACTGCAGTGGTGGGACACGGTCAATAACCGCCAGCAAACAGCAACTCTGCCTGAGCAGCGTTTGACCATTTCACCCTCAAGCTTGCAGATACCTGAACCGAGCGCAGCAGTTACCAACGCCGCAAGCCAGCAAAATCTGCAGGGCATTCCAGCCGTTGACGGCCAGGGTGTTAAAAGCATTTGGCGCGCTCTGACCGGAGTTTTTGCTGTGCTGTGGCTGATGACGCTGTTCTTCCTGCTGCGCCAGCGGCAAGCCGGGCCTAAGGTGGTGAGTGCTGCTGAGCAAATCAGTCTGGCTGAGAATGAATTGCTGAAAGAGTTTCAACGGGGTTGCGAGGCGGCGGATGCGGGTAAAGCCCGCTTGGCCTTAAGCCACTGGTTGAAGCGCTTCGGCCCGCCTGAGTTGCGTGGCAGCCTGGTGGAATTCGCCCGAGAATTGGACGATCCGTTACTAGCCGCACGTCTGCGCGAACTGCACGCGGTGGGTTTCCAGGCGGATGGCAGCAGCCACTGGGAGGCCGCGGGAACCTGGGCTGCGTTCAAGGCTTGGCAGCAGTTTGAGCAGCAAAAGGACCGAGCAACTGCGAGCTCGGTGACAGACCTTTACGCCAGGCCTCAGGCTTAATTTGCCCAGCGTCATTCCGTCATTTCAATACGTCATCCCGGCCACCGAGCCGGGATCCATCAAATTAAACCAGCCGGGGCATAATTTTCGAGAAATGGATCCCGGATCAAGTCCGGGATGACGGAGCCGGCAACTTGCGCAGTCCGATGGATGACGGAGCCGGCAACTTGCGCAGTCCGATGACGGATTAAGCAATTTGCACTGTGTGGGAAAAGCTGAACCTGCACAGTGGGCGGGAAGCTGGCCGTTTAGCCGGCGAGTGGTGCGATATGGATCAGCTCAGCCCGCCGCGGATTCGCCGCCAGCACCTCCAGCCGGTAGCCACGCCATTCCAACGTATCGCCGACCACCGGAATGCGAGCAAGCTGCTCAGTAACGAGCCCGCCGATGGTCGTGACTTCGCCCTCCGCAGACCAGTCCATGCCGAGCATGGAACAGACGCGACGTAATTCGATGCCGCCGCGGGCATCGATGGATCCATCCGGATAGCGCCAGACCCGTGCAACCGGCTCGTCACTTTCGTCCTCGATTTCACCGACGATTTCCTCGATGACGTCCTCCAATGTTGCTATGCCCTCAACACCGCCGAACTCGTCGACTACGATTGCGAGGTGACGTCGTTCGGTCTGGAAGGTTTTCAGCAGGTCTTCGAGCAGAGTGCTTTCCGGCACCACCAGCGCTTCACCGACAACGCTGGGCCAGTCGATCTCTTGCCCGGGATGCTCATGCATCCAGAACAGCAGATCACGGGCCAGCACCACACCGGATACATCGTCCAGTTCCAAGCTAGGTGAAAACGGATAGCGGCTGAATTCCATGTCGCGCAAGGTCTTCAGCACTTCCACGCGGGTTTCCATCGCGGACATGAAGGCAACCCGGCGCCGCGGAATCATCACCTCCAGCGCGCGCATTTTCCGCAGCATGGTCGCGCCTACGATCATGTCAGCGGTGTTCACACCGAAAGCACCCTCGCTGCATCCCAGTGAGGCCAGCAGGCGGATCTCCTCGACCGAAGTTATCGGTAAGACTTGACTGCCGCGCAGGTGGCGTGAAAGGTATCCGCTGACGATCAGCAGTGGCTTCAGCCCGAAGGTCATGGTGCGGATCACGAAAGCCACCGGTGCAGCCAGGCGGCCAGCGAAAGACACGCCCAGAGTTTTGGGCACGATTTCGGTGAACAGCAGCATCACCAGCGTGAAGATAATCGTGAATATCCACAGCGTGCGCTCGTCGAATACGTCCGAATAAGTGGCCCCGGAAACTGCGGCACCGATCGTATGCGCCGTCGTATTCAGGATCAGGATCGCTGCGATCGGCACATCGATGTTGCGCTTGAAACCCGCCATCAACCGCCCGGCCACGCTGTGCCGCTGCTTCAGCGTCTCGACTTGTGCATGGTTGATCGACAGCAGCACGGCCTCGCACACCGAGCAGATGAAAGACACGACCAGCGCCACGCAAACCGCGGTTACGAAAATGAACATACAGACTCCCACTGGGGCGCGCTGTGCCACGGCCATCGGTGGACAGGATCGGGCGCCGGTCCGGCTATCATCGCAAAATCACCCAAGGTTTGCATGGCGGTTTCGTAGAGTCGAAGAAACACGGACCTCAGGCAGCTTCGCTCCTGAGCAGGATGCCGATGTCTTCGTTGATGACCGGATCTATGCGGTGAGCTACTATGCCCGCAGCGCCTGGCAAGCGAAAGGAGGAAGACGTACCGGCGTGAAAAGCTGGACTCCAAAACAAATTTAGAACAAGCCCTAAGGGTTTTTCATTACCAAACTGTCGATACCCGCTTGTGAAAGCTGATTACGCATGGCATCGGCTTTTTGGGCACCTGCGACCGGCCCAATGCGCACCCGGTGCCAGGTTTCATCGTTTACCTTTACCGTCTGCGTTTGCGCCGCAAAACCCTGCAAAGCCAAGCGGGCTTTCATCTGTTCCGCATCAGCCGATGCGCGGAAAGAGCCCACCTGCAGAATGTAGTTATCGGCATCGCTTACGACTGGCTCATCATTGGCCTGCGCGTTGGCCTGTGCCGCCGCTTCAGCCTTTTTGTTGGCCGACAATTCCTGCTCCGGAACCACTACTTCCATCTCGGGCAGAACCGTAAAGAAATCGTACTGGGACTTGCTGGGTTTGTCCGTGGCGGATTTCATTTCATCCGCCAGCGGCGTTTCATCGCGAGGAGAAACCGTGCCCGCAGCCGCTGGTTCCGCTGTGGGTGTAGCGATCCAGCCCTTGGATGCGCCGTACCAGGCCAGTCCCAGGCCTAAAAGTATGCCGGTGAACAACCATAACAGAGCCGGTGTTGAGCTTTTGTTACCTCTGCTTGCGCCATGTCTTGCCACTGTTCGTGCCTGCCTTTTGTTCTACATTTCTTCGGGTGCGGAAACGCCCAGAAGCTTCAGCCCGGTTGCGAGCACGATACGTGTGGCCAGCACCAGATTCAATCGCGCATTACGCAAATTTTCATCGTCAACCAGGAACTGGTGAGCGTTGTAATAAGCATGCAGATCGGTAGCCAATGCGCTGAGGTAATGCGCCATCTGGTGCGGTGCGCGAGAGCGTGCAGCCAATTCTACCACTTCGGGGAAACGGCCCACCGAGCGCATTAACATCGTTTCGTGATTCTCAGTCAGTAATTCCAGGGCCGCCTCGCCTATGGCTTCATTGTGCCGCTGATCCATCTGCTCGAGGTTGCGGAACACACTGCAGATACGCGCATGCGCGTACTGAATGTAGTAAACCGGGTTCTCATTGGAGCGGGATTTGGCCAGGTCGAGGTCGAAATCCAGATGCTGTTCATGCGAGCGCATCACGTAGAAAAAACGGGCGGCGTCATCTCCGACTTCTTCGCGCAACTCGCGCAGGGTGATGAATTGGCCACTCCGCGTCGACATCTGCACGCGTTCGCCAAAGCGATACAGGATGGCGAATTGCACCAACAGGATCTCCAGCCGGTCCGGATCTTCTCCCAGACCCTGTGCCGCAGCACGCAGACGCGCCACGTAACCGTGGTGATCGGCTCCCAGAACGTAGATGGCTTTGCGCAAACCGCGATTCAGCTTATCGCGGATGTAGGCGATGTCTGAAGCAAAATAAGTTGCGCGACCGTTTTCACGGATTACCACGCGGTCTTTCTCATCACCCAATTCAGCGGCGCGGAACCAGGTAGCACCGTCCTGCACATACAGGTGGCCATTGTCGCGCAGGATCTCGATGGCGGTTTCAACCGCACCACTGTCTTCCAGTTGCTGCTCAGAGAACCAATTCTCGTAATGCACACCGAAATCGCCCAGATCATCCTTGATATCCGCCAGGATGCTGTCCAATGCGGCGTCAAAGAAAATCCTGTAGCCCTCAGCGCCAAGTAATTGGCGGGCGCGGGCGATCAATGCATCGATGAATATTTCACCGTCGCCGCCGCTGCTGGGGGAAGCGGGTAAGCGTTCGTTGATTTCATTCGCAGAGTGGCGGTACTTGTCGCCATAGTCAGCGCGTACCAGGCGTGAAATATCGTAAATATATTCACCGCGGTAACCGTTATCCGGGAAACTGATCCGCTCGCCGCACAGCTCCAGATAACGCAGCCAAACGCTGGTCGCCAAAATGTCCATTTGCCGACCATTGTCGTTCACATAATATTCGCGTTGTACGCGTACACCGGCCAGTTTCAGGATATTGGCCAGGCTGGCACCATAGGCTGCACCGCGACCATGGCCTACGTGCAGCGGGCCGGTAGGGTTGGCCGAGACGTATTCCAGCGTAACGCTTTCATCGGACTCCGCCATGGGGCTGCCGTAAGTTTCGCGTTGGATCAAAACGTCCTTGACCACACCGCGCAGGGCACAATGATGCAGAAAGAAATTAATGAAGCCTGGCCCGGCAATTTCAACTTTCTCTACCTGCCTGGAGCGAGGCAGGCGTTCGATCAGCAGCTCAGCCAGTTTGCGCGGAGCCATTCCGGAGGCCTTGGCGAGCATCATGGCGATGTTGCTGGCAAAGTCGCCGTGCTCAATGGACTTGGTGCGCTCCAGTTGAATCCCGGGCTCGCCTTCGAGCTGCAATAATCCATCACGCTGCAAATGCAGCATGGATTGCGAGAGTAATTCCTGAATATGTTCTTTCACAATTAGGGCCTGTTGCGGCTGTTTTGGCTGGATTGCCGCAGCTCAAAAATGGGGCATATTGTATACGTTTGGGGCATGAAACCTTTTACTAATTATGCTTGGCAAATTTTTAGCTGGACTTTTTGCTGCAAAAGCCGCAGATAGTCTGGAGCGAGCGTGGCAGCGTCGGTCACTGACCCTTTGCTTCAGCAACGTCGATTTGTGTCGATTATGCATGAATGAGTACCAGCACTTTGGGGAAAAAGCTGTGGATAAGTTTGTGGAGAATTAATCTTCGCGGCGAAAATCAGCCCGCAGGGTCTTTGAGCTGAACCGACATAGCGAATAATATGATTCTGTCAAACATAATAATATCAATGGAGTACGGTACTGATTGACGTTGATCCTTATGATTTCTGCTATAAGCCCGTGATTCTTGGTAATCCACCGCCATGTGCATAATTGTTATAGGATGTTCTTCCCGAGTAGCTACCGTTGCGAGAAATTGCCCGCTTCAATCTGCCCCTGAAGGTGATAATATCGCGGCCAGTGAGCACAAATAACAAGAAAAATCCTTACCGTTTCATGCAACTGCAACCCACCTTGGGTGCGCGCGTTTTTGTCTCCCGGCAAGCCCATCTATTCGGCGCCGTCAGCTTGGCCGACGATGTTTCGATCTGGCCCATGGCGGTGCTGCGTGGCGACGTCAATCAAATCACCATCGGTGCGCGCTGCAACATTCAGGATAATGCGGTATTGCATGTCACCCATGAAGGCCCGGATACACCCGAAGGTGGGCCGCTGGTTCTGGCGGAAGATGTTACCGTTGGTCATGGTGCGATTCTGCATGCCTGCACTATCAGTTCGCGTTGCCTGATCGGCATGGGTGCGATTGTCATGGACGAAGTTGAGCTGGCTGCTGAGGTGATGATTGCCGCTGGAGCCGTGGTTACTCCCGGAACCAAAGTTCCCAGCGGGACTTTATGGAAAGGCAATCCGGCCCGCTGGTCTCGCAAGCTCAGCGAACGCGAAATCAAGATGCTGCGCTACAGCGCTGAACATTATGTGCGTTTGAAAGACTTGTACCTGGCCCGAACCGAAACAACGGATTTGAAATGTTGATGGCCGAAATCATGGCGTTGGGGTTGTTTGTGGCAATCGGCGCAGCGCTGATGGCTGGCTTTCCAGTGGCCTTCACTTTGGCCGGTGTGGCGTTGATATTTGCCGCCATCGGAACCTTGCTGGGTAGTTTTGATCCGGCTTTCCTGGGCGCTTTGCCGAATCGCATTTTTGGCATCATGACCAATGAAACCCTGATCGCCGTACCGGTGTTCGTTTTCATGGGCGTGGTACTGGAGCGTTCTCAGGTAGCCGAACAACTGCTGAAATCCATGGCCCAGTTGGTCCACCGCTTGCCATCTGGTTTGGGTCTCGCCGTTGTTTTGGTCGGCGCGCTGATGGCTGCCAGTACCGGGATCGTTGGCGCCACCGTGGTGACCATGGGCCTGATATCGCTGCCCACCATGTTGCAACGTGGCTATCACCCCAGCGTCGCGACCGGCACCATTTGCGCGGCTGGCACCCTGGGGCAGATTATTCCACCATCCATCGTGCTGGTCTTGCTGGCCGATGTGTTGTCCAACGCCTATCAGCAGGCGCAACTGAGCATGGGCAATTTTTCACCCAAAACTGTTTCTGTGGGCGAGTTGTTTGCCGGTGCAATTGTTCCCGGGCTGATTCTGGTGGGTATGTATTTCGTTTATCTTTTGGCGCTGGGTCTGCTCAAACCTGCCATGGTGCCGGCTGCCAGAGAAGGCGAGGATACCAATGTCAGCGGCTGGCAGGTGATAGGCCATATGTTGGGGCCTTTGCTATTGATGGTGGCTGTGCTCGGCTCCATTCTGTACGGAATAGCCACACCCACCGAAGCCGCCTCGGTTGGAGCCGTGGGTGCAATGATTCTGGCCCTGATCCAGGGTCGCTTCAATGGCCGCATGTTGCGCGAGGTGGTTACTACCACGGCTTCAATTTCCGCCATGGTATTTATGATACTGATCGGTGCGTCGCTGTTCAGCCTGGTGTTCCGCGGCTTTGGTGGTGACGACCTGATCGCCGAGCTGTTGCATGCGCTGCCAGGTGGCGTGATCGGCGCCATGGTGGTGGTGATGCTGGTGATGTTCCTGCTGGGCTTTGTGCTGGACTTCATCGAGATCACTTTCGTGGTGGTGCCCATCGTTGGCCCCATCCTGATGGCCATGGGCCTGGATCCGGTGTGGCTGGGTATTATGATTGCGCTGAACCTGCAGACTTCGTTTCTCACCCCGCCGTTTGGCTTTTCGCTGTTTTATTTGCGCGGGGTTTGCCCCGATAACGTCCCAACCATCGCCATATACAAAGGCGTGATTCCGTTTATCATGCTGCAGTTACTGTTGCTGGTCGGCTTGGCCATTTGGCCGCAATTGGTCAACTGGTTGCCGAATCGGATATACGGTTAGCCTGAAGCGGTTGTGGCTCATCTGGCGAAAGCGAAGCGGGCCAGCGAACCACCCAACAGCAGCAGGATCACTCCGCCCCCACGCAGGTAAATGCTGACAGCGCGTTCGCTGAGGCGGTTGAACCCACGGAACAACCCGGGTGCGAGCAAAAAGAATGTTCCTTCCAGCGCCATCAACCAGCCGAATACTGTGGTGAAGATGGGCCAGGTGGAATCCCAGCGGTCATAGCTCAGCGCCAGGGTCAGGCCGATCAGCACTTCAGCGGTGGCGCCGAAGAAATAGCGCTCCGGCTGTTCAAATATGCTGCGTAATAAGCGCATCCAGAGCAGGGTCTGGAGCAGGAAGGAGCCACCCAGCACTATCAAGGTGATGGCGAGAATGGCAGGTGCAAGTTCAACGGCCATCAGTTTCTCCCAGACGGCGTTTGTTCTTGATGTAGGAGCGCCCTCTGGGCGCGATAATCAGAATCACCGATGATTGAGAAAGTAGCGCGCACCGGTATCCGTTGCCTGCCGCACTTGCTGCATGAAATCGCGGAAGGAATGCCAGGTTTCGCGCGCCACTTCATCCTCTTTTGCCAGATCATCGAGGATGTCAAAAGTGTGGCGGCGCAATTCGGCCAATACATCATCAGGGAAGGCGCGCAGTTGCACACCATGTTCCTCTACCAGGGTATGCAACTTGGCACCGTTGTTGGCTTCAAATTCCGCATGCATGTTGGTGGTTACGGCCATGCAGGCGTAGTTGACGATGGCCTGCAAATCAGCCGGCAATTGTTCCCAGGCTTTGGCGTTAACCAATGCTTCCAGCGCGCTGCCGGGTTCCTGCCAACCCGGGTAATAATAATATTTTGCTGCCTGAAACAGCCCCATGGCCTGATCATTCCACGGACCTACCCATTCCGCTGCATCGACCACGCCACTCTGCAGCGCTGTGAAGATTTCCGAGCCAGGCACGGTAACCGGGGTTCCACCAGCGCGCTCCAGCGCTTCGCCGCCGATGCCGGGGATGCGCATTTTCAGGCCCTCCAGATCGGCCACGCTGTTGATTTCCTTGTTGAACCAGCCGCCCATTTGGGTGCCGGAACTGCCCGCCACGAAAGGCACCAGGCCATGTGGGAGATAGGCTCGACGATACAGATCCATGCCGCCACCATAATAAAACCAGCCATTCAACTCCTGTGGAATCATGCCGAAAGGAATGCCGGTGAAAATCAGGCTGGACTTGATATGACCGCGCCAATAATAGGCGGCACCATGGCCCATCTCGGCGGTGCCTTGCTGCACCGCGGAAAATACTTCCAGCGGTGGCACCAGTTCGCCGCCACCATAAACTTTGACGGTCAACCGGCCATTGCTCATCTCGCCAATCATTCTGGCCAGGTTGGCGGCACCGGTGCCCAGGCCGGGAAAATCGCGCGGCCAGGTGGTGACCATTTTCCACTTGAAAGTCTGGTCGTAACTCGAACCAGCCGTGGAGGCACCCGTTGTTGAAACACTCTGACCGCAGGCAGCCAGTACTCCAGCAGTGCCAGCCACTCCAGCGGCCAGGCCGGCCGCCAAGCCTGTAGATTTGACGAATTTTCTTCTGTCCATGTGTATTAACCCTTTGGAAGATTCTGATGAGTGGGATCGATTACTTGTATGTTCTGCTATTGCAGCCAAATACTGCTGTCCGCTGCTGACTCTGTTTGGGCTTGCCGTGGCATCAACCAGTCCAGTGTGTCAGAGGATGAATCAAGCCGTGCTTCCAGATTGCGGAAATCAAACAACTCGTGATCGGCCAGTTGCGAAGGCGAGACATGGCCAATCGCGCGGAAGATATTCTCAATGCGACCGGGGTGCTTTTTCTTCCAGCCGCTGAGCATTTCCTTGATGGCCTGGCGTTGCAGATTGGCTTGCGAGCCACACAGGTTGCAGGGAATGATGGGGAAGTCGCGCGTAGCCGCATAACGTGAAATGTCATCTTCGTTGCAATAGGCCAGCGGGCGAATCACCACGTGTTGGCCGTCATCCGATAACAACTTGGGTGGCATGGCCTTGATGCGACCGCCGTTGAACAGGTTCAGAAACAGGGTTTCGATGATGTCATCGCGGTGATGGCCGAGAGCAATGCGGGTAATGCCGTTGTTGCTGGCGAAGTTGTACAGGGCACCGCGACGCATGCGCGAGCACAGGCCGCAGGTGGTTTTGCCTTCAGGGATTACCCGCTTCACCACGCTGTAGGTGTCCTGTTCGATCACGTGGAATGGCACGCCTTTTTGCTGCAAATACTCAGGCAGCACATGTTCAGGAAATCCCGGTTGTTTCTGGTCCAGGTTAACGGCCAGCAAATCAAACTGTACCGGCGCACGCCGTTGCAATTCCAGCAGGATGTCCAGCATGGTAAAGGAATCCTTGCCACCGGACAGGCAGACCATAATGCGGTCGCCATCTTCAATCATGTTGAAGTCACCGATGGCCTGGCCGACCTGGCGGTGCAACCGCTTGATCAACTTGTTTTGGGCATACTGGTGTTTCTGTTCGGCGCGTAGGCTCACAAGACTAATCCATGCAAATTCAGGCAGCGGCTATTTTAGCGCGAATACAGCTTCGCGGTTGATCAAGCGGTTTTGAAGTTATGGGGAGAAGTTATGGGGTCAGAGTATAGGGACAGAGTAAACCCCGGAAAGCGACCGGTTTCTTACCAACTTACTCTGTCCCTTTACTCTGACCCCAGCATTTTCTGGCCTGCATGGTCTATCCTAAGCATGTCGACCTCAATGCCAACAACCCCGGAGAAATTGTCGCGCGCCTTGGCGAGTTGAAGCTGGAGCATCGTGATCTGGATGAGGCCATCAGGCGACTTGTGGCTGATCCAACGGTTGATCAGCTTGCTTTGACGCGCCTGAAGAAGCGCAAGCTCAAACTTAAAGACTGGATCGGCTATCTGGAATCCAAGCTGATTCCTGACCTTGACGCCTAGCGCATTGTAGGAGGTCGCTTTGCGGCCGACCCTTCGCCAAATCGCGCGCAAAGCGCGCTCCTGCGGCTAATCCGAATCCGCTTCCTGCAGAACCTGTGGCGCCACCCGAATGATATCGTGGCGAATGTCTTTGCTGAGCAAGGTCTTGGCGTCTTCGGTGATGCTTTCGATGGTTTCATCGAATTCCAGCTTGCCTGCTTCGTTTACCGACAGCATGCCCAACTGCCGCAACAGATCGATGAACTGGCGGAACAGGTTGCGATCGTAAAATTCAGGAGCATCGAACTTGCTTAACTGGTTAATGCGTTGCGCAGCCAGTGTGCAAAGCCGCTCGAGCTGTGCACGCGACAATACGCCAGAGCCATTCTTGGCCAATACGGCCACGGTGATGTAATAACGCTCAAAAGTCTGCAGCAGCGCGTTGCCCAGGATCTGCAACTGCGAGGCGGAATCAGTGCTGCCGTCCGCACGTTCCAAGTGCCCCGGTAGTTTGGACTCCACCAGCAAACCACGTTGGCTCATCCAGATAATCGTGTCATTGAGGGCTGTGATGAACTGGTCTTCATCCCAGGGCAGGAATAGTTCGTCCTTGAGAAAGGGATATAGAGCCAGCGCGATCCGCTCCAGCCTTTCGCGCTCGATGCGCCGGGCATTGAGGAAGCAGGCTGCAACCAGCGAGGGTAGTGCCACCAAGTGGGAAACGTTGTTGCGGAAGTAAGTCAGCAGTACCGCTTCATCGGCCTTGACCGCGATGATTTCGCCCAGAGGATGTTCGAGTATCTCCAAAACGCCCATTTCAATGCCGTGGGCAATGATTTCAGTCGAACTCCTGGCGGTGTAAGCAACGCGGCTGGAATAGCGGCAGTTTTCCAGCAAACCCAGGTACAGATCCAGTTGCCCCTGCAGTTCCACCCGGCCCAAAGCATGCTTGGGGGTGGCCAGCAGTACCACTGCCAGCAGGTTGATGGCATTGACGTGCGCCGCCTGGTTTATGCCTGTCATGATCTGGGTGCCAAGCTGGTCAACCACGGCATTAAAGTACGACGGTTTTTTATCCTGGCCGGCCTGCTCACGCCAGTTGGGTTCGTGCTGCTGCAGTAACTGGTCCAGGAAAATGGGCTCGGCGAAACTCAAATGTACCCGACCATAACGTTTGCGCAATATGCCAAACAGCTTGAACAGGTCAAACAGGGATTCGGGTTTCTTTTGCTGGCCAGACAGCTCTGCCGTGTAGCTTTGGCCTTCAACCAGGCGTTCGTAACCAATATAGATGGGTTGAAAAACCACCGGCCGGGTGGGTGAGCGCAGGTAACTGCGCACGGTCATGGACAGCATGCCGGCCTTGGGGTGCAGCAGTCGTCCGGTGCGGCTGCGGGTGCCTTCGATGAAATATTCCACCGAAGTACCCTGGGCGAGGATGCGACTGAAGTATTCATTGAACACGGCAGCGTAGAGTTTCTGCGAGCGGAAACTACGGCGCAGATAGAAACCACCCCCTTTGCGCACCAATCTTCCTACCAGCGGCAGGTTCAGATTGATCCCGGCAGCCACATGCGGCGGTACCAGGCCGTGGTGATAAAGCACGTAGGACAGCAGCAAATAATCAATATGGCTGCGGTGACAGGGCACATAGATCACCTCGTGATCCGGTGCCACATTCTGCAATTCCCTGAAATGTTTGATATCCACACCGTCGTAGATCTGATTCCAGAACCAGGACAGCGCCATGGACATGATGCGCACAAAGGAATACGAGTAGTCCGCCGCGATCTCGTAAGCGAACTTACGGGCTTTCTTCCAGGCTTTGTAGGTGCTGCTTTTGTCCACCCTGGCCTGGTCATCGATAGCCTTTTCCACGGCAGGGCTCAGCAATATGCCGTCGATCACCGTGCGGCGATGTGACAGGTCAGGGCCTATGGCGGCAGTTTTGCTTTGCGCCAGCTTTACCCGCAATATGCGCGACGCCTTGCGCAGGCTGCGGGCGGGGCCGAGGTTTTCATCCGCCAGCTTGCGTAGCGAGATGGGTTTGCCGTATTGCACAAAGGTGTTGCGGCCGTTAACCAGGGTACTGAACAAGCGCCGCAGGCGGCCGCCGATTTCCCAGGACTCGGAGAAAAAGATCTTGGCCAGCCCGGTTTCAGTGTCCGGTGCCCGCCCGACCAACACCGTCACGGGTACGATCTGGATTTCGGGTTCCTGGCCGGAGCAGACCCTGTCGACCAGCAGCTTGAGCATTTCAGAATGCTTGCGGGTGGACTTGCGCTGGATCAGCAACCCTTCGCGGCGCTGCAGGGCACAATAGGATCGCTGTAATTGGCTGCTCTGCAGCGGAATGGGGGTCAATGGCCGCGGCAAACCCAACTTGCGACAACTGTGATCCAGAATCAGCATATTCGACAAGGCATAGGTATCTACGGCGTAGCAAACCGGATGCTCGTTGCTGATGCCGAGATCGCTGACAGGATCCGGCAAGCTGCGCGCTTTGACCCAAGTGTGCAAAATCCACTCCAGCAGTTCCTGAAAGCGCAGATTGCAGTAGGCAAAAAAGCCAAGCTTGGAAGATGGGATGCTCATACGTTCGGGGGGACAGTCCTCTGTTTGGGACCAAAGAGCGACCATTCTAGCCCTGCAGTCGCTATTTTTCGACATATTGACAGTGTAAGAGCGCGCTTTGCGCACGATCCATGGCTACTTCGGTCGGCCGCAAAGCGGCCATTGTGCAGGGATGCACCGGTGCCGCGTATTTGCGCAGGGATGCGCACAGATCGCGGAGCACACGGATGTGTGAGAGCGATCAAAGG
>JAWXBM010000140.1:0-36466 GCA_034440115.1 Lysobacterales bacterium | reverse complement strand
TTTCCGGCCGGCCGGAAACTGATGGCAAACGCATCATTCCACAACGGGCGCATGGCCTGCAGGTGATGTCCATAGGTTTTATGGTGGAAGAAGACACACCCATGATCTGGCGCGGCCCGATGGTGACTTCGGCCTTGCAGCAACTGCTGGGCGAAACCAACTGGCAAAGCCTGGATTATCTGGTGATCGACTTACCGCCTGGAACCGGCGATATTCAATTGACGCTGGCGCAGAAAGTACCGGTCAGCGCCTGCGTGGTGGTTACCACGCCCCAAGACATTGCCCTGCTGGACGCACGCAAAGCGGTGCAGATGTTCCGCAAGGTCAATATGACGGTGTTGGGCGTGGTCGAGAATATGAGCACCCATATCTGCAGCCAATGTGGTCATGAAGAGGCCATTTTCGGCAGCGGTGGTGGTGCCAGCATGTCGGCCGATTTCAATCTGCCCTTGTTGGGTCAATTGCCGCTGGCCATGCGCATTCGTGCTGACCTGGATGCGGGCAATCCCACCGTGGTTGCAGACCCTGATTCGGAAATCAGCGCCAGCTATATGGAATGTTCCCGGCGCGTGGCCATTGAGTTGTCGCAACTGCCACGCTCACTGGAACTGAATTTGCCCACCATTCAATTGGAAAACCGCTAAAGGTGGAAAACCGCTAAAGGTGGATAAACACCAATTCGCGCAAGAAATCTGCCAGAACTTTGCCCAAAACCTTTGTCCAAAACCTTTAATGGAACGGAGTGACAAGTGAGCATCAAGTCTGATCGTTGGATACGCCGCATGGCTGCGTCACACAACATGATAGAGCCGTTTGAGCCTGGTCAGGTCAGGCGCAGTGCCGAGGGCAACAGCATGATATCTTACGGCACGTCCAGCTACGGCTACGACGTACGTTGTGCGCGCGAATTCAAGATATTCACCAACATCAATTCAGCGGTGGTCGATCCGAAAAACTTCGATGCCAACAGCTTCGTGGATTTCACGGCCGATTTCTGCATCATTCCGCCGAATTCGTTTGCACTGGCACACACCGTCGAATACTTTCGCATTCCACGCAATGTGCTGACCATCTGTCTGGGTAAGTCAACCTATGCCCGCTGCGGAATTATTGTGAATGTCACGCCGCTGGAGCCGGAATGGGAAGGGCATGTAACCCTGGAATTCTCCAATACCACCCCATTGCCGGCCAAGATATATGCCAATGAGGGTGTGGCGCAGTTTTTGTTTTTTGAATCTGATGAAGTATGTGAAATGTCTTACGCTGACAGGCAAGGCAAATACCAGGGCCAGAAAGGCGTTACCTTACCGCGAGCTTAATAAACTGCCGAGGTAACCGGGAAATCTCAGATTTATTCAGAGCATAATCAAGCCCTAATCCGTCGGTGGTTGTTGAATCAGCGTAGCGTAGGTTTCAAACCGCTGCCCGTTGCGATTGACTTCAAGCTCCACCCGTGTCCCCGGCAACAAACCGGCAATCTTGAGTTCAAAGGGCAAGGCCTCAAGCTTGGTATCGCCATTCAAGCGGATGATTTCGTCCCCCTGCCGGATCCCGGCCTGCCAGGCCGGTCCATCGCGAAACACTTTTCGTACCGCCAAACCAGTCAACTGCGGATTGGCATCCGCTAAGTTGTCCGGTGACAAATTCCCCACCCAGGCACCCAACCAGCCGCGCCTGACAGATCCGTAGTCGATTATCTGCTTCATTACTTCCCGCGCTGTGGCCATGGGGATGGCAAAGCCGATGTTCTGGGCACCGGTCGAGCCGCCCAGATGGCGGGTATTGATGCCGATCAGGTCGCCGCGGGCGTTGATCAGAGCACCACCACTGTTGCCGGCATTGATCGCCGCATCGGTTTGGATGAATCCTTCAAAAGCAAATGAATCCAAGGTGTTGCGCTCGGTGGCACTGACTATGCCCATGGTAACTGTATGGCTCAGGCCTAAAGCATTGCCAATGGCCAGCACGACATCGCCTACGCGCACCGGCACCTCATCCTTGAAGGGAATGATGGGTAAGCCGTTCTGGTTGGTCTTGAGCACAGCAAGATCGGTTTGTGGGTCAGATCCAACCACCTGGGCAGATGCGATGCGACCGTCCCACAAGCCAATCTGAATATTCTGAGCACCGCTGATCACGTGGTGGTTGGTCAGGATATAACCGTCTTCGCTGACCAGCACACCGGAACCCATGTCCCGACGCATACGGTAAAGCATTCTGTTGCCGAGCCTTTCCTGGGTCTCAGCGTCCACCGGTTGTGGATCCAGCGATGTGGTATAGATGCTGACTACTGCTGGAGCGGCCAGATCCACGGCGTCGGCATAAGAAAAAGGCCCAGTTGGAAGTGCAGTGCCTTTCGCCTCTGTTGCAGGTATTGTGGAACTACCAGTATCTTCAGGATGAACAAACTGCGGCCAGAAATACAGTACAACAAAGGCCATAGCCAAGCCGGCTACCAGGGTTTTGAACAGGAAAACGACTATTTGTGAAACTTTTTTCATGAGATTACCCGGATATGGGTCTGCAGCAAGCGCTTGAAATGACGGGTCAGGGGGCCGAGAGCGCATTCTATCTGCAAATGCGTTGTTTCACATGGCGCCTTTCGGATAAAATGCCGCTTTTGGATGGCCGGAAAATCAGCGAACTTGGTAAAAGCGCAAGCCAAGCCGCTGTTAAAGCCTGTCATAAACGACGCAAACCCCGCAGGGAAACCCTCCAGCTGGAGATATATACTGATGCCAATTGATGGCGTGAACAATGGGCGGCGCCGGTTTCTGATCGCCACGACTTCGGTCGTAGGTGCTACAGGAGCAGGAATCGCTGCAATACCTTTTCTTGAGTCCTGGATGCCCAGTGCCAAGGCGCAAGCCTTCGGCGCGCCGGTACAGGTCAATTTTGAAGGGCTGGAACCTGGCCAACTGCTCAAAGTGCAGTGGCGTGGCCAGACCATCGGAATACTGCGCCGTAGCAAAGAAACACTGAGTTTATTGCCAGAACTCGAGGCACGCTTGCGCGATCCGTCCTCGCAGGAATCCGAACAGCCCTCATTCGCCCAGAATGAAGGTCGGGCATCGAATGAGGAGTATTTTGTGGTCAACATGCAATGCACCCATCTGGGCTGTGTGCCACAGATGATCCCGACGGTGGGGCCAGAACCTTTTGACGATGACTGGAAAGGCGGCTTTTTCTGCCCTTGCCACAAATCCAAATTTGATATGGCGGGACGGGTTTACAAAGGTGTACCTGCACCCACCAATTTACGCATACCGCCCTATAGCTTCATCGATGACAAGACCTTGATGATTGGCGTAAGTCCCGAGGGAGTAGCGTAATGGCCAAGCCTGCGAGCACATTATCCCGGAAGGCCGGTGAATTGATGGGCTGGATAGACGAGCGTTTGCCCGTAACCCAGTTCTACAACGATCACCTGGCTAAATATTACGCACCGAAGAATTTCAACTTCTGGTATTACATGGGCTCGTTGGCCTTGCTGATACTGGTAATGCAAATCCTGACGGGCATTTTTCTGACCATGCATTACAAGCCGTCGGCAGCCGAGGCATTCGCCTCGGTGGAATACATCATGCGTGACGTAGCCTGGGGCTGGTTGATTCGCTATATGCACTCCACCGGTGCCTCATTCTTCTTCATTGTTATTTATCTGCACATGTTTCGAGCCCTGCTATACGGTTCGTATCGCAAGCCACGTGAATTGTTGTGGATTTTCGGCATGATCATTTACCTGACGCTGATGGCCGAGGCCTTCATGGGTTATGTGTTGCCCTGGGGGCAGATGTCCTACTGGGGTGCACAGGTGATCATTAACCTGTTTGGTGCCATACCCGGTATCGGCGAGCCGCTGACCGAGTGGATCAGGGGCGACTTCTTCCTCTCTGATGCCACCCTGAATCGCTTCTTTGCCCTGCACGTAGTGGCCATTCCTATGGCCCTGTTGGTATTGGTGGTGTTGCATTTGGCGGCCTTGCATCAGACTGGTTCCAATAATCCTGACGGTATCGAAATCAAAAAGGTCAAAGGCGACGATGGCATTCCTTTGGATGGCATTCCGTTCCATCCTTACTATACTGTGAAGGATATATTTGGCGCTTCGATGTTCCTGCTGGTTTTCGCCTTCTTCATATTTTTCTGGCCGGAAGCTGGTGGCTTATTCCTCGAACATGACAATTTCGTACCGGCTGATCCGTTGGTTACGCCGCTCCACATCAAGCCGGTGTGGTACTTCACGCCTTTTTACGCCATTCTCAAAGCCGTTCCGGACAAGTTGATGGGCGTTATATTGATGGGCGCATCAGTGATGGTGCTGTTCTTCCTGCCATGGTTGGATCGCTCGCCGGTGAAGTCCATCCGCTACCGGGGCATGCAGTACAAGATCATGCTGGCCTTGTTCGTAATAGCCTTCATCCGACTGGGTATGCTGGGCATGGCTGAGGGTACACCAGCGCAAACCATAGAAATGCGCATCTGGACCTTTGTATATTTTGCCTATTTCATTCTGCTGTTTTTCCTCAGCCCCAGGGAACGAACCAAGCCGGTGCCGGAACGGGTGACCCACTGATGAAAAAGTATGCTCTGATTCTGATCATTGGGATGCTGGTTTCAGGCTTTGTCATGGCTGCCGGCGGGGGTGCGCACGTTGAGCACTCTGAAGTCAACGCGCGTGACCTGGCAGCGGTGCAAAGTGGTGCCAAGTGGTTTGTTAACTACTGTATGTCCTGTCACAGCGCTCAATACATGCGCTACAATCGCCTGTCGGAAGACCTGGGATTAAGCGAAGATCAGGTCATGAAAAATCTGGTGTTTTCTGACGCCAAGTTCGGTGAGACCATGAATATCGCCATGCGGCCGGCTGATTCCGCCAAGTGGCTGGGTAAAACGCCACCGGATTTGTCACTGATCTCACGTTCGCGTGGCAACGACTGGCTGTTTTCCTATCTGAAGAGTTTCTACCAGGATGAGAACGGTGGCTGGAATAATTTGCTGCTGCCGAATGCTGCCATGCCACACGTTTTGTGGGAATTGCAGGGTATTCAAAAGCCCGTTTACGCCACACACGGTGAGACCGAGGTGGTTGACCACCTGGTATTGGCCAGCGAAGGTTTGCAAACGCCGGAAGAATACGAAACCACCGTTCGGGAACTGGTCACCTTCTTGGATTACCTCAGCGAACCGGCCAAACTGAAAAGAAAGTCTATCGGCATTTGGGTCATGTTGTTTTTAACGGTTTTCGCATTTCTGGCCTACTTGCTAAAAGCCGAATTCTGGCGCGATATACATTGATGCCAAGCCGCCAGCAGGCGGCTTGATTTTAGGTAATGAAGCTCTGAATAAATCCATCCTGGATTTCTCAGAGCAGGGAAAGTGAAAAGCGTGGCCAAAATAACATTTTTTGGCACTTTCCTTCATTTTCAATGAGATACTCTCACTGAAAATGGCGACACGTCCATCTGTCGCGGGAATCTCTGAAAAAATCAGAGATTCCTTAACCAACCGGATTAACAGGGAGAATACAGTGGCAGTATCAGCGCGAGGGCGTTCCACCATGGCGCTTTACTCATCTGAGTCGGGTCTCGATTGTCACCGGGTCCGGTTCGTATTGGCTGAGAAAGGCATCAATGTAGAAATCGTCAATGTTTCCGAAGACAGTTCTGCAGCAGAGGACCTGGCCGAGCTGAACCCATATAACCAGGCGCCTACGCTGGTTGACCGTGACCTGGTGCTTTATGACGCCACGGTCATCAATGATTACCTGGATGAGCGTTACCCTCATCCGCCCCTGATGCCGGTTGACCCGGTTTCGAGGGCGCAATTACGCCTGGTGCACTTCCGCATTCTGCGTGACTGGTATGCATTGGCTCGCGAAGTTGAAGCGACCAGTGGTAAGAAGGGTGAAAAGTCCCGCAAGCAACTGCGCGAAAGTATCATTGGCGGAAATGAATTGTTCAAGATGGCCGACTATATTCTCAGTGCTGAGCTGACGCTGGTCGATTGCACGCTGGGGCCCTTATTGTGGCGTTTGCCTTATTACGGTATCAAGTTGGGCAAACCTGCTGCTGCGGTTGAAGCTTATGCACAGCGCTTATTTTCGCGCATGTCCTTCAAGGCCAGTCTGACTCAGGCGGAGCGTGATTTGTTATTGAATCTTTCCTGAGCATTAATACTCTGCCATGAAGGAAGACATGTCATCCAATCGGCCGTATCTGTTGCGTGCCTTGTTTGAGTGGATCAGCGACAACAAAATGACACCGCACATCCTGGTGGACGCTTCAGCTACCGGGGTTGAAGTGCCTGAGCAGGCCGTACAAAAAGGCAAGGTGATACTGAATATCGATCACGCGGCTGTCAGGGACCTGTCAATGGCCAACGACTGGTTGACCTTCAGCGCCCGGTTCTCAGGTCGGCGGCACGAAGTCCGCGTGCCGGTCGAAGCGGTGCTGGCCATTTATGCCAAGGAAAACGGCCAGGGCATGATGTTTTCCCAGGAAGAAAACAATAATCCGCCCGATGCGTCGCCGGATTCGGATGACAACGGCTCAAAGCGCTCACACCTGAAACTGGTGAAATAAGCGCGAACAGTCCGCGGCGTAATCAGTACTCTTCAATCAGATCGCCTTTTTCGGTTGTAATCAATACGGTCGAAGGCATACCCGGTGAAACCCGGACTTTTCCGCCCTGATGCAATATCCCCTGGTAGGCAAATTCAAAGCTATAGACCAGGGCAAACAGGCGCCGTGGTCCGGCGGGCCGGTAGCTTACGGTTTCGAAAACCACGGTATCGTCCATCAACACCAGGCCGTGCTCACGGCAAGCCATACCAGCGACTGCCCGGGCCCGCTCCTTGCCGTGCAATAGCTGCCACCAGGACACGGCGATAAGTCCACCCAGAGCTAACAGGAACAGCCCTAACATGATGCTGTTTCCTGCCCGGCGCGGAGCAGTACCAGCACTGCACCGCTGCCACCATCATTCGGCGCACAGGGCTTCAGTGCCAGTACCGCAGGATGTTGCCACAACAGCTTCCAACTCATCAGTTTCAATACCGGTGGTCCATCAGAACGCAGGCCTTTGCCGTGCACGATGCGGATGCAAGCCAGGCCATCCCCGATTGCATTCGTCAGGAATTCGTTCAATGCCTTGGTGGCAGTTCTCTCATTCATGCCATGCAAGTCAAAGGAGTCTGCAAGCGGGCAATGCCTGCTGCCCATTCGCCGCAATAATTTTCGCGGCAAACCGTTCCTGAGCAAGGGCAGCGATTGACTGCTGGCATCAAACACTTGCCTGCAGGCTGCTGCGTCATTCGCCATTCTGTCCTCAAAGCCAAATTCTGCAACCTTACTTAGTCTGGTGCCTGGCTGGCCAGTCGGTTTATTGCGGCGCATTGAATCCTCGCGGTGGCGTGGGTCCCGCTTGAGCGGGCGCACGTTGGCCATGGCAGTGCGGAAATTCTCGGTATCAGTTTTATTGTTTTTACTCACATCATTCCCGCTGTTGCATTAAGGCCGTACAATAAACAGGCTGCTGGAAATCCAGCCACTGTTTTGTAGCAGTTGACTTCCAATTTGACATCCCCAGACATCATAAGTGAATCATGATATGCATTTTTTAATCAGTAATGACGATGGGATTGATGCCCGCGGAATTCAAGTCCTGGCCAAATGGATGAAACGATTGGGCGATGTGACGGTGGTTGCACCCAGTCAAAACCGCAGCGGTGCCAGTAATTCCCTGACTCTGGACGCGCCTGTTCGCATCCGTGAGATCGAAGATCGCTGTTTTCGGGTTACCGGCACACCCAGTGACTGTGTGCATATTGCGTTGACAGGATTGCTGGATAAAGACCCGGATATCGTGGTGTCAGGGATCAATGCGGGCGCGAACCTCGGTGATGACGTAATTTATTCAGGCACCGTGGCCGCTGCCATGGAAGGGCGATTCCTGGGCTTGCCTGCCATCGCCGTGTCGCTGGTTTTTGACGAAAAACCAAACTATTACGACACCGCTGCTCAAGCCGTAAGCCTGGTCGTACAGCGCCTGCTCAGCGATCCATTACCAGCCGACACCATTTTGAACATCAATGTGCCCGACCGGCCCTGGAGTGAAATACAGGGATTCGAAGTGACTCGCCTGGGGCATCGGCATCGCGCCGAGCCTACGGTTAAACAGGTTGATCCGCGTGGAGTGCCCATGTACTGGATCGGCCCTGCGGGCGCTGAGCAGGATGCAGGTCCAGGTACAGATTTTGACGCGATCCGGCGAGGCTATGTGTCCATCACGCCCATCCATGTGGATCTTACCCGCTTCCAGGCGCTGGAGCAGGTGGGGGGTTGGGTGGCAGAAATTGACTGGATGCGGCCTGCAGGCATAAACGGGTGAATCGACTGGCCACAGTAAAGTCCACCCTGGCAGGCAGCGGTATGACTTCGCAGGCTACTCGTGATCGCCTGGTGCGCCGCCTGCGGGACGCAGGCATTCGTGACGAGCGGGTGTTGCAGGCGTTAGCGGCCATTCCTCGGCATGAGTTTGTTGATGAGGCTTTGTCCAGCAGGGCATATGAGGACACCGCATTGCCTATAGGCCTGAGCCAGACCATCTCTCAGCCTTGGATCGTGGCGCAGATGACTGAAGTATTGCTGGACGGTGGACAGCCCGAAAAAATACTCGAGGTCGGGACAGGATCCGGTTATCAGGCGGCTGTGCTGGCTTGCCTGGTGCCCCAGGTGTTTACCCTGGAGCGTATCGAAGAATTGATGAAGTCGGCCAAGCGCCGTTTTCACCACCTGCGTTTACACAACATCTACACGCGTCACGAAGACGGAAACCTGGGCTGGCCCAGTCAGGCGCCATTCGATGGCATTATTGTCACTGCTGGTGCCGCGGAAATTCCTGAAAACTTGCTCGAGCAACTCAAAGTTGGCGGATTGTTGGTCATCCCGGTTGAACGGAACGGAGTGCAAAGGCTTTTGTCGATACGCAGGTTGGAAGACGGGTTTGAGGAAAATGATCTCGGTGCTGTCAGCTTCGTGCCGTTACTCAGTGGCTTGTGCTGAAGTGATGCAAGCAAAGGGTGGGCCTTTGATTGGCGTGTTGGTCGGCCGCACATGAAGCCGACGGGACGGTCCGGGTTTCATCCTTGGCAGTACCTGTATGACCGGGTTCTGGCTTGGTCGGGTCATCCCCGCGCACCGGCTATTTTGACCGGATTGAGTTTCATCGAATCCAGTTTCTTTCCCATCCCGCCGGATGTCATGTTGGCGCCCATGTGCCTGGCCCGCCCGGCAAAAGCCTGGTGGTATGCCACGATCTGCACTCTGAGTTCCGTTGCTGGCGGCCTGTTTGGCTATGCTCTGGGGCGCTGGGCTTTTGCCAGCATTGAGCCCTGGCTGATGAGTTCGCACTACGCGGGCTTGTTTCAAGCTGCAGTTGCGTCTTTTGAGACCTGGGGTTTTGCTTACATACTGCTCGCAGGTTTCACACCCATTCCTTACAAAGTGTTTACCATCAGTGCCGGCGTGGTGGGAATGCCCTTTCTGCCGTTTATTGCGGGATCCTTGATGGGGCGCTCAGGGCGGTTTTTTCTGGTGGCCGGATTTATCCGCTTACTGGGCGACACGGCGGCAGATAAACTGCGTGCGTGGGTAGATTTGGCTGGTTGGTTGGTCTTGGCTTCGGCGCTGATCGGGTTTATTGTCTGGACATGGATGTGAGGTCAAAGCTGAACGCGAAACAAAAACTGTCGGGACCGATGCTCATTCTGCTGTTGCCCCTGTTTTTGGCTGCTTGCGCAGGTCCGCCACCAGCGCCGGCCGAAGACAGGAGTTCCGGGAATGCTTACCAGGGCACGCCCGATGGTTATTACCGGGTGCGAAAGGGCGACAGCCTTTACGCCATTGCCTTTCGGTTTGGCCTGGATTGGCGGCAAATTGCCCAGTGGAATGGTATTGCCTCGCCTTATGTGATCCAGCCTGAGCAGCTTTTACGGATTGGCTCAACAACATCGCAGGGCAGCGGGTCCAGCCGTGATATTGCTGGTAGCGGAGTTCAAACCACTGCCGCGCCTGCACCAGGCTCAGAAACCCGCACCCTGGAAACGCCGCAAATCAGCACCACGCAGGAATACGATCCTGAATCTCCAGGGCAAAGTTCAGCTTCGCCAGGAACTGAACAGAGTACAGTTGCCACCACCCCCATAGCCGGTGATGCGACGACAACACCCGGTTCCTCCGCTAGCAAGGGAAATAAACAGCCCGCGGGTGCCAGCTATTCTGCTCCAGCCGGCGATCCCGACCGCTGGTTGTGGCCTACCGAAGGTCGTATTATCAGCCGCTTTCAGGCCAATGACCCGACCCGTAAAGGTGTGGACATTGGTGGCCAGGCTGGGCAGAAAGTAGTCGCATCAGCTCCAGGCCAGGTGGTTTATAGCGGTAGTGGTTTGATTGGTTATGGCGAACTGATCATTATCAAACATAGCGATCGCATGCTCAGCGCTTATGCGCATAACCAAAAACGACTGGTAAGCGAGGGTGAACAGGTGGCTGCAGGCAGCAGTGTTGCCGAGATGGGAACCAACGATCGCAACCAGGCTATCCTGCATTTTGAGATCCGCGTCAATGGTGTTCCTACCGATCCTCTCAACTTTTTACCGCAACGCTAGTATTACTACTGGCAGCGCCATGAATACAAATAGCTTTCGCATTTACGAAAGTGCAGGGAGGGTAGGATGCAAGAATCCCTTTCGGATCATATAAATGTTTCGGCAAAATCGTTACGGCGCAAAGACGACGAACTTGTGCCCACTTTGACCGTCGAAACCATCCAGCAACGAAACACTGCAGGCAAAAGCATATCCCGCAAGCACCATGCGGATGTGACATACCTGTATCTCTCAGAAATTGGTCGTTCACGCTTACTCACGGCAGAAGAAGAAATCTCGCTCGCTCGCGCCGCACAGCAAGGCTGTGTGGCCAGCCGTCAGCGCATGATTGAATCCAATCTGCGGCTGGTAGTTAAAGTGGCCAGGGCTTATAACAACCGGAGTTTACCGCTGCTCGACCTGATTGAAGAAGGCAATCTGGGCCTGATACGCGCGGTCGAGAAATTTGACCCGCAGAGAGGATATCGCTTCTCTACCTATGCCACCTGGTGGATCAGGCAAGCAGTAGAGCGGGCCATCATGAACCAGTGCCGTACGGTGCGGCTGCCCATCCACATAATCCGCGAATTGACCACACATTTGCGCGCATCGCGGGAGCTGGAGCAAAAATTGAATCGCAAGCCGACTCTGGAAGAACTGGCGGCAGAACTGGAAACGGATATCCAGACGGTATTGGCCTTTTTCGAGCTGAATGAACCCACCACCTCGGCCGATGAGCCCATCGTGCCTGGCTCAGAACGCCTGATGTTGGATTCGCTGATTGATAAACAAAATGGAGATCCTGAGTCAGAGTATTGCGGGCGGGCCGCCGAACGTTTGCTTGATCATTGGCTGGAACAGCTTTCCATGCAGCAACGCGAAGTGGTGGGGCACCGTTTTGGCTTGCACGGGCATGGACGCAGAACCCTGCAAGAGGTTGGTAAGTTGATGGGCGTTACTCGAGAACGGGTGCGGCAAATACAAATGGCGGCACTGGCTCGCTTGCGGCAGATCTCCACTAAGGAAGGTTAGTTAGAACTGCCGTTTCTGGATTGATTCAGCTTAAGGATTGGAATCAGCAGCGAGCGGTAAAAAAGCAGCGACCACCCGCCGCGATTCGGCAACCAGTACATTAAACGTTCTGCAGGCCGGGGCTGTAGCCATCACTTCGATACCAATGCCGCGTTGGTAAAACTCCATCATGAATTCCGCAACAGGAAAGCGTTGCTTGCTGCCGGTACCCAGCAGCACCAGGTCGGGTTGTAACTGAAATATGGTTTCAAGGTGACTGACCTGCAACTCATCAAATTGCTGCACTGGCCAGTCGCTGACCAGTTGGTTGGCAGAAAGCAGCAGCGATTTGGCATAGCATTGATCAGCAACCCAGATGCCTGCTGCGGACACTGAGCGCACGAAGTGGTAGTCGCCGGGCGCCTGGAAACTGAGGTCCATCAGGCAGGCTTTGGGGCTTTCTCGGCCGGTAGGGCAATCACGGGATTCTTTGGGTTGCGCCGGTAAAAACAAACCACCTGGCCAATGACGTGGACCTGCTCTGCCTTGCACAGTTTGGTGATTTCATCGACCCAGTGTTTGCGCACGCCCCGTTCGGCGCGCATTTTGATCTTGATCAATTCGTGATGCCTCAAGGCCCCTTCAATTTCAGCCACCACGGTGTCGCTCAGACCCTTGTCTGCAATGGTGACCACCGGTTGGGCGGAGTGGGTCAGGCCGCGAAGGTAGCGTTTCTGTTGTGAACTCAAAGCCATGATTTATCCTGCTGTGGCAAACTGTGCCTGAGCGGTTGCGATCAGGCAGGCATTGGGCAGCCGCAAGATGGGCGAAATTGCGGGTCTGCGCTGCAGCGCGGGATTTTAACATGTAAGGAATGAGCTCAGGAAACATAGATGGCCAGGAGCAAGAGCAGCAAGCGCTGGTTGGCGGAACACTTCGATGATGTTTACGTCAAACGAGCGCAACAGCAGGGGTGGCGCTCGCGTTCCGCGTTCAAATTGCTGGAACTGCACGAGAAATATCAGTTGGTCAAGCCGGGCATGAGCGTCGTCGATCTGGGTTGCGCGCCCGGTGGCTGGAGCCAGTTAGCAGTTTCCCTGGTTGGGTCGAATGGCCGGGTGATCGGCTTGGATATCCTGGCCATGGAGCCTTTAGCCGACGTGACTTTCATCGAAGGTGACTTCACTGAAGCGGAGTCCCTGGAGAAACTGGAATCCGAGCTGGCGGGCCGCGGTGTTGATCTTGTTTTGTCCGACATGGCCCCCAATATCAGCGGTATGGCAGCAACCGACCAGCCCAGGTCCATGTACCTGGTTGAACTGGCTTTTGAATTTGCCAAGGAACATTTGAAACCGAACGGTACTTTCGTGGTCAAGATATTTCAGGGAGAAGGCTTTGATGCCTTCGTGAGCGAGACGCGAAACTGGTTTGACAAGGTGCTGGTGCGGAAACCTGACGCTTCGCGGCCACGTAGCCGGGAAGTGTACCTTTTAGCTATTGGGCTGGCCACTGGCAAGCGGGTCAAGTAGGTTAACGGCGCTCTGAATAAATCCATTGATGGATTTACCAGAGCACGGAAAGTGAAAAACGTGGTTGTTACTTTCCTTCATGTTCAATGAATTGCCTTCATTGAAAATGGCGACGCCTCCATGTGTCGCAGGAATATTTGAATTAATCAAAGATTCCTTAACTTTTAACGAACCTTGTGCCGAACGGGCATAAGAATTGTCACTTAGGTACAGGTAAAGAGGAACGTGCATTGAACGATTTGGCAAAAAATCTGCTGACCTGGGCGATCATCGCGGTCGTACTGGTGTCTATTTTCAACCATTACGCTAGTGTCGGAAGCGAGCCTCAGAGCCTGTCTTATTCTGAATTTCTTGGCAATGTACGCAATGGTTCGATTACCCAGGTTCACATCGAGAGCAGCCTCAGTGGCAATAGAGTCACCGGTAAAGGTGCTGACGGTAACGAGTTCCGTACCTTTGGACCTCCCGACGACAAGTTGATTGATGATTTGGTTGAAAACAAGGTCGAAATTACCGCAGAGCCACCTGCTGAACGTTCGATACTGGTAGACCTGATTCTGGGCATAGCGCCCATCCTTTTATTGATCGGTGTATGGGTTTACTTCATGCGTCAGATGCAGGGCGGAGGCGGAGGCCGTGGCGCCATGTCATTTGGTAAAAGCCGAGCGAAACTGCAGGGCGAAGACCAGATAAAGATCACGTTTGCCGATGTGGCTGGGGTGGAAGAAGCCAAGGAAGAAGTTTTTGAATTGGTTGAGTTTCTGCGCAATCCGGGCAAATTCCAGAAGCTGGGTGGACATATTCCGCGTGGCGTGTTGATGGTGGGCTCTCCCGGGACCGGTAAAACCCTTTTGGCCAAGGCCATCGCTGGCGAAGCCAAGGTGCCATTTTTCTCAATTTCCGGTTCTGACTTTGTGGAAATGTTCGTCGGTGTGGGCGCTTCACGCGTTCGCGATATGTTCGAACAGGCCAAAAAACACGCGCCATGTATCATTTTTATCGATGAAATCGACGCGGTCGGTCGTCATCGCGGCGCTGGTCTGGGTGGCGGGCACGATGAGCGCGAGCAGACTCTGAACCAGTTGCTGGTTGAAATGGATGGTTTCGAAGGTGGCGAAGGTGTGATCGTTATCGCAGCCACCAACCGTCCGGACGTATTGGATCCAGCCCTGCTGCGCCCCGGCAGGTTTGATCGCCAGGTCGTAGTACCGCTGCCAGATATTCGCGGTCGGGAAGCCATTCTGAAAGTCCATATGCGTAAAGTGCCCATTGGCGAAAACGTGGATGCCAAGGTCATTGCGCGGGGTACACCTGGGTTTTCCGGGGCTGACCTGGCTAATCTGGTGAATGAAGCGGCCTTGTTCGCGGCGCGTGAAAATGCCAAGAACGTCAACCAGGAGCATCTGGATAAAGCCAAAGACAAGATCCTGATGGGCAGCGAGCGGCGCTCCATGGTCATGACGGAAAAAGAGAAGAAGCTGACGGCTTTTCACGAAGCAGGCCATGCCATAGTCGGTCGCCTGGTGCCGGAACACGATCCGGTTTACAAGGTCTCCATCATCCCCCGCGGTCGCGCTCTGGGCGTAACCATGTTCCTGCCTGAACAGGACCGGTACAGCGTCTCCCGCATTCAGTTGGAAAGCCAGTTGGCCAGCCTGTTCGGTGGCCGCGTGGCGGAAGAATTGGTTTTTGGTGCCGACAATGTCACCACAGGCGCTTCAAATGACATCGAACGCGCAACCTCAATCGCACGCAATATGGTTACCCGCTGGGGCTTGACCGAAAAACTGGGACCACTGGTTTATGCCGAGGATGAGGGCGAAGTTTTTCTGGGTCGTTCGGTAACCCAGCATAAGATGATGTCAGATGACACAGCGCGAGTAATCGACCTGGAAGTGCGGCGCATTATTGATGCTGCGCATGATCAGGCCACCACCTTATTGACCAGGCACTCGAAAGAGTTGTACAGGATGTCTGATGCCCTGATGAAGTATGAAACCATCGATGGCAAACAAATCGATCAGATCATGAAAGGTGAAGAGCCTGATCCGCCCGAAGGCTGGAATGACAGTTCCTCCAGCAACAGCCAGGAAGATGCGGATAACAAGAAAGGGCATTCCACCATTGGCGGCCCGGCCGAGCAGCACTGATTTTCATGCTTAGAGCCCCGTTCCCCTGCATGTTCACGGGAGCGGGGCTGTTTATTTCTGAGTCTCGAAACCTGGCCAGCTTTTGAGAGTCCTGCAGATTTCAGGTCATTTATTGCCTGCCGACCGTCCACTTTTGATGGGCGTGCTGAATTTCACTCCGGATTCTTTTTCTGATGGAGGTACCTGGCAAGGTATAGATCAGGCTTTAAGCCATGCTCTGGCGATGGTCGAATCCGGGGCGGATATCGTCGATGTAGGGGGTGAGTCCACGCGTCCTGGTGCAGCTCAGATCAGCATTGCAGAGGAAATGGATCGAGTATTACCCATCATTGAGCGCATACGGGCCGAAGTCGATGTGCCGATTTCTATCGATACCACTAAGCCTGAACTGATGTTGGCCGCTGTAGATGCAGGCGCAGGAATGATCAATGACGTCAATGCACTGCAAGCTGAAGGCGCGCTGGAAGTTGCGCTGAGTCTGCGCGTACCTGTCTGCCTGATGCATATGCAGGGACAACCCCGCAGCATGCAACAGCAGCCGTATTACCAAGATGTGGTGGCGAAGGTTTCGGCATTTTTGCTGCAGCGGGCTGCAGCCCTGGTACAAGCGGGTTTCAGGTCAAGGGATATCGTTTTGGATCCGGGTTTCGGCTTCGGCAAGACACTGCAACACAATATCGAACTGTTCCAGGCCATTCCCAGGCTGGCTGGCTTAGGCTATCCCTTGCTGGTGGGTGTTTCCCGTAAGTCCATGTTGGGTGCTATTACGGGCCAGCCGGTAGGCGCCCGTGTGCATGCGTCCGTCGCCGCAGCCATGCTGGCAGCGCAGAATGGGGCGTCCATACTACGGGTGCACGATGTGCAGGCTACGCTGGATGCTTTGAAGGTCTGGCAGGCCCTGGGTTTGGAATAAGCAAGCGCTGACAAATCTATCCTGGATTTCTCAGAGCACGGAAAGTGAAAACCACCTCGCCTAGAGCGAAGTGGGCGCACAGGGTTTAGAATCAGCAAATGGCAAAAAAATACTTTGGAACAGATGGGGTCAGAGGCCGGGTAGGTGAGTCCCCGATCACGGCAGATTTCATGCTGCGACTGGGGCGTGCGGCCGGCATGGTGCTGGCCAAAGGCGAAAAGCGCTCAGTCGTGATCGGCAAAGACACTCGCATATCCGGCTACATGTTTGAATCGGCACTGGAGGCTGGCCTGGCCGCTGCGGGTGCCAATGTGCTCTTGCTTGGACCCATGCCGACGCCAGCCATCGCTTATTTGACGCGGACACTTTATGCCTGTGCGGGCATCGTCATTTCGGCCTCACACAATGCCTATGAAGATAATGGCATCAAGTTCTTTTCCGCTGATGGTGAGAAATTCAGTGATGAAGTGGAAGAGACCATCGAAGCGGAACTGGAATTACCGTTCACCACGGTAGAATCGGCCCGACTCGGCAAAGCTGCCCGCGTCGATGATGCGGCTGGCCGCTACATAGAATTCTGCAAAGGCACTACTCCATTCGGCACCTCGTTTGGTGGCTTGCGGGTGGTGCTGGACTGCGCTCACGGCGCTACCTATCGCGTTGCACCGTCGGTATTGCGCGAACTGGGTGCCAAAGTCTATGTCATCGGTGATGAGCCGGATGGCAAAAATATCAACGACAACTGCGGTTCAACCCATCCAGGACTGATGCAATCACAGGTTTTGGCACGTTCATCTGATGCAGGAATCGCGCTGGATGGTGATGGTGATCGCGTGGTGATGGCCGATCATCAAGGCAAGCTGGTTGATGGTGACCAGATGCTGTATATCATCGCCACGGCTCGGCAGGATCAAGGCACCCTGATCGGCGGCGTGGTGGGAACCGTGATGTCGAATTTAGGCCTGGAGCTGGCCTTGCGCGAACGCAATATTGTTTTTGAACGAACAGCAGTGGGTGATAGGCATATACACCGCGAACTGCGACAGAAAGGCTGGAAACTGGGAGGCGAGGCATCAGGTCACATACTTTGCCTGGACAGAACCAGTACCGGCGATGGCATTGTCAGCGCGCTACAAGTATTCGAAATCATGCTCAGAACCGGTAAAAGCCTGGCCGAGTTGTCAACCGGCTTTGAAAAGTATCCGCAAACCATGATCAATGTGCCCATTGCTGCCGGTGCGGCCAAGCGCATGGAAGGGTCGGCTCGCATCCAGCAAGCGGTCAAGGATATCGAAGCCACATTCAACGGCAAAGGGCGGGTTATCCTGCGGCCATCTGGCACTGAGCCATTGATACGTGTGACGCTGGAAGGCTCGGATGCAGCTATGGTGAACAAACTGGCACAGCAACTGGCGGATACGGTACGCGAAGAATTACAGGCCTGAGCGGAGCTTTATTATAGGTTCGGACATCAGGCCAGCCGGTGTCTTCAAATAACGCCCAATTCTTTGCCTACGCGGGTAAAGGCAGCGATGGCCAGGTTCAGATCGGCCTTTTGGTGTGCCGCTGATACCTGCACGCGGATGCGTGCTTCATCTTTGGGTACCACCGGGAAAAAGAAGCCGATAACGTAAATCCCTTCGTCCAGCAGACGACGGGCAAACTGCTGCGCCAACGGCGCATCGTAGAGCATCACCGGCACGATGGGATGCACACCTTGCTTGATGTCAAAACCAGCCGCCTGCATGCCTTTGCGGAAGTAGTGGGTGTTTTCTTCCAGTTGGTCACGCAACTCGGTGGTCGAACTAACCATTTCGAATACCTTGATCGACGCAGCGACCAGCGGCGGTGGCAGGGTGTTGGAAAACAAATAAGGCCTTGAGCGCTGCCGTAACAACTCGATTACAGCCCGTCTGCTGGTGGTAAAACCGCCGGAACCTCCGCCCAGTGCTTTGCCCAAGGTGGAAGTAAATATGTCGATCTTGTCCATCACCCCATGATACTCAGCGGAACCGCGACCGGTTTTGCCGATAAAACCTGTCGCGTGGCTGTCATCCACCATCACCAGAGCAGCGTATTTTTCAGCCAGGGCGCAGATCTCATCCAGCCTGGCGATGTAGCCATCCATGCTGAACACGCCATCAGTGGCAATCAGCCGAATGCCGCAGTCCTGACTGGCTTGCAGGGCTTCTTCCAGAGCTTGCATATCGCTGTTGGGGTAGCGATAACGCCGGGCTTTGCAGAGCCGAATACCGTCGATGATGGAGGCGTGGTTCAGCGCATCGGAAATGATGGCATCATCCGGGCCCAGCAGCGTTTCAAACAATCCACCGTTGGCATCGAAACAGGAGGTGTAGAGAATGGTGTCTTCGGTGCCGAAAAAATCGGCAATGGTTTTTTCCAACCGTTTGTGCAAATCCTGTGTGCCACAGATAAAGCGCACACTGGCCAGGCCGAAACCGTGATCCTGCAAGCCCTGATGGGCCGCTGCGATGACTTCCGGATTATCTGCCAGACCCAGGTAGTTATTGGCACAGAAATTCAGTACTTCCCGACCACCCTCTACTGCGATATGCACTCGTTGTGGGGTGGTGATAACGCGTTCTTCCTTGTACAGGCCAGCCGCTCGAATCTCAGCCAGGATTTTGTCCAGCTTTTGCATGGCTTTGGCGGTTCTTGGTGCACGCATGCTATTGACTTCCAGTCCAGTCGCAAACGACTTTGCCACATTCGCCGGCGCGCATCAGCTCAAAGCCGCTGGCAAAATCGTCAATGGCAATGTGGTGGGTGAGGACTTTTTGCAAAGGAAAGCCCGTCAGTACCATTTGCGTCATCTTGTACCAGGTTTCATACATTCTGCGGCCGTATATGCCGTGTAACTCCAGACCCTTGAAGATGATCTGGTCCCAATCGCAGGTAGTATCTGCGGGAAGCAGGCCGAGTAATGCGACCTTGCCGCCGTGGTACATGTTTTTCAGCAAGTCATTGAAAGCTTTTGGGTTGCCGGACATTTCCAGGCCAATATCAAAGCCGTCAATGTGTAACTCTTTCACCACATCGGCGATGGATTCCCGCTGCACGTTGACGATACGGCTGGCACCCATGTCCTTGGCCAGTGCCAGGCGGTAGTCATTTACATCGGTAATCACCACATGCCGGGCACCGACATGGCGGCAGATTCCTGCAGCGATGATGCCGATAGGACCGGCACCGGTAATCAAAACGTCCTCACCCACCAGATCAAACTGCAGGGCACAGTGGGCTGCATTGCCGAATGGATCAAAGAATGCCGCCAGTTCGGGAGCGATTTTGTCGGGTATGGGCCACAAGTTGGAAGCGGGCACGACTATGTATTCGGCAAAAGCTCCGTTACGATTTACGCCTATGCCAACGGTGTTGGGGCAGAGGTGGGTGCGGCCAGCGCGACAGTTACGACAATGGCCACAGACAATATGACCTTCCGCCGATACCCGGTCGCCTGGTTTATAGCCGGTAACACCTTCACCCAGGACTTCGATCAGGCCGACAAATTCATGGCCGATCACCAGGCCAGGCTTGATGGTCTTTCTGGCCCAGTCATCCCAGTTGAAAATATGCACATCGGTGCCACAGATCGCAGTTTTTTCAACCCGGATAAGTACCTCGTTGGTGCCCGGCACAGGAATTGCCACTTGCTCCATCCAGATACCGGTTTCTGCTTTGCTTTTAACCAGAGCTCTCATGCTTTGGGCTCTCATACTTTGGGCGCGCCTGCTTTGATTCATGATTTTTCCAGAAATTTTCAACACTTGGGCAGGCCAGATCTGGCCGCATAAAGGTGGTAATTATAGCCGAGTACCTACATGCTTGGCATGGCGATTTCGCCTGCCAGCGTGTATCCTGTGCGGTTCTTCGGGTAATTGGTTAGTTAACAGGCGATGCCCGCAGCAGCAGGGAATACAGGAATGAAAGGCAAGCTTTTTATTAAAACACACGGTTGTCAGATGAATGAGTACGACTCGGCCAAGATGCGCGACGTGCTGTTGGCCTCTCATGGCCTGGAAATTACCGACTGTGAAGACGAAGCCGATGTCATCCTGGTGAACACCTGTTCCATCCGTGATAAGGCTCAGGAAAAAGTATTTTCCCAGTTGGGCCGGTGGCGCAAACTGAAACAGAAGAATCCGCGAGTGGTCATCGGTGTTGGCGGTTGCGTGGCTAGCCAGGAAGGTTCAGCCATTCTCCAACGGGCTCCTTATGTGGACATGGTGTTCGGCCCACAAACCCTGCATCGCTTGCCCGTGATGCTCGACGCGGTGCGCAAAACCGGTCGTCCGACAGTTGATATCAGCTTTCCCGAAATTGAAAAATTCGATCATCTACCAGAGCCCGGTGCCGATGGCCCCACGGCGTTTGTGTCGATCATGGAAGGCTGCAGCAAGTACTGCAGTTTCTGCGTAGTGCCTTATACCCGCGGGGAAGAAGTCAGTCGACCTTTTGACGATGTAATCACCGAATGTGCCAAACTGGCGGCTCAAGATGTAAAAGAAATCAACTTGTTGGGGCAGAACGTCAATGCCTATCGAGGCCCCATGCACGATGGCACCACGGCGGATCTGGCTTTATTGATTCATTACCTCGCCGCCATAGCTGGCATAGAGCGCATCCGCTTTACCACTTCTCACCCGGTGGAATTCTCCAACAGCCTGGTGGAAGCCTTTGGCGAGGTGTCCAAGCTGGCCAATTACCTGCATTTGCCGGTACAGAGCGGCTCTGATCGCGTGCTCTCCATGATGAAACGCGGTCACACCATACTGGAATACAAACAAAAGATCCGGCGCATTCGCGAACACCGCCCCGATATCAGCCTGTCATCCGACTTTATTGTTGGTTTTCCGGGCGAAAACGAGCGGGATTTTGAAGACACCCTGAAATTGATCCGGGATCTGAATTTCGATCAGAGCTTCAGTTTCATTTATTCGGCGCGTCCTGGTACCCCAGCGGCTAATCTTCCCGATGACACACCCATGGCCGTCAAGAAGGAACGGCTGTCGCGGTTACAGCAACTGATTAATGCCCAGGCTGCGGTCATCAGTGCGCGAATGGTGGGGACGGTCCAGCGCGTGCTGGTTGAAGGCACCAGTAAGAAAAGCCAGAAACAGTTGTCTGGCAAGACGGAAAACAACCGAACGGTGAATTTCGACGGCAATCCCCGGTTGATAGGGCGGTTTGTCGATATCCTGATCGACGAAGCATTCAGCAATTCCCTGCGCGGTAATGTAGTCACCGGTGAACTGGATGCTGTTGCAGTCGCCTGATATTGCCGATGAACGATAGCATTACTCTGGAACTGGAGCCGGCGGATACGCTGCGGATTGCTAATCTGTGCGGCCAATTCGACGGACATCTGAAGCAGATCGAATCCCGCCTGGGGATTGTGCTGTACTGCCGCGGAAACATCTTTATCCTCGAAGGCCAACCGGATACCGTGAAAGCCGCCAGGAAGTTGCTGCAGAACCTGTACCAGTTGTCTGAAACAGAAATTCTTTCGCCCGAGCTGGTTAACCTGCATTTGCAGGAATCAGGCATGGATGAGTTGCAGGCAGAAGGGATGCCGGAACATCCGGCCGATCGGGGCATCCGGACCAAGCGCGGTCTGATACGTGGGCGTGGTGCCAACCAGAAACAGTACGTCCGCCATATTTCATCGCATCCGATAAATTTCGGCGTAGGGCCTGCCGGTACGGGTAAGACCTATCTGGCCGTAGCCTGCGCCGTGGGTGCTTTGCAGGAAGATGCAGTTCAACGCATTGTGTTGGTCCGCCCGGCGGTAGAGGCGGGTGAGCGGCTGGGATTCCTGCCCGGTGATATGGCGCAGAAAGTCGATCCGTATTTGCGGCCTTTGTATGACGCGCTGTATGAGATGCTGGGCTTTGAACGCGTTTCCACTCTGATGGAACGCAATGTCATTGAAGTTGCGCCGCTGGCCTTTATGCGCGGCAGAACTTTGAATGACGCTTTTGTAATTCTTGACGAAGCACAAAACACCACCCGCGAACAGATGAAGATGTTTCTCACGCGCATCGGTTTCGGCTCAACTGCGGTGGTGACAGGTGATATGACGCAAGTCGATTTGCCCAACAAGCAGGCCTCCGGTTTGAAACATGCCTTGCGCATTCTCGCTGCTGTGGAAGGCGTCAGTGTCTGTCACTTCACCGCGCGGGATGTGGTGCGCCATCCCATCGTCCAGCGCGTGGTTGAAGCTTATGAAGCTGAAGAGAACAGGCAGGAAAGTTCATAGATGAGCATTGAGCTTTGCCTGCAGAACGTCAGTAGCGTGCAGGATATTCCCAATCAAAGCGAGTTCGAGCAGTGGCTGCATATGGCCTTGCAGGGCATGCCTGAAGCCGTATTGACCATTCGCATAGTGGATGAAGACGAAAGTGCCGTTTTGAATCAGCAATACCGCCAGAAAACCTGCGCCACCAATGTGCTGTCTTTTCCCGCAGATCTTCCGGAAGAAGTCGAGTTGCCGCTGCTGGGCGACCTGGTTATCTGCGCGCCACTGGTGCAAAGCGAAGCCAATGTTCAGGGCAAGTCGGTCACTGCGCATTGGGCTCACCTGGTAATACACGGCACGCTGCATTTACTTGGCTATGATCACATCGAAGAGGCTGAAGCTGCAGCAATGGAAAACCTGGAAACAAGGCTGTTGCAGCAACTTGGAATTGCCGATCCCTATGCCTGATTCAGGTCTGCAAAACCAATCAAAGTCGGCACTTCAGCACGAAAACACTGGAAACGCCGCTTCTGCGCCTCTATATTCGCATAGGCGCAATTGGCGCTGTCAGGTGTATTCGGCATGTTGCGGTTGAAACTCAAGGTTTCAGCGTTGCAGCAACCCGGGTTTCCAAAATGAGCGAAGACCCTTCGAGTAACGGCTCCGGACGCAAGTCCTGGGTCGAAAAAATCGGCAAGGCTTTTTCCAATGTGCCGCGCAACCGCGAGGAATTGGAAGCCATGCTGCAGGAGTTGCGTGATCAAGGCATTGTCGATTCCGACGCACTGGCCATGATGCTAGGTGCTCTGGATGTATCCGAGCAGCAAGTACGCGATGCCATGATTCCCCGTTCACAGATGGTGGTTGTTCCTGCTGGTCTCGAACTGGAAGAATTCTTACCCCGAATTATAGAGTCCGGGCACTCCCGATTTCCCGTCATAGGTGAAGACCGGGATGGAGTATTGGGTATATTACTGGCCAAGGATTTGTTGCCCCACGTGGCTGCCAGCAGTGATCACTTTGACTTTAAATCCGCCATACGCCCGGCCATGTTGATCCCGGAAAGCAAGCGTTTGAACATGCTGTTGCGGGATTTTCGTGCCAGTCGTAATCACATGGCCATTGTGGTCGATGAGTATGGCGGTGTTTCCGGCCTGATCACCATCGAAGATGTGCTGGAAGAAATCGTTGGCGATATAGATGATGAATATGATGAGCACGAAGATGCTCTGGTGGAATCCCTTTCACCGGGTTGTTACCAGGTCCAGGCGCTGACCCCTATCGATGAGCTCAATGAATTGATTGGCAGCGAATTCAGCGATGAGGATTATGGAACCATAGGCGGTTTGTTGATGGCTCGCTTGGGCAGGGTGCCGGAACTGGATGAAATCATTGTGCTGGATGACAATTACGAGTTTCGTGTTACCCGTGCTGAGAGTCGGCGGGTGGTCACTCTGGAGCTTAATGTCCGCGATTAAGCTTGTCGCAGGCCGGTTAAAGCTGGCCTGCTTGCTACTTTTTGGTGCTCTGCTGCTGACGATTTCACCATTCGGCCTGGCGCAAGAACCTGCTGATAACTCCAATGGCCTGCCTGGACAACTTCAGGAATTTCAAACCGGTGTGTGGCTGGTAACTTATGGGCCAGGGGAAATTTATTGGCAACGCTTTGGCCATAACGGCATCTGGATACGTGATGCAGATCTCGGGCTGGATCACATCTTCAATTTCGGTTTTTTTGATTTCGAGCAGGAAAATTTCTTCCTGCGGTTTTTGCAAGGCCGCATGTTGTATTTTTCTGCGGCACAAACTGCGCAAAGCGAGTTTGCCCAATACATCAATGAAAACCGTTCGATACGATTACAGAAACTGGCGCTGAGTGAAGAGCAGGCCTTGCGCCTGGCGGATTACCTGGTGCGTGAGGTTCAACCCGAGAACCGTGATTATCTGTATGACTACTATTACAACAATTGTTCCACCCGGGTGCGGGATGCGCTGGATTTTGCCCTGGATGGGCAACTGCACGAGCAATACGCCGATGAGGCTGCAGTGCAGAATTTGCGCATTCACACACGCCGCCTGACCGCTGGAAATTTCTGGCTTTACCTCGGTCTGGAGCTTGGCCTGGCAAGGTCTGTCGATCAAAATATCAGCCGCTGGGATGAGTTTTTTATTCCGGCTGAATTGGCTGATGGCATAACCCATCTGCAATCTGTTGACAGTCTGTTGGAAGAAGATGTGCTGCTTTACCAGTCCACACTGCAACCACCCCCTGATAATGCTCCCATGCGCTGGCCAATCTACCTGGCTGTTGCCTTGCTGATCCTGGCATTGCTTGCCTGGCTGTGCAGGCGTTACAGGCCGAATGGTGGAGCCACCTTGGCTCGCACCTGGTTGTTTTTCGCCGGCTTGATGGGTGGCGCTCTAATGTTCTTCTGGTTTGGCACTGATCATGCAGTGGCAGCAGCGAATTTCAATTTGTTGTTATTCAGCCCCTTGTTCTTGTTGGTGCTGTTGCGAAAATCCACACGATTGGTGGCCTGGTTGGTTGTGTTTAGCGGAATCCTGGCCTTGCTGCAAAGCCTGTGGCCATCGCCTCCTGGCCAATACACGGCTGATGCAGTGGCCGCGCTTCTGCCCTTCAACCTTTGCGCGGCCTGGGTGTTACTGCAGGTTCGGTCACGACCCGAAAACGATCAGTCACCCAACTGAGCCAGCAAGTCGGCTTGTTGTTCCTGAGTCAGTGGATCAACCAGCAAATTCAGATTGCCGCCCAGAATTTCATCCAGCTTGTAAAGCGTGAGGTTGATGCGGTGGTCCGTTACCCGACCTTGAGGGTAGTTGTAAGTGCGTACGCGTTGTGAACGATCACCACTGCCCACTTGCAGCCGCCGCGCATCCGAAATTTCTTTGGCTTGTTTGCTCTGTTCGAGCTCAAGCACTCTGGCTTTGAGCAGCGAAAGGGCTCTGGCCTTGTTTTTGTGTTGCGAGCGTTCATCCTGGCATTCGATCACAATCCCGGTGGGAAAGTGAGTGACGCGGATTGCCGAATCGGTTTTATTGATGTGCTGCCCGCCCGCGCCAGAAGCGCGAAAGGTGTCGATGCGCATTTCTGCCGGGTTGAGGTCGATCTCCGCTACATCTTCCGCTTCCGGCAGAATGGCAACAGTGCAGGCAGAGGTATGGATGCGGCCCTGTGATTCCGTTTCCGGAACCCGTTGAACCCGGTGTGTGCCCGATTCAAACTTCATTCTCGAAAAAGCACCGTCGCCTTCGACCAAAACGATGATTTCCTTGAAACCACCATGCTCACCATAGCTGGTGCTGATGATTTCGGGATTCCAGCCCTGTCGTTCGGCATATTTCTGATACATACGAAACAGGTCGCCAGCAAAGATAGCCGCTTCGTCACCGCCGGTACCAGCGCGAATCTCCAGGAAAATATTGCGCTGGTCATTGGGATCAGTGGGCAACAACAGCAGTTGAATCTGCTGTTCCAGATCATCCACCAGGGCTTCATTGAGACGAATATCCTCGGCTGCCATGCGGCGAAGCTCCAGATCCGATTCAGCCAGGAACTGGCGTGCTTCATCGATGGCCTCATCCGCATCCCGCCAGTTTTTCCATGCCAGTACGACAGGTTCAATCTGGGCGTATTCACGCGACAGATTTCTGAATCGATCCGGGTCCGAAAAAGCCTCTGGCTGAGCCAGTAGCAGGGCAATCTCTTCGTAGCGTTCGGCTACACGCTGGAGTCTTTGAACTATGGAGGTTTTCAATTATCGCTTTCCGTCGCGCCTGAATCAGTATCTGCAGCGCCAAAAATCCGCTCCGCAGCGCGCAGGATTTCATATTCCTGTTCTTCTGCAGCCTGGCGTAGTCTGAGGCTGGGCTGGTGCAGGATCCGATTCGTGAGCGTGCTGGCCATTTGTGTCAATACTTCTGCACTATCGTGTCCCGCTTCCAGGCGCTTCTGGGCGCGCTGAATAAGTTCTACTTCATGCGCATGCGATCGGCCGCGTATCTGTTCCAGCGAACGAGCGGCCCGCAAGCCATATAACCAGCGCATAAAGCTGTTTGCAGAATTCTCCACTTCACCGCTGGCTGACTCAGCCGCCAGAACACGCTGTTGCAGGTTCTCGTCCACGACTTGTTGCAAATCATCAATGGTGTAGAGGTAAACGTCATCCAGCTCTGCACTGGAAGGTTCGATATCTCGTGGCACCGCTATATCCACCAGGAACATCGGCCTGTGACGACGCTTTTTCAGGGCTTGTTTTATGTCCTTACGGGAAATGATGTGATTCGGACTGGCCGTGCAACTGATCAAGATATCGGCACGCGGCAGTACGTCTTGCAGATGCTCCAGTGCTGTAGCCTTTGCACCCAGCTCATCGGCCAATTGCTGGGCCTTCTCAATACTGCGATTGACAATTTCGATCCGAGCTATGCCTTGTTCAGCCAGGTGCCTGCCGCAAAGCTGAATCATATCTCCGGCGCCCAACAAAACCACGTTCTGGTCGGCCAGATTGCCGAAAATCTGTCGTGCCAGCACAACGGCTGTATAGGCGACTGAAACCGGGTGTTTGCCAATTCCACTGCTGTGGCGAATATCCTTGGCTGCGGCAAAAGCATGTTGGAACAACCTGTCCAGGACTTTTCCCGCGCCACTGGCTTCACGGGCAGATTGCCAGGCTTCTTTCAGTTGCCCCAGGATTTGTGGTTCACCCAGAACCAGGGAATCCATCCCACCAGCAACACGGATCAAGTGGCGGACCGCATCCAGGCCTTCGTGATAGTAAAAGTGCTGTTGCAATGAATGCCGATTCAATGTCTTGCCAGAGAACAGGCAAGTCAATAAGTCGGACTGAACATCTCTTGAAGCCAGGCAATAAATCTCGGTGCGGTTGCAGGTTCCAAGAACCACCACCTCTTCAACACCCTCAATTTCATTCAATTGCTGTATACGTATTCCGTAGTCAGCAGGATTGATGGCCACAAGCTCCCGAATTTCAACGGGGGCCGTATGGTGACTGATTCCAAGGGTGAGTAGTGGCATGGTACTAATGCTTGCTGATTCTGTATTGGGCTGAACTCAATTCAACAAAGAGCGTCAAAGACCGGCAATCGTGTCGTTACTAATCCAGCCTAAGAAAATTGGAGTTTGGTTCAATGCAGTCAAGCGCGTATCCTATGTGGTCAGATTATTTGGGTATTGTTTCATGATTCGCTTTCGATTTGTTCTCATAGCATTGCTTTTCCCTCTGATTTCCTGCGCTGCCAATCCTGTAGAACCGGTTGCGGAGCTGGCCGACGTGGCTGAGCAGGTTACGGCAGAGACGCAAGCTTCAGGTGGTTCTTCACCTGACCCGTCTGCTTCAAATGCACCATCAGAAGCTGCTTCGATGGACGAAGAAGTCATGTATCGCGTGATGGCGGCAGAGATGCGCGGCAATGATGGCGATATGGATGGCGCCGTTGGCGACTACCTTGCTGCCGCTATGGAGTCCACCGATCCGCAGGTGGCGATGCGGGCTACGCGAGTGGCATTTGCGGCTGAGGCATGGCAACAAGCCTCTATGGCGGCGGATCGATGGGCGCTGCTTGACCCGGAGAATCTTGCGGCGCATGAGTCGGCCGCACTTTCCATGTTGGCAACGGCAGACTATGCCGGCGCAGAGATGCACTTGCTTCGTCTACTTGAGCTTGCCCCCGATAAGAACGCTGCCTGGGACAATGTGACTGGATTGCTGGGTCGTTCCGCCAGCCCGGAAAAGGCTTCAAAGGTCCTGGAAAACCTGCTGCAGACTGCCGGTGAGGAGAACAATGCTGCGGTTACCTTTGCGCAAAGCCAGTTGGCTGTTCGTCTGGGTGATTTTGAACAGGCCTATAAACTGGCGGCCATAGCCGTTGAGCTGGATCCCGGTCGCGAAAGCTATCTGCTCTGGGCGGGCCAGTTGGCCAATCGGCAGGATGACAAGGAGCAAGCCCTGGCATATACCCGGCAAGCTTGGGAACTCGACCCTGATGGCCATGACATTACCCTGGCTTACGCCGATATGCTGGCAAAAAACAATCAACCGCAGCAAGCGCGCGAGCTGGTACGCAACATGGACCAGACTCCGGATATCCTGTTGACGCGCATTTTGTTTGAGCTATCTGGAAAGGACCGACCGGCTGCACTAGAAATTTATCAAGAGTTCAAAGTCATGGACTTTGAAAACAGCAATGAGAAAGCCTTTTATCTGGGGCAATCGGCTGATGCGCTGGGTTTGTACCAGGAAGCCATCGACAGCTTTGCGAATATCAGGCGAGGGCAGTTTTTTCTGGCGGCCATGGCCAGAACAGCTGAATTGAAAGCGCAGTTGGGTGACATCGAAGGTGCCCGCGAAACGCTGGCCATTTTGCGTAGACAGCCCGATGACACCGTGATTGAGCAATCCTGGCTGACTGAAGCACAGATTCTGCAGCAGGCCGGGCAATCGGATGCTGCCATCGAAGTGCTGGACCAAGCTCTGTTGCAATTCACTCATTCCACAGCCCTACGTTATTCACGCGCCTTGGTTGCCGCGGAGCAAGGGAACATTGAGCTGGCAGAAGCCGACCTGATGTTCGTGCTGGCGCAGGATGCGGAAAACGCCGCGGCATTGAATGCCCTGGGTTATACGCTGGCCGACCAGACAGACCGGTTGGATGAGGCTGAGGCGCTGATTTACCGGGCTTACCAGCTATTGCCTGATGATGCAGCGGTAACTGACAGCATGGGTTGGATAGCCTTCAGGCAAGGCCGACTGGACGAAGCTGAATCTTATTTGCGTCAGGCATTGAGGCTGGATGACAACCCTGAAATCGCAGCGCACCTGGGCGAAGTGTTATGGGAATTGGGCCGCAAAGATGAGGCCCGATTGGTTTGGGACAAGGCTTTGGAATCAACGCCAGATAATGAGGTTTTGAATAAAACACTGGAAAGGCTGCAGCCTTGAGTTGCGCTTTGCTCCGTGGCGTGACGCAGTCAGTATGGAGGTTTATCGTATGCATTGCGCTGGTCTTGATTTTGGGTGCATGCGCTACACAAACTGTAAAAATTGCCGGGCCTGCGGCTGAGCAAAGCTTCCGGCAACGCCATGACTATCTGGTGTCGTTGTCAGGCTGGACTCTTGTCGGCCGCCTTGCTGCGAGCAATAGCAAAGATGGTGGAAGTGGGTCATTAACCTGGCACCAGCAAGGCTCCAACACGCAGATGTCATTCCGTGGCGCACTTGGAAAAGGAGCCTGGGAGTTGGATGCATTGCCAGGGCAAGCCAGTCTGCGCTTTGCCGATGGACGTGAGTACTCAGCCCCAAGCGTCGCCCAATTGATAACCGACCACATGCAGGTGAAAGTGCCGGTGGAAGCCTTGTCCTGGTGGGTTCTTGGCTTGGTTCATCCCGATGATTGGGCGGATCGTCAGTTGGATGAAGAGGGCAGGCTAACACACCTCAAGCAGCTCGGCTGGGATGTCAGTTGCAGCAATTACAAATTCGAGGAGCAGGTCTGGTTGCCGGGCAAGCTGGTTGCGCGCAGCGAGGAGCACTCTGTCAAGCTGGCGATCAGTAAATGGTCTCTGGTTCAAGGGGCTGCATCGCTTGACTGAACCCGTCAGCGTTAAATGGCCAGCCCCCGCTAAGTTAAACCTGTTTCTGCACGTTACCGGGCAACGCGAGAATGGTTATCACGAGCTGCAAACCCTGTTCCAGTTGATCGACCTGTGCGACGAACTGGAATTTGAGCCCAACAGCGATGGGCTAATCTGCCGCATTGGCAGTCATGACGAAATACCGGCGGAACAGGATCTGGTGATCAGGGCTGCCCGCTTGTTGCAATCCCTAACGGATCTGAGTCGCGGAGCTACTATTCGCCTGCACAAGAACATTCCCGTCGGGGGCGGGCTGGGTGGTGGCAGTTCGGATGCTGCAACCACTTTGCTCGTGCTCAATCGATTATGGGGCTGTAACCTTTCAATACGGCAACTGGCACAGTTGGGTATGTCTCTGGGTGCGGATGTTCCGCTTTTTATTCACGGCCACACAGCATTGGCCAGCGGCATCGGCGAGCAATTGCAGCCGTTGGAGCTGGGTGAAAAACACTATGTGTTGGTGCAGATGCCTTTGCACATCAGTACCGCGAAGGCGTTCAAACACCCGGCATTGCAGCGCAATTGCCCGTTGATCAGCGAACAGGAAGCGCTGGCAGGATCAGGTGTGAATGTGTTTGAAACAGTGGTGCGGCGAATGTATTCGCTCATGGCAGAAGTGTTGGACGATTTACGTCAATACGGTGATGCGCGCATGACCGGTACGGGCAGCAGTATCTTTCTGGAAGTGCCGGACCTGGAAGCTGCAATGAAGACTACACAGCGATTGAATTCTCTATATAATGTGCGCGCTGTTCGCGGTCTGGATATCTCGCCGGTGCATGCGATGCTCCGCACACTGGTCTGAAAAATCGCGGTCGGCAATCTGCTGGGACGTCGCCAAGTTGGTAAGGCACGGGGTTTTGATCCCCGCATTCGCAGGTTCGAGTCCTGCCGTCCCAGCCATTTTTTTCTCGTTCAAATCAGCATGGTTTGGATTTCAGGTTGAAGATTGCCGCCACCCATAGAGGGCGGCTAGTCTGATCCGGGCGACTCACCCGCAGGAGGGCACTGGTGGCCGCACCAACTCTGATGATCTTTTCTGGTAATGCCAACCTTGAATTGGCAAGCAATATCGCCCATGAATTGAATGTGCCCATGGGCAAAGCCATCGTAGGGCGGTTCAGCGACGGTGAAGTCATGGTTGAAGTCATGGAAAACGTTCGTGGTCGCGATACCTATGTGGTGCAGCCCACCTGCGCACCCACAGCCGACAATTTCATGGAATTGCTGGTCATGATCGATGCGCTGAAACGTGCATCTGCATCGCGGGTTACAGCAGTAATTCCTTATTTTGGCTATGCACGGCAGGATAGGCGGCCCCGTTCCGCTCGAGTACCCATTACTGCCAAGGTTGCGGCCAAGATGATTTCGGCCGTTGGCTGTGATCGTGTGGTCACCATCGACTTGCACGCAGATCAGATCCAGGGTTTTTTTGATATCCCGGTAGATAACGTCTATGCCTCACCGTTAACTCTGGCTGATATCTGGCAGCGCCAGTCTGCTTATGAAATCATCGTGGTTTCACCGGATGTCGGTGGAGTGGTTCGAGCGCGGGCCATCGCCAAACGTCTGGATGCAGAGCTCGCTATCATTGACAAGCGCCGTTCACGTGCCAACGTCGCGACCGTAATGAACATCATCGGCGATGTGCGTAACAAGTGCTGCGTGCTGGTAGACGATATGGTCGATACGGCTGGAACTTTATGCTCAGCTGCGGCAGCACTGAAAGAAAAAGGCGCCAGCAGAGTAGTGGCTTATTGCGTCCATCCGGTGCTTTCAGGGCCTGCAGTGGAAAATATTACCCAATCGGAATTGGACGAAATGGTTGTTACGGACACCATTCCGCTCAATGAAGCAGCCCGTCAGTGTAGCAAGATCCGCCAACTCAGCGTGGCACAAATGATGGCAGAAACCATACGCCGCATGGCTCAGGGTGAATCCGTCAGCTCGATGTATGTTGATTAATCAAAGGCTTTTTGGGTCCACTTCAATCTAATTCCACTTATGCCCTTCTAAGGTTTCGCAGCTTGGGCTATAATGCCCGGCTGTTTTTGTTGCTGAGTCTGGTCGCGGGCTTGGTGTTTGGCCGTGTTGGCCTGGAACCCGCTCACAGCGGGCATTGAGACTAGAGGTATACCATGTCTATTCATCATTCAATCATCGCGGAATTCCGTGAGGGCCAGGGGAAAGGTGCGAGCCGCCGCCTGCGTCACCAGGGCAAAGTTCCCGCGATTATCTATGGCGGGCATCTCGATCCGGTTGCATTATCATTGAGCCAGAACGAGTTACTGCATGCTACGGAACACGAGTCATTCTATTCTTCCATTATTGAAATCAAGGTAGGCACCGACTTGACTCAGCAGGCTGTTGTGCGTGATATGCAGCGCCATCCCTACAAGCCGGTTATCATGCACGTCGATTTTATGCGTGTAACGGCTGACGAACTGCTAACCATTTCTGTACCAGTTCACTTTATGGGCGAAGAGCAATCGCCCGCGGGCAAAGCATCAGGCGTGGTTATCCAGCACCTGATGACTGAAATCGAAATTGAAGCCCTGCCGAAAGACTTGCCGGAGTTCCTGTCTGTGGATCTGTCCAAGATAGAAGCTGGCGATTCAGTCATGCTGTCCACAGTTGTGTTGCCCGAAGGCGTTACTATACCATCGCTGGAGTTGGGTCTTGAGCACGACACGGCTATTGCACATGCTGTCCACGTCAAAGAGTCACAAGGTTCGGACGCAGATGGTGAAGAGCCAGAAGTGGCGGAGGATGAAGAGGATTCCAAGGATCGCGAAGCCGACAAGGATGACTAAGACGTTTGATCTTGGTCGATAAGTTTTGTGTCTGAGTCTTTCTTAATCGTTGGTCTGGGCAATCCTGGTTCCAAGTACACTGAAACCCGGCACAATGCCGGGTTTTGGTTTTTGGGAGAATTGTTGCGTGAGCTAAACGCTACAGTTAAACCTCAGACCAAACTGCACTCTGAGTTGGTGCGTCTGGAGGCACTTGGCAGGACTTGTATTCTGGCCATGCCAACTACGTTTATGAACCATAGCGGACAGGCAGTTCGTGCAGTAATGGACTATTACCAAATTTATTCCTCCAACTTGCTGGTGGCTTATGATGAGCTTGACTTATCACCCGGAACGGTCCGGTTGAAGCAGGGCGGCGGACATGGCGGGCACAACGGTATGCGGGACATATTCCGTCATGTTCCGGAACATGATTTTCTCAGGCTGCGAATCGGTATTGGCCATCCGGGTGTCAAAGATCGGGTGACTGACTATGTGCTGAGCCGGCCCCCATCTGGCGAAGAGCTGGAAATTCGACGGTCTATCGGCTCCGCAATTGCTGTTTTACCTGAGGTGCTCGGCGACCAGTTGGCCAATGCCATGAAAAAACTGCATACCAACTCACCACAAACTGCTGAAAAATAGCACTGGAATCGGAAATACATTATGGGCTTTAAATGTGGCATCGTCGGTTTGCCAAATGTAGGAAAATCTACCCTCTTCAATTCATTGACCCGGGCTGAAATCGCGGCTGAAAACTACCCGTTTTGCACCATTGATCCTAATGTTGGCATCGTGCCGGTTCCAGACCCACGTTTGAGGCAATTGGCAGATATTGTTTTGCCACAGAAAATTCTCCCAACCGCCATGGAGTTCGTGGACATCGCCGGATTGGTGTCAGGCGCTTCAAAAGGTGAAGGTTTGGGTAACAAATTTCTCGCACATATTCGTGAAACTGATGCCATCGCGCACGTAGTTCGCTGCTTTGAGTCGAATGATGTAATTCACGTGGCTGGCCGGGTCGATCCGTTGTCTGATGTGGCTGTGATCAACACGGAGCTCGCTTTGGCTGATCTTGAAAGCGTCGAGCGTGCCATCCAAAGAACAGAGAAGCTGGCCAAGGCCAGTCCCAAAGAAGCCGCAGTGCGCATGTCGGTTCTGGAGCGACTGAGGGCATGCCTGGACGAGGGTAAAGCTGTGCGCTTGTTGGCGTTCACCGAAACGGAACTGGCAGCCATCAGCGATGTTCACCTGATTACCAGCAAACCCGTAATGTACATTGCCAACGTGGCAGAAGGAGAGACCGGTAATAACCCCTGGCTGGAAAAATTGCGCGAGTATGCTGAAGCCGAATCGGCTGAAGTGATTCCGGTTTGTGCCGGAATTGAAGCAGAAATCTCTCAGCTCAATGATGAAGACAGAAAGGAATTCTTACACGAGTTGGGCCTTGAAGAGTCTGGTCTGGATCAGTTGATTCAAGCGGGTTATCGTTTGCTGAATCTTCTGACATTTTTTACCGCGGGCAAGAAGGAAGTCCGGGCCTGGACAGTTTGGGGTGGCGCAACGGCGCCCCAAGCTGCGGGCAGAATCCACACGGATTTTGAAAAGGGCTTTATCCGTGCAGAAGTGACCGCTTTCGATGACTTTATTCGTTGTGGCGGCGAGCAGGGTGCAAAAGAATCCGGCAAGTTGAGGGTAGAAGGCAAGACTTATCTTGTTAATGAGGGCGATGTGATGCATTTCAGATTCAATGTCTGATCATCGGGTCAGATCATCGGGTCTGATTGTTGGCTCAAAATTTCACCAAGTACTTTGCATAACTTCACTTTTGCGTTATAAGGCAGGGCATAAATTCAACGAGTGAGGGGACGGGGGGTTCCGTTGTGCCGCAATCGAAGAAAAAAGCCACTGCCAAAAAAGCAAAGTCTGAGTCTGCAGTCTCCGGAAAAGCACACGTTGCCAAGCCTGGTGCAGCTAAGGTTGCTGTTAATAAATCAACCGTGAGCAAAAAGACGGTCAGCAAAACGACCAGCCTGAAGCTCAAGACGACTGCCGTCAGTAAAACGACGGCTTCAGGAGCTTCAGCAAGCAAAAAGTTGCGCGCGAAAGATGCTGTCGCCAATGAAAGCGGTGAAAAAGTCACAGCAACCAAAAATTCCGCCATCAAATGCTCAGCAGGCAAGCAGGCGGCAGAGCAAGATCCGCTAGAAAAATCCAAGGAAACCAAAAAGATAAACAAGAATCAGACGCCCAAGGCGGGCGAGGTAAATGTCAGTTCTTCAAACCAGGATCAAACTGCCAGGAAATCGCAGAAATCGCAGAAAACCGAAGCTGATGCGGTTGCTGTGGGTTCAAATTCAGTAAATCCCAGGAAGAAAGAAACCGGACGGGCGGACTCCGTCAGTCAGGGTTTGGCCAAGCAGGGGCAGAAAAAACGTGGATGGCGAGACATCGAAGCCTTAACCGAACGAGCCAGGTTGAAAAACCTGTTATCTGATATATGGCATGAGGATATCGATCTGGATTCAGATATTTTTGGTGAAGCCGATCATTTCTCAGGCTATTACACAGACAAAGAAGAAGAAATTGAAGTGGAAGTCGAGAAAGATGAAGAGTGGGAAGAGTTTGAAGAAGTCGAAGACTGATCTTTCCCCTTAGAAACCCACCGATCTGCCTGTTCAGAATCTTAACGCCCTGGATTACAAAGGTTCTTAGGGCGAAAGCTGTTTATCTGTGTTGACACTTGCATAACAGTAAGCGAGAATACGCGGCTTGCCTGATTATGCTTGGCGCGGTGATATTTCGTCACAATTTGGCTCTCATCCAGAGATTCAACAGTTGGATCAATCCAGTGTTGGGCGCGATGAATGATTCCAAGCGCTTGTTTTTCAGGAACAAGTACCGGAGGGGTACTCAAGCGGTCAACGAGGGCAGACTGTAAATCTGCTGGCTATGCCTTCGGAGGTTCGAATCCTCCCCCCTCCACCATCTTTAAGGATGGTTTTGAAAAATTTAAGAAGCGGAGCACAAACATAGTGCATGAGTGTGCTCCGTTATTGTTATGACTGGACTGATTTGAGCAGGGTTGGCAGGCGCGTGGCCTGATCGGCCGGGATTTTGAGCCAACCGACTGCGATGATAAGGCGGGTGTAGTTCAACGGTAGAACCTCAGCCTTCCAAGCTGATGGTGTGGGTTCGATTCCCATCACCCGCTCCAATCGTGGTCAAGTGAAGAAAGTTATATTTGAGATTGGGTTACATTTGAGATTGCCTGCATAGCTCAGGTGGTAGAGCACTCCCTTGGTAAGGGAGAGGTCACTGGTTCGAATCCAGTTGTAGGCACCATTATTTAAGGCAGCAAGGACTTTGTCCGTTAGTTTTTCTGGAGATAGGCATGTCAAAAGCAAAATTCGAACGTAACAAGCCCCATGTAAACGTGGGAACGATTGGCCATGTTGACCACGGCAAGACGACGCTGACGGCGGCGTTGAC